>NZ_JBQCHP010000124.1:0-70829 GCF_051954575.1 Dyella sp. | reverse complement strand
TGGGTTAGCGCAGCTTACCCAAACTAGCCCCCTCGAATTTGTTGGGTTACGCGGCGCTAACCCAACCTACAGGACACCTCAGCTCGCCGGGCCTTGACGCCTACGACCGATCTCTGCTAAATATTTAGCAAATATGTTAATTGCTTAATTGCTATGGTCATTGATCGTATCTTCGAAGCACTCGCCTCGCGCCCGCGACGCGAAATACTCGCCTATCTTTCCGAGCAGGAACTCACCGCCGGTGAAATCGCCGGACGCTTCGCGATGAGCGCACCGGCGGTGTCACGCCATCTTTCGGTGCTGGAAACGGCAGGCCTGGTCAACAGCGAGCGGCGCGGCCAGTACGTCTACTACCAGCTCAATCGCGACAACCTGGTCAACACACTCACCGGCTTCGCCTTCGAGCTGTGTCCGCGCGGCCGGCCGCTGAAGCGCGAGGCACACCAGCGTTCCACCAAACGGAAGGCCTGAACCACTATTCCAGCAGGAGGATGGTCATGTCGGTTGCACAGGCTGTTCCGGGTTTGAAGCTCTCGCCGTCGCCGCGCACCGTGCGAAGTTTTCCGTCGGTGCGCCTGGCTGCTGCACACAGCGGCGGATTGCCGATTGAAGTTTTGCTGATCGGACAGCTCGGGCATGGCGCGGGCGACAAGCTGTTCGTCGACGTGACGGCCAGGCAGCGCCGTCACGACAGCTTCCGCGATGAACTGGACGAACCGTCCGCGCGCATCGGCGACACCAACCTGCAGCAGGGCGATGCCACCTCGTTATATACGTTCACCGTCGGCGCCAACGGCCATCCGTTCCATCGGCATGCGGGACATCGTGTGTTTACTGCCGTATCCGGCAGCGGCGGCGCGCGGTTGCGTTTCTCTACCGCGACGGATGCCGATATCGCGCAAGATCCCGCCCGCTTCGTTGCCGCCATGCGTTGCGTGGAGATTCCGCCGGATTGCTTTTTCACGGTGCGCTTCGGCGGCGGCACCTGGCATCAGTTCACGCCGCTCAAGGAGAACACGCGCCATCCGGCCTTGTTCGCCATTTCCTGCCATACCAATGAACTGGGGGGCGCGTTGTCCGACGATCTGAAGCAACAGGTAATGGCGAACCAGGCGACGCTTCCGGGCCTGACCGAACTGCCGCCGCCGAGCGTCGTCGCGCTGTTGCGCCATGCCTCGCTCGCCTCGCTGCCGACCATCGCGCTGTCGCTCGATGCGCCGGCAGGCACCTGGCACAGTGCCTTGTGCAACATCGTGCGCCGCACGGTCGGCGGGCTGAGAGCTTATCTGGCGAGATGGGGAAACCGGGTCGGCTATGGGTGGAACAGCGAGCCCAAGGTCATCGCCTTCACCGACGCGCCTGCCGATTCGCTGCTGCGCGGGCAGCTGAACGATGGCCCCATCCACTACGAGGACCATTGCCTGATCAGCATGCTCGAACCATCGCTTTCGCGCCTCGGCACGAAGAAGTTGCTTGCGGGCCTGCTCGATGCCTTCGTACAAAGCCCACCGCCAAGCGTCAGCGCCCTGATGCGCTTGCGCAATCTGCTGGTGAAACCGTTGGGGCTGCGCACGTCGGCGCTGGGATGTCCGGTGTCCTCGTTGCTATCGCCGCCGAGCGATAACGTGTTCGCAGGTTTTCCGGTGCGCGAGCAGGCCATCGACGCCGCGGATACGCAATGCCAGGTGGTCCTGGGCGCCAACGACAAGCATCTGCAATTTCGTTCCTGCGTGGGTGTGGTCATCACTGGTGATCGCGTCGACTTCACCCTCGGCACGCGGGTGCACTGCACGAATCTGTTCGGGCATGTCTACATGGCGGTGATCGAGCACGTCCATCAGCGCTACATCGCGCCTACGCTGTTGCGGCAGGCGGTTGAGCAGTTGTTGCATGGACAACTTGAGCGGCAGATGGAACCCCCTCCCCTGCTTGCAGAGCCTGCCCCGGACTTGATCCGGGGGGAGGGCCGGGGTGGGGTTGTTTGAGCTTGCCGTATGGTTGAAGTACCTCGCGAGGTTGCTTCACCCCACCCCAACCCTCCCCTACTGCACGTAGGGGAGGGGGCTGTTTTCGGCAAGCATTACCCTTGCGCTACGATCCATCCCTCCTCACCGCGGAGTCGACCATGCGCGCACCCACCGGTTCGGTCGTTGGCCTTTGCTCCGCGTCCGCCACCATGTCCGCAATGGGCATGGCCTTCCTCGGCTACTGGGGCGTGCACGAGCCCACGCCGTGGAACACGCGCGACATCGCGGTGGTGTGCCTGGCCTTCCTCAGCTTCATGGCGCTGGGCGCGGCGATCTGGATCGCCACCACGCCGGTGCCCGAGGACGCCGTCGAGCGCATCGCGCCGGCGCGGCGCAGTTTCGCGGCGGGGCTGATCCTGATGTGGCTGGGGATGATCCTGGCCATCTGGCATTAGCCCCGAAAAATTCTTAGTTCACGCAAGCCCGCGCCGCGCCTGGCTTCGTGGTGCTTATCCACCGGCTATCCACAAATTATTGGGTTGACCGATCCAGGCCACCCCGATATGTTGTGCCCCGTCGGTCGCCGCCACCGATCATGTCGTGGGCGGCTAGGGAATCCGGTGGAAATCCGGAACTGCCCCGCAGCGGTAAGCGGAGACGAAAGCCCAAAGTACGCACTGGCCTGCAACGGCCGGGAAGCGGGGCGAGTAGGCGCATCGCACGATGCACATCCGCAAGTCCGAAGACCTGCCGACACGGCATGGCCGGAGCGCCCTGCCGCCGGTGACGGCACGCCGCCACCTCAGCCCTGCGCGCGGGAGCAGGCGGTTGAGTCCCAAGGAGTCGGTCCGCACGAACCGGATGTTTCCGGCCCGGACCGATTCCACAGCCTGGAGCGTCCGACATGCAACCTATCGATACCGAATCGCGCGAGCGCACCGACGTTCGCGTGGAAGCCGCCGCTTTTTCCGCCGACACCCACGTGCCGGCCACTGCCATCCCCGAAACGATGTCCGCTACCGCTGAAGCCCCATTCGCTCTCACCCCTCCGCACAACCCCGGCCAGATGCGCGTCACCAAGCGCAATGGCCGCCAGGAAGTTGTCGACGTCAACAAGATCGTGCGCGCGGTGACGCGCAGCGCCGAAGGCCTGCACGCAGTCGATCCGCTGCGCGTGGCGCTGAAGACCATCGGCGGCCTGTATGACGGCGCGACCACGCAGGAGCTGGACCAGCTTTCCATCCGCACCGCCGCGGCGCTGACCGCCGAAGAACCCGAATACGGCCAGCTTGCGGCACGTCTGCTTGGCGCGTTCATCGACAAGGAAGTCAGCGGACAGGAAATCCAGAGCTTCTCGCAATCGATCGCGCGCGGCGCGGAACTTGGCATCGTCAATGCGCGCCTGCGCGATTTCGTTTCCGCCAACGCGCGCAAGCTCAACGACGCGATCGATCCGCACGCCACGCGCCGCTTCGAATACTTCGGCCTGCGCACCGTGTACGACCGTTATCTGTTGCGCCATCCGCAATTGCGCAAGGTGATCGAGACGCCGCAGTATTTCTTCATGCGCATCGCCTGTGCGCTGGGTGGCAACGAGATCGGCGAAACGCTGGAGTTGTATCGCCTGCTTTCCTCGCTGGAATACATCGCCAGCTCGCCGACGCTGTTCAACGCCGGTACCGCGCATGAGCAGTTGAGCTCCTGCTTCCTGCTCGATTCGCCGCTCGATTCGCTGGAGTCGATCTACGAGAAATACGGCGACGTCGCCAAGCTCAGCAAGTTCGCCGGCGGCATCGGCCTGGCGTATTCGCGCGTGCGTTCGCGCGGCTCGCTGATCAAGGGCACCAACGGTCATTCCAACGGCCTGGTGCCGTGGCTCAAAACGCTGGACGCGTCCGTCGCCGCGGTAAACCAGGGCGGCAAGCGCAAAGGCGCGGCCTGCGTGTACCTGGAACCGTGGCACGCGGACATCGAGGAATTCCTCGAACTGCGCGACAACACCGGCGACGAGGCGCGCCGCACGCACAACCTCAACCTGGCCAACTGGATTCCCGACGAATTCATGCGCCGCGTCGAGCACGACGGCAACTGGTCGCTGTTCGATCCGAAGATCGTGCCGCACTTCATCGATACCTGGGGCGAGACGTTCGAGCGCGCGTATCACCAGGCTGAAGCCGATGGCCTGGCCGTGAAGACGGTGAAGGCGCGCGAGCTGTATGCGCGTATGCTGCGCACGCTGGCGCAGACCGGCAACGGCTGGATGACCTTCAAGGATCGCAGCAACGCCACCAGCAATCAGACGGCCAAGCCGGACAACGTCATCCACTTGTCGAACTTGTGTACCGAGATCCTGGAAGTGACCTCGGCCGGCGAAACGGCGGTGTGCAATCTCGGCTCGATCAATCTCGCCCGCCACGTGGTCGATGGCGCGTTCGATTTCGCCAAGCTCGCCGGCACCGTGCGTACCGCCGTGCGCCAGCTCGATCGCGTGATCGATCTCAACTTCTATCCGATCGACACCGCCGCCACCGCCAATCGCAAGTGGCGCCCGGTAGGGTTGGGCGTGATGGGCCTGCAGGATGTGTTCTTCAAGCTGCGTCTGCCGTTCGATTCGGCCGAAGCATTGGAACTGTCCACGCGCATCGCGGAAGAGATCTATTACAACGCCTTGGCGCAGTCGAACGCACTGGCCGAGCAGCACGGCGCGCACCCGGGCTTCGATGAAAGCCGCGCGGCCAACGGCGAACTGCAGTTCGACTATTGGCCGAGCGCGAAACCGCACGATACGGCGCGCTGGCAAGCCCTGCGCGAAGCGATCAAAGCGAAGGGCCTGCGCAACTCGCTGCTGATCGCGATTGCGCCCACCGCAACGATCGCATCGATCGCCGGCTGCTACGAATGCATCGAGCCGCAGGTCAGCAACCTGTTCAAGCGCGAAACGCTGTCGGGCGACTTCCTGGTGGTGAACCGCTACCTGGTCGACGAGCTCAAGGCGCTCGGCTTGTGGACGTCGGAAATCCGCGATGCGATCAAGCTGGCGGAAGGTTCGATCCAGGGCATCAACGCGATTCCCGAGCGCCTGCGTGCGATCTATCGCACAGTGTGGGAGCTGCCGCAGAAAGCGCTGATCGACCTGGCCGCGGCACGCGGTGCGTACATCGACCAGAGCCAGTCGCTGAACCTGTTCATGGAGAACCCGAACATCGGGCAGCTGAGCTCCATGTACATGTACGCGTGGAAGGCAGGTGTGAAGACCACCTACTACCTGCGCTCGCGGCCGGCGACCAAGATCGCCAAGACCACGGTGACCGCCTCGGCCGTTGCGGCACCTGCGCCCGACGCACAGGAGTCCGCCACCGCGGCGGTGTTCTGCTCGCTGGAGAATCCGGAGTACTGCGAGGCTTGCCAGTAGTCCCAGCACCGTCATTCCAGCGAAAGCTGGAATGACGATTTAGACATCTTCGTGAGTTCATGCCACCCATGCCGACCATGAAACCCTACCGCAACCGCAGCGGCCGCTCCGGCGTGAGCGCCTATGCGATCGGCGAGGGCTTCATCCTGGTTCGCTTCATCCACGACGGCACCTACGAATACACCGACGCCAAGCCCGGCCGCATGCATGTACGCAACATGCAGCGGCTGGCCGAAGCGGGCGTCGGGCTTTCCACCTATATCAGCCGCTTCGTGCGCGACAACTACGCGCGCAAGCTCGACTAACTCCAAGGAACCACCATGGCCGACCACATTCTCGATCCCGGCTTCGAACTCACCCTGCGCCCGATGCGCTATCCGGAGTTCTACGAGATGTACCGCAACGCGATCAAGAACACCTGGACGGTGGAGGAAGTGGATTTCTCGCTCGACGTCACCGATCTCAAATCGAAGATGACCGACGCCGACCGCCACCTGATCCACCGCCTGGTCGCCTTCTTCGCCACCGGCGACACCATCGTGGCGAACAACCTGGTGCTGAACCTGTACCAGCACATCAATGCGCCGGAAGCGCGCATGTACCTGTCGCGCCAGCTGTATGAGGAAGCGCTGCACGTGCAGTTCTACCTCACCCTGCTCGATACCTACATTCCTGATCCGAACGAGCGCAACAAGGCGTTCGCTGCGATCGAGAATATTCCTTCGATCAAGCAGAAGGGTGCGTTCTGCTTCAAGTGGATCGATTCCATCCAGAACCTGCAGCGGCTGGAAACGCGCGAACAGCGCCGGCAGTTCCTGCTCAACCTGATCTGCTTCGCCGCCTGTATCGAAGGACTGTTCTTCTTTGCCGCCTTCGCCTACGTCTACTTTCTGCGTTCACGCGGCCTGCTGCATGGCCTGGCCTCGGGCACCAACTGGGTGTTCCGCGACGAGTCCGGCCATATGGCGTTCGCGTTCGAAGTGGTGCGCACGGTGCGCGCGCAGGAGCCAGACCTGTTCGACGAAGACATGCGTGCGCAAGTGGAATCGATGCTGGAAGAAGCGATCGCCTGCGAAACGCAGTTCGCCGAAGATGTGCTCTCCGGCGGCGTGGCAGGTCTGTCGGTGAAGGACATGCGCCAGTACCTGGAATACTGCGCCGACCAGCGCCTGGCCCAGCTCGATCTGCCGAAAAAGTACGGCGCGAAGAATCCGTTCGATTTCATGGATCTGCAGGACGTGCAGGAAGTCACCAACTTCTTCGAGCGTCGCGTGTCGGCGTACCAGGTGGGCGTGGAAGGCGAAGTCGCGTTCGACATGTCGTTCTGACGTAGGTTGGGGTGCGAACCCTGAAATATCCCCACGTTTTTTGCTTAGCGCTTCTTTCTCTGCAAAAACGAAAACGTTCATGCTGGAGGGCCGCCAAAAAAGCCCAAAAGTCATTCCGGCGAAGGCCGGAATCCATGCTTCGTACTGGCGATGGCTTCCGGCCTTCGCCGGAATGACGGTGAGGCGATATGAGCGATTGCGCACAGAAATGGTTAGTCCGCTGATTTCGCTCAACATATCAGGTGAAAAACGTGGGGATATTTCAGGGTGCGAACCCCAACGTTGTGTTATGCCTGCTTCGCAAGCCCATGCATGGTGACGTTGGGGTTTTCACCCCAACCTACGCTCCAGGTAGCAAGCGCTTCTGGAAACGCCACACCTCCAGATCGAACGCCCCGGCGGTGGTTTCCAGTTGGATGATCTGCGATCCGACGTGGTGCCAGCCGCTTTTTCCATAGAACCGTGCAGCGCGCTCGTTGCCGATGGCGCAGGCCAGCCATGCCGTATTCACGCCTCGCTCGGCCAAGCGTGCCTCACCATCCGTCATCAAGACAGCCGCCACGCCCGCTCCGCGCGCCTGTGCAGAAACGAACAGCTGATACAGTTCGTCGCCTTTCACCATGCAGAAGCCGAGCGGCGCATCGGCAGGCCCCGCTACGCGCACTTCGGCCAGCCCGCGCAGCAGGCGTTCCTTGAAACTCTCCAGCGTACGCAGCCGCCGCAACGCTTCGGGCAGGATGGCGGCATGCGCATCCTGCCAACCGTCAAACCATAACTGCGCGAGCGCATCCACTTCCGTGATGGCGGCATGTCTTATTTGCACGGTGGCGTCCCGTACGCCACCCATCACGTCCAACTGCTGCTGTCGTCGTCGAAACCGCTGCTATCGAAATTGGCATCATCGAAATTGTCGGATGTGAAATCCTGATCGCCACCGTTCGGCAAACTGTTGCTGCCGTTGTCGAAGAAGTTGTTCTCGGTGACGTTCTCGATCACTTCCGGCTGACCGCCGCCAAAGCCGCCACCGAACAGGCCGCCACCGTGGTGACCGCCCAGCAGGCTTTCGATGCCGTCGAACAGGAACATGCCACCGGCGACGCCTGCCGCCGTGGTCGCCGCGTTGGCGAAGAAGCTCGAACCACCAGCTTGCGGCGCGGCGGGCGCACTGCTGCCAAACAAACGCTCGCGCCAGCTCGGCGCATGCGGCGCGGCCTGCTGCTGCGGAGGATACGGCGGCGGCGCAGCGCCCCATGCCGATTGCGGCTGGCCGCCCAGGAAGCTGCCGCCCTGCTGCTGTCCGGCCACCTGCGCCTGCAACTGCGCGATCTGCGTCTTCGCCGCATCCAGCGCGTGCTGTTGCAACAGGCAACGCTGCACCAGCAGGTACACCGCATCGGGCTGGTTGGCCAGGCGCTGATGGATCAGCGCATCGGCCTGCGCGTCCTTGGCCACGCCGCTGACGGCGGCCAGGCGCTGAAGGAAATCGTCGAGAAGTAGTTGTTCCTGGGGAGTCATGAGGTCACCGGTTACTTTTTATGACGGCAGGATGCCGGCAAGGGCAGAAGTATGCGCGGGATGTATGACCTCAAGCGTGCCGGTCGTCGTGGTTGATATCCGCAATTCACGATTCCTTAGGCGTTCGGCCTATTGACTACATCTGTAGTCAGGCGTAGCGTGCCTACACCTGTAGTCACGAACCGACCGTCATGCCCAAGCCATCCATCGGGGACCAGGAGCTGGCGCTCCTGCACTATCTGGCCGAGCACGAGAACGCCACCGTAGGCGAAGTCGCCGCCGATTTCGGCGAAGCGCGCGGCCTGGCCCGCTCCACCGTGCTGACGATGATGGAACGCCTGCGCGCCAAGTTGTATCTGAAACGGCGCCACGTTGATGGCGTCTATCGCTACAGCACGGCGACCGGCCCCAGCGAAGCCCTGAGCAATGCGGTCGGGCAATTCGTGGAAAAGACCTTGTCCGGGTCGCTGTCGCCATTCGTCGCATGGATGTCGCAGAAGGGCGAAGTCAGCGACAACGAACTGGCCGAGCTGGAAGCGCTGGTGAGCAAGCTGCAATCACGGCGGAAGGACAGCTGACATGGATACCTTGAACGCGCTGGCCGATGCCGTGCTTCCCCGCCTCGCCTGGACCTCCGCGCAGGCGACCGTGCTGATCGGCGCGCTATGGCTGATCGTGCGCTGGCTGCCGAAACTATCGCCCGCCGTGCGCTGCATGCTGTGGTGGCTGGTCGCTGCGCAGTTGCTGCTGGGGCTGGCGGTCAGCACGCCCGTGCAATTGCATTGGTTGGCGCCGACCGTGCCAGTACCTGCCGCGACGCTCGATCATGTGGCCGCTGAATTGCACGTAGCGGGCGGCATGCCCGTGGTCGCAGCGCCGAATGCGGAGATCGCTCCGTTACCACAAACAATGACGTGGTCATGGTCGCAAGCGATCGTGTTCGCGTGGTTCTTCGCCGTGCTGCTGCAGGGCTTGCTCGCAATCCGGCAATGGCTGGAAAACCGCAGCCTGCTGCATCACGCGCAACCGGTTGCCGATGCGGCTCTGCAAGCACTGTGCGCGCAACAGGCGCGCGCGCTTGGCATGCGCACCATTCCGGCGCTGCGCACGTCGCAGGCCATCGTGTCGCCGCAAGTAAGCGGCTTGTGGCGCCCGGTGGTACTGCTGCCGGCGGAGCAAACGCTGTCCGACGATGAACTGGCGATGGCGATGGCGCATGAGCTGGCGCATATCCGCCGCGGCGATCTTTGGCTGGGCTGGATCCCGGCGATCGCGCAACGCCTGTTCTTCTTCCATCCGCTGGTGCGTTGGGCCATGCGCGAATACGCGGTGTACCGCGAAGCCGCCTGCGATGCGCAAGTGCTGCGTCGACATGGCACAGCTCCACAAATGTACGGTCATCTACTGGTGCGCTTGGGCGTGGTCGATCCCATGCACGCCAGTCTCGCTGGCGCCTCCTCCACCTTCCAGAACTTGAAAAGGCGACTGATCATGCTGCAGCAAAACGAAACCACACCGCGCGTGCGCAGTTGGCTGCTGGTCGCGGCGATCGCCGTGATCGGTGTGCTGCCCTATCGCGTGACCGCGGCAAATGCAGAGCAGGCGGCCACGGCGACGAAGGCTCAAGCCGTAACCCATAGCGATGCCTACGTGCCGCCCGTTCCGCCGCCGCCTCCCCCTGCGCCGGCCGCGCCACCGTTGCCTGCGGAGCCGCCGGCCCCCATGCCCCCTGCCCCGCCTGCGCCACCGGCCGCGCCCGAACCCGACTTCCATGCGCGCCATGTGCATGTCGCCACGCGCACCGATGCGGATCACGGCTTTGCCTTGTTGGATGGCGACCTGGTGATCGTCAATGGCGGCGACGTCGACCTCAACGAAGCCAAGCGCCTGCACAAGCACAACGAACCGATGCTATGGCTACGCCAGCACGGCAAGTCCTATGTGATCCGCGATAAAGATGTCATCAAGCAAGCCGAAGCCGCTTACGCGCCCGGTACGCGCCTGGCCCAGGCACAAGGCGAACTGGCCGGTAAACAGGGCGAACTGGCCGGCCAGCAAGCGGCGCTGGCTGCACGCCAGGGCGAGCTGGCGTCGCGCCAAGCCGAACTGGAAGGGCGCCGTGCAGCCGTCGAGGCACAACACGAAGCTTTGCGCGCTGCCGGGGCGCCGGCGGAAAGCGGAGGAAAGGCAAGCCTGGACGAAGCACTTCGCGACATCGACAAGGAGCAAGCCGAGATGCAGCGCCAGGCCATGCAGCTGGATCAGGCCGAAGCGGCGCTGTCCAAGCAGGAAGCCGAGCTTTCCAAGCACGAGGATGCGATGTCGAGGCAACAAGAGCTGAGCTCGCGGGAAACGGATCGGCAACTGGACAAACTGCTGAGTGAGGCGATCGCCAAAGGCTTGGCCACGCCCGCTGATCAATAATACGGCGCGAAAAGCAGCGTAGGTTGGGGTGCAAACCCCAACATCCGATTACAAGGAGATGACGATGTTGGGGTTTGCACCCCAACCTACGCGCCCAGCTTTTGCAAAGCCGCCATCACCTGCATCTGTGCCTGCTCTGGCGACCATGCCGTAATCTGCGCCAGCGTATGCGTCTGGCGCAGATATCGAATCACCTGCAAACCAAGCCAATAACCGCTGCGATTGGGCAGGCCTTGCTGATACGGCCTGGGTGCGGCGTTGAACCAGCGCTTGAAGAGTTCTGGATGTGCAGGATCGATCGCTTTGCCGTGCGCATCCGCGAGAAAACGCCGCGCAATGTCCGGCAGCCTGCTTGCGGGAAGGGCACCAAGCTCGTCCCCCAGCAGCAACTGGCCATCCGTATGTCCAGGCGAAAGCTCGCCACTCACATAGGTGGCCAGGCCTTCTTCGAACAACGGCAGGGTCAACTCGGCATCTGGGATCACGCCGTCGTTGCGAATGCCCGCATGTTGCGCGTGATAGAGGTGAAAGAGTTCGTGCGGCACGACGATGTCGAGCTGCGCGTGCTCCATCAAGAGAGAATCGGCAGCGAACGCCAGCACCGGTTTGCCATCGGCGAGCACGCCGCTCTTTGCATCGAAATTGGGCGCGAGCAGGATCACGATCGGCGGGTGAGAATCGGCAGCGGGAAACAGCGCCTTGAAACGTATCGACTGCTTCGCAATAGCTTCCTGCAACGCCTGCACCTCGGCGGGAATGCCGGCGGCCAATGCGGGATAGCGCGCAAAACGCGCGCGCAACCAGATCTGCCGGCGCGCCTGCCAATAGGGATCGTGTTGCTTTTCCCATACCACGGCGTCGTAGATGTCGCGACGCGGCGCTTCGATGTCATGGCCCCACGCCTCCTCCTGCTGCAGGAAAGGCTTTCCTTCGGCAGCGGACCAGAACGCGGCGAACGAACGGGTGATGGATGGTGCTTCCGTGCCCCACGTGGGCACGGAAGCGGTGAGCAGCAGCAAACCTAATACTGTGCGGCTGCTCGCCTTCATCCGATCATTTCCAGGGCCAGGGCTTCAATGCGTATTCCTTCGGCGGCGTATCGCCGGCGAGATATTGCACGAAGTAGTCCCAGCGGCGGCGTGTGATGTACGGCGTATCGACGCCGTAGCCGTGATGCATGTTCGGCAGGAACAGCATGTCGAAATCCTTGTTCGCCTTGATCAGCGCCTCCACCACCAGCAGCGTGCTGTACGGCGGCACATTGTCGTCCAGCGTGCCGTGCACCAGCATCAGCTTGCCCTTGAGATTCTTGGCGATCAGCTGGTTGGCCTGATTGTCGTAGTTGGTGCTGCCGTCCTTGTTGGTAACCAGCAAGCCTTGCCACTTTTCGGCCCAATCGTCTTCGTACAGGCGGTTGTCGTGGTTGCCGCTTTCAGCCCAGCCCACCTTGAAGAAATCCGGGTAGCTGAACATGGCGTCGGCAGTGGTATTGCCGCCCCCGGAATGGCCCCAAATACCGACGCGCTCAAGATCGACCCACGGATAACGCTGGCCGAGTTGCTTGATGGCAGTGATCTGGTCCGGCAGCGTGTTGTCGCCCATCTTGCCAAACCATGCATCGTGGAACGCCTTGGAGCGCCACGGCGTACCCATGCCATTGATCGCCACCACCACGAAACCCAGCTCCGCCAGCGACTGATGGTCGCCTTCGGCCGGCGCGAAACCGAAGGTGCGCACCGAACCGGTCTGCGGACCCGGATAGACGTAATCGACGATGGGATATTTCTTCGATGGATCGAAATGCGAGGGCTTGAACATCAGGCCATACAGATCGGTCTTGCCGTCGCGCGCTTTCACCACGATCTGTTGCGGCGGTTGCCAGCCAGTGGCGAGCAGGCGTTTGATGTCGGCCTTGGCCACGGTGGTGATGACGTGCCCGTCGCTGGCGTCGCGCAGCACCGTCACCGGTGGTTGCGTAGTGGTGGAGTAACTGTCGACGAAATACTTGCCATCATCGGACAGGCTGATCTCGTGATCGGAGGGCTCCGGCGTGAGCAACACCGGTTCGCCGCCATCCAGGCTCACCTTCCAGAATTGCTGGTAGTACGGATTGACGCCAGGGGTACGCCCCACGCCGCGGAACCACACCGTGCGCGTCTTCGTATCCACGCGCAGCACTTCGGTGACGTTGCCCTGGCCGGTGGTGATCGCGCGTTTGAGCTGGCCGTTGTTCAAGTCATACAGATACAGGTTGCCCCAGTTGTTGCGCTCGCTGAACCAGATCGCTTCGTGGGTATCAGGCAGGTAGCGCCAGTTCACTTCGCCGTTGCCGCTTTCGTAATAGGTAGCGACGTCTTCGTGGAACACTGTGCGCACTTCGCCGCTTTTCGCATCGGCGATGCGGAAGGTTTCGTGCTTGTGATCGCGCGAGGTGGACACGAAAGCCAGCGACTTGCTGTCCGGCGCCCACTTCACGTCGTCCCAGCCGCCGTTGCGGCCGCAGCTCACGTCATCGCACAGCGAGGAGCGATGCTGGTCTGGCGGCATCTTCACGCGCACCACTGCGTGCGTGGGCACGTCGATGATCACGCGCTCGATCATGGTGACGTGTTCGTCGCCCGCCAGTGGATATTTCCACGACTGAAGTTCCGGGTGGCCAAGCTTGGTGGTGACCAGGTACATGTCGCCGGTCTTGCGCTGGTCCTGCTGGAAGGTGGCGATCCGCTTGGAATCGGGCGACCACTCCAGGATCGCCCGGTCGGTGTGCTGCCAACCCGCGTTGTCGGTGGCGTAGCCGAAGTTTTCCACGCCGTCGGTAGTGAGCTGGGTTTCCTTGCCAGTGGCCACGTCGCGCACCCACAGGTTCCAGTTGCGGATAAAGGCTTCCTGCTTGCGGTCGGGCGACAGCACGCCGGGCTCCTTGCCGGTCTTCACCAGCGTGCTCTTGTCCACGCACTCGCCTGCGCCGTGCAAATTGCACAGGTAATGCTTGTCGCCGATCGCGATGTCGTCGCGCCCGTCGGTGGCGATGCGGTAGTCGGTGATGTCGAGCTTGTCCGCCTTGACGTCCTTCTTGCCGGCCTTGGCCAGCGCGGCGGCGAGCCTGGCCTGGTCGAGCAGCGGCGCGGCCTTGCCGTTGGTGGCATCCATGCGCAGGTAGTGATCGCCGCTGGCGTCATGGTCGAGGTACCAGAAATGCGTGCCGTCCAGCCAATGCACCGTGTGCACCATATGGTCCACCAGCGGCGTGGTGTTGTACGCCATGTAGCGCTCGGCTTGCGCATAATCTTGCGCGGTCAGCGTGCGGCCCGCAGCCATAGCGCCCGGGATCACGCCCAGGGTCAGCAGTCCACCTGCCAGCGCGCCACGCAGACGCGACATGCCGATTTTCGAACGCATGTTTGCTCCCATTTAAAGGCCATGACCGCCGCGGCGGCCTCCCCCTATCTTGTCACCACCTTTCATCGTAGTGCGCGCGGGGGCCGGCGCCCCCTGCCAAAAGCCCTACGCCCCTGCTCGCCACGGAGAGCCACAAGCCGCAAAATCCCTGGCGCCCACGACGCCCCGGAACATCGCATGTCGCAGCCCTACACCCTCATCGGCAACTACATTTCCCCCTACGTGCGCAAAGTGCTGGTGTGCATGGAGCTCAAGGGGCTCGACTACCGGATCGACCCGATGACGCCCTTCATCGGCAACGACGATTTCAGCCGCGTGAGCCCGTTGCGCCGCATTCCTGTACTGATCGACGGCGAATTGGTACTCAACGATTCCTCGGTGATCTGCCAGTACCTGGAAGACAAGCATGCACAACCGGCGCTTTATCCGGCCGACATTGCGCAGCGCGCAAAGGCAAGGTGGCTGGAGGAATATGCCGATACGCATCTGGCGGATGTGCTGATCTGGCGGCTGTTCTATCAGGTGGCGATCCGCAAGCACATCTTTCACGAACCCACCGACGAGGCCATCGTGCAGCGTGCACGCGAGGTGGAAATTCCCGCCGCGCTCGATTACCTGGAAACACAATTGCCAGTTGAGGGTTTCATTTTCGGCGACTTGTCCATCGCCGATATCAGCCTGGCTTGCTATTTTCGCACTGCCTCGTTCGTGCGCTACGCGGTGGATGCGCAGCGCTGGCCGCGCACGGCCGCGTTCGTGCAGCGGATGCTTGCGTTGCCGGCGTTTCAGAAGCTGGCGCAATTGGAGGAAAGCATTCTGAGGATTCCATTGGCGCAGCAGCGCGAGGCGCTGGCCGCGGCAGGGGCGCCGCTTACGAAAGAGACGATGGGCACGCATGCACCACGGCATGGTTTGCCGCGAAGGTAACCGCTTACACGCAATCTCCACGGCCGTCATTCCCGCGAAAGCGGAAATCCATTTCGCTCTAGTGCGAAGGCGAAGATGGATTCCCGCTTTCGCGGGAATGACGGCTATGAGCGGAGAGGGTACGTTTTACAACTGCTTCTCCATCACTTCCACCAGCCAATCGACAAACACGCGCAACCTCGCCGGCATCTGCCGGTGCGGCGGATACAGCACCGTCACCGGCAATGATGGCGGCGGCATGGTGGGAAGTATTTCCTTGAGCTTGCCGTTCGCCATCGCATCGGCCGTGTGATAACGCGGAAACTGCGCAATCCCCAGGCCCGCTTCGCAGCAGACGCGGTAGGCCTCGGTGCCGCTGACGGTGACGCGGCCGGGCAGCATCACTTCGCGCCGCTTGCGTCCAACCATGAACTCCAAGGGTTCGGTGCGGTGCGTGGTGGGCGATGCCCAGTTCACCGCGTAGTGGCCGTTCTGCAGATCCGCTAGGTTGCGCGGCATGCCCTGGCGGCGCACGTAGTCCGCGCTGGCGACCGTGACCTGTTCCAGGCTGCCGACGCGCCGGCCGACCAGGCCTGAATCGGACAGCGTGCCCACGCGCAACACGCAATCGACGCCTTCGCGCAGCAGGTCGACGAAGTTGTCACCGGTGCCGATGTCCAGCTCGATCAACGGATAACGCGCGAAAAACGCCGGCAACGAAGGAATCAACCACATGCGCGCGGCCGGCGCCGGCAGATCCACGCGCAGCCGCCCACGCGGCTGCTCCCGTGCCTGGCGAAAATCCGCTTCCACCGCATCGACGTCGGCCAGCAGGCGCACGCAATGGCTGTAATACGCCTCTCCTTCGGGCGTGGCGCGCACACGGCGCGTGGTTCGCTGCAAGAGCTGCGCGCCGAGCCGCGCCTCCAGCCGCTTGATGGTGTGGGTAACGGTGGCGCGCGGCAGGTTGAGGTCATCCGCGGCGGCGGTGAAGCTGCCCAGATCCACGATTCGCATGAACAGGCGCATGGCGTCGAGGCGATCCACGGATTGTTGATCTCGATGAAATGGTGAAGTCCATTATTGAGCATTTATCGCAACATCGCATCGGCCGAAGATGCGTTGCTGCTCTACCACATCCCCCACGAGGCGACATCATGCAGACACGCACACTCGGCAAGAACGGTCCTAAGGTTTCCGCCATCGGCCTCGGCTGCATGGGCATGAGTGATTTCTATGGCGCGCGCGACGATGCGCAATCCATCGCCACCATCCACCATGCGCTGGACCGCGGCCTGAGCCTGCTGGACACGGCCGACATGTACGGCCCTTACACCAATGAGGAACTGGTCGGCAAGGCGATCAAGGGCCGCCGCGGGCAGGTGTTCCTGGCCACCAAGTTCGGCATCCAGCGCGATCCGTCCGATCCGTCCAGGCGCGGCGTCAACGGCCGCCCGGAGTACGTGCGCGCCAGTTGCGACGCCAGCCTGAAGCGTTTGGGCGTGGCGCACATCGATCTGTACTACCAGCACCGCGTGGACCCGAATGTGCCGATCGAGGAAACCGTCGGTGCGATGGCGGAACTGGTGGCGGCCGGCAAGGTGCGTTACCTGGGTTTGTCGGAAGCTTCCGCCGAGACCATCGAACGCGCCAGCAAGGTGCATGCAATCAGCGCGCTGCAGAACGAATTTTCGTTGTGGACGCGCGATCCGGAAGAGAACGGCACGCTGGCGCTGTGCCGCAAGCTGGGCATTGCGCTGGTGGCGTATTCGCCGCTGGGCCGCGGCTTTCTTACCGGCGCGATCACGCGGCCGGAGGATTTCGACGAAGACGATTTCCGCCGCACCAACCCGCGCTTCCAGGGCGAGAATTTCGCGCGCAATTTGCAGCTGGTGAAGCAGGTGGAGACCCTCGCGGTGGAGAAAGGCTGCACGCCGGCGCAACTCGCATTGGCCTGGCTGCTGGCGCAAGGGCAGGACATCGTGCCGATTCCGGGCACGCGCCAGAGCGCACGCCTGGATGAAAACATCGGTGCGCTCGAGGTCAGGCTCAGCGAAGACGAACTGGCCTCGATCGACCGCATCTTTCCGCCGGAAGCCGTCGCCGGCGCACGCTATGCGCCAGCCGGCATGGCGACGATCGGACGCTAACGGTCATGGACATGATCCAGCGCATCCAGCCGGAAAACGTGTTCGCCTTCCCGGGCATCCATGCGGGTGTCCGTGCTGGCCAGTTGCTGTTCGTGTCGGGCCAGGTGCCGCTGGGCTCGGCCGGTGAACTGGTGGGCGTGGGCGATTTTCGTGCGCAGGCCGAACAGGTGTTCGTCAACCTCGGCGAAGTGCTCGCCGCTGGCGGCAGCGGGTTCGGCCGGGTGGTGAAGCTCACCGCCTTTTTCGTGGATATCGCGCGCGATCTGCCGGCGTATCGGGAGGTGCGCAATCGGTTCATCGACGAGGAACATGTCTGCGCGAGTTCGGCGGTGCAGGTGAGCAAGTTGTTTCATCCGTCGGTGTGGTTGGAGGTGGAGGCTGTTGCGGTTTGTGGTGAGTGAAGGTGCGTGGTATCCACATTCCTCCGTGAAAATAGACCTCGCCTGATCGTCATTCCGGCGAACGCCGGAATCCAGTTCAAACACGTTGTGCGAAGCACTCAAACCCGGTTTTGTGTCCTTCGGACGCATATTTAGACTGGATTCCGGCGTTCGCCGGAATGACGGTGAGGTCCACCTAAATTCCCAAGGAAAGGAGGCTATCTCAGGCATTACAATGCCCCCATGACCACCCCCGAACACTCCCCCCTTGGCAAGCACACCGTCTACGCCGACCGCTACGACCCCTCCCTGCTGTTCCCGATCCCCCGCCAGCTCAAGCGCGACGAGATCGGCGTGCACGAACCGCTGCCGTTCCAGGGCGTGGATATCTGGAATGCCTACGAATTGTCGTGGCTGGATATGCACGGCAAGCCGATGGTCGGCGTGGCGGAATTCCACGTGCCGGCGCATTCGCCGAACATCATCGAATCCAAATCCTTCAAGCTGTATCTCAACGGTTTCGCGCAGGAACCGCTGGCCAACGTGGCGGCCTTGAGTGCGCTGCTGCAACAAGACCTCACACGCGCAGCTGGCGCGGTGGTGACGGTGACGATTCGCTCACCGCGCGCCGCGCAACATGTATTCGCCGATCTGGCCGGCGAATCGATCGATGGTCTGCCGGTGGCGATCGATCACTACGGCCCGCCGCGAGCGGAATACCTGCAAGCCGATGCAAGCGCGGGGATCATCGAGGAAACGCTAGTCTCTGACCTGCTGCGCTCCAACTGCCCGGTGACCGGCCAGCCCGATTGGGGTAGCGTGCAGATCGCTTATCGCGGCGCACCGATCGATCGCGAAGGATTGCTGCGCTATCTCGTTTCGTTCCGCACGCACAACGAATTCCACGAGCAATGCGTGGAGCGCATCTTCGTCGACGTGATGAAGCATTGCGCGCCGGAGCGGCTGAGCGTGTACGCACGTTACACGCGTCGTGGCGGGCTGGATATCAATCCGTTTCGCAGCACCGAGCAAGCGGCGCCGGGCAACATGCGCGGTGCTCGCCAATAAATCGCGATGTCCGTAGGCTGGGATGACAATCCCAGCACCACGAAGCTATCGGAAAGCTGGGATTGGCATCCCAGCCTACACTCGCAGAGAAACCGTCGTCCCGGCGAAAAGCGGGGCGACGGCATTCAAGCAACATCAGAACGTATAACGCACCGTCAACATCGCCGACCAGCGCGACACCACACGGCTCGGATCGTAGAAACCACCGTCATAGGTCTGCAGCGGCTGCGCCTGGTAGTTGCCGCTCTTGTCAGTAGGCAGGCTGTAAACGTACTGACCCTTGGCATTCACGCCGGCGTAGTTGACCAGCGTGCGCGTCGGATAGATGCCGGTAGTACGCTGCTGGCCCCAATCCGAATTCAGGAGATTGAGCACGTTGTAGATATCCAGGCGAATCTCACCCTTGTTGCCTGGGAAGATGCCGGGAATTTCCTGCGCGAAGCTCATGTCCAGCTGGTTGAACCATGCCGTGCGGGTGGCGTTGCGGCTGGCGATTTCGCCACGGTGATGGCTCAGATAATCATCCGAACTGATGAAGTTCTGGAACTGCTGGATCGTCTGTGCGCTGGTACCCGGCGCAAACGCCACCTTCGGATCGTTCACCGCCGGGATATAGACCGGTTCGAAACCGGCGATCGCCAGGCCCGGTGCATTGGTGCCGTTGGCGTCGTTGCCGAACACCCAGGTATACACATTGCCGTCGCGGCCGGAATAGAACAGCGAGACCTTGCTCTTGTAGTCGCCGAAGAACGCGTGCTGCCAATCCAGCGCAAGCTTCACGCTCTTGCCGGTCTGGTAGTTCGACGGCGCACTGTCCGTCGCGTTCGGATTGACGCGCGCGATACGCGAATAGCCGTTGATGGCAATGGTATCGGTGCCCGGATCGACATCCTTCGCGCGGTTGTAGCTGAAGGACAAAGTGCCCGAGAGATCGGCATTGAAGGGCTTGCTCAAGGCCAAGGTGATCGAATCGGACGACCCCTTGTTGGTATTGGTGAGCAAGGTCGATGCAGGACTGAACGCGCGGTTCTGGTTGGCCAGCGCATCGGCCGGCTTGCCTGCTTCACCCGGCGTACGCCAGTACTCGAGACGGCCGTCCGGCAGCGTGCCGGTGGGCGCGCCGATATTCAGTACCTGATACAGGATGCCGTTCTTCACCTGGATGTGTTCGTATTCCGCGCTGGCCATCAGGCCCCACCACGGCAACTGGCGATCCAGCGCCAGGCTGAACTTCCATGCGCTGGGCATCTTGAAGTTTGGATCGACCACGTCGATGGAACCGGCGCCGCCGCCGGCCGGAATGTTCTGCCCATGCGGATCCGGACTGAACGGCGCCGCTGCCGGGTTGAACGACTGGTACTGCAGCAACGTCACGCCGTTGTTCTGGTATGGATTGGTCAGCCATACCACCGGCGGCGTGGTCTGGAACAGGCCGATGCCGCCGCGCAACTGCGTGCGCAGCTCGCTGTTGAACAAGTAATTGAAGGACAGGCGCGGCTCGATCAGGGTGCTGCGGCTGCTGATGGTGCTGTTGTTGGCGTAGCCGAAGGTCTGGCTGAAGCCGGCGTTGTACGCCGGCGTGCCGGTGGCATGCGGGATATCCGCGCGCAGGCCGTATTGCACCGACAACTGATCGTTGACCTGCCAGGTGTCCTGCACGAACGGGCTGAACTGGCCGTACGTCCAGCGTCCGGCGATATCGTTCAAGGCATAGCCCGGCGCCGGATGGAACAAAGTGTATTGCGCGTAATTGCCCGCGGCGAAATTGTTGAGGCCCCAGAACGTGTACTGGCCGAACTGCGTGCGGCCGAACAGGTTGTAGATCTTCTCGCGGCGGTAATCGAAGCCCGCCTTGAAGCTGTGATCGCCCAGCACATACGTGCCGGCCCAATACAGCAGCAAGGTCTTGGTGTTGATGTAGTTGTAGTGGCGGAACTGTTCTTCGCCCAGGTTCACCACCGGACCGCGGCCGTTGCTGGACAGGTTGACCGCCACCGCCGGCTGCTGCACCGGCGCCGTGGTGGCCTGCGTGAAGTCCTGCCAGGCGATCTTCGTTTCGGTGGAGAAGTTGTCGGTCCAATCGTCGAACAGATGCAGCGCGTAGTTGTCGGTACTGATCGCCTTGGTATAGGTGTAGCTGCTCAGGCCCACGCTGTTGGGACCGTTGCCGCCGACGGCCGGCTGGCTTTCGCGCGTGCGCTGGTAGACGAAGCTGGCACGATGGTTGTTGCTGATGTTCCAGTCGATCTTGCCCAGGTAGCGCTTGTCGTCATACGTCAAACCGGAGGTACCGCCGAACACGCCGGGCTTCAGGCCCAGGCGGTTGGCGATATCGATCACCTTCTGCAGATCGCCAGGCGAAACCTTGTTGCTGGTGGACGCGCCATTGCCCAGGCTGGAATCCAGGCCATTGGCCGAATCGGCGCCGATGCCGTTGGTGCGTTCGTGCTCGGCCGACACGAAGAAGAACAGCTTGTCCTTCACGATCGGGCCGCCGACGTTGAGGCCGCCGGTCCAGTCGTTGCTGTAGCCGTGATAGTGATAACCCGGATTGCTGCTCGGCAACCAGCCGGCGTCGCCCACCAGATGATTGGCATTGCGATAGGAGTAATACACCGCGCCATGGAACTGGTTGGTGCCGGACTTGGTCACCGCATTCACGTCCGCGCCCACCGTATCGGAGGCGACGTCGTAGTTGGCGGTGGCGATGTTGTATTCGGCGATCGCCTCGGGCGAGATCGGCGACTTCAGGTACGGCAGGCCGTTGGCGTTGAGGCCGAACGGATCGCCCTGCGGCACACCGTCCACCGAAAGCAGGTTGTAGCGGTTGTTCATGCCCGCGGCGGAGAACGAGCCCACGCCCTGGTCCATCACCTGGATGCGCGGATCGAGGCGCACGATGTCGTCGATCGAACGGTTGCCCAGCGGCTTGGCCTGCAGTTCGGCTTGCGACAGGTTGGTCGCCAGCCCTTTGTTTTCGCTGCTGAAGATCTGCGCCATGGCCGACGCCTTGACCGTCACGCCGGCCAGCGTGGTGGCGTTCTTGGCTTGCTCGGCGCCCATCACCAGGTTGATCGACGAGGCCTGGCCCAGCTGCAGATACACATCATGCGCTTCGGCGGTCGTGGCGCCCGCCTTGCTGGCGGTGATCTCGAACGGTCCGCCCACGCGCAAGCCCTGCGCGGTATAGCGGCCATCCGCATCGGTGGTGACGTCCTTACGCGTGCCCGAAGGCTCGTGCACGATGGTCACCGTGGCGCCGGCCACCGGATGACCGGCACCATCCACCACGCGCCCGTTCATGCCGGAAGTGGTGATGTTCTGCGCCAGAACAGGCGTGCTCAGCAAAAGGCAGGCAATGGCCAGCGAAAGCCGCGTGGGTCGAGCCGTCGTCATGTATGTAAATCCCCAGTAATTGTTGTGAGCCACGAAAGCGCCTCTCCCGATAAAAGGCGTCAAAGGCGAAGCACTTGCTGGTGGTCCCTGCACCCGCGGCCGGTTGTCATGTGTGGGTCGGCCGGGACCGTAAGATATTGCCGCAAGAAAATGACAAAGTCGTTAGCTTGTCTGAAGAGGGCCGTATCTCGCGGCCGAGTCGCCGACCCTCCCCTGCTTCGCAGGGGGAGCTGTAGTCGCCGTTCCGAATCGAGCGCGAATGTCGGTCGCGCACACTGCGTTGCACGGCGCGATGGTGATGCGCACCGTCGCCGGCGCGCCGGAACGGCTGGCCGCTTGAGCGTGATTTCAACCTCGGCGTCCTGATTTCGCAGTATGAGCATCAACCCCCTTGGACAGCGCGTCCACAGAGGTTCCTAGCGGTTACACTCTGCGCCCCCGGTCATCGGCACTTCAGATCGCGGGCGCTAGCCTTGGCAGCTGCCTTAAGACGCCGGTCTGCCGGTAACGCTACTTCTTCATTTCGGAATCCGCCCATGAAACTTTCCGCACGTTCCGCCGCCTTTTACTGCGTGACATTGGCTGGCCTGCTGGCGCTCAGCGCCTGTGGCAAGAACGAGCAGCAGCCCGCGAACCAGCCGGCTGCCCCCAGCACCGCACCGGCACCGGCCAGCACCGCGGCGCAGCCGTCGCCGAGCACCACCGCCGCCGCGCCGGCGCATCCGGGCACTGCCGCGGCGCCCGCACCGGCTGCCCCGGCTCCGGCCACCACCACCGCTGCCGCGCCCGCCGCACCGGCTGCAGCCGAAGGCTTCCAGGTGAACACCATCACGCTGGGCGACGCGGTCACCGGCGACCACAAGGTGAAGAAGGAGGTGACCACCTTCTCTCCGAGCCAGAAGACCATCTACGTGAGCGTGGACACCACCGGCAGCACGCCGGGCGCCACGCTCAATGCGAAATGGAGCTACCTCGAAGGCAACGGCCAGGTGGTGACCAGCACCAGCCAGTCGATCATCGCCGACGGCCCGGCCACCACCACCTTCCGCGTGCAGAACCCCAACCTGTGGCCGGAAGGCAAGTACAAGGTGGACATCTCGCTCGACGGCAAGCCGGCCGCCAGCAAGAATTTCGAAGTGAAGAAGAGCTGAGCTCAGCAACGTGATGCATGCGGGGCGCTCCACACTGGAGCGCCCTTTGTTTTGATGGCGTGCGGCAGACGGAACACCCGCTGCGAGAGCCCGTCCCGTCGCCGCGGCTTTCGCCGGGACGACGATTTACGCTTTTCCATCGGCGCCAGGCACAAACGGCAGTTCGTGCCGCCATCACGCACGCCGCCGCCACGTGCGGCGATACGACGAAAGAAATTACTGGCTGTCATACCACCTATGGCACCATTCGCGGCTTGAGGACCTGAGAGGCAATCGCAGCGTGGAGCAACAAGGCGGGGCCGAAGTCCTTAGCCAAGAAGACGCCCTGGCCCGGACGGGTCCGGTATGGCTGCGTCGATTCGCCGGTCCGGCACTGTCGGTGCTGATGCTATGCCTGGCGTTGTGGGCGCTGTACCGCCTGGCCGGCGAGGTGAGCTATCACCAGGTCGGCGAATACATGCATCGGCTGCGGCGCGGGCGCATCGGCCAGGCGATCGTGCTGACCGCGCTTGGTTATGCGGTGATGCCGCTGTACGACCTGTTCGCGCTGAACGCGATCGGCCGCACCCTGCCCAGGTCGCGCGTGGCGCTGATTTCCTTCATCAGTTACGCCTTCAGCAACACGCTGGGCATGGCTATGCTGGTGTCCGGTTCGATCCGCTACCGCTTCTACATCCAGGCCGGCCTGTCGACCCTGGATGTAGCCAAGGTGGTGCTGTATTGCACGCTGAGCTTCTGGCTGGGCCTGTTCGCCATCACCGGCGTGACGCTGCTGCTGGTGCCGATTCCGCTGGGCCTGCCGCTTTCGCATATGCGATTGCTGCTGGGCGTGGGTCTCACCTTGATTCCCTTGCTGTGGCTGGCCGGTGGCGCGCTGATCCGACGCCCGTTCAAGCTGTGGCGCTGGAAAGTGAGCCTGCCGCCACTGTCGGTGGGCCTGCGCCAGGTGTTCGTCGGCGCGCTCGACTGGGGGTTGGCCGGCGCGGTGCTGTATGCGCTGATGCCCGATTCGCTGCAACTGCACTTCGGTTCGTTCCTGGCGATCTTCGCGCTGGCGCAGATCGCCGGCCTGATCAGCCATGTGCCCGGCGGCCTGGGCGTGTTCGAAGCGGTGATGCTTGCGGGCTTCGGCGCCACCGGCAACCAGACCTTGTCCGCGCCGATTCTTGGTGCGCTCGCGGCCTACCGCGGCGTGTATTACCTGCTGCCGCTATGCGCGGCCACCGTTGCGGTGGTGATTCGCGAAGCGCGCGGATTGCGCCAGGCTGCGCTGCTTTCGCCATGGTTCAACGGCATCCTGCCGCCGTTCTTCGCCGGCCTTACGCTGGTGTCCGGCGCGGTGTTGCTGTTCTCCGGCGCGACCGCCGTGCTGCCGGGCCGCCTGGAACTGCTGAGCGATCTGCTGCCGCTGCCGGTAATGGAGATCTCGCATTTCCTCAACAGCGTGATCGGCATGTCGCTGCTGATCCTCGCGCGCGGCCTGCAGCGCCGCCTGGATGCCGCGTATTGGCTGACATTGGTATTGCTGCTCGCCGGCGCAGTGGCTTCGCTGCTCAAGGGTATCGATTACGAAGAAGCCGCGCTGCTGATCCTGCTCGCCGTGGCGCTGGCGCCTGCGCATCGCTTGTTCTATCGACGCGCGTCGATGTTCGACATCACCTTCTCGTTCGGCTGGGTGCTGGCCTGCGCGACAGTGCTGGGCTGCACGGTGTGGCTGGTGCTTTTCAGCTATCAGCACGTGGAATACCGCAACGACCTGTGGTGGCAATTCAGTTTCTACCACGGCAATGCGCCGCGCGCGCTGCGCGCACTGGTCGGCGCAACCGGGGTGGCGTTGCTGTTCGCGCTCACCAGCCTGATCCGCTCGGCGCGCCAGCGCCCCACCTTGCCCGATGAAGCGGACCTGGCGCGCGCGCTGCCCTTGATCAAGCAATTCCAATCCGCCCAGGCACATCTGGCGTTGATGGGCGACAAGAGCTTGCTGTTCGATCCGGACAGCAAGGCTTTCATCATGTATGGCATCGAAGGGCGCAGCTGGGTGGCGATGGGCGATCCGGTCGGCAACGATGATCGCGCGCGGCAGGAACTGGTGTGGACCTTCCGCGAGCGTTGCGAACGCGCCGGCGGCTGGCCGGTGTTCTACCAGGTCAATCCCGGCGATCTGGACCTGTACCTGGAAGTGGGCATGAGCCTGCTCAAGATCGGCGAAGAAGCACGCGTACGACTGGAGCAATTCAACCTCGACGGCAAATCGAAAAAGGTCTTGCGCAATACGGTGAACAAGCTGGTGCGCGAAGGCCTGCGCTTGGAAATCTTGCCGATCGAACAGGTGCCAGCTCTGTTGCCGCAATTGAAGCCGATCTCGGATGCATGGCTGCGCGAAAAACGCGTACGCGAAAAAGGCTTTTCGCTCGGCGCCTTCGATGAAACCTATCTCGCACGCACGCCGATGGCGGTGGTGTGGCAAGAAGACAAGCCCGTCGCCTTCGCCAACCTGTTCCTTACCGACAGCATGGAAGAAGCCTCGGTGGACCTCATGCGCTATGCGCCCGACGCGCCGCCCGGACTGATGGATTACCTGTTCGTGGAGCTGATGCAGTGGTCCAAGGCGCACGGCTATCGCTGGTTCAACCTCGGCATGGCGCCGCTGTCGGGCTTGCAGAGCCGCCGCCAGGCGCCGCTGTGGAACCGCTTCGGCGCGCTCATCTTCGGTCGTGGCGAGCGCTTCTATAATTTCCAGGGCTTGCACCGCTACAAAGACAAGTTCGATCCGGAATGGGAGCCGCGCTATCTGGCGGCCCCGGGCGGTATCGCGTTGCCGGTGGTGCTCACCAATGTTGCCAGCCTGATCTCGGGCGGCTTAAGCGGAGTCGTGCGTCGATGAAATGGCGTGTTGTTGCAGTGGTTGTCGTGGTGGCCGTCATCGCCGTGCTGGTGATCTTCAAGCCCTTTCCCCATCCCACGCTGGAACACGCCACCGTCAAGCTGATGCCCACCGCGGCGGCGCCGGCCGGGCACGACGGTGTGCTGGCGGTGTTCTATTCCGGCGACGGCGGCTGGCGCGACCTGGATCAGCAGCTCGGCAAGCGCCTGCAGGCACATGGCGTGCCGGTGCTCGGCATCAGCTGCCTGGACTATTTCTGGCGCCTGCGCAGCGCCGACGAATCCGCACGCGACCTGGACGCGCTGTTGACGCAGTACACCGCGCAATGGCACAAGCAGAAGGTCTGGCTGATCGGTTTCTCTTTCGGCGCGGACATCCTGCCCACCGTGGTTAACAAGCTCAGTCCGGCCAACCGTGCGCGCATCACGCAGATGGTGCTGCTGTCGCCGAGCACGGACGTGAGCTTCGAGGTGGAGATGGAGGACTACATCATGGTGCGCGAGAACTGGCTGAAGACGCACCTGCAGAAGGTCAAGCAATGGTTCAACCCGGTGCCGCACTATCCTGCCCTGCCGCCGTTGCAGGCGCTGCAAGGCCAGCCGCCCGTGGTGTGCTACTACGGCCGCGACGATAGCGATGACACCGTGTGCAACGATCCGCATTTGCCAAAGTGGGTCAACGTGCATGTCATGCCGGGCGATCATCACTTCGACTACAACTACGATGGGCTTGCGGTGCACATGATCGCGGAGTTGCCCAGTGATGCGCCGGCGCATTGATTCGGTTGATGCGGATTCAACGCGGCCTTTGTGGCAACAAGCCATGACTGTAAGTAGCACCTCGCCATTAGCAACTCGCAAATAACTTTCTTAGGGCCTGTTTACACTATTTGCGTGATTTGCGTGGCCCGCGCTGGGATCTGATTAGCGTCGAATCTCAGCTGTGCGAATAATGGCTCCCTCCCCTGCGTGCAGGGGAAGGCTGGGGTGGGGTCAAGCAACCTCGCGATGAATCCATGTTGTGCGGCAAGTTCGCGCAACCCCACCCTAACCCTCCCCTGCACGCAGGGGAGGGAACATGTTCCGGCGAGCTGAGATTCGACGCTAGTCGGATCCCGGGGGGAGAGGGGCTCGTTTGCACTGCAGTTCGGCTCCGCCGCAACAACGCCTGCCAGTTGCATGTTTCAACACATGCATCGACGCATCTGCGAGTAGCAGCAGCTTTCTGCAAACGCGACGCATCGCACGCCGGCGCCACCATCGACATGACCATTCCTCCAGGCCTTATGCGTGTCGATTGCGCTCTACACATTTCGTTGACACACATTGAGATTCTTCTTATTTCATTCGATTCAAATGCCACCTATTCTCCCGATAAGCCTTATCGGGCCATGGCTCTGTTCATCAGCACGTGAGCCTTGAAGCAGCATTCCCTGCACGGATCGCAAGGGCGTGCCAACGTCATGCGATGACAAAAAGTCGTAACAGGGGTGTCATTCATGCTTATCGCAAAGCATTGTTGTACGTATAACGCTGCCGTTCGGCAGTCCTGTGCCCATGGCACGCCGTACTACAAACCTCCATCGATCGGTCCTTGACGAGACGCGGCGCGTTTGGCCGCTCTTCGTGTATTCGCAAGCAGAGCTAAGGCAAGCACATCCGTTGGTAAGCGGGTTTTGCGTCATCACGCGTGCACGTTTGCAATAACCGGATCATTGAGTCGAGGAAAGCAGCATGGCGACAACGGCCATCGTGGACGAACAGAAATTTCTACTGCCTGGCATTGTGGTCATTCGGCGGATGCTGGAGCTGTGCAGCTTCGAAGCCGTTTCCTTGCAGGAAGGTGGCTTGAGCGGTGGCTTCAGCAGTTGCGAGTACGGGCATGCCGTGTTCGGTAGCGCGCTGCTGGATTTCGCCGCGCATGGGCGCTTCGTGCCGCCGCCGGGACATTATCTTTCCTGCTACGTGCATGAAACCGCGTCGGAAAGCTGGTGCGCCGGCATGCCCCTGATCGCCGAGTCGATGGTGGTGGTGCTGCCTGGCAGCGCGTGCGAGGTGATGCTGGCTCCCGGCTCGCGCATCAGCATGGCGCTGGCGCCGCTGCATGGTGGCGTGAAGCGCACGGTCGAGGCGCATCCGGATTCCTTCGGCCAGTCCGGCCGGCAGTTTTCCCTGTTCCATCCCGACAGCCATGCCGGCACGCCATGGCGCACCTTGTACGGCATCTTGTTCGATGGCCTGATGAGCGGGAACGCGCGTGGATTGTCGCGGCTGCTGGAAAGCGGTGCGGCGGATTTCCTGATCGACGAACATGGATTGCGCGCACTGTTCGCGTGTGCAGCCTCGGCGCCGCCGTATTCGTTTGCCTACCGCGCGCATTATCCCGTCTTCCGCAAGGCGGTACAGTTCATGCGCGACAACTTGCAGCGCGACATCTACATGGAAGAAGTTGCGGCCATCGCGCAGATCAGCGACCGCAGCTTGCGCCTGGCGTTCGATGAGCTGCTTGGCGTATCGCCCACGCGCTATCTGACCTTGCTCCGGCTGCACGAAGCCAGCCGCCAGCTTTCCGCACAAGGTATGCAGCGGCTGTCGGTGAAGTCGGTGGCGATGAATTGCGGTATCTGGAACCTGTCGCGCTTTGCGGCCAATTATCGGCGGGCGTTTGACGAGCACCCGAGTGATACGTTGATGCGTGCGTGTAGTTTTGCGTCGTGATGAGGAATGGCTTGAACCGGTGACGCAAGGGAACCTGCTTTTGCGACATTCCGACTTGTTGCCTTACGTCATTCCGGCCTTCGCCGGAATGACGGTGAGGCAATACAAAACTCAGCGCGCTCGGTTACGACAGTACTAGGCAACCAACGTTATTCCTCAACCCCCGAAATCACCTGCAACTCGCTCATCCCGCCCGGCGCCAGATCCTTCATCAGGTCGACGAAGCTCAGACCCACCAGTCGTTGCGCACGGCGCAACAACAGCGGAATCGGGCTGGAGGGTTCGCAGCGGGCGTAGTAGTCGCAGATTTCGTCCAGGCGGCGGATCACGTCCTGTGGCGTTTCGATCCTGCCGCTCGCTGCCGCTTTGCCGGCGGGTGACGCAGACGCTTCGCCGTCGATGCTTTCCACCAGCTCGGCCGCCTGCGGCGAGCGCTTGGCCAGCTGCGGTTCGAGAAATTTCTTTACTTCGTAGATATCGCTGAGCAACGGTTTCAGGTCGGGACCGGAAGTACCGATGTGCTCGTTGAAGATCGCGTCGATGGCTTTGACGTGGTCGAACGCGGCGTTGATCGCGGCGACGTTTTCGGCCAGTTGGTCTTCCGCACAATCCATGCAGCAGGCTTCGATCTGGGTGAGGCCGGGCAGTTCGGTGTTTTCTTCATCGCTGCCGGCGACCTTGAGCGAACCGTTGGCGATGCGCAGGTCGCGCAGCGTGAACCGGCCCAGCCGCGGCGACTGCACGAACGGCGTGGTGCGGAAAAAGCCAAGCATGCCTTGCAGGTCGGTGACGGCGGCCACGGCGTTGACCCGCGCGGTGGGGTCGTTGTCGTCTTCCGCATCCAACTGGGGATGCACGTTGTCCCAATAGTGTTCCAGCAGGTTGCGGATCAGCTGCAAGCCGCTGCTCCAGCCAGGCAGGCCGGTGGTACGCATCCAGGCGGTGGCCAGGTGCACAGCCACGCGAAGATCCTTGGAGCGCGTCAGCAGGGCCTGTGCCTGGTCGGAGACCTTGTCCCAGTCCGGCTCCTCGGCGGCGATGACGCTGTCGCCCACGGCGCGCTCGACCTTGGGCGCCGCCAGGCGTTCCAGAGCCATGAAATCAGGATCATATTCAAGATTTTCCCCGCTGGGCGAGGACCCGTCGAGGGGAGACAACAACGACTCCAGAGCATGGCTGGTCATAGGCGCGTAGCAGTCCTTGAGGTGGGGGAATCCTACCGTAGGTTGGGGTGCAAACCCCAACATCCCGTGTACGCACGTATTCCGATGTCGGGGTTTGCAACTCAACCCACGGTTATCGCGCCGCCGCGACCGCGTGCTGCGCCTCCACCGACGCAATCGCCTGCTGCAACTGCGCCAGCGTAAAGGGCTTGTTGAGCACCGGTACGCTGTCGGGAATATTGGCGATCGCGTCCGCGTGGCCGGTGATGATGATGGCGGGCAGGGTGCTGCGCTTGGCGCGCAACTGGCGGATGATTTCCGAGCCCGACATCAGCGGCATGGCGTAGTCGCTGATCAGCACATCGACGTCGTCCAGCTCCTGGTTCGAAAGGCTCACTGCCTGCACGCCGTCAGGGATGGCGGTGACGCGGTAGCCCAGTTCTTCCAGCAGGATGGTGGTGGTCATGCGCACGCCGTCGTGGTCGTCGACCAGCAGCACATGCTGCGCCTCGGCCTCCGCGGTGGGCGTTCCCGCGACCGTCGCCGGCGGCGGCGCGATGGTGCTTTTCGGCGGCTGGGTGGCGCGCGGCAGCCAGATCTCCACCGTGGTGCCTTCGCCCAGCCGGCTGTGGATGCGCACTGTGCCGCCGGATTGCTGGGCGAAGCCATAGACCATGCTGAGCCCGAGGCCGGTGCCTTTGCCGACCGACTTGGTGGTGAAGAACGGTTCGGTCACCCGTTCCAGATCGTCCGGGGAGATGCCGCATCCCGAATCGGTCACCGCCAATACCACGTAATCACCTTCGGCAAGGCCAAAGCGGCCGCCCTGGGCATTGCGGCAGGCCACCTGGATGGTGCCGCCTTCGGGCATGGCGTCGCGGGCGTTGATCGCCAGATTCATCAGGGCGAGTTCGAGCTGGCCTTCGTCGGCATAGGGATGCCACAGGTCTTCCTGCACGTGCCACTCGACCATCACCATGCCGCCCAGCGTGTGTTCCAGCAGTTGCGTGGCGGCGGCGGAAAACACCGCCATGTCGATGCTGGCCGGTTGCAGTTTCTGCTTGCGCGCAAACGCCAGCAGGCGGGTGACCAGGGCGGTGCCTTGTTCGGCGGCGCGGCGCGTGGTGCCGAACAGCTTGCGCTGCTCCGGCGACATCGGTACGCGCAGTTCCAGCATTTCCAGGCCGCCGAGGATGGCGCCCAGAAGGTTATTGAAATCGTGCGCGATGCCGCCGGTGATCTGGCCCAGCGCATCCATCTTGCGCACATGCAGCAGTTGCGATTCCAGCTCCTTGCGATCGGTGATGTCGAGCAATGTGCCGGCGTATTCCAGCGGATTGCCTTGCGCATCGCGCAGCAGCACGGCCTGGTCCAGGAAATGCCGGTACTGGCCATCGGCCGTGCGCCAGCGATATTCGACCGCGTAGCCGTGCCCCTCCTGGCGGATGGCCAAGGCGGCCGATACGCGCCGCAGGTCATCTGGATGCACGCGGTCTATCCAAAGCGAGGGTTCGGCGGCGACTTCTTCAAGCGTGAAGCCGGTCAGCGCCTGGAAATTGCCGCTGACGAAATTGGGTACGCGCGGCGAGGTGTCCAGGCCTTCCAGGTAAAGCACGATCGGCAGCGATTCGATGATGGCCGACTGCCGCTGTTCGGCCTTGAGCAATTCCAGCTCGGCGCGCAGGCGGTCCGCGTTGGCGTGCAGGTTGGCATCGCGCAGTTGCTGTTCCTGCAGGGCCTTGAGCTGGATCTCCCGCCGCATCATGAACAGGTCGACGAACACCGCCACTTTCGACTGCAGCACGATCGGTTCGACCGGCTTGAACACGTAGTCCACTGCACCCATCGCGTAGCCGCGGATGAGATGCTCCACCTCTTTGTTGATGGCGGAAAGAAAAATGATCGGTATGCGCTTGGTCTGCTCGCGGGCGCGGATCAGTTGCGCGGTTTCGTAGCCATCCATGCCCGGCATGTAGACGTCGAGCAGGATCACCGCGAACTCGCCTTTCAACAGGTGCCGTAGCGCTTCCTCGCCAGAGCTGGCCAGCACCACATCGGCGATGTCTTCCAGCACGGTCTTGATGGCGTGCAGGTTCAACTCGTCATCGTCGATGATCAGAATGCGGGCACGGGAAGAGAGCATCTGGCTGTGCGTGGTCAGCATGCCATGCGCAAGTACGTCGGATGTCATGGGTGGCTCTCCAATGCCGGTTCCAGCGTGCGCGCGAACAGGGTCGTGCGTTCGCGCGCGCGGGTCACCCATACGCGCAGCAGGGCCAGCAGCAGTTCGATGTCGACCGGCTTGGCGATGTAGTCGGAGGCTCCTGCATCCAGGCATTTCTGGCGGTCCCCCTTCATCGCCTTGGCGGTGACGGCGATCAGCGGCACGCCAGCGAGTTCCGATTGCGCGCGGATCTGCTGCATGGTTTCGTAGCCGTCCATCTCCGGCATCATGATGTCGATCAAGGCTAGGTCGATGTCCGGCGTCTGCTGCAGGATGCGGATGCCGTCGCGCCCGGCTTCGGCGTGCAGCACATCCACGTTGTAGCTTTCCAGCACGCTGGTGAGCGAATAGATATTGCGGATGTCGTCGTCGACGATGAGGATTTTCGCACCGGCAAGCTCCGGCACCGCACGCAGCCCGCCGGTCGGTGCGCCGTTGCTGTCGACGATCGTCGGCGCGGGCAGGGTTTGCGTCTCGCGGGCGCGCCGCGCGAGGTCGGTGAACACCTCGGTCAGGCGTTCCATCGTGGCCGGCTTTTCCGTTACCTCGTGGCCGGCGAGCGACTGCTCGCCATCCAGGTTCTCGGCGCCCGAAATGATATGCACCGGCACGTGCGCGGTGCTCGGATCGTGCTTGAGCAGATCCAGCAGCACGAAGCCATCGATATCCGACAGGCCAAGATCAAGCGTGATCGCATGCGGGCAAAGCTTGCGTGCCAGCGCCAGGGTGCCGGCCCCCGCGGTGGACACCACGCCCTTCATGCCGACGTCGTGCGCGATGTCGAGCAGGATCGACGCGAAGGTGGGGTCGTCCTCCACGATCAGCACGAACGGGGAGTGGTCCAGTGCATCGCGGTCGTCGTTGACTTCCATCGGCGCGGGCAGTGCGGTGGGCACCATCGCGCCGCTGTTGTCGTAGCGTGCCGCGCTGGCGCCGGGCAAAGGCGCTGCGTGCGATACCAGTTCCATCGGAACGAACAGCGTGAAGGTGGAACCTTGTCCTGGCGTGGAGCGCACCTGCAATTCACCGCCCAGCAACCGTGCGATTTCGCGGCTGATCGACAGGCCAAGCCCCGTGCCACCGTATTTGCGGCTGGTGGTGCCGTCGGCCTGCTGGAAGGCTTCGAAGATCAGCTTCTGCTTGTCCTTCGGGATGCCGATGCCGGTGTCCATCACCGCGATTTCGATCGCGCATTCCACGTCGCGCAATACCGGATGATTGGTGCTCCAGCCGCTTTCCGCGCGGGTCACCGCCAGCGTGACGCTGCCTTGCGAGGTGAACTTGAACGCATTGGAAAGCAGGTTGAGCACGATCTGCTGCAGCCGCTTTTCGTCGGTGCGGATGGACCCCGGCAGGGTGGCGCCGAAATCGACCTTGAAATCCAGGTTCTTGTCGGCGGCGAGCTGGCGGAACGTGCGCTCCATATGCTGTTTGAGGCTGTTCATCGACATGTCGCCGATCTCGATCGACACCGTGCCCGACTCGATCTTGGAAAGGTCCAGGATGTCATTGATCAAGTTGAGCAGGTCCGAGCCGGCCGAATGGATGGTGCGCGCGAATTCGACCTGCTTTTCATTGAGGTTGCCTTGCTGGTTGTCGGCCAGCAGGCGGGAAAGAATCAGCAGCGAGTTCAGCGGCGTGCGCAGCTCGTGGCTCATGTTGGCCAGGAACTCGGATTTGTATTTGGAGGTGAGCGCGAGTTGCTCGGCCTTTTCTTCCACCGCGCGGCGCGCAAGGTCGATCTCGAAATTCTTGGCTTCCACCTGCTTCTTTTCGTTTTCCAGCAGTTGCGCCTTTTCCTGCAATTCCTCGTTGGTGGTGTGCAACTCTTCTTGTTTGGTGGTGAGCTCGGTCTGGCGCGCCTGCAGTTCCTGGGTAAGCAGCTGCGACTGCTTGAGCAGGCCTTCGGTACGCATGGTGGCGGCGATCGTGTTGAGCACGATGCCGACCGATTCCATCAGCTGGTCGAGGAAGCTCTGGTGCGTTTCGTTGAAGCGGCTGAACGAAGCCAGCTCGATCACGGCTTTCACATCGTTCTCGAACAGGGCAGGGAGAATGGCGATGTTGACCGGCGCCGCGTGGCCGAGGCCGGAACTGATACGGAGGAAATCGCTGGGCACATCGGAAAGCAGGATCGCGCGCTTGTCGGCGGCACATTGGCCGATCAGGCCTTCGCGCAACTTGAAGGTGGGGCTCAAGGTATCCCGGCCGCCGTAGCTGGCGACCAGCTCCAGCACCGTTTCGTCTTCTTCGCGGCGGGTGACGTAGAACACGCCGAACTGCGCATTCACCAGCGGCGCCAGCTCCGACATGATCAGGTTGGACACCGTGGCCAGGTCGCGCTCGCCCTGCAGCATGCGCGAGAACCGGGCGAGGTTGGTTTTGAGCCAGTCCTGTTCGGCGTTCTTCAGCGTCTGATCCTTGAGGTTGCGGATCATCTCGTTGATGTTGTCTTTCAGCGACGCCATTTCACCCGAGGCTTCCACCGCGATCGAACGCGAGAGGTCGCCCTTGGTCACGGCGGTGGCCACATCGGCGATCGAGCGCACCTGGTTGGTGAGATTGGCGGCGAGCTGATTCACGTTGTCGGTAAGGTCGCGCCACAAACCGGCCGCGCCGGGCACGCGCGCCTGGCCGCCGAGCTTGCCTTCGATGCCTACTTCGCGCGCCATATTGGTGACCTGGTCGGCGAAGGTGGCCAGCGTTTCGATCATGCCGTTGAAGGTGTCGGCCAGCGCGGCGATCTCGCCCTTGGCATCCACCGTGAGCTTGCGCTTCAAGTTGCCTTGCGCCACCGCGGTCACCACCTCGGCGATGCCGCGCACCTGGTTGGTGAGGTTGGTGGCCATCAGGTTGACGTTGTCGGTGAGATCCTTCCAGGTGCCGCCTACGCCGGGCACCTGCGCCTGGCCGCCGAGCTTGCCTTCGGTGCCCACTTCGCGCGCCACGCGCGTCACTTCGGAGGCGAAGGAGTTGAGCTGGTCCACCATGGTGTTGATGGTGTTCTTCAGCTCCAGGATTTCGCCTTTGACATCCACCGTGATCTTCTTGGACAAGTCGCCGCGCGCCACCGCCGTGGTCACCTCGGCGATGTTGCGCACCTGGCCGGTAAGGTTGGCGGCCATCGCGTTGACGTTGTCGGTAAGGTCTTTCCAGGTGCCGCCCACGCCGATCACTTGCGCCTGGCCGCCGAGCTTGCCTTCGGAGCCCACTTCGCGCGCCACGCGGCTCACTTCCGAGGCGAAGGAGTTGAGCTGGTCCACCATGGTGTTGATGGTGATCTTCAACTCCAGGATTTCGCCCTTTACGTCCACCGTGATCTTCTTGGACAAGTCACCACGCGCCACCGCGGTGGTGACGTCGGCGATGTTGCGCACCTGGCCGGTGAGGTTGGTGGCCATGGCGTTGACGTTGTCGGTGAGATCCTTCCACGTGCCGCCCACGCCGCGCACTGTTGCCTGGCCGCCGAGCTTGCCTTCGGAACCCACTTCGCGCGCTACGCGCGTCACTTCCGAAGCGAAGGAGTTGAGCTGGTCGACCATGGTGTTGATGGTGTTCTTCAGCTCCAGGATTTCGCCTTTCACGTCCACCGTGATCTTCTTGACAAGTCGCCCGATGCGACCGCGGTGGTGACTTCGGCGATGTTGCGCACCTGGCCGGTGAGGTTGTCGGCCATCAGGTTCACGTTGTCGGTCAGGTCTTTCCAGGTGCCGGCCACGCCGGGCACGCGCGCCTGGCCGCCGAGCTTGCCTTCGGTGCCCACTTCGCGCGCCACGCGCGTCACTTCGGAGGCAAAACCGTTGAGCTGGTCCACCATCACGTTGATGGTGTTCTTCAGCTCCAGGATTTCACCCTTGACGTCCACCGTGATCTTCTTGGACAAGTCGCCGGATGCGACCGCGGTGGTCACCTCGGCGATATTGCGCACCTGGCCAGTGAGGTTGTCGGCCATCAGGTTGACGTTGTCGGTCAGGTCTTTCCAGGTGCCGGCCACGCCTTCCACCCGCGCCTGGCCGCCGAGCTTGCCCTCGGTACCCACTTCGCGCGCCACGCGCGTCACTTCGGAGGCAAAAGAGTTGAGCTGGTCCACCATGGTGTTGATGGTGTTCTTCAACTCCAATATTTCGCCTTTCACCTCCACGGTGATCTTCTTGGAAAGGTCGCCCGATGCGACCGCGGTGGTGACTTCGGCGATGTTGCGCACCTGGCCGGTGAGGTTGGTGGCCATGGCATTGACGTTGTCGGTCAGGTCTTTCCAGGTGCCGGCCACGCCGCGCACCGTCGCCTGTCCACCGAGCTTGCCTTCGGTGCCCACTTCGCGCGCCACGCGCGTCACTTCGGAGGCGAACGAGGCGAGCTGCTCCACCATGGTGTTGACCACTTTGCCGATGCGCAGGAACTCGCCGCGCAACGGGCGTCCGTCGATCTCCACCGTCATCGATTGCGAGAGATCGCCCTTGGCCACCGCGCCGATCACGCGCGCCACTTCAGCGGTTGGCTGGACCATGTCCTCGATCAATTCGTTCACTGCGTGGATCGCGCTTTCCCAGCCGCCGGTGGCGGCCTTTACGCGTCCACGCTGGGTGATCTTGCCTTCCTTGCCTACCACACGCGACAGGCGCTCGAGCTCTGCCGTCATCTGCTGGTTGAGGTTCACCACTTCATTGAACAACTGCGCCAGTTCGCCATCCTGGCCTGGCAGATCTTCCGGCAGACGCACATGGAAATCGCCGCGTCGAAAGCTGCGCAGGGCGGCGATGACTTGACGGCGTTCGAGCGTTTCCCAGGTATCGGCGTTCATGCAAGCCTCGTGATCAAAGCCTTGAAAATCGGCAATCCTTAACCGAGGGATGGTGGCCAGTTTTTGATGCGACAGTTTCGGCTTGCATATACATGACAGGCCGATTTGTACAGAAAGCGTAGTCACGCCATGCTACGTAGTCTTGACGTGGCTGGCTATCGCCAAACAGGGTCCGGCGTCGTAAAAACCGCGGCTAATTTCAGTACGCGTCAGGTAGTTTTCAGGTGAGCGGCATGTGGAGGCGGCAATTGTGTAGGACGCGTGAAGCGGCCGCATTCGGGATCTTAACGCGGAAGGCAGGCAATCGATCCCGAGTGTTGGGTGTTGGCTTGCCGAATGCGTTCCCTCCCCTGCATGCGGGGAAGGGAACTGTCAATCGCATTGACGCTGATCAGAAATGCTCGCGCTTTCCTTGCATCCACGAACCATTAAAGGGTTGAATGAGCGCTGTCCGTTGCCCGGCGCCTGCGCATGCCCTTCGAACAACCAACTGTCCGATCGGCCGCCGTGGTTGCGATGCATCTGATCGACATCGCCGATGCCATCGACCTGTCGAATGCGCAAGTGCTGTGGGAACAACAGCGACGCTCGACCAGCACGCGTAGCAAGCTCGGCAGCACACCTCCCAAGGCGGTAGCTTTTGGCGTTCCGCCGGTACTGTTGAAACTCGATCCGCTGGAACTGCCGCTGCAGGGGCAGGCGTGTCGCGCCGAGGTCACGGCCAGGCTGTACGACTTCGGCGCGGTGGCTTTTTCGGTGCGCATCCCGGTCACGGCCTGCGACTGGGATGCGTTTTCGCAACGGGTGAATGCCGTCGACGCATTGCTGGGCCCCGGCGCCGACAGCCCTGTCTGGGAGCAATTGCTGCAGCAACTGCGCACCGCGCTACTGCCCGCCTTGTCCAAACCCAGCGCCGCGTCGCTGCACGAGGATTACCTGCTCGGCATCGTGCACGCCTTCGAAGAAACGGTGCCTGTGCCCACGTTGCACGAACAGATCGATCTGGTTCCGTTGCTATCGGGCGAACAGCGCGCGCTGTCCGAGCAGGCGCGCAGGGACCTGCTGCAGCATCGCTTTTCCTACTACGCCGATGACCTGGTCGTATTGACCTGGGATCGCGCCTTCATCTACGAGCCGCGCGGCGATTCGGACGTGGTGGACATTCTCGAGGTCGCCAATGCGCAATTGCTGGAGATGCGCTTTTACGACGAACTGCTCGATGCCGAACTGCCACGCATGTACGACATGGTCGAGGCCGCCCATCACGCCAGCAACCCGCTGGCCTCGCGCCGCTTCGCCGACCTGGCGCGCGGCCTGTACAAGCTGGTGGCGGAAGTCACCGAGATCACCGAAAAGGTCGACAACGCATTGCAGGTTACCGAAGATGTCTACCTCGCCCGCGTCTATGCATCGGCGCTGGACCTGTTTCGCGTCAGTCGCGTCAGCGACGCGGTGGACCGCAAGCTGGCGATCATCCGCGACACCTACGCCGCGCTTTACGAGGAAGCATCCGGCAAGCGCGCGGAGTTGCTGGAAGTGGCGATCATCGTGTTGATCGTGGTGGAAATCGTCATCGCCATATTGCGTCATTGACGTTACGCGCCGATCTACCCGTAAGGCTGGGTAGAGCCCCGGACTCGATCCGGGGCGAAACCCAACGTTGCCATGTGCATGTCATGGCATTGGAGTTCGACCGCGCCTCAGCCGAACCCGCGCGCCACTACAGACTGTTGATGTTGCTCGGTGAGCATGGATCCAGGAAGGGTGGTGGCGTATTCGGGTTGTCTCTGACGAGCAGTACGCTTTCACCCGAGCCGCTGTTGTAGCGAAGCGGAAAATCCGCTTTCTGGTCCGTCTTGGGATCTGCCGTGGTATCGATAACGAGCTTGCCCAGGTTGGTGCCCGTCGTGCCCTTGGCTACGGTATGTGGCTGTGCCAATTGCAGTAAATAGTCGAACGATTGATTGTTGGCGAGACTCTGATTCCCGTTGTACACCTTGCTCGGATTGAAGTTGAAATCCTTGGCGCCGGAGCTGGTGTTGTCGATCGATGTGATCTTGTAGATCACGAACAATCCATTACTGGATGAAGTGGTCGTATGTGGCTGGCCGGTTGGATTGCTATCAAACAGGTAGCAGGTTGCTGCCTGATCGTAATGAATGGTTACGGTGTTGCTGCAGCCCATCACTGAAAGTGTGGTAATGCTCATGACTGCAGCGAATACGATGCGTTTGACGGATGCTTTCATAGCACTTCGCCTCCTCAAGTAGGTGGTTACGCAAAGCAACTGGACGGGGCGTAGACGCGCCCCGTGCTTGTCAGCAGTGAACACCCGCGTGATATGTGCGTCCCATTTAGGTTTGGGACGCTTGTGCTAGTCACCGGCAAGTTTTCAGTGCACGCCAAGGCTTGTTGCCGCGCCGGCAGAGCCGGAATCCCCATCGCCTGGCGTGAAAGCGCGGCGAAAGCGTCGACTAGAGCGCGTGACGAAAGCGTCAAGCGGACGTAGACGTCAACCGATGGCAATTCGGAAATTGCATACCATGTTTATAGCTATCGCGGCATGATTTCTCGGCCAGGCGGCAATCGCACTCGCGTAGGTTGGGGTGCAACCCCAACATCGTGTGTTCCATACATGCATGGGCGATGTTGGGGTTCGCACCCCAACCTACGCGAGTTTTCGACGGTTTTGCCGCTTTAATCGATTGCGTAGATCACGCAGCCATGTGCAGGCAAAACCACGCTCAATCGATCGGATGCCGACAAACGCCGGCCGCTCCAAAGCTCGCGGGCGGCGTGATGTCCTGCGGGCAAACCCAGCTTGTCCCATCCCGAGGCCAGCGTAAGCGGCTTGTCATCGAGATTGAACACGGCAAGGTAGCGCTGCCCCGATGGACCGGTTGCAGCCCATACGCGCGCTTGTTCCCAACCTGCCGGCAGCTCGGTGATGGGATGATTGTCGTGGCTGTTCTGGTCGACCGCGATGATGTCCTTATTGGTAAGCAATGCACGCGTCGCTTGATCGAGCTTGGTCAGATTGGCGCCCAGAATCAGCGGCGAGCGCGCAATCGCCAGCAAGGTGAGTTGCGTGCGTTGCTCTTCCAGGCTCAAACGCGACTTGCGTGGTTCGCCCCAGCCAGGATGCGGGGCCAGCATGCCGAACGGCAGCATGTCGGCGTCGGGCCAGCGGCCGCCGTGGGCCTGGCCAGCCCAGGCCTGCAGGTGATCGAAGATGTTGCGCACGCCCTGCGGGAAATCGTCGTTTGGATGTTCGTGCTTGAACGTCCAGCCGTCCCAGACGTCGTTGGAGATGCGCCACATCTGGCCGTACTGGCGAATTTCGGCGGCATGCGCAAGCTGCGTCGGTCCCGGCGACAGGCTCAGCACGATCGGTCGGCCGGTTTTATTGATGGCCGCGTCGATCTGGCGAATCTCGGTGATCTTGTACGGATGATCGGCAATGCAATCGACCTTGAGAAAGTCCACGCCCCAGCGCGCATACAGGGCGAGCATGGAGTCGTAATAGGCCTGGCCGGCGGCGTTGTCGCGCACGCCATAGGTGCCGTCGTCCCATGCGCAGGTGTCGGCGGTATCGGCTGCGTCGACGGCGTGGAACGATGAACCGGCGATCGGCAGGTTCGCGTCCACCGCCTGCTTGGGAATGCCGCGCACGATGTGGATACCGAATTTCAATCCTTGCGCGTGCACCCAATCGGCCAGCGGCTTGAAGCCTTGCTCGCCGGTGGAGGAAGGAAAGCGCTTGAGTGCGGGAATCGATAAACCGTGCGCATCCATCGCGTAATCCCGATGCGCCAGCTTGTCGCCGAAGGGATTGCCCATGTACCAGCCTTCGTCGATCACGGCGTACGTCCAGCCGTAAGCGTGCAGCTTGGTGAGTTCGGTCACGTTGGCCTTGAAGTCGGCTTCGTCGATGGTGAGGCCGTAGGCGTCCCAGCTGTTCCAACCCATGGGCGGCGTGGGTGCGATGTCCTGTGCGGACGCCGTGGCGGCGAGTAGCAAGGTGGAAAGTAGAAGCGTGCGTCGTAGCCAGTGCGGCATGGGAATCCTTACGTTGATGACAAATCATGCTTCATCGTCATTCCGGCGTTCGCCGGAATGACGATGAGGTGTTAGCAAATACTTCGAAACTCAGGCAATCCCTCCCCTGCAAGCAGGGGAGGGAGCAAGCAACACATCAATTGCTCGACGTGCCGTAAATCACGCCACGACCGGCGCTCGTACCGAGATACACGGTGCCGAAGGTACGCGGATCGCCCACCACCAGCGAGACACCACCCCATTGATGGGCCGCATCGTTGATCTGTACCCACGTGCTGCCCGCATCGGTGGAGCGGAACAAGGCGGCGCTGCCGTTCACCGTGCCCGACAGATAAATAGCAGGATAGAACGCGCCGGTCGCCGCCTTGCCGAAGCCGACCGAGGTGGCCGAGGTGACGGTGGAAGCGTCGAAGGTATTCCAGGTCCAGCCGGAGTTGGTGCTGCGATACAGGCCCGAGGGCGTGGCGAGCCAGATGTCGCCTTGCACACCGGTCACCGTACTCACCTGGCTGTGCTGCCACGAAGCGATCTGCGGCAGGCTGCTGGTGGTGGCGTACCAGGTCACGCCCTTGTCGGAGCTGCTGTAGAACGTGCCGGTGGACGGATTCCACGCATAGAACAGATTGCCGTTGGCGCCATCGGATACCACCTGTACACCGGTGGGCAATGCAGTGAGCTTGGTCCAGGTAGTGCCGTTGTCGGTGGAGTAGGCGGGCGTGACATCCGTCGGCGCCCACACGATGGTGCCGCCGTCGGCGGACATCGCCACGGTGCCGCCACCGCTGCTGGAACCGGCCTGGTTGGCGAACGGCGTCCAGCTGCTGCCGCCATTGGTCGATACCGCGCCGAACACATTGTTGCCGCCGGTGCCGACGCGCACGATCTTCGATGGGAGACTCTTGGCGAAATCCAGCCCGGTGCCGTTGGAGCAGATGGGATTGTTGTTCTGCGTCGTCGGCGCGGTGGTAAGGCTGGTGTGCACGAAGCCGCAGACGTCACCGAGTGCGCTGACCAGATGCGCGCCTGAGGTGGGAGAAATCAGCCCGATCACCGCGGTTTCCTCGATGCCGTCGGCGCCGACGGTCCAGTTGGTCGGCTGTCCGTTGTCGATCGCAGTGAGGTTGTTGGTTGCCCAGATGCCGCCGCCCCAACCGTACATGGCATGCGCGGAGTTGAACGGATCGATCACCACTTCGCCCCAGTTACCGAACCCCGCCTGCGACTGGCCCTGCGTCATCCAGGGCGACAGGCTCGAATCGCGCGTGGCGGTGGCGCCTACGTCCACCCAGCTCGTACCGCCGTTGGTGCTGCGATACATGGTGTCGCTCGGCCACCAGTGGTCCATCGTCATCACCACCACGGTGCCGGGCTTGGCCGGATCGATCGCCACGCCGCTGAAGCCGGACGGATAGTTGTATTTGTCCGGCGGCGTGATGTTCTGCCAGGTGTTGAGGCCGATGCTGTACTTCCACACCTGCCCGGCCGTCATGCCGTTGGGGCCGGGCGCATTGCCGTAGGTGATGTACATGTTGCCGTCCGGCCCGATCACTCCGCGCTGCGGCATCAGGCCGGTGGGGCCTCCGCTCACCGCTGCCCAGGTCACGCCACCATCGGTGCTCTTGTAGAGCGTCGCCGTGGCCGTGCTGGTGGATACGCCGGCAAAGATCGTCTTGGTGGGCGAACCCTTGACGCCCGAGGGTTTGTAGAACGCGACGAAGGCCACGCCCGCACCGGTGCCATCGCTGGACAGCGCGTTGAAGCCGCTCACCTTGCTCCAGCTCGCGCCTCGATCGGTGCTTTTCCATAGGCCATTGGTGCTGGGCTGCGAAGAATCGTTCATGGTGCCGTAGAACAACACCGAGCCCAGGTTGGGATCCACCTGCAGGCGCTCGCCGGCGTTGCGTCCATCCTCGTTGCCGCCGGTGCGAAAACTCAACGGATGCGGCGTAAAGGTTTTGCCCTGGTCGGAGGACACCAGCACTGCGCCGTTGGCGCCCCAGGATGGCGTATACAGTCCCGTGACCATGAACAGCATGTTCGCGTTGTTCGGATCGACGGCAATGCTTTCCACGCCCATCCATTGCGAATTGGCCGGCGATACCCAATCGTTCAACGGTATCCATTTGCCGGTGGTGGAGTTGTAGCGATAGGCACCACCGACGTCGGTGCGCGCATAGAACAGTCCAGGCTTCGCGGGATGCGCAATGATGCCGTCGACATAGCCGCCGGCGACGATGCGCACGTTCTGCCAGCTGTACGACGGTGTGGTTTGTGCCGCAAGGTTTGCGACAGGTGATGCAGCGAGTACGGCAAACGCGCCATAGGCGAGCCCTTTGGCGATGGCCCGGCGTAACGTCTTGGTCATGATCCCCTCTCCAGGTTGGCTGTGCAGCTGATGTGCAGAACGCGCCATCGCAAGCAACCCCATGCCTGGTCAACGGCGTCCTCGTTTTTCATCGCACCCGAAAAAGCTCTTCCGATATCCGCTTGCTGAAGCCGATGGCAAGGGACGCCTCAAATTTTTTTAGGCTTCCTTGCCCGGTTAGGGACAAGACCACGATGCATGATGTCTTTCAAGGATCTGGTGCGGCACACAAAGGAAAATCGCAAGATGGTCTGAGTGATTTATGGGTCAAGCATGAGCAGGATGTGACCGTCGTCGCCTTCGCACTTGCCTTGGCCGCATTAACAATTTCTTCTTCACTGCTGCTACACACTGCGCACTTCTCAAGCCAGCGATTGGAAGCGGCATGAATCAGCGATTCGATGCAGTGGTCATCGGGGCAGGGCAGGCCGGGCCACCACTGGCAGAGCGCCTGGGCAAATCCGGCCGCAAGGTGGCGGTGATCGAACGCAAGCTGGTGGGCGGCACCTGCGTCAACACCGGTTGCATTCCCACCAAGGCGATGGTGGCCAGCGCTTATGTCGCGCAGATGGGGCGGCGTGCAAGCGATTACGGCGTGCTCGTCCAGAGCGAGGTTCGCGTGGACATGCAGCGCGTGTGGGAACGCACGCAGGGCATCTCCGGCCAGTCGCGCAGCAGCGTTCAGAAGTGGCTCGATGGCATGCAGAACGTGTCCCTGCTGCGCGGACAGGCCGTGTTCGAATCGCCGCGCAGCGTGCGCTTGGGCGATGCATTGATCGAGGCCGACGAGTTTTTCATCAATGTCGGAGGACGCGCGATCGTGCCTGATTTTCCCGGCATCGATACGGTGCCCTACCTGACCAACACCAGCATCCTGGCGCTGCGCGAATTGCCCCGGCACCTGGTGATCATCGGCGGCAGCTATATCGGGCTGGAGTTCGGGCAGATGTTCCGGCGCTTCGGTTCGGAAGTGACCATCGTCGAGCGCGGCGATCGCCTGCTGCCGCGCGAGGATCCCGAAGTATCCGCCGCGGTGGTCGATATCCTGCGCAAGGAAGGCATCGCGTTCCACCTTTCAGCCGAATGCATTGAAGTACATGGCAAGGAAGACGACGTGCGCGTGGTGGCCAGGTGCGCCGATCCGCGGCTGGAAGTACACGGCACGCACGTCCTGCTGGCGGTCGGCCGGCGACCCAATACCGACGATCTGGGCTTGCAGAACGCCGGCGTCGCCACCGACGAGCGCGGCTACATCACCGTCGACGATCAATGCCGCACCAATATGAAGGGCATCTGGGCGCTCGGCGATTGCAACGGCAAGGGCGCGTTCACGCATACCTCGTACAACGATTTCGAGATCGTCGCCGCCAACGTGCTGGACGGCGAGCCGCGACGCATTTCCGATCGCATCAATGCCTATGCGCTGTATATCGATCCACCGCTGGCGCGCATCGGGCTCACCGAGCAGGAGGCGCGAAAACAAGGGCGCAAGATCGAGGTCGGCGTGCGGCCGATGACGCGCGTCGGGCGTGCGGTGGAGCGCGGCGAAACGTTGGGTTTCATGAAAGTGATCGTGGATGCCGACACGCAGCAACTGCTTGGCGCCGCCATCCTCGGCGTCAACGGCGACGAAGTCATCCACAGCCTGTTGGATGTGATGTACGCCAAGGCGCCGTATCGCACCGTCACTCACGCCATGCACATCCATCCCACCGTCGCGGAATTGTTGCCCACGGTGCTGCAGGATCTGCATCACGCCTCGTAATACCCGTAGGTTGGGCTGAGCCCCGGACTTGATCCGGGGCGAACCCCAACATCGGAATGCGGCATGGCGACGTTGGGGTTCGGCTATGCCTCAGCTCCACCTGCGGGAAGCTTCCTGGCATATGATCCGCCCCAGGGAAAATCACGGAGGGGAGCCATGTTCGGCAGCACGGTGCTTGAGGTCGCCATCGGCATGATCGTTTGCTTCGGTTCGGTGGCGCTGATCGCCAGCAGCATCCAGGAGGCGGCGGCCTCCATCTTCCGGCTGCGCGCAAGAACCTTGCTGGCCGGCATCGCGCAGCTCCTGAACGGGCATCCGCTGGTGCTGGATATCTACAATCACGCGTTGGTCAATCCGCGCGGTGACGGGCGCGCGAAAAATCTCGACGAGCTGTCCTTGAAAGTGGCGCCGTCGTACATCAAACCGCTGAACTTCGCGCGCGCACTGGTGGATACACTGCAACGCGGGCAGATTGCGTTCGCCAACCTGCGACCGGTGCTTGAATCGATTTCCGATCCGCAGGTTCGCCTGTGCCTGTGCAGCATGTACGACCGTGCCGCCGGCGACGTGGCGGCATTCGAAGTGCAGATCGCGCAATGGTTCGATTCGGGCATGGAGCGCATCTCCGGCGCGTACAAGCGGCAGGCGCAATTCTGGGCGTTCGTTTTCGCACTGGCATTGACCATCGCCTTCAATATCGATGCCAGCTATGTGTTGACCAAGCTTTGGGCGATGTCCGCCGCGGGCATGCTGCATCTGCCAGTGCCACCGCCAGGGCCGAATGCGCACGACGCCTTGTCGATGCTCGATCAATTGCCGATCGGCTGGGGTCATCCGCCTTCGCGTTATCTCGATGTGATCTACATGATTCCCGGTTGGTTGATCACCGCGAGTTCCTCGTTGTTCGGCGCGCCGTTCTGGTTCGGGTTGCTTGGGAAAGTCACCAATCTTCGTGGGACGGGGGAGAAGCCTGCATAGGGCTTGGGTGGCGCAAAATCCGCCGTAGGGTATGGCTTCACCTTGTCGTCATTCCGGCGAACGCCGGAATCCAGTTTAAGGCAACACTGATCAAGTATCGCCGTCGTCATGATGTCTGGAAGGCTCGCAGGGTGCGCTGCGTGGCGCCGGGAAGACTGGCCGTCTTGCCAAGCCGCGCGGCGCAGCCTGCGGGCCTTCCAGACATCACCCCCTCATTCAAATTCAACCTGTGGGGCCAGCCCTGTCTGTCCACATGCCGCAGGTACCCGTCTCGATAGACGGCCAGTCTGCCTTCGCCGACGGCCCTGTGGCCTGCGAACAGACAGGCCTGGTGACGACGGCGATACTTGATCAGTGTTGCCTTAAGTACACCGTGCAAAGCACACAAAACCTCTCGCATCGTGTGCTTCGCACGTCATTCTTGACTGGATTCCGGCGTTCGCCGGAATGACGGTTCAGTTACACCACGCAAACGGCGGTAATCGACATTTGAGACTGCAGGGGCTGCATATCTCCAACACATCGCCCCTAAACGGCCATGTCCCGTTCTGACTTCGATGTGGACCTGAGCAAACATTCCGCGCCCGGCTGCGCTGCAACAGACTTATGCACATTGTTGCTTTACTGGTGATTTGAACAACACCAGCAGCCTGGAGAGAAGGCCTTGTTGGTCGTTAATCAAGTCGAAGTCCGGCATGGTAATCAGGCCGTACTCCACCGGATCCAATTGAAGGTGGACGATCCCGGGCTGCTGTTTCTGGTGGGTGGCGGCGGGTCGGGAAAGTCGTCGCTGTTGCATGCGATCGCTGGCAACGACCGAACATTGTGGACCGGAGGCTCGATCTTATGGCATGGAGTGCCGTTGCTGGCTGCATGCGCGGCGATCGCAATGCTTGAGCAGGGCGTGATCTTGGACGTCCATACGTCCATATCGAATGAGCAGGCGGACGCATGGATGGGTGAAGCCGGCATCGATCATGCGCACGCGCTCGTCGCCAGCCCCATAGAAACATGGCCGCGTGCGATCCGGCGCTATCTCGCGGTGATGCGCGTGCTGCACGAACCGGCCAATCTCTATCTGCTGGACGAACCGACCGCTGGCCTCGACGACGCCATGGCCATGGCGGTGCGCCGGCGCATCGCGGTATTGGCGAACCAGACTTGTGTCATCGCCGCCACGCACAACCGTATCGATTGCCTGGAGGCGGGCGGGCAGACCGCGCTGCTGGCCGGCGGCACGATCCAGGAGTGCAGCGACAGCCGGCAGTTCTTTAGCCGTCCCGCCACGCATCCTGGCCACATCTACGTCGAAACCGGCAATTGCAGCCTGCCGATGCGCTCGCGCAGCGTGCGCCTGGACGATGGCGTGTGGTGGCTGGTGCCCGGCCTGTTGTGCGGCATGAGCCGTCCCGGCATGACGGCGGCGGCGCCGGCGCAATATCGCCATTTGTCGGAGAAGGGCATTCAAGTGCTGATCTGCACCGAGGAACGATGCATTTATTCGGCCACGGAACCGGCCGAGTTCGGTCTGCAGATGCATCACTTCCCGATTCCGGACCTGGCGCCGCCGAATTTCAGGCAAGCGCTGGATATCTGCCGCATCGCCGAAGGCGCGATCGCGCATCGCCGCGGCGTGGCGGTGCATTGCCGCGGCGGACTGGGCCGTACCGGCACCGTACTGGCGTCGGTGCTGGTGTGGCTGGGGGACGACGCGGCCGAGGCGATCGAGAAAGTGCGCTACGCGCGCCCGATGGCCATTCAATCCGGCGCGCAGGAAAACTTCGTGCACGAATTTGCGCGACGGATCAGTGAATGGCACTGATGTCATTTCAAAACAGAGGAAAATGCAATGTCACTCGATAAAGTGCTGGCTGCGGTGCAAGGCGACGTTCCCGATTGCTTGGCGGTCGGCTACGTGGACATGACGAGCGGTTTCCTGCTCGGCGTGAAAACGGTGGACTCGCATCCCGGCGAAGTGCTGGACCTGGTCGCGGCGGCGACCGGCGATCTGTTCCAGGGCAAGAACGTGGTGGAAATCGAACGGCTGTTCGACAAATCCCGCGGTATCACCAACCGCGCTGCCGGTTCGCATTACTTCAACGAGATCGTGGTGTTCAGCACCAACCTAATCCACGTGTTCCTGCGCTCCAAGAAAAACCCCAACCACGTCGCCGTGTTCGTGACGCGCATTTCGGCCAATATCGGCATGGTACTGGCGCGCTCGCGCATCAGCATGACGGCGCTGGAAGCGACGGTCTGATCGACGTCCACATCGGATCGCCATGCTCGGCCAGACACGCTCGCTGAAAATTGCCTGCCCCAACTTCGGTATCGAAGAGAAGGGCGCGCTTCGCTCCATATTGGGCCTGCTCAAACCCTATCTGCAGGATCCCTGGGAAGTGAGCGAGGCAGGGCCGTGCGACGTGTGTTTCGTCAACGTGGACCAGCCGAACGATGCCGCGCCGACGGCCGATACCGCATCCAGAGTGGTGCGTTGCGCGCAGCGGCCGCGGCTGCATCCGCAGGGTGCCATCCACCGTCCGCTGCGTCCGCATGAAGTGCTCGCCGTGCTGAGCGATGCCACCAAGCAACTCAAGGGTCTGGATCGCGATGACACGTATCGGCCCGATGGTCATTGGGGCTTTCGCCTGCACGCCTGGCCGCTGGATTTCATCAAGTGGCCAAAACCCTGGTGGCGCGTGCTGGCGTGCATCGCCAGAGAGGCGCATTCGATCGAGCAGATCGCCGAGCGTACTGGCTTGCCGGCCAAGTACATCGAGGTATGCATGGAGCGGCTGATGGCAGCGCAATTGGTGGAGCGGCTTGCGTATACGTCCAACGGCGAGATGGCCGGCGCGGGCTTGAAACAAAAATGGTCCGCGCTGGCGTCGCGACTGCTGAAAAAATTCGGGTTTGCGCGATGAACGAGGTTTACAAGATCGTATTCATGGGCGCCCCGGGCTCGGGCAAGACGACGTGCATCGCGGCGTTGAGCGATATCCCGCCGGTTTCCACCGACGTGCCTTGCACGGATGCGTTGCAAGAGACCAAGGACACCACCACCGTCGCGCTGGATTACGGCGAACTTCGCCTGGACGGCGACAACGGGCGCCTGCTGCTGTACGGGCTGCCGGGCCAATCGCGCTTCAGTTACATGTTCGATGTGGTGCGCGCCGGTTTGTTCGGCGCAATCGTGCTGGTGGATGCCAGCAGCGAGGGCGCCATCGATGGGCTGGCCGAAACGCTGGAAACCTATCGCGAGGATCTGGCGTCCATTCCGCTGGTGGTGGCGATCAACAAAAGCGACGAACCTTCGCACGCGCTGGGCCTGCGCTGCCAGCAAGCCTTGCACGCGCAGGGCCTGGTGGCGCCGGTAACGGCGATGGATGCCCGGCGCCGCGACGACGTCGTGCAGCTGTTCGAGGTGTTGCTGACACTGCTCGAATTCGGTTTCGGCCACACCAGCAAAGGAAGAGCGACATGAGCATCGTGCTGCCAACCCAGCCGCGTTGTCACCGCGCACTGGATACCTTGCTGCATCGCTGCGACGGGGTGGAAGCGGCGATGTTCGCGCTGCGCGATGGGCGTTCGTACGCGGAGCGGTTCCGTTCGACCTTGCCGGTGAACAAGTTCGCTGCCATGAGCAGTTCGCTGGTGGCACTTTCCAATAGCGTGCTGCGTGAAATCGCCTCCGATGCGCTCAACTATCTGTTGATCGAAGGGGATGCGCACAAGCTGGTGCTGTGCAAAGTGGCCGGCAGCAAGAGTCCGCTGATTCTTTCGATCCTCGCCAAACACGAAATTAATCTTGGCCTGGTGCTGGGCCTAGCCAAGATGTGCGCGAAGGACGTGATGGAAGCCGAATTCGCCGAATCGGCGCAGGCAAGCTAGGGCCTGTTTACACTATTTGCGTGGCCCGCGCTGGGAGCTGTTTGCCCGCCAGACAAGGAAGAGCGAAGGAGTGTACTGGCGCATCGTCGAGGCAGCGCGCCGAACAGATGCGCGCAGACAGGGCCGGTAACGCCTGCGGGGAATAGATCAGAGCATCCTTGGTAAGACGGATTGCCCCTCACGAAAAACCTGCCCGTCGTCACAGTCTTTACGCCGCCACCAGGCGGCGTACACGCAAAATTCATTTTCTGCGAGCGAATGCAGCCTTTCACATTTGCGGTTTCACGGGCCCGTACCGCATCTTTAGCCCCGTTGTTGACGAATTAATCGGGGTTTTCAAGGTGAAAAGTAAGTCAGCGCCGCGAGGCGCCCAGGGGGCTTTTGTGTTCAGTTCAAACAATACACGCAAATTTAACTTCACGCGCAGCTGCAAGCTTTTCGCAGCCGTCGCCGCCTCGCTCGCGCTTTCGGCCTTTGCCTTGCCGGCCGCTGCCACGCCGTGGTGGAACGCGACGCCGACGCTGACGATTGGCGCCACCGCGCTCAACGCGAAGAACTTCGGTGCGATGGGCAATGGCACCACGGACGACACCGCGGCGATCCAGGCGGCGATCAATGCCTTGCCGTCCACCGGCGGCACCGTCGAAGTACCGGCCGGTACGTACATGATCAACGCGCTGACCGGCATCAGCTTGCACTCGCACACACGTCTGCTGCTCGACACCGGCGCAACGCTGCAGGCCATTCCCAACGGCGCTTCCCGCTACTGGGTAGTGAAGGCGTGGGGCGTGAACAATGTGGAGATCGCTGGCGGCAGCATCGTCGGTGAGCGTACGCAGCACCTGGGCACCACCGGCGAGTGGGGCTATGGCATCAACATCTCCGCGTCCAGCACCGTCTACGTCCATGACATTTCCGTGTCCAACTGCTGGGGCGACGGCCTGGTGGTCGGCGCATCGGGTTCAGGCACCACGCTGGTACGCTCGACCGGCGTGACGCTGAACAACGTGAAATCCAACAACAATCGCCGTCAGGGTCTGTCGATTCTGCCGGCGGTGCAGGTGTACGTGGTCAACAGCAGTTTCACCGGTTCCAACGGCGCGGCGCCGCAGTCCGGCATCGACATCGAGCCGGCGACGCAGGGCACCACGATGCAGGTGCGCCTGGAGAACACCACGCTGGCCAACAACGTGGGCAACGGCCTGGAAGTGCACAACAACGTGTCGGGCCTGTCGATGAACAACGACACGATCCAGAACAATCAGGGCTTTGGCGTGTACGTCGGCGGTGCGAACAACGTCACGATCAACAACAGCAATATCACCGCGAATTATCTGTTTGGCGTGAGCATTGCGAGCACTACCAACAATATGCAGGTGGTCGGCAATACCATCGAATGGAACTACGCCTTGTGGTTCATTCAGCACAACCAGTCGATCTATACCGAAGGTTGGGATCCGCGCGATGTCACGGTGGCCAGCACGGCGACCAACGTCCTGGTGTCGAACAACACGATCTCGCCGATGAAGTGATGTAACGCTTGGGTGATGGGCAAAGGCGCCTTCTTTCTTCGGGAAGAGGGCGTTTTTGTGGGCCATGATGTACTCCCTCCCCTGCGTGCAGGGGGAGCCGGGGTGGGGTTGCACGAGCTTGCCGCATAGCGTGAATTCGTCGCGAGGTTGCTTGGCCCCACCCCAACCCTCCCCTACTACGCAGGGGAGGGGGCCGATCACGGCAAGCGATCCATATTTGTTCACGTTGAACATGGCGACACACGCGCATTGCGATACCTGGATTGCTATCACCCCTTACGCATTCGGTTATCCATCCGTGAACAGCGACACGCATTGTGCGAAATTCCGCATCCACGTCCGGCAATTGAAACAAGACGCTCCGCCAATTATTACGGCACGATGAAACCATCCCGCCAGCATGCGCATGTGCGCCATGCATTGCGGCGCGGCGGTCATCATCGTCATCGGGGAGCGGCATGCAGCACGGGGAAGATCCACGCAGGAAGTTCTTGAAAGGCGCGGCGGCGGCACTGGCCGCGGCAGCGATCGCACCGCGTACGCGCGCGTTCGACATGGCCGAACCGGCCAAGGCGGCGACATCCAAGCAAGCCGTGCCCGACCGGCCGGTGCGCTGCGTGCAGCCGTTCGCGCTGGACCAGGTGCGCCTGCTGGACAGCGAATTCACCCGCGCGGCAGCTATCAACCGGCGCTATCTGCAAAGCCTGCCGATCGACCGGCTGGCGCATACGTTCCGCCTGCAGGCGGGCTTGCCCTCGCACGCGGCGCCGCTGGGTGGCTGGGAAAAGCCCGATTGCGAACTGCGCGGTCATTTCACCGGCGGCCATTATCTGTCGGCCTGCGCGCTGGCTTACGCCAGCGACGGCGATGAAGCGCTCAAGGCCCGCGGCGACGAACTGGTGGCCGCGCTGGCGAAGTGCCAGCGTCCCAACGGCTATCTCAGCGCTTTCCCGGAAAGCTTCTTCGACCGCCTGGGTAGCGGGCAGAAGGTATGGGCGCCGTTCTATACGATCCACAAGATCCACGCCGGCATGCTCGACATGTATCGGCTGGCCGGCAACCAGCAGGCGTTGCAGGTTGCGATCGGTATGGGTAATTGGGTGGCGCGCTGGCTCAACGGTTTTTCCGATGCGCAGATGGCGAGCATCATGAAGACCGAGTTCGGCGGCATCAACGACTCGATGTACGAGCTGTATGCCATCACCGGCAATGAGAGCTATCGTGACGCCGCGCATCGCTTCGACCAGTCGTCGCTGTTCGATCCGCTGGCTTCCTATCGCGACGAATTGCAGGGCCTGCACGCCAACACGCAGGTGCCCAAGATCATCGGCGCCGCGCGCCGCTACGAACTCACCGGCGAGCCGCGCTACCGGCGCCTGGCAGAATTTTTCTGGGAAACGGTCACGCAACACCGCACCTATGCAACGGGCGGCTCCAGCAACGATGAATTCTGGCACACCGCTCCGGGCGACCTGAAAGGGCAGCTGGGCCTGTATACGGCCGAATCCTGCGTGGCGTACAACTTGTTGAAGCTTACGCGCCACGTCTACACCTGGAACGGCGATCCGCGCGCCTTCGATTACTACGAGCGTACCTTGTACAACGCACGCCTCGGCACGCAGGACGCCGATGGCATGAAGCTCTACTTCTATCCGCTACGCAGCGGCGCCACCAAGTTCTACAACTCGCCCACCGATTCGTTCTGGTGCTGCACCGGCACCGGCGCGGAAGAATTCGCCCGTTTCAACGGCAATATCTATTTCCACGACGACAACGATCTGTACGTCAACCTGTTCGTGCCTTCCGAGCTCAACTGGACGCAACAAAAGCTTACGCTGCGGCAGGAGACGCGCTTCCCGCGCGAACCGCGCACGCAGCTTGCCTTGAAGCTGGCGCAGCCGAAGCACTTTGCGCTGCACCTGCGTATTCCTTCCTGGATCGGTCCCGATGCCAAAGTGCGCGTAAATGGCCAAATCCTGGATGTCTTCGCGTCACCCGGCAGTTATCTGAGCCTGCAGCGCGAATGGCATGACGGTGACCGCATCGAGCTCGACTTGCCGATGCGGCTGCACACCATGACCTTGCCGGGCGACGACAGCCAGGTCGCCATGCTGTATGGCCCGCTGGTGCTGGGCGCGCGACTGGGTACGCAAGGCGTGACGCATGCCATGCAATACGGCGGCTACGGCACCGGCCCGGAACCGGAGCCGCCGGCGCAACCGCCGGTGCGCATCGCGGCCGCCTCGGCGCAGAGTACCGACTGGATGCGCGTGGTCGCCGCCGATGAACTGCGCTTTGAGGCAAGCACCCGTAACGGCGCCGTCGCAGTAGCACCCTTGAAGGACATCTACGGCGAACGCTACGCCGTGTACTGGCAAAACGAATCCGAAGCCTCGTCTAGCGGCTGAGCATCGGCTTTATCCGCTCCCTTTCCGCGTGCAGCAGGGAAGGGAGCAAAACCGAAGGGGGACACTCGATCTGCGCCGCGCGCCGGTGCATGTTCCCTGCTGCGCCTTTGTCGTACGTCATCACCGCCACTACTGCCCACGAGCGTGAGAAGTCTATGACCCGAACATCGCACCGCCCTGGCCGTTCCTCATCCCGTCGACACCCTTCGCCGATCGCCACCGCCGTACGCAGCGCCTTGTTCCTGGGCATGATCGGCAGCGGCGCCTTGCATGCGCAGGATGCGTCCACGCCGCAAAGCGCCGCAACCCAAGCCAATGCCGACTCCGCCGCGCAGGCCAAGAATCTGCAAGCGGTGACTGTCACCGGCTCATTGATCCGTCGCGTCGATGTCGAAACCGCCAATCCGGTGACCACCATCGACAGCGGACAGATTGTCGCCAGTGGCAAGCCCACGCTGGGTGACCTGATGCAGCAGTTGCCATCCGTCGCTGGCAACGCCACCAACCCCAGCATCAACAGCGGCGGCGGCACCGGCGCCTCGACCGTGTCGCTGCGTGGCCTGGGCGATAACCGCACGCTGGTGCTGGTCAACGGGCATCGCCTTGCGTACGACGACGTCAACAGCATTCCTTCCAACATGATCGAACGTGTGGAAGTGCTGAGCGATGGCGCCTCGTCGGTGTATGGCTCCGATGCGATCGGCGGCGTGGTCAATTTCATCTTGAAGGATCACTACCGGGGCGTGCAGCTGAGCGCCGATTACGGCGAAAGCTCGCACAGCGACGGCAATCGCCGCGGCTTCAACCTGCTGGCGGGATTGTCCAGCGATCGAGTGAACTTCATTGCATCCATCACGCATCAGACGCAGAACCCGATCACCTCGGGCAAGCGCGATTATTCCGCTTATACGCTGGCATTCCGCGATGGGCAGGTGAAGAGGATCGGCTCCTCGGCGGTGCCCGGCGGCCTGGTGCAGGATGCCAGCGGCACCAATGTCACGCTCAATCCGGGCGTGACCGGCATCACCACCTTGGCCGATTATCATCCGTATACCTCGGCCGATTCGTTCAACTATGCGCCTTACAATCTGCTGCTGACGCCGCAGGATCGCACCAATATCTCGCTGTTCGGCTCCTACAAGTTCACGCCGCAGATCGAGGGGTATTTCAACCTGTTCTATACGCGCACGGCGGCCTCTTCGATCATCGCGCCGGTGCCGATCTTCGCCAACTCGGACGATTTCTTCGTTCCGTCCACCAACTACTACAACCCGTTCGGGCTCAACTTCGGCACCGATCGCGTCAGCGGCAACAGCTACAACGATTTCAACATACGCTTTACCTCGCTGGGCAACCGCATGTACGCCAATCAGACGTACGACCTGCAGTTCACGCCTGGCCTGCGCGGCAGTTTCGGCAATAGCAGCTGGCAGTGGAATGTCGATTTCAATTACGGCAAGGTCAGGCAGAAAACGCGCAACGAGGGTTTTATCGACTATGCGGGGTTCCAGCAGGCGATCGGCCCCTCGTTCATGTCCGGCAACGGCGTGGTCACCTGTGGCACGCCGGCCGCGCCGATCGCCAACTGCACGCCGATCAACATCTTCAACATCAATGACCCGGCTACTATCGCGTCGTTGAAGAAGCTGCTGGTCAATCCCGATTCGTTCTATCACTACACCATGCAGCAGTTCGAGGCGAGCGCCAACGGCGAGCTGTTCGATCTGCCCGCCGGCGCGGTGAACCTGGCCGCGGGGCTTTCCTATCGCCGCGAATCGCAATCGGATGGTACCGACACGCCCAGCGCAATCGCGATCAACGATGGTCCCTATGCGGGCCTGTGTGGCGTGGTGGAGTTCTGCGCCACCCAGCTCAGCGGCAGCTATACCGTGAAAGAGGCGTACGCCGAAACGCTGATTCCCGTGCTGGCCGACGTGCCATTTGCGCATTCGCTGAATATCGATATCGGTTCGCGCTTCTCGCGCTACAGCCTTTCCGGCACGACCACCAACAGCAAGATTGCGTTGGAATGGCGCCCCATCGCCGACCTGCTGTTGCGTGGCACGGCCTCGCAGGTATTCCGTGCACCGAACATCAGCGAGCTGTTTTCCGGTACATCCGGCGGTGCGCTGGCGGCCACCGATGTCTGCGATGGCTATACCGGCGGCCACCCGCAGGCCTGCGTGAACGTGCCGACCAACGGCAGCTTCCAGCAGATCAATCCGCAGTTGGGAGTGAGAAGTTCCGGCTCGGTGCCGGCCGGTTATGACTTGAAGCCCGAATACGGCAAGTCTTTCGATTTCGGCCTGGTCTACGATCCGCACTGGTTACCGGGCTTGTCGTTCAGCGCCGATGCGTGGCGCATCCATCTGCGCGACACGATCGTGGACGGCCTGGACCCCACCACTATCTTGAACGAGTGCTACTACAGCAGCCGCTTGTGCGGCCTGATCCATCGCGCCGGCAACGGCCAGATCAGCTACATCAACCTGCCCACCGTCAACCTTGGCGAAACCTGGGCCAGCGGCATCGATTCGACCATCCAGTATGCGTTTAACACCGAGCGCTTCGGCAAGTTCAACGCCAGCCTCACCAGCACCTACCTGCAGCGCTACGACGTGGATACGGCACCCGGCGACAGCTCCGTGCCGATCACGCACTGCGCCGGCTCCTATTGCGCGGTGTACGGCGAGTTTCCGCGTTGGCGCGGGTTGGCCACGCTCAACTGGAGCAAGGGACCGTGGAGCGCCACCTGGACGATGCGCTATGTAGGACGCACGCGCGTGGGCAGCGCGGATCTTTCGCAGGGCTATTCGGCGGACGAGAGCGTGCCTGGCGTGGTGCATCCGATCGGGGCGTATGTCTATCACAACCTGTCGGCCAGTTATGCGTTGGCGAAATATCACACCACGCTGTCGGCTGGCGTCGACAATCTTTCCAACAAGCAGCCGCCGATGTTTTACCAGTGGGGAAGCAACGGGAACTCGGATGCGTATACGTATGATTTGATCGGGCGGTATTACTGGATGCGGGCGACGGTGGCGTTCTGAACGCGTAGGTTGGGGTGCAAACCCCAACGTCGTCATGCACAACATTACGATGTTGGGGTTCGCACCCTGATATATCCCTACGTTTTTGCTTTTTGATGCCCGAAGAATCAGTAGGTTATGTTCTTTCTAATCGACAAAACATAGCGCCGTCATTCCGGCGAAAGCCGGAATCCAGTCAAAAATGGCGTGCGCAGCACATCCCATAAATGGTTGTGTGCTGCGCACGACGTATTCAAACTGGATTCCGGCCTTCGCCGGAATGACGACTCGCTCTGAAACGAGATCAGCGCAGATCTTGGTTTTCCCTCGGAATCACGCTCAAAAAATCAGGGTTTGCAGCCCAGCCTGCGTTATTTCGCGGCTGTTTTGCCGGCATCGGCCACGTCGCGCGTCCAGCCGCCACCCAACGCACGAATCAGATCCACGCTCGCCTGCAAGCGCCGCGTGCGGATCGTTTCCGCATTGCGCTGCGCCGATAGCGCGGCGGTTTGCGCGGTGACTACGTCGAGGTAATTGACGATGCCTTCGCGGTAGCGGTTGGTGGCGATGCTCATGGTTTGTTGTGCGGACGCCACCGCCTGGTCTTCCTGTTCCATTTCCGTGCCCAGGTCGCGCAGCAGCACGAGGTCGTCCTCCACCTGGCGGAATGCATCCAGCACGGTTTGCCGGTAGTTCGCGGAGGCGTCGTCGAATTCCGCCTTGGCCTGGTCGAGCCTGGCCTGGCGCAGGCCGGCATCGAAGAGCGGCAGCACCGCCAACGGTCCCAGCGACCAGAACCGGTTGCCGAGCGTGAGCAGGTTGCTGCTGCCGGTGTCCTGGAAACCGTAGGCCGCCGACAAACTTATGTCTGGAAAGAACGCTGCACGCGCCACGCCGATGCCTGCATTGGCGGCATAAGCGCGCCGTTCTGCTGCGGCGATATCGGGACGGCGCTGCAGCAGGCTGGACGGCACGCCCGGTGGTGTCAGCGGCATGCTCAGCGGAACTTGTGCGGGCGTAATCGAAAAGCTCGATGCAGGCTCGCCGATCAGGCTGGCGATGGCGTGCTCGGTCAATGCGCGCTGCGCCTGCACGTCGGTGACTTGCGCCTGTGCATCGTGCAATTGCGTTTGCGCGCGCGATACGTCCAGTCCGGAGGCGATGCCGCCCTGGTGGCGGTTCTCGGTGAGCGACAACGCACGTGTGTAAGCCTTGAGCGTGTCCTGAAGAATGGCCGCCTGTTGGTCGTAGCCGCGCAACCGCACGTAGTCGTCCGCCAGCCGCGCTTCCAGGCTCAATTTGGCGGTGGCCAGATCGGCCTGCGCGGCTTGTGACAGGGCGTGGCCCGCGCGGACTTCATTGCGAATGCGGCCCCACAGATCGAGATCGTAGTTGAGACCTACCTCGACGGTGTCGGCATCGTATTCGTTAGGTTGGTTGCTGCCGCGCAACGGTCGGTTATTCGACTGGCGGTTGCGTGTGGGATTGGCGAGCGCGCCCAGTCGTGGAAACAGGCCGGCGTTCAACTGGCTTTCGAAGGCGCGCGCAGTGTCGTAGCGGGCCAGCGCCGCGGCAAGGCTGGGGCTGTCGGCATCCAGCTTGGTTTCCAGCTGATCGAGCGTACCGTCGCCATAGATCGCCCACCAGTTGCCATGCGGCTGTTGGTCTGCCGGTGTGGCGGTTTTCCATTCGGCGCCAGCTTCCTTGAACGTGTCCGGCACCGGCGGCAGCGATGGCGTGTGATAGGCAGGCGCGAGCGAACAGGCGCTCAGGATCAATGACACGGCGATGCTTGCGCAAAGCGTCTCAACCCGCCGACGCATGGCCACCCTCCATCGCCACGTTCTCGTCGTTGTCGCTTTGCACGCGGACCTGGTCGCCGTCCATCAATGAATCGGGTGGATTTTCGATTACGCGATCGGCGGGGTTCAGGCCCTGGTCGATCTGCAGCGTGGTGCCCAGGTCAAGTGCCACATGGACCTTGCGCAGATGCACGCGTGCATCTGCGCCGAGCACCGCAACTTGCGGCCCGTGCGAGCGGAAGATCAACGCCGTGGCAGGAATGGTCACGCGATGCGGATCGACCTGGATGTCCAGTTGCACGTCGCTGTAGTCGCCGGGTTTGAGTTCGCCGTTCTTGTTGTCCGCTTCGAATTGCGCGAGCAGGCTGCCGGAGCTGGGATTGATCGCTTCGGAGTTGCCGATCAGCGTGGCGGTGAAGTCTTGTCCTGGCCATTCGGGCACGGTGAGCGTCGCCTTCATGCCGGGTTTGATGCTGCCCGCATCGACCTGAGGCACCGGTACGTACAAGCGCATGCGGCTGGTGTCGGCGACGGTGAACAGTTCCGGGCCGCTTTCGCTGTTGGCGGTGATCAGGTCGCCGACATCGGTATGCCGCGCGGTGACCACGCCGTCGAAGGGTGCCACGATCTTTTTGAAGGCCTCCAGCGCATTGAGCCTGTCCACGTCGGCCCTGGCAGCCAGCACGGTCGCCTGCGCAGCGGCGGCATCACCGGCCTTTTCGTCGGCTTCCTGCTTGGATACCGAGTCCGAACCGAGCAGATGCTGCCAGCGCTGCGCGGTCATGTCGGCCAGATGCGCATTGGCCTGCGCCTTGCCCAGTACCGCCTTGGCTTGCTCGAGCTGCTGGTCGAGTTCGGGGGTGTCGATTACCGCCAACACATCGCCGGCTTTGACCTTCGCGCCGATGTCCTTGTACCAAGCCTTGAGATAACCGCTGACACGCGCATGGATCGGCGCGCTGTTCCATGCTTCGAGGTGGCCGGGCAGGGTAATGGCATGCGTGCTGGCCGGGTCCATCGCGGGCGCCAGGCGCACGCTGGGAACCAGTTGCGCGTCGGTCCATTGCACAAGTTCCTGATGCTGGTGGCGCCGTGCCGCCAGGCCGGCCGTCACCACCAGCGCGGCGGCTAATGCAGAGCCGATGCCGATGGCTTTCAAATGCCTGGGCTTGCGCACCACGTGTACGTCTGCAGAGTTATGCGACATGAGGGAAACCCGATACGGAAACGTCAGAGGGAGCGCGCTGTTCGCGGCCATGCACCAGGCTGAACACCACCGGCACGAACAGCAGCGTGGCGCAGGTGGCGAACAGCAGGCCGCCGATCACGGCGCGGCCTAGCGGCGAGTTCTGTTCGTGCGCCAGCGCCATCGGCAGCATGCCGATGATCATCGCCAGCGCGGTCATGCACACCGGACGGAAGCGCGTGAAGCCTGCTTCCAGTGCGGCCTTGATCGCATCGCCATGTTCGGCAAGACGCTCGCGCGCAAAGCTCACCACCAGGATCGAGTTGGCCGTCGCTACGCCCATGCACATGATGGCGCCGGTCAAGGCGGGCACGGACAGCGTGGTGTGCGTGACGAACAGCATCCACACGATGCCGGCCAGCGCGGCGGGCAGTGCGGTGATGATCACGAATGGATCCACCCATGACTGAAAGTTCACCACGATCAGCATATAGATCAGCACGAACGCGCCGAGCAGGCCGAACAACAGACCGGAGAACGCGGTGTTCATGGCCTGCACCTGGCCTAGCAACTGTACGGTGGAACCCTTGGGGCGATCCTTGGCCGCATCGTCCAGCACGCGCTGGATGGCGGACGCGACCGCACCCAGGTCGCGCCCCTGCGTGGTGGCGTAGATGTCGAACGACGGCATGATGTTGTAGTGCGTCACCACCGCGGGCGAGGCCGTGCGTTGCACCGAAGCCAGCGCACCGAGAATCTGGTGCATGCCGTTGGCGGATGAAGTGATCGGCAGGCTTTGCAGATCGGCCAAGTGGTCCATGCGGTATTGCGGCGTCTGCGCCACCACCGCGTACGACACGCCATTGGCGGGATTCAACCAGAACGTAGGCGCTACCTGGGAACTGCCGGCGAGCGAGGCGACCATGCTGTTGGTGACATCGCGCTCGGTAAAGCCCAGGCCGCTGGCGCGCACGCGATCCACGTCCACGTTCAACTGCGGCGCGCCGGTGGACTGCTGCAGGCGCACGTCGGCAATGCCGGGAATCGCACGCATCTTGCGCATCAACTGGATCGCGTAGGCCTGGTTGCCGGCAGTGTTGCGGCCGGCGATCTTCACGTCCAGCGGTGCGGGCGCGCCGAAGTTGAGAATCTGGCTGGCCATGTCGGCGGGCAGGAAGGCGAAGTCGGTACCGGGAAATTCACGTGGCAGCACTTCGCGCAGTTTCTTGACGAAGCCGTCGGTATCGTCGTGGTCTTCGTTGAGCAGGATCTGGATGTCGCCATCCTGCGGTCCGATGGTGCCGCTGGCGTTGTAGACCATGTTGGTGCCGCTGAGCGGCAGGCCGATGTTGTCGACGATGCTGTCCAGCTGCGCCGGCGGAATCACGCGGCGGATCGCGCGTTCGATGTGATCGAATTCGGCCGCTGTGTCCTCGATGCGCGTGCCGATGGGTGCACGCACGTGCATGGCGATAGCGCCGGCTTCCGTGCTGGGGAAAAAATCGCGGCCCAGGAACGGCACCAGCGCGAACGATGCCAGCACCACTACCAGAAAGCCGATCACGAACGGCCGGCGCGAACTCAGGGCCAGGCCAAGAGCGTTGTAATACGCATCGCGCACCTGGGTAAAGTGGTGCTCGAAGCGCTGCTGGAAATGCACCAGCGCCAGGCGCAGCCGGCCGCGCTGGATATCCGGGTGCTGGTCGCCTTCGTGATGGTTGATATAGGCGTCTTCCGGATGGTCGCCCACACCCTTTTCGGTGACGTGCGGCTTGAGCAGGTACATCGCCATCGTCGGCACCAGCGTGCGCGACAGCACGAACGAGGACATCATCGCGAAGATCACCGCCAGCGCCATCGGCCGGAACAAAAAGCCGGCGATGCCTTCGAGCATGAACATCGGCACGAACACGATGCAGATGCACAGCAGCGAGACGAAGGCCGGCGTCACGATCTGCCTGGCGCCATCCATGATCGCGGTATGCACGTCCTTGCCCTGTTCCAGGTGCCAGTTGATGTTCTCGATGGTCACCGTCGCATCGTCGACCAGGATGCCTACGGCCAGTGCCAGGCCGCCCAGGGTCATCACGTTGAGCGTCTGGCCGAAGGCGGCGAGCAGGGCGATCGCGGAAAGCACCGCCAGCGGAATCGAGACGGCAATGATCACCGTCGAGCGCCAGCTGCCGAGGAAGATCAGGATCATCACCGAAGTGAGCAGCGCGGCGATGATGCCTTCGCGCGCCACCGAGGCGATCGCGCCGCGCACGAAGATGGATTGATCGCCCAGCAGTTTCAGTTTCAGCGACGAAGGCAGCGTTTCCTGCGCCAGCGGCAGCAGCTTTTTGATGCCGGCGACTACCGCCAGCGTGGAAACATTGCCACCCTTGAGCATCGGCATCAGCACCGCACGCTGGCCATCCACGCGTACTTCGTTCTGTTGCGGCGGCGCGCCGTCGTGCACATGCGCAACCTGGCCGATGGTGATGGTGGCGCCGTTGACGGTCTTGATCGGCAGCTCGTTCAGCGCCTCGATCGCGGTGGGGCTGTCGTTGAGCTCGATCGTGTATTGTTCGTGACCGATCTTGATGCTGCCCACCGGAATGATCTGGTTCTGCGCCGCCAGCGCATTGCCGACGTCCTGCGCGGACAGGCCCTTGGCGGCCAGCGCCTGCGGATCGAGGTCGATCATGATCTGGCGCTGCTTGCCGCCATATGGCATCGGAATGGCCACGCCGCGCACCGATACCAGGGTGGGGCGCAGGAAATTCTGCGCGATATCGCGGATCTTGCCTTCATCGAGCTTGCTGCTCGATAGCGCCATCTGCAGGATCGGCACGGTGGAGGCGTTGTAATTGATGATCTGCGGCGGCGTGATGCCGGGCGGCATCTGCTTGAGCACCGTCTGCGAGATCGAGGTGACCTGCGCGGTGGCGGTGCGGATGTCCACGCCGGGCTGGAAGAAGATCTTCACCACACCGATGCCGGGCAGCGATTGGGACTCGATGTGTTCGATATCGCTGACGGTGGAGGTGAGCTGCCGCTCGTAGTAGTAGATCACCCGTCCGGACATCGCGCTGGGCGACTGGCCGTTGTAGGTCCACACCACGCTGATGACGGGGATGCCGATGTTGGGGAAGATGTCGGTGGGAGTGCGCAGCGCGGCCAGCGGTCCTGCGATCAGGATGAAGAGCGCCAGCACGATGAAGGTATAGGGACGTGATAGGGCGATGCGGACCAGACCCAGCATGCGGCATTTCCATCGATACAAGCCAACGATGGGCGGCATTATTCGCGATGGGCCGGGGGTGTTGCCTTTCGGGGGGATGAAGATTTTTTCATGTTGGGCAGGAGGCGGGAATTGCCGATGCCTCCACGGCACGCCACCGTCATTGCGGTCTTCGCCGGAATGACGGCATCTGGGCACGTGTGCGCGTAAACGAAAAACGCGAGGATATACCAGGGTGCGAACCCCAACATCGCCATGCATTACGGGAGTGGACTGACCGCGCACGCCATCCCGATGCGCGTTCCGTCTTCACCGCCGTCAATGCTCAATTCAAAATCATGCAACTTCGCAATCGCCGCGACGATGCTCAGCCCCAACCCGTGCCCGGTGGTCTCACGACTTCCTTCACCGCGATAAAACCGCTGCCATATGGCATGGCGCTCTTCCACCGGAATCCCCGGCCCGCTGTCGGCCACTTCGATCCGCGCGCGCTCTGGCGCCAGGCGCGTGGCGCTCATCGTCACCTTGCCGCCATCGGGCGTGAACTTGATTGCGTTGGCGACCAGGTTCCCGATTGCCTCGAACAATAGATCCGGATCGGCCTGCACGATCAGCCCGGGTTCGGTGCGCAGCTCCAGCAGCTGCTGTCTGTCCTCGGCCAGCGGCGCATACAGCTCATGCACGTGCTGCAGTGTTTGGCCGAGGTCCACGGCGACAAAGCCTTCCCGCCGGTGGCGATCTTCCAGCTCGGAAATACGCAGCAAGGCGCGAAAACGCCCCAGCACTTCATCGATGTCGGCCACGCAGCGCTCGACCAGCGCCTGGTGCGGATCGTCCTCGCCCAGCTGCTGTTGCACGCGATAAAGCTGCGAACGCAAACGCGTCAGCGGCGTGCGCAGGTCGTGGGCGATGTTGTCGCAGACCCCTTTCACTTCGCCCATCAGCCGCTCGATCTGGGCGAGCATGTCATTGACGATCGCGGCCAGACGATCCACCTCGTCGTCGCGCTTGCTGACCGGCAGGCGCTTGCGCAGATCGCCATGCATGATCGCCTGCGTGGCCAGCTTGATCTGCCGGATACGGCGTCGCGGCCCTATATTGAGAATCAAGCCACCGATCAAACCGGGTACCAGGGTGAACGACAAACCCCACCACAAGGCATGCTTGATGATGCTGCCGACGTGCGCGGTGACGCCGGTGGTATGCGCCAGCGCCAGCACGTTGCCGTCGTCCAGATGCGCGGCGATCAAGTGCAACTGGCCAATATTGGGCAGCGCCTGCTGGCGGATGATGTCGCGCGCTTCGATGCGGATGGGGCCGCCGCCGATCTTCAGCGCCGGCGGCAGGCGCACGATGTCGCCGTTGATCCAACGGCCCTGCGCATCGAACAGGCCCCAGGCGTTGTAGCTGGTGTCTTCCAGCGCGATGTAATCGTCGAGCATCGCGGCCAGATGGGCGCGGTCGACGTGGCGCAGATGGTCGATCTGGTGGGTGAGGTCGCGGTCGGTGTGCTCGGCCAGGTAGCGCGTGGTTTCCCAATAAATGGAGCCGAGCAGCAAGGTGCCCCAGATCACGAAGAACACGCCGTAGCTCAGCAGCAGGCGCGAGGTGGTGGCGCGCCAGTGCGGGGACGGCTCGCGGCGGGCCGTGGCGCTATCCAAGCCGATAACCCGAGCCGCGCACGGTGCGGATCAAGGAAGGCTCGCCCTCGGTATCCACCTTGCGACGCAAGCGTGCGATGTGCACGTCGATCAGGTTGGTGCCCGGATCGAAGCGCAGGCCCCATACGCTTTCGAAGATCATCGCGCGGGTCAGTACCTGGCCAGGGTAGCGCATCAGGAATTCCAGCAGGCGATATTCGGTGGGCAGTAGCGACAGCTCGCGTCCGCCGCGGCGGGCCACGTGCGTGATCAGGTCCAGTTCGAGATCGCCCACACGCAACCGGGTCTGCGCGGGTTGCTGGCGGCGCAGCAGCACTTCGATGCGCGCGGCCATTTCGTCCGGCGCGAAGGGTTTGGTGAGGTAATCGTCGCCGCCGGCGCGCAGGCCGCGTACCCGTTCGTCCACGTCTCCCAGCGCGCTGATCATCAGCACCGGCGTGGCGATGCCGCGCTCGCGCAATTGCTTCACCAGGCTCAGGCCGTCCATGCCCGGCAGCATCAGGTCCAGGGTGATCGCGTCGTAATGGGGCGCCTGCGCGGCGCGCAAGCCTTCGTCGCCGTTGTGCACGCGGTCGGCGCTGATGCCGTGCGCGGCCAGCTCCAGCGCAATTTCTCGCGCCGTGATTTCGTCGTCTTCGATGACTAGTACGTGAGGCATGCTCGAATGGGCGGTAGGCGTAGGTTGGGTTGGCGAAGCGTAACCCAACACCCCGTCCTTGAAAAAAAGAAACCCCCTTCCGAAGAAGAGGGTTCGATGTTTCAAGACGCCGGGCCGGTCATCCCGGCCTGCACTATCACTTCGTCCGCAGCGGCGAAATCAAGTTGCTCGATTGCGTAATGTTCGTGGCCGTGCTCGAAATGGTCACGTCGCGCGGCACCCAGCCAGGGGTGAAGATCGACACGTTGTTGTTGTAGAACCACGCATCGCCATTCCAGTTGATGGTGTTGCCGATCAACTGCACGTTGTTGGTGGTGCCGCCGATGTCCAGGCCGAACAGCCAGTTCTGGGACAGCGTACTGTTGCTGATCACCAGGCCATTGGGGCTGTTGGTATATACGCCGTAACCCTTGTTGTTCTGCGAGGTGAATTTGTTCAGGACCACGTCCGACACGTAATCGCGAATTTCCAGGCCGCTGCCGGCGTTGTTCGCCACGGTGACGTTCTCCAGGCGCACGTGCTGGGTGGAGCCCTGCGTCATCGGTTCGATGTCGATGCCGGACTGCGGCGCGGTGCCGTTGGAACCGTTGAAGCTGCTGTTCACCACGTACACCTGGGTGGCCGGTGCGATGGTCAGGCCCTGGCGGCGGTTGTTGCTGGAGGTGACGCGGTTGAGCGTGACATTGGTCGACAGCACGGCCGAGGTGCCCGAGCCGATCGCGCCCACCAGCAGGCCGTCACCCCAGGAATCGGAGACGTGGATGTCGTGCACGTAGACATTGCTAGACCCGGAGACGTTGATGCCATAGCCCCACTCGCCAGTGGTGCCCACGTGCTGGTTGCGTTCGCCGACCACGTTGCCGCCGACGATCTCGACGTTGTTGACGTTCCACGCCTTTACCACCCAGTAGCGGCTGGCGCTGTTCGCAATGGCCTTCAGGTACGCGCTGCCCCACATCGACAGACGCACGTGCGAGCGCAGGTTGATCGCCTTGAGCGCGTTGATCATGTACGTGCCGTTTGGCACCACGACCGTGCCGCCGCTGGCGGGCAGGGCGTTGATGGCTGCCTGGATCGCGGCGGTGTCGTCGGTGACGCCGTTGCCCATGGCGCCGAAGTTCTTCACGTTCAGCGCGGTGGTGCCGATCGACACGGTCGGCGTGGTCGTCCACCAGTTGGTTGCGGATGCCGGCACGGCTACGCTGGCCAGCGTCAACGAAGCGGCGATGGCCGTCAAAATTTTGCCGCGAGTGTTTAAGCGGGGAACACGGTTCCCCAGCGCGCCTTTCGGCGCGGATGTGATGTTCATGTACTGCCCCCTGGTTTGATTGTGTACAGCGTTTTTTTACAGCGGGGCTACGATCCGGCACGGACCAGTGAAAGCGCAAATGTGAAATGCTGTTTCTGCTCACAGTATGTGAACGTGACTTTCACGAAATGCATGCAGTGTCGAACAGTCCCGCTTTTTTCGGGGCTAAAGGGTTCGCCAGGCACCGTCGATAACCTCATCGAGCTACGCATGAGGCGATGGTTGTGAACCCTATAGACGAAAAGATTTTGTCTGCCGCGATGGAAGCATCCACACAGGCCCCTGCTTGCGCGGGGCATCATGAAGCGTCAAGAAAACCCACCGTGCTGGTGGTCGACGACGAACCGGGCATCCTCTCCGCATTGAGGCGGTTGCTGGCCATGGCGCCTTATCGCGTGCTGGTGGCGCAAAACGGCGCCGCGGCACTGGAGCTGCTGGCCAGCGACGAGGTGGATCTGATCATTTCGGACATGCGCATGCCGGGCATGTCCGGCGCGGAACTGCTGTCGCAGGCGCAGGCACTGTATCCGGAAACCATGCGCATCCTGCTCACCGGGTACTCGGAAATCGAATCGGTGGTGCGGGCGATCAACGAAGGCGGCATTTATCGTTACCTGAGCAAGCCCTGGGATGAGCACGACCTGCTGCTCACCATCCGCCAGGCGCTGGAACAGCAGCGGCTGCGCAAGGAAACGGCGCGGCTGCTCACGCTGACGCAGCAGCAGAACGAACAGCTCGCATCGTTCAACACCGCGCTGGAGGCGAAAGTAAAGTCCAGGACCGAGGAGATCCGCCAGACCGTACTGTTCCTGGAGGACGCGCAGAAAGACTTGCGCCGCAACTTCCTGACCATGGTGCAGGTTTGCTCGAGCATGATCGAGCTGCGCTGCGGCGCGCTGGGCGGCGAATCCCATCGCGTGGGCGAGTCGGCGAAACAGCTTGGGCTGGCGCTCGGCATGGATGGCCTGGACGCGCAGGATCTTTATGTAGCCGGACTCCTGCATGGCATCGGCAAGCTGTCGCTGCCGGATGAACTGCTGCACAAGTCCATCGACCGCATGACGCCGGCGGAAAGCCATCTGTACCACCAGCATCCGCTGCGCGCGCAGATGCTGCTGACGCCGGTGGAACAACTGCACCATGTCGCGCACATCATTCGACACCAATACGAGCGCTTCAACGGGCGCGGCACGCCGGACAGCCTGTCGGGCGCAAGCATTCCGATCGGCTCGCGCATTCTCGCCGTGGCGCGCGACTATGCCGGCCTGCAAAGCGGTGTGATCGTGCGCGAGCGCATGCGTGCCGGCCAGGCAGCCGAATTGATCAAGATGCAGGCTGGCCTGCGTTACGACCCGCAGGTGGTGGAGCAATTCCTGGCATTGCTGGAAGACCCTTCCGCACTGGGCGGATCGATGCCCTACATGCAAATCGCCAGTGCGCAATTGCTGGCCGGCATGACGCTCGCCGACGATCTGCGCACCAACCGGGGCGTTTTGTTGATGACGAAAGGAAGCGTGGTATCCGATTATCAGGTCTCCGTCGTGCGGCGTTACGAGGCGCAGGAGAGCACGCCGTTCGTCATTTCGATCCAGGTGCCGCCGGCCGAAGCCAACCGCGTTGCCCAAGTCGGGTAGGCGCCGCGCAGGCGGAGATCACGCGATGAACGGCACCTACAGTCTTCCGCTGGTTGCGCTTTCGATCGCCATCGCCACCCTGGCGTCGTACACCGCGCTGGACTTGAGCAGCCTTATTTCGCTGATCGACCGTCCACGCCTGCGTTCCGGCTGGCTGGCCGCCGGCGCCGCGTCCATGGGCATCGGCATCTGGGCCATGCACTTCATCGGCATGCTCGCTTTTTCGGTATCAGTGCCGCTTGGCTATGACTTTGGCGCCACGTTCCTGTCGCTGGCGATCGCCATGTTCGTCTCTTACTTTGCACTCAACGCGGTCACGCGTCCGGTACTGAAGCGCGAGCGGCTCGTGGTGGGTGGCGTGCTGATGGGGCTGGGCATTGCCAGCATGCACTACGTGGGCATGACGGCGCTGCAGATGGAACCGCCGATCGACTACGACCCGTGGCTGTTCGTGGCCTCGGTCGGCATCGCCATCGCGACCTCGACCACCGCGCTATGGCTGGTGCATCGCCTGAGCGTGGAAGACAAGTCGCACGTGATCATCAAGCGCATCGGTGCGGCCGGCGTGATGGGTGTTGCCATCGCCGGCATGCACTATACGGGCATGGCATCCGCGCAGTTTCAGAGCGGCGCCATTTGCACCACCCTCAACGGTATCGGCGGGCCATGGCTGGGCGCCACCATCGCGCTGTTCACGGCCACCATCCTGACCGCGACATTGGTGGTCTCACGCTTCGACGCGCGCACGGCGTACCTGCGCGGCAAAAACGATGCACTCGAAGAACAGGTGAAAAAGCGCACGGGCGAACTCGAAGGCGCGCTGCGCCAGTACGAGCAAACCACCTACATCCTCGAACAGACGCGCAAGCGGATGGAACAGGAGATCGAGCAGAGCAAGGCGGCGCAGCAGCGCCTGGAAATCGAAAAGGAAGAACAGCATCGCCTGATCCATATGCTTGAAGAAGCGAACCTGCAATTGCTGCAGTCCGAAAAACTGGCCTCGATCGGTCAGCTGGCGGCCGGCGTGGCGCACGAAATCAATAACCCAGTCAGCTTCGTCAACGCCAATCTCAACACCTTGAAACATTGGGTGCGGCAATTGCTGGCTGTCATCGTCGCCCAGGAAACGGCCATCGGGACGCCCGCCGCGGAAATGCTCAAGCCGGTCGCAAAAATGGAGGGCGATCTCGACCTGGACTACGTGCGCAACGACATCATGATGCTGATCGACGAGTCGATCGAAGGCGCCATGCGCGTACGCCAGATCGTGCGCGACCTGCGCGATTTCTCCCGCCCCAGTGGCGAGGAATGGGCGTTGGCGGATCTGCACGCCGGACTGGAAAGCACCTTGAATGTGGTGCACAACGAGATCAAGTACAAGGCCAATGTGATCCGCGACTACGGCGAACTGCCGCCGGTCGAATGCAACGCCGCCCAGCTCAACCAGGTGTTCATGAACCTGCTGGTGAATGCGTCGCAAGCCATCAAGGAGCAGGGCACGATTACTGTAAGAACCGCCTGCTGGGGCGATATCGTCACGGTCTCCATCACCGATTCGGGCGCGGGCATCGCCGAAGAAGTCATCGGCAGAATCTTCGATCCGTTCTTCACCACCAAGCCGCTAGGGCAGGGTACCGGGCTGGGCCTGTCGATCTCGCATGGCATTGTCGAACATCATCGTGGGCGGATCGAGGTTGAAAGTCGTGCAGGTGAGGGGACGACGTTTACGGTCACGATTCCGGTGAGGCGTAGTGCGCGGGCGGCGTAGCGACGACGATAAGGTGACTTGTAGGCTGGGATGCCAATCCCAGCATCGCCTTTGCAGGAAAAGCTGGGATTGCATCCCAGCCGACAAAGTTGCAGGGTCCCGGCGTTCGCCGGGGGCGGCGAGCGCGAAATATATGGCTTGGCCGAAAGTAAAATGGCAGGCGGGCCGTTATACCCACGGAACAGAAAAGTGAATCGCCCAAAGCCATGTCGATTTCCGCAAGCCTGGTTCGTCGCACGGGCAGGAGTGGGAAAATGGCCCGGTTTGACGTGCCTCCCCAGCTCTGTCATTCACTTGCGGAGATACGACAATGCGCTTTCTATCGATAGTACGAATCGACGAAAACTCGGGCCTGCAGCCCAGCCCGAAGCTGATGGCCGACATGGGCACGCTGATGGAAGAGCTGACCCGGGAAGGCAAACTGATCAACACCGCCGGCCTCACGCCCACCGCCGAAGGCACGCGTATCCGGCTGTCCGGCGGCAAACTGAGCGTGGTCGATGGCCCGTTCACCGAAGCCAAGGAAGTGATCGGCGGCTATGCCTTGCTGGAAACGGCATCCAGGGAAGAAGCCCTGGAGATCACCAAGCGCTTTCTGCGCGTGCATGGGGATGAATGGAATGTGGAATGCGAGGTGCGGCAGTTGATGACGCATGGTGAGACCTGCGGGTGA
>NZ_JBQCHP010000123.1:0-41200 GCF_051954575.1 Dyella sp. | reverse complement strand
TCTTGCCAAGCCGCGCGGCGCAGCCTGCGGGCCTTCCAGGCATCACCCATCCCTTTAAATTCAATAGTTGGGCCAGCCCTGTCTGTCCGCATGCCGCAGGTACCCGTCTCGACGATGCGCCAGTCTGCCTTCGCCGACGGCACTGTGGCCTGCGAACAGACAGGGCTGGTGACGACGGCGATACTTATTCAGTGTTGCCTTAACGTGCGGCCAAACGCGCCTGCACTTCCGCATAGATCCGCGCGCGCTTGGCGGAGAACCAGCCCAACACGCCGGTGACCGGCATCGGCTGCAAGCCGGCAAGGCGCGCATGCGCGATGCGCAACAGGTGTGCGCTGTGGAATTCGGCGAATGCTTCGGCCAGCACCGACGTGCGGAACGGCGATTCCACGAACTCGTCCATCACCGTGCCGAGCACCGCGGCGGCGCGCCTTGCGATTTCGATATTGGCGCGCGCCACCTGAGCATCGCCGGACGGCACCCGATAGGCCGCTTCGATTGCATGCGCGAGTTGATGGAACTCCCCCGCATGCAGCGGCCGGCAATAGATCGGCGTCTTGGCGCGCTTGAGCAGCCACGCCTGGTCCAGCCGCGCCAGCGCGGCGGAATCGTTGGTGGCGATGTCCAGCGCATCGCTATAGCTGTAGCCGTATTCGCCCATCAGCTCGATGGCCAGTTCCTCGCGCACCATCGGCTGGTTGCGGCGCGCGCCGTCGCGGCCGTACCAGCGGATGTATTCGGGCGTCACCTGCGAAAAGCTGCCGCGTGGCGGACGGTTCAACAACCGCTCTTCAGCTTCGCTCTGCAGGTGCGGGTGCACCGCCTTCATGCCGGCGGCGCGCGCGGCGAGCACGCGGTCCATCAGCACTTCCGCCGTGACCAGATCGTTGTGGTACTCGCCGAACAGGCTGTCGTCGTCGACGTGGGCAAAATAGACGAAACGAATGTGCCGAACCACGCGCGCCACGCGACGCGCCCGCTTGGCCGGATCGTTGAAACGCCGCTTCCACGCGCGTCCGTCCTGCGCAGAACCATGCGCGGAAGGAAGATTGTTGAGCAGCTTGCCTATTTCGCGGTCAGACACTGCAACCGTATCCATGCCATCGCCATCGTTTGGCCGCCTAGAAACATCCGATTCACACACACCGGCACCCTCGAACTGCAAGTGCGCGACGACTTATCGTCGTTGCGCGACACCATGAAAGATCGAACACCTGTCGTTGCGTCCTCGGCGACGCGATGTAACCGTTTGCCCGCACAAGGCCGCACGCGACCCGGGGGCGCAGAAGCTCACGCTCCTGCCCGCCGCGGACAGACTGCGAATACCTTCGCGGTGAACGGATCGGCCGGTGGGGAAGCCGGCCAATGCCTCAAACTCCTTGCGCCAGGAACGGCCCGGATCGTCTGGCACGCGCCGAAACAGCGTGCGAGATCCGCAAGCACCGAAAACCGTCGTGAAATCCAGCGCAAATGCCGAGGAACATCGCTTTGCGGGACCGCACGCGCGATGTGCTGCACCGTCGCTACGGACAGCAGGCACACACGCCCTGGGAGGCGCGCATTATAACGAGAACCACGTCACAAACGTTAAATTCGTGACCTCTGGCCCATGCTTTTTCACATGCATACGTCTGCATACGTATGCGTCTGGAGGTTTTACATCGAGGGCGGGCCTTTCAGCTCGACCATGTTGCCTTGCGGATCAAACAGATAAATGGAGGGGCCTTCGCCCTTGGCGCCGTAGCGGCTGCCGGTTTCCCCTACTTCCACGCCATGCGCCTTCAAGTGCGCCAGGATCGCGGTTTCGTCGTAGTCGGCCACGCTGAGGCATAGGTGATCCATGTTGTGCCCTTCCGTGCCCGGGCCGGCACCGCCCTGACGGCCCAGTTTGCTGTCGACGGCCACCAGGTCGATCAGTGAGTTGCCGGCGCGCAATTGCACCAGGCCGATGTCGTCCTGCCGGCGCTCCACGCTGCAGCCCAGTACCTCGCAGTAGAACGCCTGCATCAGGGGAACGTCATGGACGCGCAGCACGACGTGGTCGAGTTGTTCGATGCGGAAAGGTGGTTTGTTCATGATCTTTGCTTCGGACGATGACCGTGGCAATGGGTAGGTTGGGGTGGGAACCCCAACATCGCTATCCCCAAGCATGGCACCGTTGGGGTTTGCACCCCAACCTACGCCCGCTGATCCTCTTCGTTGGGGGTATAATCGGCATCTTGATGTACACGGTGGGAGAAGCGGGCCCACACCCGCTGCCGAAGGCGCAACGCCCGTAATCGCTCAGGCTCCATACCGCCGTATACCCAAGACTCTGGAGAGACCGGTTCAATCCGGCGCCGAAGGGGCACGAAGCGCGAGCTTCCAAACTCTCAGGCAAAAGGACAGAGGGGCGCCCCGCGTGCGGCCTGCACGTTTTCTTCGGACGCCCTTGCCATGAGCCAGACCCATTCCCCTTCGCTGCGCGAACTCGAGCACCACAACGCTTTCATCGAGCGCCACATCGGCCCCAACGATGCCGAAATTACGCAGATGCTGCGCGTGATCGGCTACGACTCGCTGGAGGCGATGACCGACGCAATCGTGCCCGGCCAGATCAAATCGCAACAGCCGCTGGCGTTGCCCGAAAGCATCACGGAAGAAGAAGCGCTGGCGAAGATCGGCAGCATCGCGCGCAAGAACAAGGTATTCAAGAACTTCATCGGCCAGGGTTACTACGGCACGCTCACGCCGAACGTCATCCTGCGCAACATCCTGGAAAATCCCGCGTGGTACACGGCATACACGCCGTACCAGGCGGAAATCTCGCAAGGCCGCATGGAAGCGCTGATCAATTTCCAGACCATGGTCGCCGATCTCACCGGCATGGACATCTCCAATGCCTCGCTGCTGGACGAAGCCACCGCCGCGGGCGAAGCGATGACGCTGGCCAAGCGCTCGGCCAAATCCAAGAGCAACGTGTTCTTCGTCGCCAACGACGTGCATCCGCAAACATTGGAAGTGCTGCACACGCGCGCCGACGGCATCGGCATTGAAGTGCGCGTGGGTGAACCGGCCGAAGCGTCCAGCGTCGACAGCTTCGGCGTACTGCTGCAGTACCCGAACACGTACGGCCAGATCAACGATTACCGCGCGGTGGCCGATGCGGTGCATGCGCGCGGCGGCATCGTCGCGGTGGCGACCGATCTGCTCGCGCTCACGCTGATCGCCTCACCGGGTTCCTGGGGCGCGGACATCGTGGTCGGCAACAGCCAGCGTTTCGGCGTTCCGTTCGGCTTCGGCGGCCCGCACGCCGCCTATCTTGCTTGCCGCGATGCGTACAAGCGTTCCATGCCTGGCCGCCTGATTGGCGTGTCGGTGGATGCGGAAGGCAAGCCGGCGTACCGCCTCACCCTGCAGACGCGCGAGCAGCATATCCGCCGCGAGAAGGCCACCTCCAACATCTGCACTGCGCAGGTATTGCTGGCGGTGATGGCCAGCATGTACGCGGTGTACCACGGCCCGGATGGCTTGAAGCGCATCGCACGCCGTACGCATCGCTTTGCCGCGATCCTGGCCGCTGCCTTGCGCCGCGCCGGCATGACGGTGGGTACGGATTTCTTCGATACGCTGCACATCACCAACGTCGACGCCGATGCGATCCATGCCAAGGCCGTGAGCCAAGGTATCAACCTGCGCCAGATCCACGGCCAGAGCGTGGGCATCAGCCTGGACGAAACCACCACGCGCGCCGATGTGCTCGCACTGGCCAGGTTGTTCGGCGCCGAGATCGTCGACATCGACGAAGCGGATGCCAACACGCCGGACGAACTGCCCGCCGCATTGTTGCGCAAGGAAGCCTTCCTGCAGCATCCGGTGTTCAACACGCATCACAGCGAACACGAACTGCTGCGCTATATGCGCTCGCTCGCCGACAAGGACCTGGCGATGGATCGCACCATGATCCCGCTCGGCAGCTGCACCATGAAGCTCAACGCCACCGCCGAGATGATTCCGGTGACATGGCCCGAGTTCGGCGGCATCCATCCGCTGGCGCCGGCCGACCAGACGCAAGGCTACAAGCAGCTGATCGAAGAACTGGAGGCGATGCTGGTGGAATGCACCGGCTACGACGCGGTGAGCCTGCAGCCGAACTCCGGCGCGCAGGGCGAATACGCCGGCCTGCTGGCCATTCGCGCGTATCACCGCTCGCGTGGCGAAGACCAGCGCGACATCTGCCTGATTCCCGAATCCGCGCATGGCACCAATCCGGCTTCCGCGCAAATGTGCGGCATGACGGTGGTGGTCACCAAGTGCGACGCCAACGGCAACGTCGACATCGACGACATTCGCGCCAAGGCGGAAAAATATTCCGACCGCCTCGCCGCCCTGATGATCACCTACCCTTCCACGCACGGCGTGTTCGAGGAAGACGTGGTGCGCATCTGCGAGATCGTGCACCAGCATGGCGGTCAGGTGTACACCGACGGCGCCAACATGAATGCGTTGGTGAGCGTGGCCAAGCCCGGCAAATGGGGCTCGGACGTTTCACATCTGAACCTGCACAAGACCTTCTGCATTCCGCACGGCGGTGGCGGCCCGGGTGTCGGTCCCTGCGCGGTGAAGTCGCATCTTGCTCCATTCCTGCCCAGGGAGCTCGGCGGCGAAGGCAAGGTCGGTATGGTCAGCGCAGCCAGCTTCGGCAGCGCCAGCATCCTGCCGATCAGCTGGATGTACATCACGCTGATGGGCCGCGAAGGCCTGCGCAAGGCCACACAGGTGGCGCTGCTCAACGCCAACTACATCGCCAAGCGCTTGGCGTCGCATTACGAAACGCTCTACACCGGCCGCAACGGTTTGGTGGCGCACGAATGCATCCTCGACCTGCGTCCGCTCAAGGACAGTACCGGCATCAGCGCCGAAGACGTGGCCAAGCGCTTGATCGATTTCGGCTTCCACGCCCCCACGCTGAGCTTCCCGGTGCCCGGCACGTTGATGGTGGAACCGACCGAGAGCGAATCGCAGCATGAGCTGGATCGCTTCGTCGACGCGATGATCCAGATCCGCGACGAAATCCGCGCGATCGAAGACGGCCGCCTGGACCGCGAAGACAATCCGCTCAAGAACGCGCCGCATACCGCCACCATGGTAACCGGCACCGAGTGGGCGCACGCCTATCCGCGCGAACTGGCCGCCTTCCCGCTGCCCAGCCTCAAGCTGCAGAAGTACTGGTCGCCGGTGGCGCGCGTGGACAACGTCTACGGCGACAAGAACGTGATGTGCGCATGCATCCCGGTGGATGCTTACAAGGAAGAAGTCGAGGTGTGATGGCGTCGCACGCTCATGCAAAAAGCCCCGCCTCGCGCGGGGCTTTTTTTGTTCTTGTAGGCTGGGGTGCAAACCCCAGCATCGTCATCTACACGGCTCCCTAATGCTGGGGTTTTCACCCCAGCCTACATGGTGCTGCCGGCCGGCACGGGACAATGCAGGCTCGCGCAAATCACCCGCAACAATTCGGTCTCGGTCGGCGTGACCACGCCATCCGCACGAATCGCAGCAAGCAGACTCTGGATGACGATGTCCTTGGCGGCTGGCATCAGGCCATCCAACTCGTCCAGCGCGCGATCGAACGGCGTCTGCCAATCCAGCGGCAAGGTTCGCCAGTTGGCAGTCATGCCTGGGAGCGCCTGGTTCATCGCCAGCAACCATGCCCGTCGCGCTGCGCCATCATCGTTGGCGCCATACGTCGCCACCACCGCGCATACCAGCGCCACGCTGTCGCGGCAGGCGGGCAGTTTCTTCTGGCCGTCGATCGGTGCCTGGCGCGGCTTCAAGGCTTCCAGCAGATACATGCGCAGCAGCCGTACCAGGCAATAATCCTCCAGCCCGACCAGCGGATCGACGCTGACCACCGCGTCGAGCGTTTCCAGCAAGGTTTGCAGGCGCCCTTGCGGCAGTTGCTTGAGTGCAGGGAAAGCGAGCGCGATCAGCGGCAGGCGCGAGGTGGCCGGTATGGTTGCTTTATCCACGGCGAGCTTGCTTGCCGCCCACTGCACGTCGTCGCCGAAGGCATTGGCGATAAGCCGCTTTTGCTTGGCCTGCAGATCGTCGTGTTCGGACATGGCCAGCGCGAGCGCCAAGGTAAGCGCAGATTCGGGCTGCCTGGCGGCTTCGTCCAGGTGACCTGGAATGCCTTGCTGCAGCGCCGCGGCATGTTGCAAGGCCTTGTCCTTCGGCTCGACCGGCGGCGGCGCGACGGTTGGCTGGGCGGCAAGCACGGCGGCACCGACCTGGCCGGGCCATTCCAGCGGCGGCAGCACGCGCGTGACTGCAGAAGTATCGTTGCCGGTTGCGGCGGATGGCTCGGCCTGCAATGAGGCATGCATCTGCGCCTCGAACTGCGCCAGCTCGCGTTCGCGAAACCAGGGTTCCAGCGTGCGGATGCGCGTCAGCAATGGCGGATGCGTTGCGAACCATGCGTTGAAGTTGTCCACATCGCCGAACATCATGTGCGCCACTTCATGACGGTTCGCCACCTGCAACTGCGAACCCTCTTCCAACACAGCAATTTTCTTCAGCGCACCGGCAATGCCGCGCGTCTGCCGGGTGAACTGCACGGCGGACGCATCGGCGAGCGCTTCGCGCGAACGCGCTACCGCAGCCTGGATCAGGCGGCCGAAGAAATGCCCGATCGACCCGATGATGAGCAACAGGAAACCGAACAGGTAGCCGCCACCCCTGCCACGATCGTCATCATACCTTCCGCCATACGACGTACCGGACCACGCAAGCTGGCGGCCGATCACCGACAAGGCCATGATGCCGAACAGCAATCCCATCAAACGGATATTGAGCCGCATGTCGCCGTTGAGCACGTGGCTGAATTCGTGAGCGATCACACCCTGCAATTCGTCGCGTGTCAGATGATCCAGGCAGCCTTGCGTCACGCAGATGGCGGCGTCGGATGCCGAATAGCCTGCAGCGAACGCGTTGATGCCGGGTTCGTTCGGCAGGAAATAGATGTCCGGCACGGGCGTGCCCGAAGCGATCGCCACTTCCTCGATCACGTTGCGCAATTGCCGCAGCCTGGGGTCCTGCGTATCGGGCGGCACCGGCTCGCCGCCGACATCCTCGGCCACCGCTTTGCCACCCGCGGACAAACTGTTGATGCGATACCACGCGCAACCCGCGATAAGGCCAAGCACGGCGATGGTGCTGATGCTCAGCAGGGACGGCAGGTGATGCAGCGTCTGGCCAGTGGCAAACAACCGCACGAAATGCCGCGGGTATCCGAACACCAGCAGCACCACCATATCCACGGCGGCGACAATGGCAAGCACCGCCGCCACGAACAACAAAACCAGCATGCGAGTGCTGCTGCGTACACGCGCCTGTTCGGCGAAAAAATCCATTCCGCCCCTCCCGGCAGGATCGATGCGCTGTCGACGAGTTCGCTAAGCGCTCAGCCGAACGACACTTTGGGCACTTCGCGCACCGCAGCGTCCTCCACCTGCAGCAACTGCGCAGGCGCGAAGCTGAAGCTGTTGGCGACGAAGGAGGCGGGAAACACTTCGCGGCGATTGTTGTATGTCATTACCGCGTCGTTATAGGCCTGGCGCGCGAAGGCGACGCGGTTTTCCGTGGACGTGAGCTCCTCGGAAAGCTGCATCATGGTCTGGTTGGCCTTGAGATCCGGATACGCCTCGCTGAGCGCGAACAGGCGTCCCAAGCTTTGGTTGAGGCCGTCTTGCGTTGCAGCCAGCTGATCCATTGCGCCAGGATCGCCAGGATTGCGCTTGGCGTCGGCCAGGCCTTTGACGGCGGCATTGCGCGCCTGGATCACCGCTTCCAAGGTGCCGCGTTCGTGCGCGAGATAGGCCTTGGCCGTTTCCACCAGGTTGGGAATCAAATCATGGCGGCGCGTGAGCTGCACATCGATCTGCGCGAAGGCGTTCTTGTAACTGTTACGCGCCGTGACCAGGCCGTTGTACAGCGAAACGACGTACACGACGACCACGACGATCAACGCCAAAAAGACGAACAAGCCCATCGTTATTCCCCCTGCGGCGTGCTGCACGCCGTTATTTAGGTTTTCCCAGGTATGACTGCGTTCAACCCGGGCGGGAGCGTAGCACGAACGTGGTGGGGCCTATTTGCGGTGATGGGCGGATTTTTTTGGCGTCAACTTCGCGCAAGCGAGCTTTTGCATGGTGATGTGTGGTGGTGAGTTATGCGCTGGCGGACCGCTACAAGAAACCTCACCGTCATTCCGGCGAAGGCCGAAATCTATGCTTCGTACTGGAGATAGATGATTCGCTTCGCTCACCCTTTCGGGGCCTTCCTCCGGACGTTCTCCGCGCTTCGCGCTACGTCCGGCCTTCGCCGCAAGGACAGTGAGGCGATCTGAAAGATCCGCACACCCTCGCCCAAGGCCCTCAACCATTGACATTCAAACCATAATGCGAATAATTCGCATTTGTTATCTTAATACTTTTCCTAGGGGCTCCTCTGATGGGTCAGCCGCGTACCTGCCGCGCTGCGTTACTTCTCGCCACCCTTGCCGCCGGCATGCTCGGCGCCGGGCTAGCTTCCACGGCCGGCGCAGAGGAAAGCCAGTTCGGCTACGTCTACACCACCGACCTGCTGCCCAAGGGCGCGATGGAAGTGGAGCAATGGGCTACCTGGCGCCACCAGAAAATAGCCGGCACGTTCGACCAGCTCGATGGCCGCACCGAGTTCGAGTACGGCCTGGCCGACAACCTGCAGGTGGCGATGTATCTCAACTACACCTGGGCGCAGGCGTATCGCAATGGTCCCTATGGCATCACCACGCCGCCCGAACCGCTGTCCTACGACAACCCCGATCCGTACAGCCACTACCAGGCGTCGCGCTTCGTCGGCGTGTCGGGCGAAGTGATCTATCGCATCTTCAGCCCATATACCGACAAGATCGGCATGGCCGTGTACGTGGAGCCCACCATCGGTGCGGCATTCCGCGAACTGGAAACCAAGCTGATCCTGCAGAAGAATTTCTTCGACGATCGCCTGGTCACCGCGTTCAACGCCACCTATGCGCCGGAATGGCGCAACCAGCACGTCGACGACCTGCCCGGCAAGAAAGCCTGGAACTACGAAGTGGATGCAAACCTCGGCGTGGCGGCGTCGTATCGCTTCGCACCCAACTGGTCCGCCGGACTCGAGTTCGAAAACGAGCACGAATACAACAGCTACAATTTCACACGCGAATCCAACAGTGGCTATTACTTTGGCCCCACCATCCATTATGGCGGCAAGCGTTTCTTCGTCACGGCGACGTTCCTGGAACAATTGCCGTGGGCGAGCACGCATTCCGACACAGTGCCGGGCGCGCTGGTGGGCGGTCGCGTTTTCGACAACGATTTCGAAAAGTACCGCCTGCGCATCAAGGGCGGCTTCTACTTCTGAGGAGGGAACATGCAATCCCGTCTCCTGCTGATTCCCTTGGCGGCCCTGGTGGTCGCCGCACCTGTTCGCGCTACCGTGTATTTGAGCGTGGAACAGGCGCAGGCGCTGATGTTTCCCGGCGCCACTCTCACGCCCGCCTTCGTCACCTTGACGCCGGAACAGATGAGGGCGATCGAAAAGGACAGCGACGTCAACGTGCTGAGCCCGCAACTGAAGGTGTGGAAGAGCTCCACTGGCGGTTGGTTCATCGCCGACGAGGTGGTGGGCAAGCACGATTTCAGTCCGTTCGCGCTGGCCCTGGACGAACACGGCGCGGTGAAGGACGTGGAAATTCTCGAATACCGCGAAACCTATGGCGACCAGGTGCGCAACGCGAACTGGCGTGCGCAATTCACCGGCAAGACGCACGGCGCGCCGCTGAAGATCGGCGACGACATCAAGAACATCTCCGGCGCCACGCTTTCCAGCCGGCACATCACCGATGGCGTGAAGCGCCTGCTGTCCACCTATGCCCTCGTGTTTGCCCAGCAACACGCTTGAACGCGCACGACCGTTGCTGGGCACCACGGTCGCGATCCGCGTGGAAGCGGACGATGCGGCGGCGGGCCATCGCGCGATCGACGCCGCCTTCGCCGCGGTAGCGCGTGTGCATGCCTTGATGAGTTTCCACGAGGCGCAGAGCGACCTTTCGCGCATCCATCGGGAGTCACCTGGAACACCGGTCGAGGTCGATCCGCAAACGGCGGAGGTGCTGCGCTGCGCACTCGCTTTTTCCGCGTGGAGCGATGGAATCTTCGACATCACTGTTGCCGGCCAGCTCGTTGCGCAAGGCCTTCTGCCTCGGCCCGCGCGCGCCGCCATGCCGGCAGCGGATGCATGCTGGCGCGATATCCAGCTTGATGACGCAAACGGCGTCGTGCTGCAACGCCCGCTATGGATGGACCTGGGCGGCATCGCCAAAGGCTATGCGGTGGACCAAGCCATCGCATGCCTGCAAGCACACGGCATTCGCAACGCCTGTGTCAACGCAGGCGGCGATCTGCGCCTGCTCGGGCCAGGCCCTCACCGCGTCGCCATCGATACCGGCAGCGAACCGCATATCACGCAGCCGGTGCTCGAAATCGACGAAGCGGCCGTGGCCACCAGCACCAGCCGCGCATTTGGCGATACTGGCCAGAGTGCGCAAGTGCACGGTCGAACACGAACCGGCGTCGGCGCACAGACGTGCGTGAGCGTGGTCGCCCCCACGTGCATGCACGCTGATGCCTTGACCAAGATCGTATTGGCGGCAGGCGCGGACAGCGCACCCTTGTTGCAACGCCTCGATGCCATGGCCTATCTGCACGACGCATCCGATAACTGGTCGGTGCTCGGAGCGACGGCATGATCACGCGCACGCTGCCCAACCGCTCCGTGGTGGGGCATCACCCCACTCCCCTGCGCCTGTCGCGGCGCCGACGCTACACCGTCTATGGCATCGGCGGCATGCTGTGGCTGAGCGGTGTGCTATGGCTGGTGTTTCATTATTTCCTGCAAAGCAAGGGCGAGTTCGGCGCCACGGAAAATCCGCTGGAACCGTGGTGGCTGCGCCTGCACGCCATGATGGCGTTCGCTGCGCTGTGGACGTTCGGCCTGGTGTGGGGCGTGCACGTCGTGGCGGGTTGGCGCACCGGCCGCCATCGCCTGTCTGGCAGCATTACCGTGGCGCTACTCGGCTGGCTGATCGCTACCGGCTACCTGCTCTACTACCTGGTCGACGATCAGTGGCGGCTGGTGATGTCGTGGGCGCATTGGCTGGTCGGGCTCGCGCTGCCGCTCGCATTTATCGTGCACCGCGCGCGTGGCCGCCAGCGCAATGCCGTTCGGCATCGTCATCCGCCAGTTGCCTGACGACGGCAACACAGCCGTGCGTCACTTGGGATTCGCCGGTGCGCCCGGTGCAGGATCGGGACCATCGTGCGCCTTGCTCGCCACGGTGCTGCCGGACAGGCGATCCTTGCGCGTCGCCACCTGCCGCTCGCGGTTGAGGTGCGTACCGCCGGCCTGATAGCTGCTACCGGCTCCAGGCACGGGTAATGGCGCTTCGTCGCTTACCGGATTGCCCAAGGCTTCGCGTCTCTCCGCATCAAAACCGTGATGCGGCAAAGCCTGTCCGGTACCGCTGACGCCGCCCGCATTGCCTTCCTTGCGAAGTGCACGCGATACGGCTTGCGGTTCGATGGCGTCGTTGTCGTTTCGCTGGCTGCTGCGTTGGTCGGATGAACGATGCGCTGCCATGGTGTCTGCTCCCATTGAGTGGCCGCGCACAGCTTGCACCTTGGCGAATCAGCGATGCGTGGATTTTCGGTTTATTAGCGCGTCGAAACGCTGGCACGGCGGATGGTGCTTGCTTGCGTGCTTTGACGCCGTCGTAGCATCGCACTACTGCACGATCATGCGCGTTGCCAGCTCGTAACGATTTCGGCCATTGCTCTTGGCGCGATAAAGCGCTCGATCGGCCTCATCCAGCAAGGCCAGCGGATCCAGCGGCGTCTGCGCGGTCTGCGTGGCGATGCCGACGCTTACCGAGACACGCCCCAGCGGACAGCCGGGATGCGCAATCTGCAATCGCTCGATGGCATCGATCAAGCGGTGTGCGACATCCTGCGCGACCTCGCTGCCGGCGGCGAACAGCACGATGGCGAATTCCTCGCCGCCGTAGCGCGCGACCAGATCATGGGGGCGCACGCGGCTGCGGCTCAACGCACCGGCCACCTGGACGAGGCAGCCATCGCCGGCGACGTGGCCAAGGCTGTCGTTGAATTGCTTGAAGTAGTCGATATCGACCATCAGCAGCGAGCAATAGCTTCCCGTTGCCTGCCCTTCTTCGAGCGCCTCCCGCAGACGCGTATCGAGCGTGGCGCGATTGGCGATGCCGGTAAGCGGATCGCGGCCTACTTGCTGCTCGAGGCGCCAGGCGCTCAGGTTGACGGCGCGTTGGCTGTCCATGCTACGGCTCTGGATGAACGCCACGCGCAAACCGTAGAACAACACCGCCGACGCCCCCACCAGCAGGCTCGGAATGAAATTGATGCGTGACGTGCTGATGGTCAGCATCACCACCATCATCGACAGCACGATCGGCGCGAACGAGGCGATGGTTTGCGACACCGGCAGCGAGGGATGATGCGCACGCAACCAGCGCGGCGGCTGGCGTGTGGCACCCAGCGCCAGCAGCGCATGCGGCATATCGATCAGCGAGCCGGCCCACCATGGCAAGCCATGCATTTCCAGGCGGTTGTAGATCGCGGCCACGATGGCGTTGATCAGCAGGTAGGCGCTGGCGGCGTAGTAGAAATAGCGCCAGCGAAAGCTGCGTGCGCCAAACAGCCGCAACATGGCCATGGCCGCCAGCGAAAAATCGATCGCATCGGCCTGGTACAACACCACGTAGATGCTCGATGGATCCGATGCCAACGGTCCGCTCAAGAGGCTGGTGAAGAACTCATACACCAGCACCGCGACCATGCACGACAACACCAGGTCCAACACCGCCACGGTGCGCGGCTCGTTCAATGCGAACGAGCGCGTCACCATGAACATGCACGGGATCATGTACAGCGCCGAGAGCACGGTGGCCAGCGCGGCAAGGTAGCCGCCCTTGTCACCCAGCAGCGTCGCCAGCGTATTGGTGCTCGCCCACAACACCTGCATCGAGACGGCCGCCGCCAGCAGCAGCCACGGCAACCTGATCAATGCCGGGCTACGTCGATAACGTCTCAACAGCGCCCATACGGCCGTGCACTGCACCGCGATCATCGCCAGCTGCGGCCACATGGCTTCGGCATGGCCGTTCCACTTCGCCACAAGCAGGTGGGCGGTCAACAGCGAAACGAGTAACCAGGCGACACGCAACGAACGTTCCTCTTGATCGGGATGAAGCAACAGCGCGGCGGCTATCGACAAAATGCGTCACGTCGAAGGCGCAGTTCCCACGAGAGGGACCGTCTTCGCAACGCAAGCCCATCCTGGAACGCACAATCCCTTGGCCACGCCGCGCAAGCAAGCGCTTTGCAGCTGGCAAGCAAGTTATAGGCCGCGCTGTTAGCCGATTAAGGCAACATTGATCAAGTATCGCCGTCGTCACCGGCCCTGTCTGTTCGCAGGCCACAGGGCCGTCGGCGAAGGCAGACTGGCGCATCGTCGAGACGGGTACCTGCGGCATGTGGACAGACAGGGCTGGCCCCACAGGTTGAATTTGAATGAGGGGGGTGATGTCTGGAAGGCCCGCATGCTGCGCCGCGCGGCTTGGCAAGACGGCCAGTCTTCCCGGCGCCACGCAGCGCACCCTGCGAGCCTTTCAGGCATCACGACGACGGCGATACTTGATCAGTGTTGCCTTGAGCGATGTCAGTGCATCGCGAGCTCAAAGCCAAAGGCACCACGTCGCGGACTCAAAAATAAGAAAACACAAAACACGTACCGCCACGCGAGGATGTCATCCAAATCGCCCAAAGCGGCATCTGCCCGATCAAAAAGCCAGTCTGCGCGAGCATTTAGATCGATGCAATGTGGCAACCGCAAATGAAGAAACATTACCCCCCGCCATCAATTTCGTAATTGCCCGACAAAAGGCCAAGCCGCAGCATCCGCACTGCCAGACATCGAATCGCGATAGACAACGTCATAGGGGAGTCTGTCGCCGGTGCATCAGCCGGGCCGGTGGCCCGTAAACCACAAAAAACAGCCGGCAGGCCAAGGTCTGTCGACACGGGTAACTGCGGGGAGAAGATTGCTCATGATCGGGAAAGTGCAAGCATCCGAAATGCACGGCGTAGTACGTCCTGTGCGCTCAACAGCCGGTTCCGGCGCCAAGCTGGCAGTGGCGGTGGCAATGGGATTGGCCTTTACCTACGGCGGTGTCGCCGTGCATGCCCAGGATGCGGCGCCGGCTTCCGGCATCGGCAGCGCGTCGGCGCAGACGGGGGAGTCCAACACCAACAGTGGTGTCGCGGACGCAAAGAAAAAGCGCGAGGAAGCCAAGCAGCTGGCGGGCATCACCGTCACCGGCATCCGCGCTTCGGTCGAGAAGGCGCAGGACATCAAGCGCGACGCCGACACCTTCGTCGATTCGCTGTCCGCCACCGACATCGGCGCACTGCCCGATCGCAGCGTCACCGAAACCCTGTCGCGCATTCCCGGCGTCACCATCGACCACTTCCTCTCCCAGGGCGATCCGGAGCACTTCTCCGCCGAAGGCAATGGCGTGCAGGTGCGCGGCCTGACCCAGGTGCGCTCGGAGCTGAACGGCCGCGACAGCTTTTCCGCCAACGGCGGACGCGCGCTCAGCTTCCAGGACGTGCCGGCGGAACTGCTGTCCGGCGTGGACGTGTTCAAGAACCAGAAGGCCGACATGATCGAAGGCGGCCTGGGCGGCACGGTGAACTTGCGCACCTTCATGCCGTTCGATTTCCAGGGCCAGAAGATCGTCGGCTCGGTCAGCGAGAACTACGGCGACTTCGTCAAGAAGTACAAGCCCTCAGCCTCGGCGCTCTATAGCAATCGCTGGAATACCAGCATCGGCGAAATGGGCGTCCTCGTCGACGTTGCCGATTCGCGTCTGGCCACGCGTACCGACGGCCTGTTCGTGCGTCCGTTCTTCAAGAACGCCGCCGGCACCTGGGTGCCGCGCGGCGCCGACTGGCGCACCTTGCTGTACGACCGCAAGCGTGACGGCTATTACCTGGCCTTCCAGTGGCGCCCCAACCAGAACCTCGATTTCTACGCCACCGCATTCCAGAGCAGGTACCACGAAGTCTGGGACGAAGATGCGATCTTCGTGGGGAACGATCCGACGCAGGTCAAGGTGGATGCCAGCCAGCCAAGCCAGATCAACGGCGGCGTGTTCCAGTCCGGTCGCCTCACCCAGGCTGGCGGCATGCCGATGGGCACCGACATCCGCGCCTCCGACAGCACCTCCAAGACCACGGACTTTTCCACCGGCATGAAGTGGCTGGTGGGCTCGAGCACCGAAGTCACCAGCGAGCTGCAGTTCGTCAAGGCGACGGTCAACAGCCTGGACTCCACCGTGGCCCTGGGCACCAACGTGCCCTACATCGACGTCGGCCTGAATGGCACCAACCCGCCGCACATCGGCGTCGATTCCAACTTCACCGGGAACCCCGCCAATTACTACTGGGGGTTCACCATGGACCACCAGAACCAGAACTATGCCAGGGAACTGGCCTGGCGCGCGGACGTCTCGCACAGCTTCATCAGCGGCTTCGTGCATGCGTTGAAGGGTGGCGTGCGCATCACCAACCGCTACGCCAACAACATCGACACCGGCTACAACTGGATGCCCGTGTTCCAGACCTGGATGCAAGGCTGGGCGATTCCCAGCGGCGCGTTGCCTAACCTGAACTTGAGCAGCACGGTCAATACCAGCCTGGTGCACCTGGACACGTTCAAGAACTTCTACCGGGGCGCCGCCGGTATTCCGGGTGCGTTCTATGCGCCGGTGCTTTCGACCGCACTGGGCTATCCGGGCAGCTACGCGGCCATTCATGACGCCGCCATTCCGTACTACATCGGTGGCGGCTATAACGTGCCGTACCAGCCCACGCTGCTCGATGCTGCGCATACCAATATCCAGCACGAAAAGACCTACGCGGCGTATGCCATGCTCGAATTCGGGCTGGACGATGCCAACCTGAGCGGCAATGTAGGTGTGCGCGCGGTGCAGACCAGGAACAATTCCGCAGGCTTTCTGGTGTTTCCCAATGTGGCGTTGGCGCCGTTTCTGGGCACGGGCCAGTCCTCGCCTATCAATGCCCGCAACGAATACACCGATATCCTGCCCAGCCTGAACCTGAAGTGGGAATTCGCGCCGAACGTGGTCACGCGTTTTGCCTTCTCCAAGGCGATTGCGCGGCCGGACTTCAGCCAGATGCAGGCGTATCAGATTCTCAATGCCGCCGTACTGTCCGGCTACACGCCGCCGCCCGGCACCACCACGTTGCCGCTGGACAAGCTGACGCTGACCAGTACGTCCAACAGCAATCCGTACCTGACGCCGATGAAGGCCAACCAGTTCGATCTGTCGCTGGAGTGGTACTTCGACCCGGATCACGGCGGCATGACCTGGATCAACTTCTTCCACAAGGGCATCAGCGACTACTTCCGCAACGAGTCGGATTTCGTGACGTATCCGGGTGTCGACGGCAATAACTACCAGTATCTGGTCACCCGTCCGGTGAATATCGGCAAGGCGACGATCGACGGCGCGGAAGTGGGCTGGAACCAGTTCTTTGACTTCCTGCCGGTGAAGGGCTTCGGCATGTCGGCGAACTACACCTACATCCGCAGCCGGACCCACGTGCCGAACGAGACCACGGCGGTGCCGGTGGATACGGATGGCTCCAAATACGGCAACCTCCCGGCGGATGGCCTGTCGCGGGACTCGATGAACGTCGCTGGTTTCTACGAGCACGGTCCATGGCAAATCCGACTGGCCTACAACTGGCGCAGCCAGTATCTGCTGTCGATCGGTCCGAATGGCTACAACGGTACCGATGGCGGCATTCCGTGGAAGCTGCCGGTATTCGCCGATGCCTACGGTCAGTTGGACGGTTCGATCTTCTACGCGTTCAACGAGCACCTGAGGCTCGGCCTGGAGATGAACAACATCAACAACGCCGAACAGCGCACGATCATGTTCCAGAATGCATCCGGCAAGCACATCACCTCCTGGTACGTGAACGACACACGTTATGCGCTGACGCTGCGTGCGACGTTCTGATGATGTGGCGTGGCGAAGCCCCCTCTCCCTGGACGGGAGAGGGGCTCGCTCCGTAGGTTGGGGTGCAAACCCCAACATCGCCATCTCGGCAGGCGAGGTCATGTTGGGGTTTGCACCCCAACCTACATTCCGGCCTTCGCCGGCATGACGGTGAAGCAAAACAGGCTCTCTTAAGAATGCTCAAACACCTTTGCGCCGCCGCCTGCTCGCTGTTCTTCACGCTGGGCATCCACGCTAGCGAACCTGCAACCGCTCCCTACCACTTCACCAGCGTGCGCATCGGCGGCGGCGGTTTTGTCAGCGGCCTGGTCTATCACCCCACCGCGCAAGGCCTGCTTTATGCGCGCACCGACGTCGGTGGCGCGTATCGCTGGGATCAATCGGCCATGCGCTGGACGCCGCTCACCGATTGGGTGAGCGCGGCGGACAACAACCTGCTTGGCATCGACAGCCTTGCCGTCGATCCACGCGATGCGAACCGGGTTTACCTGCTTTCCGGCACCTACAACGTGCCGCGCGTGGGCAATGCCGCGGTGCTGCGTTCCTCCGACCGCGGCGCTCATTTCGAGCGCGCCAACTTGCCCTTCAAGATGGGCGGCAACGAGCTGGGCCGTGGCGATGGCGAGCGTCTGGCGGTGGATCCCAACGATGGGCGCATCCTTTTCCTCGGTTCGCGCGATGCCGGCTTGTGGCGCAGCGAGGATTACGGCGCGCACTGGCAGCGTGTCGCCAGTTTTCCCGCCGTGGCGACATCGCCTGCGGCGAGCGCGAAGAACAGCTGGCGCCGGCAGGCGATCGGCATCGTGTTCGTGGTGTTCGATCCCACCAGCGGCGCGCCCGGCAAGCCGAGCAGTACGCTGTATGCCGGCGTTTCCACCCAAGAAACCAGTCTGTTTCGTTCCACCGATGGCGGACGCACCTGGAGCGCGGTGTCCGGACAACCGGTCGGCCTGCGGCCCAACCATATGGTGCGCGCGGGCGACGGCACCTATTACTTGAGTTACGGCGACGAACCCGGCCCCGACACCATGCATGACGGCGCGGTGTGGAAGTACGAGCCGGCCGCGCAGCGCTGGACCGACATCACCCCCTTGCCGCGCGAGGTCGGCATGCTTGGCGACCTTGGTCTCGGCTACGGCTGGGGCGCGGTAGCGGTGGATCCGCGCGATCCCAACGTGATCATGGCGGCGACGTTCGCGCACTACACGCCCAAGGACGAACTGTTCCGCAGCACCGATGGCGGCAAGCACTGGCAGGAAATTTTCGCGCGTTCGCACTTCGACTATAGCGATCCCGTGTGGGTGCGCGAGCATACGCCGCACTGGATGGCATCCATCGCCATCGATCCGCACGATGCCGATCGCGTGTGGTTCGTCACCGGTTACGGCGTGTGGATGTCCACCGACATGCGCAACGCCGACCATGATGGCGACGTGCACTGGCAGTTCCAGGATCGCGGCCTGGAAGAAACCGTCGCGCTGGATCTGGTGAGTCCGCCGCAAGGCGCGCATCTGCTGAGCGCGATCGGCGACCTGGATGGCTACAAGCACGATGACCTGGACGTGGCGCCGCTGCAGTTCACCGCGCCGCCGCGCTACGCCAATGGCGAAAGCATCGATTTTGCGCAGAACAAACCGTCGTTGATCGTGCGCAGCGGTTACCTGCGCAAGCCGTTCGATCCGGCGATCCGCGCGGCATATTCGGAAGATGGCGGTGCGCATTGGCAGGCCTTTGCCAGCGAGCCGGAGCCGTCAGGGGAGGGCGCCGGCACGATTGCCCTCGCCGCGGACGGCTCGGCCGTGCTGTGGATGCCGCGTGGCGCTGCGCATGCCTATCTCACGCATGATTTTGGCAAGCATTGGCAGACGGTCGATGGCTTGCCGGCGCATGCGCGCGTGCTGAGCGATCGCGTCGATCCGAAACGTTTCTATGCGTATGTGGGGCGTTTCTATGGTTTCGAAGGGCACTCCACGCAAGTGCTGGCGAGCCGCGATGGCGGCGCGCATTTCCAAGTGATCGGCGGTGCGCTGGGAGAACGGCTTACGCACGGCTCGATCGCGTGGGTGCGCCCGGCGCCCGATGCGGCTGGCGTGGTCTACGTTGGCGGTGAGGGGCTTGGGCTGCTGCGTGCGCACGACGATGGCGGCGCTCTGGCGAAGCTTGGTGAGCTGGCCGACGTGCGCGATTTCGGCTTCGGCAAATCGGCGCCGGGCAGTACCGCGCCGACGATCTTCGCGGCAGGGCAGCTTGGCGATGTATACGGGCTTTATCGCTCAACGGACGACGGCGCGCATTGGCTGCGTATCGATGACGATGCGCACCGTTATGGCGGGCAGCGATTGATCATCGGCGATCCGCGCGTGTTCGGGCGGGTGTATTTCGCGAGCAGCGGTCGTGGTGTGTTTTATGGCGATCCTGCCGAAACCAAGAAGCCATGAGTCATCGAGACCTGCATGTGCACCTCAACCTGCTCCCTCCCCTGCGCGCAGGGGAGGGCTGGGGTGGGGTGGAGCCACCTCGCAGCGAACTCGAATAGCACGGCAAGCTCGAACAACCCCACCCCGACCCTCCCCTTCACGCAGGGGAGGGAGAAGATCAGGCAACGGTGACCCCATGCAATCTCTGGTACGCCTCCGCATTATGTCCTTATGGCTAGCGCTCGCGATGCTGGCCGCCATGCCTTCATCCGCCGCCGAAGCCCAGGACAACCTCCCGCACTTCGTCAGCCAGAACGGCCGCCACGCCTTTATCGTCGATGGCAAGCCCTTCCTGCTGCTCGGCGCGCAAGTGGGTAACTCCAGCAACTACCCCGCAATGCTGGATCAGGTATGGCCGGCGACCGATCATGTTGAAGCCAACACCGTGATGGTGCCGATCGCCTGGGAGCAGATCGAACCCACCGAAGGCCACTTCGATTTCAGCTTTCTCGACACGCTGCTGGCACAGGCGCGCGAACACAAGGTACGGCTGGCGCTCCTATGGTTCGGCACCTGGAAGAACAACAGCCCCAGCTATGCGCCTTCGTGGGTGAAGCTGGACAACAAGCGCTTTCCGCGCGTGATCGCGCAGGACGGCAAACAGATGGTTTCGCTGTCGCCGCTGGCCGCGGCCACCCTGGAGGCCGACCGCAAGGCCTTCGTGCAACTGATGACGCACCTGCGCGATGTCGACGGCACGCGGCACACCGTGATCCTGATGCAGGTGGAGAACGAATCGGGCAGCTACGGCACGGATCGCGATTATTCGCCGGCCGCCAACGCGGCGTTCGCGCAACCGGTGCCGGCCGCGGTACTCAAGGCCGCGCACAAGCCCGCGGGCAACTGGACGCAGGTGTTCGGCAAGGATGCGGCCGAATTTTTCCAGGCGTGGTCGGTGTCGCGTTTCATCGGCCAAGTGGCCGCCGCTGGCAAGGCGGTGTATCCGCTGCCGATGTATGCCAATGCGGTGGTGAGCGATCCGGTGCATCCCAGCCCGCCGGCGGCCCATTCCAGCGGCGGCCCGTCGCAGAACGTGCTCTTTATCTGGAAGGCGGGCGCGCCGGCCATCGACATGATCGGTCCGGATCTTTACTGGCGCGACTATGAGCGCTACACCGCCGTACTCGGACTTTATTCGCGTCCGGACAACGCGCTGGTCGTGACCGAAACCGGCAACGACCAGCCGTATGCGCGCTATATCTTCGCCACGCTCGGCCATCAGGGCATCGGCTTTTCGGTGTTCGGCATCGACTACACCGGCTACGTCAATTACCCACTGGGCGCCCCGAAGGCGGATGAGGCCGCGTTCGAACCGTTCGCCATGACCAACCGCCTGCTGCGCCCGATGGGCGAGCTGATCGCCACGCTGAGCTACGCCGGCAAGGTGTGGGGCGTTTCCGAACCGGAGCACGAGCACAGCCAGGACATCGATATGGGCGACTGGCGCGCGAAGGTGTCCTACGGCTTACCGGCGTTCGGCCCCACCGAGGCGCCGCCCGGCAACAAGACGCCCAAGGGCGGCGTACTGATTGCGCAGATCGGCAAGGACGAGTATCTGGTCACCGGCTATTTTGCGCGCGTGGATTTCTTGCCGGGCAAGGGCAGGGAACATGTGCACTTCATGATGGATCGGGTCGAGGAAGGCCGTTACGACGAACAGGGCCGCTGGCAGTTCCTGCGCGTGTGGAACGGCGACCAGACCGATTGGGGGCTCAACTTCACCGAGCGGCCGCAGGTGCTACACGTAAAGTTGGCCACGTATTGATGGTTGGTGTTATCTGACCATTACTCTTTGCCTGGCCGTCATTCCCGCGAAAGCGGGAATCCATGTTGCTTTTCGGCGTAAAGCCAGATGGATTCCCGCATTCGCGGGAATGACGACTGGGAGATATTGAAAAAAAAGGAACATCGTTGTTCATGCAAAGCCGAATTTTGAAACACCTCGCCCTGTCGCTCGCCATCGCACTGGTTACCTGCGCCACCGCTCAAGCCGACACGCCACCCGCCCAGAACACCGCCGCCATCGAACACCGCGTCGATGCACTGCTGGCCAAGCTCACGCTTGAACAAAAAGTGGAGCTGCTCGGCGGCATGGACAACTTCGCCGTGCACGCCGAACCGAACATCGGCCTGCCCGCGCTGATCATGTCCGACGGCCCTTACGGCGTACGCGCGCCGGGCCCGTCCACCGCATACATGGCTGGCATCGGCCTGGCCGCCTCGTGGGATCCTGCGCTGGCGAAAGACGTCGGCGCGGCGATGGGCCGCGATGCGCGCGCACGTGGCGTTAGTTTCCTCCTCGGGCCGGGCGTGAACATGTATCGCGCGCCGCAGAACGGCCGCAACATGGAGTACTACGGCGAAGATCCGCTGCTTGCCGGCAGCATCGCGGTCGGCCTGATCGACGGTGTGCAATCGCAGGGCGTGGTGGCGACGGTGAAACACTTTGCCGCCAACAATTCCGAATACGATCGCCGCCATCTGGATACGCACATCGACGAACGCACGTTGCGCGAAATCTATCTGCCCGCCTTCGAGATGGCGGTGAAGCAGGGCCACGTCGGCGCGGTGATGAGCAGCTACAACCTGATCAATGGCGACTGGCTGGCCGAGAACCGTGCGATCAGCTACGACATCTTGAAGAAGGATTGGGGTTTCGACGGCATTTTCATGTCCGACTGGGGTGCCACGCACGATGGCCTGAAAGCATTCAACGCCGGCCTCGACCTGGAAATGCCCGCGCCCGATGCGATGAAGCCGGACCTGATCCTGGCCAACCTGCGCAACGGCAAACTTTCGCAAGCCATGCTCGACGACAAGGTGCGCCGCATCCTGCGCACGGCGGTGCGCTTCGGATTCCTCGATCGTCCACAGAAGGATCTGTCGCTGCCGCTGTACAGCCTTGAGAACGACCAGGTGGCGCTGAAGAATGCGCTGGAAGGCCTGGTGCTGCTGAAGAACGATCGCCACGTGCTGCCGTTCGACGCATCGGTCAAGACCATCGCGGTGATCGGACCGAACGCCGATCCGGCCGTCACCAGCGCCGGCGGCAGTTCGCATATCGATACGTTCCAGGCGCAAAGCGTGCTTACCGGCATCACGCATCTGGTCGGCGACAAGGTGCGCGTGCTGTATAGCCGCGGCCTGCCGTCGCCGATGGAAGTGTTCAAGAAAGGCGGTTTCAACACTGCGGACGGCAAGCCGGGCCTCACCAAGGAAACCTTCGCCAACGACGCTTTCCAGGGGAAGCCCGCCACCAGCACGGTGGATGCGCAAGTGGACCTATGGAAGCCGGAATTGTGGACGACGCCGGCCACGCAGCGGCAGAGCATTCGTTGGAGCGGGCGTTTCGTGCCCAAGCACGACGGCAAATACCTTTTCCTGACCGCCGCGGCGAGCGAAGACACCTATACGCTTTATATCGACGGCAAGCCGGTGATCACGCAGCCGCATCGCGAAGGGCAGGCGCCGCTGTATGCCACGCTGGCGCTGCACGCGAACCAGCCAGTGGAGGTTCGCCTCGATTACAAGCCCGACGTCGATTACAGCCGCATGGGTTTGGGTGTTATCGCGATCGACGATCTGATTTCGCCGGATGCGAAGAAGATCGCCGCGATGGCCGATGCGGCCGTGGTCGCGGTCGGCTTCGATCCCAGCTCCGAAAGCGAAGCCTACGACCGCACGTTCCAGTTGCCGTGGGGGCAGGAGGCGTTGATCGAAGCGATCGCAGCGGCCAACGCAAAAACCGTCGTAACCGTCACCTCCGGCGGCGGCTACGCCACGGAAGGCTGGCTCGACCAGGTGCCGGCGCTGCTGCAGAACTGGTATCCGGGGCAGGAGGGTGGTGCTGCCATTGCGCAGGTATTGTTCGGCCGCCATTCGCCCGAGGGTAAATTGCCGATCAGCTTTGAAAAGCAGTGGGCCGACAATCCGACGCACGATTGGTACGACGCGCCGCCGCATGCAGCGGGTACGAATCCTTCCGTCACGTACGGCGAAGGCGTGTTCCTGGGTTACCGCTGGTACACCAGCCATACCGACAAGGCGCAGCCGCTGTTTCCGTTCGGCTATGGCCTGTCGTACACCAGTTTCAAATTCTCGAAGCTGAGCACGAAGACGCTTGCACAAGATCAGGTGGAAGTGTCCTTCGACGTCACCAACACGGGCGCGCGCGAGGGTGCCGAGGTGGCGCAGGTGTATGTGGGCGATCCATCCGCCAAGGTGGCGCGTCCTGCGCGCGAATTGAAAGCGTTCCGTAAAGTGCGGTTGAAGCCGGGCGAAACGCAGCATGTAACGTTGCAGCTGGATCGCCGCGCGTTTGCGTATTACGACGTGGGCAGCCATGGCTGGCGCGTCGATCCGGGTGCGTTCAAGGTGTATGTGGGGGATGCGTCGAACAGCACGCCGTTGGAGGCTGGATTTACGTTGGCGCATTGACGAATCTCGGCGTGCCGAAATGCGTTCCCTCCCCTACGTGCAGGGGAGGGTTAGGGTGGGGTGAAGCAACCTTGCGATGCATTTCAACCATCCCACAAGCCCAGACAACCCCACCCCAGCCCTCCCCTGCAAGCAGGGGAGGGAGCCATCGTTCGCGTAGCTGAGTTTCGACGCCAATTGGCGTCGCCATTGGGTTACGCTGCGCTAACCCAATACGGGCCAACGGCACCCGCAGACGCATGAGTGAAACCCCGGCCACCACCATCCTTGTCGCCGACGATCACCCGATGTTCCGCTCGGCGATCGTGCACGCGCTCAATGCGGCGATCAGCGGCTGCCGGGTGTTGGAAGTGTCCAGCCAGAGCACGCTCGAAGCATGCCTGGCCGTCGAACCCGATATCGACCTGGTGTTGCTGGACCTGACCATGCCCGGCGCGATCGGCTTTTCCTCCTTGCTGTGGCTGCGCGCCGAGCGGCCGGATCTGCCGGTGCTGGTGATTTCTTCCGACGACCGCCCGCGCACCGTGCGCCGCGCGCAGCAATTCGGTGCGGCCGGGTTCGTGCCCAAGGCGGCGCCAGTGGAAGATGTGAACCAGGCGGTGCGGCGCGTGTTGGACGGCGGGCTGTGGTTTGAATCCACCCGCGCCGAACGCAGCGAGCAGGATGCCGCGCTCGCCGCGCGCTTCGCGCAATTGACGCCGCAGCAATTCCGCGTGCTGATGCTGCTGGCGGAAGGCCTGCTCAACAAGCAGATCGCCGACCGGCTCGGTCTGGCCGAGAACACGGTGAAGATTCACGTCACCGCCGTGCTGTCCAAGCTCGATTGCCGTTCGCGCACGCAGGCGGCGGTGCTGGTCAAATCGCTGGATACGGACGAGGAATCGTAGGTTGGGGTGCAAACCCCAACATCGTCAGGCGTGTACATGCCGAAGGTTGGGGTTAGCACCCCAACCTACGAACCCAGCAGCAACTGCGTCATCATCGCGCGCAGGCGGGCAGGGGAGATTGGCAGGCTGGTGGTATGCACGCCAGCTTCGCGCAACACGTTCTGCAGACCGGTTTCATCCTTGCCTAGGAAGGCGATGATCGGCGGCCGGCGCGCCCACGCATCGGTGTTGAGAAACGCCAGGATCGGCTCCCACTGGCCATCCACCAAAATCAGATCGGGCGCCGCCGAACCCTTCGCCTGCACAAGCGCGTCGTACGCCTTCGGCCACTCGGTGACCTTGCAGCCCCAGCCCTGCAGCAGCGTGGCCGCTTTGTGCCGCAGCGCCGCGTTTTCCTGGATCAGCCATACGTTGCGATGCTTCAGCAGCGAATCGCCGCTGCCGTCGTCACCGTTGTCCTGCGGCGCCATGGACGGTTGCGCGCGTTGCACCTCGATGCCGAACACGCTGCCGCAACCAGGCCACGATCGCACGTGCAAGCGATGGCCGAGCAGATTCGCAATGCGCTCGACAATGGAAAGCCCCAAACCCGCACTGCGCTCATCGGCATCGACCGCCGTATCCAGGCGCCGGAATTCCTGGAAGATAATGTGCCGCCGATCTTCCGGTATGCCGACGCCGGTATCCCACACCTCGATGCGCAGCGCGCCTTCCACATGACGGCAGCCGAGCAAGATGCGTCCGTTCGGCGTGTAATGCAGCGCATTGGAGAGAAAATTCTGCACGGCGCGTTGCAATAGCGCGGGGTTGCTGCGTACCCACGCCGAGGTGGTGACGAATGACAAGCGCAGCCCCTTTGCCTGAGCCATGATGCCGAACTGGCCGGCCAGTTCCTGCAGCATCGGCGCCAGCGCAAATACCTGCAGGTCCGGCGAGATCGCACCTGCATCCAGGCGCGCCAAATCGAGCATGCTGGTGAGCTGGCTGTCCAGTGCCTGCAGCGAGCGCTCGATGCGCTCCAGCAGCATGGTATCCGCGGGGAAGGTGCTGGCGTTTTTCAGCGAACCGGCAAACAGGCGCGCGGCGTTCAATGGCTGCAGCAGATCGTGCACCGCCGCGGCGACATAGCGTGTCTTGTTGCGATTGGCGCGCTCGGCTTCGGCGGTGGCGGCGCGCAGATCTTGCGTGCTTTTCTCGATGCGATGCTCGAGCGTGCTGGTCAAGGTGCGCAGCTCGCGCGCGGCTTCCTTGTACAAGCCGATGTCCGCATAACTGGTGACGAAGCCTCCGCCCGGTAACGGCCGTCCGCGGATTTCCAGCAAGCTGCCGTCGGGACGTTCGCGCTCGACCATATGCGGGCTGCCCTGGCGCAGATAATTGAGGCGGCGCTGGATTGCGTCGTCGATGTCGCCCGGGCCAAGCAGGCCGCGCCGTGCGTTGTAGCGGAACAGTTCCTCCACCGGCATGCCTGCCTTCAATAGCGTATCGGGATAGCCGAACAATTCGGCGTAGCGCGCGTTCCACGCTACCAGCCGCAGCTGCGCATCGATCACGCTGACGCCTTGCGGCAGGCGTTCGAGTATCTCCGAGTGTCCCGCCATTGCCTGCAGCGCGGCGTGCACCAGGCTATCTTCCTCGGAACGCAGCGCGCTGGCGTAATGCGAAATCAGCCGTTCCAGGTCGCGCCGGCTGCGCGTATGCAATTGCGCGGCACGCAGGCGCTGGTGCAGGAACAGGGCAAGCAGGATAAGCGGCAACCAGACGCTCAACGTGATCAGCGCGCTGCGATACGCGGCAATGGTCGCCGCATGCGCATCGCGCAACAGATGCAAGGTCCATTGCTGCGCAGGCAACGGCATGGATTGCCACACCATGTCGTGCGACATGGCCGGACGATCGACGTGCACCAGCTGCCCGCCCGATCCGAGCGATTGAAGATTGCGAAAGACCGCCGGCGGCAGCAGGCTGTTGCCGTATTGGCGCGTCCTGGCCAGCGTGGATTCCACACTCGATCCCAGCGGCGTCAACGGCCGGTAGATCCATGCGCGCTGATCGCTGAGAAACACCACGTCGTTGGCATCGCTCAGCAGCACGATGTCGCCGCTGCTCACCCATTCCTGCTCGAGCGTATCGAGCGGAATCTTGATCACGATCGCGCCGATGCGCTGGCCCTGGTCGTCGTGCAGCGCTTCGGAAATGAAGTAGCCGGGAAGATTGGTGGAAATGCCGATGCCATAGAACGTGCCCGAATCATGTTGCATTGCCTGCTGGAAATACGGGCGAAACGCGTAGTCGAGGCCCACGTTGCTGGACGGCTCGTTCCAGTTGCTGGCTGCGATGGCCACGCCGCGGCGATCGATCAGGGTGAGCGTGGATACGTGCGTGGCGCCATTGGCCCGCGTCAGTTTGCGGTTGAGCGCACCGACATTCACGCGTGAGAGTGGCGACGACAAGGCCTGGCGCAATTCCGGGTCCAGCGCCAGCACTGTCGGCAGCACGCGGTAGCGATCCACCAGTCGCTGCAGCGCCAGGGCGCGCACCTGCAACTGGCTCAACGCTTGCGCGGAAAGCTGCGCCAACGCGCGTTGCCGTGCATACCATGCCGCGGCCCAGGTGCTGCCAGCCATGGCGACGAGCAGCGCCACCAGCAGGGCGATTTTCAGCGTGTTGGGACGGGGTTGCGGCATGGCTACATGCTAACGCGCTCGCCCGTAGGTTGGGTAGAGGCGCAGCCTACGAGGGGAATAAGGCGACTAGCCGGAAAGTACTAGTCGCATGGTGTTATTCATCGCCACGCACGCACACGGCATGCTGTCGCCTCGGGGTAGAAACGGGGAAAGGTTTGCATGTCCACAATGAAACACACGATCAGCGCGCTGGCGGTCATGGGCGCACTTGCCACATCCACGACATGGGCAGGTACCCAATCGGGCACGGCGGACAGCCTTACCATGTACGGCATCACGCTCTATGGCACCGTCGACGTGGGAGTGTCCTACCAGAGCCACGGCAGTCCGTTCAGCGATGCGGCCGCGACCAATGTCAACAACTTCCTGATCAAGGCCAGCAACAAGCCGAACACCTCGCTGGCCTCCAACGGCATGAGCATTTCCACCATCGGCATCAAGGGACGCGAGCCGCTGGGTGCGGGCTGGTGGGGCGTGTTCCAGTTCGACACCGGTTTTCTGCCGGCCTCGATGACGTTGATCGACGGTTTGCATTCGATCGCGCGGAACAATGGCGTGCCGTTGACGCAACAGAAGTCGTACGGCGATTCGGGCCGCGCCGGCCAGGCGTTCAACGGCAGGGCGTTTATCGGTATCGAATCGCCGCATTACGGCACGCTCACCTTTGGCCGCCAGAGCACGCTGCTCAATGACGAAGTGTGCAAATACGATCCGCTGAGCTGTTCGCTGGCGTTTTCCTATGTCGGCTTCTTCGGCGCTACCGCCGGCACCGGCGATACGCAGGATCGCGTGCTGGACGGCACGCTGAAATACACCCTTACGCACGGCCTGTTCCATGGCGGCGCGATGTACCAGTTCGGCAATGCGTATGCGCTGTCCAGTTCGCGCGGCACCGCGTATCAGGTGGACATGGGGTTGGCGCATGGCCCATGGTCGGTGGATGCCGTGCTGGCGCACAAGAACAACGCGATCTCAGTGGGCGGTTCGCTTACTGCGGCGCAGGTGGCTGCATTGTCGGCACCGGGTTCGTCCACTTATGGCTTGCCGGTCGACAAGACCTTGCCGGGCACGATTTCGGATAACACTTCCTATACCTTCCTGGGCGAATACGATGCCGGCCGAGCGAAGTTTTTCGGCGCCTACGAGCATATCCGCTACGCCAATCCGTCCTCGCCGTTATCGATCGGCAGCCAGACGGTAGGCGGCTATTTCATCATTCCCAACAACAGCACGTTTCCGCGGCCGAAGGTGCTGGAGGTTGCGTGGGTGGGGGCACGTTACGCGCTGACGCCATCACTTGACCTGTCCGGCGCCTATTACCGCGCGATGCAGAACAGCTACGCCAAGGTGAGCTGCTCCAATGCCAGCTCGCCGCAATGCAGCGGTCACTACGACGCGCTGTCGCTGGTGCTCGACCAGCGCCTGGGGCGGCACTTCGATGTGTACGGCGGTGTGCAGTGGTCGAGAGTGGCCGACGGCATGGGCAGCGGTTATCTGCAGCATGCATCGTTCGATCCGACGGTCGGCGTGCGGATTGTTTTCTAGCGCATGCCTGCCATCCCCATGAAGCTCACTTTTACCTTGCCGTCATTCCCGCGAAGGTGGGAATGACGGCAGAAGGGAAAGTGCTTGGTTTATTGAGCAGTAATCAGCAGGAATTTTCCATGACTTCCGCAGATATCGCGCGAGCGCGCAACACGGTGATCGCCGCTTTCCTGGGTTGGACCCTGGACGCGTTCGATTTCTTCATTTTGATTTTTACCTTCGATGAAGTCGCCAAGACCTTCGGCGTAAGCATTACCAGCATCACGGTGGCGATCACCTTGACGCTAGCCTCGCGTGCGGTGGGCGCGTTCGTGTTCGGGCGCATGGCCGACCGCTTTGGGCGCAAGCCGACATTGATGCTGGTGATCGTGTTGTACTCGTTGTTCGAGTTCATCAGCGGCCTGGCCTGGTCGTACGTATCGTTCCTGGTGATCCGTACCTTGTTCGGCATCGCGATGGGGGGCGAATGGGGCGTGGGCAGTTCGCTGGTGATGGAGACCATTCCGGCGCGCTGGCGTGGCTGGGTGTCAGGATTGCTGCAGGCGGGTTATCCGACCGGCTACTTCCTGGCCACGCTGTTGTTCGGGCTTTGCTATGAAACGCTCGGTTGGCGCGGCATGTTCTTCGTCGGCGCGGCGCCGGCGCTGCTGGTGATCTTCATCAATGCGAAGATTCATGAGAGCCCGGCGTTCGAGGCCATGCAGCAGCGGCCGAAGAGTTCCCTGCTGCAGATCGTGAAGTCGAACGCCAAGCTGACGATCTACGCGATCGCCATGATGACCGCATTCAACTTCTTCTCGCACGGCACGCAGGACATCTATCCCAAGCTGTTCCTGGCCAAGCAGTTGGGGCTGCCGCATGCCACGCTGACCAATATCGTGCTGGTCTACAACGTGGCGGCGATCCTAGGCGGCCTGTTCTTCGGCATGCTGAGCCAGAAAATCGGCCGTCGCCGCGCGATCATGCTGGCGTGCACGCTGGCACTGCTGGCGGTGTATCCGTGGTCGCACAGTCGCGACGTCTACATGCTGTGCGCGGCAGCGTTCGTGATGCAGTTCGGCGTACAGGGCGCGTGGGGCGTGGTGCCGGCGCATTTGAACGAGCTGTCGCCAGCGGAGATTCGCGGCACGTTCCCGGGTTTCGTCTATCAGCTCGGCAATTTCCTGGCCGCGATCAATCCGGTGCTGCAGGCGGAGATTGCGCAACGCCATGGGCAGGATTACGGCTATTCGCTGCTACTGGTCGCCAGCACGGTGGCGATTGCGTTGATGTTGCTGATGGCGTTCGGACCGGAGGCGCGCGGCGTGTCGATGGCGGCTGCGGCGCCGTCGACACGGGAAGATGTTTTGAGCGAAGGCGCGAGCCTGCCGCGAACCTGATGGATGAGCTTGCCCCGGGTCGCATCCGGGGCAAGCTTTATGTTCGATCAGGTGGTTTCGAGCACGATCACCGTATCGTTGGCATCGAGCGCCCTGGCGGGCAACTGTACATCGAGCACGTGTCCCTTTTGCGTGTACTTGAGCGGCGTGTGCCTTGGATCGGCCAGGAGATAGGCTTTCCTGATGTTGGCGGTGGCGTTGGCCAGGTGGAAGCTCTTGCCGGGCCAGGTCAGCAGATGGATGTAGATTTTTCCGGGTCGGGCGGTGGCGCGCCAATCCCATGCGGGTATCCATTTGGGCTTGTTCTCGCCGACGGTTTTTTCCGTGCGCGAGAACGTTCCATGCTCGCCCGGGAACGGCGTGGGACCGGTGCCATAGATCGATTCACCATTGACGTCCAGCCATTTGCCGATCGTCTGCAGACGCTCTGCTTCCGCGGCGGGAATCACGCCGTGCGCGTCTGGGCCGACGTTGAGCAGCAGGTTGCCGCCCTTGCTTGCCACGTCCACCAAGGTGCGGATGAGTTCCTGGGATGATTTGAAGTTCGTGTCGTTCGATTTGTAGCCCCAGGTATCGTTGATGGTCATGCAGGTTTCCCAGTCGCGATCGGGATAGCCTTGCGCGGGAACATTTTGTTCAGGCGTTTCGGTATCGCCCTGATAGCCGCCGCCAAGGCGGTTGTTCCAGATCAGGTTCGGGTGCTGGTTGAGCAGGGTGACGATTTCCGAGGCGAGCTGCGGCGTCATCTCGGGCGTGGGCGTATCGAACCAGATTACCGACGGCGCCGCCGGCTGATAGTTGCTCAACAGTTCCTTCAATTGCGGAATGGCCTTGGTGTGCAGGTACTCGGCAAAGTCGCCGTCCTGGGCCTTGTCCCAGTGGCCGTTATGGAGTGCATCTACGACCATGGCGGCGCCGCCGGGCGCGGTCCAGTCCTGGTCCTGCGAATAATAGAAGCCGAACTTGATCCCTTGTTTCTGCGCTTCGGCGGCCAGCTCTTTCAAGGGATCGCGCTTGAACGGCGTGGCGTCCACGATGTTGAACGGATTGGCTTTCGAATCGAACATCGCGAAGCCGTCGTGATGCTTGGCGGTGATGATGATGTATTTCATGCCCGCCGCCTTGGCCAGCGCGACCCAGGCATGCGCATCGAATTTCACCGGATCGAATTGCGGCGCGAGCTTTTTGTACTCGGCCACGGGGATTTTCGCGTTGTACATGATCCATTCGCCGATGCCGTCGATCGGCTTGCCATGCCAGTTGCCGGCCGGCACGGCGTACAACCCCCAATGGATGAACATGCCGAAACGGGCTTGCCGCCACCAGCCCATGCGTGCGTCGCGTTGCGCCGGTGTTTCGGTGTCCTGGATGGCGGGAACGGGATGGGGTGAAGCGGGAGGTTTTGTTTGCGCGGCATGGGCGCAGAGGCTTGCCAGCATCAAGGACAGCGAGATGGAGCGGATTAGTGGTTTCATGTTTTCTCCTGTATGCGGATCAATGGGTCGCTGCTGCATTGCCCAGGTGCGTTTCTCTTGATTGCTTCAGCGAAATCGAGAGACGGTCCGTACCGCGCGTGTCTTTCAGGTTGCATATCGATCTTGATATCGCAAACATCCGTTTCTTCATCGCTTCCAGCGAGATGCCGCTTTTTTCACAACCCAGATCACAGGCGACGTTATTCGCACTTCGCATAAACGGACACATGGCCTGTCGAGATATTGAATTGTCCCGCGCGGGCATGCGCAAGGCGTGCCTGTTTGCGCATGATCGCGGCCGACTTCGACCAGGGGAAGTGCTTATGAAACACATCGACGACGCAACGTGGGTTGCGCAGCAGGGATGGGATCTCGGCAGCGGCATCGAGGACAGCTCCCGGCGGCGCTTCATTGCCGGCCTCGGCGCCGGCGCCTTGCTGCTCGGGCTTGGCGTCCGCGAAGGCCGGGCCAGAAGCCTGCCGCCATCCGGTTCCAGGCCAGCCGGGAGCCCGCTGATCACTGGGCGCTTCACGCATCCGGGTCTGCTGGCGAATGAAGACGATTTCACGCGCATCCGCAACAAGATCAAGAACGGCGAGCAGCCGTGGACCAAGTGGTGGCAGACGCTGTGCGCCTCCCGTGACACATCCTTGACGGCCAAGCCCAATCCCCAGCCTGCTGTCTATCGTCAGGACGGAACGAAGTGGGCCTTGTACAGGGACACCCAGCGGGCATTCTGCTGCGCCTTGCGCTGGAAGATTTCCGGTGAGGAGGCTTACGCCAAATTGGCCGTGGAAACGCTCGATGCGTGGTCATCAACCTTGAAGTTCATCGGGACCGTTCCGCCAGGTTCCACTGCGCACGATGATCACACGTTCTACTTGATGTGCGGCATGTCAGGTCGCCAATTTGCCAATGCTGCGGAAATCATGCGCACCTACCAGGGCTGGTCGGCGGCGGGCGTGACGCGCTTCCAGGACATGCTGCGCACTGTATTCGTGGCGCCGATCTCCAAGGGTCTGCGCGGACACCTGACCGATGGCGGTCTATGGAGCTTCGCCAACTGGGACTACGCCGCGCTCTGCGGCACGCTGGCCATTGGCGTGTTCTGCGACGACGTCGACCTCTACCGGCAGGCGATCGACTATTACACCGGCAACAATCACGGTGACATTCACACGCAGTTCGGCAATGGCATGGCGATGCACAGTGTGTACTTCATGCACCCGGGCTACATGGGCCAGTGGCAGGAAAGCGGTCGCGACCAGGGCCACTCCACCCTCGGCATGTCGCTGGGCGGCGACTTCCTCGAAATGGCGTGGAAGCAGGGTGACGATCTGTATTCGGCGTTCAACAACCGCTTCCTGGCCGGTGCGGAATACGTGGCAAAGTCCAATGTGCTGGACAAGAACGGCAAGCCATATGTGATGCCGTTTGCGCGCCAGTCCAGTCCGATTGGCATGTTCACTGCCGCGGCCAACCAGTCCGGCCCTTCGTTGCGTGGTTGTTGGGAAACCATCTACAACCATTACGTCAACCGCATGGGCATCGACGCGCCATACATTTCGCAAATGGTGCACAACACCGAGTTCAGAAACCCCGATGGCGGCAGCGACGACATGCCGTATACCACGCTGTGGAGCCGGCTGGACGATTACGCCGGACCGCTGCGTGCGCCGTTCGGCGTGTCGGGATTTTGCAGCGAAGGCAAAGTGACGCTTTCGTGGTGGGGCGGCAAGGGTACGGCGTCCTATCTGGTCAAGCGCGGCAGCAGCGCGAACGGTCCGTTCAAAGTGATCGGGTCAGTCGCGGCGGATGAAACGCGCACCTTCAGCGACGTGCCTGCGCAAGGCGTGTGGTACTACCAGATCCAGGCCAGCAACGGTACCAACCTTGTGTCGCGTGCGGTACGCGTGGCGGTTCCGGGTGAATTGCGCTGCTCGATGGATCTTGCCGATGGCAGCGGCAACACGGCCGTGGGCTGGGTCACCTCGCCCGATGGCGAATGGGTTCGCGGCGACGGCACGCTGATGAACGGCGCAAGCTGGGGCGCGGGCCGCTTGCCCGGCAGCGCTTCGCTGCTGTTCGACGGCAAGCAATCGTACGTGCAGTTACCGGCTGGCATGATTACGGACGTCGCCGATTTCACGATGTCGATGTGGACATTCGCCAATGCGCCGCTGCATTGGGATACCTGCCTGGTGTTCATCGGACTGGATGGCGGTCGTTGCATGTTTCTTGCGCCGCTGGCAGGCCGCAACGGCGGCAGACTGCGCTTTGCCATCACCGGCTCGGGTGTCAACGACGAGCAGGCGGTCGAAGCCGACCAGGCCTTGCCGTTCCGTCGCTGGGCGCACGTTGCGGTGACCTTGAGTGGTGGCATGGGCAAGGTCTATATCGATGGCCGGCTTGCGGGCCGCGATGATTCCTTCTTGTTGTCGCCGCGTCAGTTGGTCGACCAGAAAAGGCTGCTTGGCTGGGACGGCGGTCACGCATCCTTCAACGGCCGTGTCCAGGATTTCCGTTTTTACTCCAGGGCCTTGAGTGACGCCGAAATTGCGGCGTTGGCGAAGTAACTGACCTAGGACAAGACGCTTGATGCTTGCGGGCGATTAACTCCCTCCCCTGCGACAGCAGGGGAGGGTTGGGGTGGGGTTGTTTGGGCTTTAGCGCACAGATGAAACCTCGCGAACATTTCGCTGATGTGGGCATGTTTTTGATACGAAGCTCGCGGCGTTGCCAGACATCTCGGCTCGCTTCGCTCGCACCCCACCCTAGCCCTTCCTCCGGATCAAGTCCGGGGCAGGCTCTGCAAGCAGGGGAGGGGCGCGTCATCGCGAGATTCAAACCGCGCGCTTAAGTCCGCACAGTCGCAATTAGCACCTCTTCCTAGCGTTTCCATTTTGCGTTGCAGGGGCACGCATGAAAAAGTTGAACTACACGCCGCTGTGGTGCGCGCTGGCGTGCTTGCTTGGGCACAGCAATGCATCGGCCACCGACATTCCGCTGGATCTCATCCCGCAGCAGAACAGTGGCAGTGCACCCAGCTACAGCCTCGGCATCAACGTCGGGGTGAACGGCGGCACGCCGCAGGAATACCGGTTCGATACCGGCTCCGATTCGTTCAATATCGCCGTTGGCCACGACGGCGGTGCGGTGCCGTGGTTTCCCAACTGGAATGCATCGGCCACGGGCTCGCCGTACGTGTTCAATTACGGCGACGGCACCACCGGGTATTGGCAGCAGAACACCACGGCATCGAGCGTCCAGTTCTACAACGCACGCACCGGCAAGCAGGTGTTTGGTGCTGCACCGTCGCAAGGCTTGCCGGTTGCTGCGGCGCTCGATTGGTTGATGACCACCGATCACTTTGCGCCGAACGTGCAAGGTGGCGATATCCAGGGCGTGCCCATTGCCACGGGCATGAACTCGTCGAATCAGCCGGTGACGATGTACCAGGATCTCACCTGGCAGCAGGCGCTCGATCGGGGCGCGGCGCCGGAGCAAGGGCATTTCTACGGCACCTTCGGCGCCGGCGATTTTCTGTATGCCGGCGACAACGGCGGCGTGCCTGGCATGCTCAGCACCACGGGCTACATCGTGGAAGCCAACGGCAAGCCCGGCGCGCCCGGCGGTTGCGGGCAGGCCTGTTTCATCGTGGGCCTTACACCTGCGTTGCGCGCGCAGTTCCTCAGCGTGATGCCATGGGTGCCCGGTACGCAGCAAGGCACGTATCAGGGCAATTTCGGTGTTTCCGGTGCACATGCCGCGCAGCAGTTCGATACGTATTTCACGTACACGTTGAACAACGGCGCGTACACCGCCAAGTTGCAGACGCTGCTCGATTCGGGCACGGCCGGGGTTTATCTCAACGACAACGGATTGACCGCCAGTGAAAACGCGGCAGGGCACATCAACGCCAACGGCAACGAAATCGGAGGACTGACGCTTTCGGCAACTGGCGCCGCATCCGGTGCAAAAACGGTTTCCATCACCACCGCGGACGATGGCAAAGGCAATCCCACCCATGTGGTGGGCACGGGCAACGCGGCGTCGCTGACGCCTTCCGGCACTGCGTTGTATGGCATGTCGTTCTTCTTGAACAACGCGGTGATGTACGACCTGGAGAACCAAGTCACTGCCTATACGCCGTTCTATGTCACCGATACGCCACTCACCACCAACATAACGGTGACGCAGGCGATGGGGCCGCTCGGGCTTGCCGGCGAGATCTCCGGCAGCGGCGCGTTTACCGTGGCCAATGGCGGCCTCGCCAACCTGAGCGGCGCCAATACCTACACGGGCAGCACCGTAGTCGAGCAGGGCGGCTGGTTGGGATTGGCAGGTCCCATCGACATCAGTGCGTCGGCGGCTCTGCAAGCCGATGGCACGTTCGACATGTCGCGCGCTACCGGCAACGTCAACATCAAATCACTTTCCGGTAGCGGCACCGGTTATCTGGGCGGCAATACGCTGGTGCTGACGCAAGCCAGTGGCACCTTCAGCGGCCAACTCGCCGATGGCGGCCTGGGAGCCGGCACGGGCGCAGGGCTGGACATCGAAGGCGGCGAGGAAACACTTGCCGGTGACAACACATTCAGCGGGCGCACCAGCATTGCTGCGCAAGCCACGCTCGCCCTGCAGGGCGCGGTCACCGCTTCGGTGCTTGATGCGGGGGCGCTAATCGGCGATGGCACAGTACGCGGCGATCTGATGGTGATGGGCCGGGTCGCGCCAGGCACCGCCAATGGCATGTATCAAACCTTGAGCATCGGCGGCCGTTACAGCCAGGCGGCGGGCGCCACGTATGTCGCGCAATGGAATCTGGGACAGGCCGGCATATCCAGCCAGATCCTGGTGGGCGGCAGCGCCATCCTGCAGCCGGGCGCCATTCTCGATCTGGTGCCGTCGACGACGTCGGTCGCCGCATTCCAGGGCATCCGGCGCTACACCTTACTGACGGCGAACGGCGGGCTCAGCGGCACCTATACGATCGCCGGCAATGCGGGCTTGAGTTCGTTCCTGAAGGTGGTGCCGGTGTATGACGCCGATCACGTCTATCTGGACGTGTCGTATGCAGATACGCCTGCGCCGACACCGACACCGACACCGACACCGGCACCGGCACCAACACCAACACCAACACCAACACCAACACCAACACCAACACCAACACCAACACCAACACCAACACCAACACCAACACCAACACCAACACCAACGTTCATTCCTGCACCGCCGCCGCCACAGCCCTTGTTCGCGACGGCAGCACGCACACCCAATCAAATGGCCGTATTGATGGCGGTGCAGAACATGCCGTCCAGCAGCGTGCCGTTCGTCGTGCTGGCCAATCTGCAAAACGATGCGCAACTGCGTGACGGTGCGGATCAGCTGTCCGGCGAAATCTACGCCAGCGCGCAAAGCACCTACCTGGACGACGCGCGCATCGTGCGCGATGCCGTGACCAACCGCCTCGATCAGGCGAACCTGGATACCTACGCGATAGGCGCCGCATCTGGCCAGTCGGCGAGAACCCAATCGAACGGCCTCACCTGGTGGGGACAATCGGTCGGTTCGTGGGGCCGCCAGGACGACACCGATAACAACGCAGCCCTGTCCCGCACTACGGGCGGTGTTCTGTTCGGCGCGGACATGCCGGTAGGTGAAGGCAGCCGCGTCGGCGTGGTCAGCGGTTATACGAAAACCTCGCTCGGCCTGCCACAGCGCGGTTCCTCGCTGTCGAGCAACGATGTCCATGTCGGCCTGTATGCGGGCGCCTCGCTCGGCGCGTTGACGTTGAGTGCCGGTGGCGATTACACGCAGCACGGCATGGATGCAAACCGTCGCGTGGCGATGGCCGATTTTTCCGGCAACGTGCGCGGCAGTGCTTCCGCGCGCACCACGGAATTTTATGGCAATGCGGCCTACCGCCTGTCTTTCAACAAGGCGGTGGTCGAGCCGTTCGTGCAGGCGGCTTATGTAAGGCTGAGCAGCGATTCGTTCCGCGAGCGCGACAGCGCGATGGCGCTGGCGGTGCAGGGCAGCCGGCATGCCGTCGTCTATACGACGCTCGGCACGCGCGCGGCAACGCACTTCGTTTTCCAGGGCGACGCCTTCACCGCGCATGCCTCAATGGGCTGGCGTCACGTTTCCGGCAACCTGAAAACCGGCACGTCGCTGGCGTTTGCCGATGCCGGCGCTTTCGCCGTGCAGGGATTGCCGATTGCACGCAATGCCGTGGTCGTGAGCGCGGGCATCGACGTGGCGGTAAACAAGCGCTTGAAGCTGGGCGTTTCGTACGACGCGCAGATGGCTACGCACGCGACGGATGCCGGCTTCAGGGGAAAGGTGAGCTGGCAATTCTAAAGCCGGTTTCATTTGAACATGGACGCAGCCTTGTATGAAAAAGATCGTCTACTGCTTCGGCGATTTCCGGCTGGACCCTCTGGCCAGGGAATTGCTGCGCGGTGGCGAGCCGCTGATCCTCGCGGCCAGCGCGTTCGACTGCCTGGTGTATCTGATCGAGCATCGCGAGCGGCCTGTCGGCAAGGATGAACTGGTCTCCGCGGTATGGGGGCGCTCCGACGTCAGCGGCAATCTTGTCGCGCAAACCATCATGCGCCTGCGACGGCAATTGGCCGATGCGGGCGATGGACAGCACTGCATCAAGACCATTTCGCGCGCGGGATACCGCTGGCTGCCGGATACGATCGAGCATGAGGTTTCGGACGCATCGACCCCCGTGAATCCGGTTGCGGCCGAGCAGGAAAACGCTGCAGTCGGCGCGCGCGGCAGGTTCTCGCGCAAGAACGCTGCATGGCTCGCATGCCTTGGCATCGTGTTGATGGCCTTGCTTGTGGCAGGCCGTGTTGTCTGGCATTCCCATCGGCACGAGGCATCTTTGCCCATGCTTCGCTCCGGCCAAACCGCGATCGTGCTGCCGGCCGAGGTGAGCGCACCCCAGGATTGGAACTGGCTGCGCTTTGGATTGATGGAGCTGGTCTCGCAACAATTGCGCGCAGACAGAATTCCCACGGAAAGCAGCCGGACCGTGTTGAGCCTGGTGGATCAATCCGCGAACGCCACAGCTTCACCGTCTTCTTCGTTTGCGCTGGTGCTGGCGCCCAAGGTCACGCTGGCGGGCGGTGTATGGACCGTGCAATTGGACGCCAAAGGCAAAGACAATGGCCATTGGCAAGTGGAATCTTCATCCACCGATGTGCTGACCGCGGCACACGCAGCCAGCGTCTTGCTGTCGATGCAATGGGGCATGGCGAAATCATCGAGCGCGTTGCCGAACGATCTTTCGCTGCAGGAATACCTGTTGCGCATCGACGCTGCGGAACTTGCCGGCCATCAGGAGCTGGAACGCGAGCTGCTCGACAACGCCCCGCCATCCTTGCGCAAGGCGCCCGAGCTGGCGCTGGCCGAGGCGAATTTCCATTGCCACATGGGGGAACCCGAGGCTTGCGAGCAGCGGCTAACCAAACTGTTGCAGCGATTGCCCGCGGACAAGCAACCGCTGCTCAGGGGCAAGGCGTTGACGGGGTTCTGGTACGTCTATTACCGCCAGCGTCGGTTCGCCGAAGGCGACGCCGTACTCGATGAAGCCGTAAGCCTGTTGCGTGAGCAGAAAGATGCGGGGGCGCTGGCGACGGCGTATCACGCGCGCGCCCTGTTGAAAACATACGAGGGGAAGTTTGACCAGGCGATTTCCGACCTGGGCCTTGCCTATGTCAACGCTGGGCTTGCCGGCGATACGGTAGGGCAGGTTTGCGTGGAACAGGCCATGGCGGATGTCGCCATGGATCGCGGGCAATACCGGCAGGCGCTGGCCCTGGCGCAACGCGATTACGAACGGTTGCAGCGCATGGGGGCGCGAAAATTCCTGGTCTTGCCGTTGCAGGGCCTGATCGCGTCGCAAAAGGCGTTGCTGCAGTACGCCGCAGAGCTGGATGCCACCGACCGTTATTGGCCGTTCGAGCGGACCCATCTGCAAGTCGGCGATCCCTACCTGCGGCATGCCTTGGTCATCTGGCGCGCCGTCGCATTGGCCGACAACGGACGCACAGGCGAAGCCGCCGTCCTCCTGAAGGATTTGCTCCCGCAATTGGACGAAAAAGAAGAAACCGTTCTAGTGGCGTGGGCCTGCTCGCTGCTGTCCCAGCTTGCGCTGGACCGCGAGGACGTGCCGGCAGCCCAGGCATGGATCTCTAAAGCTCTGGTCGGCGATGGGCTGCAGGAGCTAGATCAGGATACGGACAGCGCCAGCTATATCGAAGCCAATCTCGTCAACATCCACGTGTTGGTACGCGGCGGCAAACTTCCCCAATTGAAGCGCGCCGTAGTGGCCATGCAGTCCTGGGTGGAACACGCACCAAGGCGCACGGCCTGGATGGATATCATGCTGATGCGCGCGAAGGCGGCTGAAGCCTGGAGCGAAGGGCATCGCGCATCGGCGCGCGAACAACTCAAGCTTGCGATGGACCAGGCCGAACTGCTGGGCGTGCCCGAGCTCATCGTCAGCGTAGGCCAGGGCTATGCGATCGCGTGCCTGGAGACTGGCGATACCGATCAGGCCATGGCCATCGTCGGACGGCTCTCCACCTGGAACAGGTTGGACTGGCGGGTAGCGTGGCTGGAAGCGCGCATTTATCGCACGCTTGGGCAGGCTTCCGCAGCGGACAGTGCATTACGCAAAGCGCAGCAGCTTGCCGGTGACCGTGTGCTGCCGTTGGATAAGGTGCCACCTTTTTTCTGAAAAGCGCGAATGTTTTTCGCCAAGGCACTTGTCGTCGTCTGATGGGCGTCGAAGCTCAATTGCGCGATGCCTCGTTTTGCGGGTAAGCCATGCAGGAGACTCGATTTCGACGCAATCCTCAATCTCACCTCACCGTCATTCTGGCGAAAGCCGGAATGACGGTGGGGTACTGCGAGGCGCGCATACCGTGCGGCCCCAACATGTTGAATTTAAGGCAACACTGATCAAGTATCGCCGTCGTCACCAGCCCTGTCTGTTCGCAGGCCACAGGGCCGTCGGTGAAGGCAGACTGGCCGTCTGTCGAGGCGACGGACCGAAGGCATGCGGACAGACAGGGCTGGCCCCAACG
>NZ_JBQCHP010000122.1:0-30165 GCF_051954575.1 Dyella sp. | reverse complement strand
CTTCTTCCCCATACCTTGATCTCGCTGCCAATGACCAACATCCACAGCGACAAAATCCTCATCCTCGATTTCGGCGCGCAATACACGCAACTCATCGCACGCCGCATCCGCGAGATCGGCGTCTACTGCGAGATCTGGGCGTGGGACCACAATCCTGCCGAAATCGCAGCGTTCGGCGCCAAAGGCATCATCCTTTCCGGCGGCCCGGAATCCACCACCGAACACGGCGCTCCAAAAGCGCCGCAGGAAGTGTTCGATTCAGGCCTGCCGATTCTTGGCATCTGCTACGGCATGCAGACGCTGGCTGCGCAGTTAGGTGGTGCAACGGAAGCGGCCGATGCGCGCGAATTCGGACATGCGCGTGTCGATGTCGTTGCCAGCGATAAATTGTTCGACGGTCTCAGCGATCATGCCTCGTTCCAGGCGCTGGACGTGTGGATGAGCCACGGCGATCACGTCGCCAAGGCGCCGCCGGGTTTCACCGTCACCGCAACTACCGATCGCATTCCGGTTGCGGCGATGTCCAATGAAGCCAAGCGCTGGTACGGCGTGCAGTTCCATCCGGAAGTCACGCACACCAAGCAGGGTACGGCGCTGCTCAAGCGTTTCGTCACCGACATCTGCGGCTGCCAGACGCTATGGACCGCCGCGCACATCATCGACGACCAGATCGCCCGCGTACGCGAGCAAGTCGGCCAGGATCACGTGCTGCTGGGACTTTCCGGCGGCGTCGATTCCTCCGTCGTCGCTGCGCTCTTGCACCGCGCGATCGGCGACCAGCTCACCTGCGTGTTCGTCGACACTGGTCTCTTGCGCTGGCAGGAAGGCGACCAGGTGATGGCCACCATGGCCGAGCACATGGGCGTCAAGGTGATCCGCGTCAACGCCGCCGAGCGCTACTTCAAGGCGCTGGAAGGCGAGGCCGATCCGGAGGCCAAGCGCAAGATCATCGGCCGCCTGTTCGTGGAGATCTTCGACGAGGAATCGGCCAAGGTCACCGCCGCCGGCAACGGCCACGTGAAGTGGCTGGCGCAGGGCACCATCTATCCCGACGTGATCGAGTCCGCCGGCAGCAAGACCGGCAAGGCGCACGTCATCAAGAGCCACCACAACGTCGGCGGCCTGCCCGAGCACATGAAGCTCAAGCTGGTCGAGCCGCTGCGCGAACTGTTCAAGGACGAAGTGCGCCGTATCGGCGTGGAACTGGGCCTGCCGCGCGAAATGGTCTACCGCCACCCGTTCCCCGGCCCCGGCCTGGGCGTGCGCATCCTGGGCGAAGTGAAACCCGAATTCGCCGAACTGCTGGCGCGCGCCGATGCCATCTTCATCGAAGAGCTGCGCAAGGCCGATCTCTACGATAAGGTCAGCCAGGCCTTCGCGGTCTTCCTGCCGGTGAAGTCGGTCGGCGTGGTGGGCGACGCGCGCGCCTACGAATGGGTGGTCGCGCTGCGCGCGGTCGAAACCATCGACTTCATGACCGCGCATTGGGCCGAGCTGCCGTACGACTTCCTCGGCAAGGTGTCCAACCGCATCATCAACGAAATACGCGGTATTTCCCGCGTGGTCTACGACATCAGCGGCAAGCCGCCGGCGACCATCGAGTGGGAATGAAAGGCCGGTAAAAGCGTGGCGCGGGCAGGGTAGCAAGGGGCTTCCTGTTCGCTTTCGATCGCGCTTGAAGGTTCCTGCGATCGCACGAGAGTGTGTCGCTCTGCGTGCATCAGTACCGCCAGCAAACTCAACGTCCACATCGTCAGTGCTAGGTTCGATCCTCTAGTTGCGATCTTTGCCGCCTACAAGCGCAAGGTCACAACAAGGAACGATGGACATGCATCGACCCGCCGACCATGTTTCAAACCAAGGCGATCCGGCCACGGTCATTGTCGGCCGTACGATTCATCCCGGGAAAGAACAGGCGTTCGATGCCTGGGCTCGCCAGATCGACCTTGCGGCGCGGCGCTTTCCCGGCCATCTGGGAAACGTGCGGTTGCGTGATCCGCGTGGGATCGACTACCTCATCTATCGGTTCGACTCGCCTGCGCATCTGCGCGCCTGGGAGGCTTCGGATGAGCGCCGCAAGCTCATCGAGCAAGGCAATGAAATCTCCGATGAGCATCGCAACACCGCCATCGGCATGGATGCCTGGTTCGCCATCAGCGGGCAGAGTGTTTCGCCGAAGTGGAAGACGTTCTTGGTGACCTGGGTGGCCGTTTATCCGATCCTCCTGTTGATTGCCTATGCGCTGGCAGCACTCTTTCCAAGGTTGGCCCGGCCGCTTCAATTGGCGATCACTTCCGCGTTGCTTACAGCGTCTCTGACATGGTTGGTCATGCCGCGGCTGACGAAGCTGTTGCGGCCGTGGTTGCTCAAGGGACAAAGCGTCGAGACACGAAGGTGAAGTCTCATGGAAAACAACCGATCAACAACACCGACGCATCAAACAACCGGTTTGCGACGTGCAGGTTTGCCAGTCAATTTCGATCGCCTTTTCAGCCGACACTACGAAGAGGTCAACGGCCTGCGCCTGCATTGCGTAATCGGTGGACCGCGCGAAGGCGAGCCCGTCATTCTGCTGCACGGCTGGCCGCAAACCTGGTACGTGTGGCGGCATGTGATGCCCGCCCTGGCGGAAGCCGGTTATTGGACGATCGCCGTCGATTACCGCGGCGCCGGCGACTCGGACAAGCCGCGGGATGGCTACGACAAGGCCACCATGGCAGCGGACATACGGGCGCTTGCGCATGCGTTCGGTGCAACGCGGATCAATCTGGTGGGGCGCGATATCGGTGTGATGGTCGCGTACGCCTATGCCGCGCAGTGGCCGGACGAAGTCGCCAAGCTGGTAATGCTCGATGTACCGGTGCCAGGCACTCGCGTGTGGAATGAGGCGAAAGCCAAAGCGGATCCGCAGATCTGGCACTTCGGCTTGCATCAGCAGCGCGACATCGCCGAAATGCTGATCGCGGGCCACGAAACCGAATACATTCTCGACTTCTATAAAAAGCGGGCATACGTATCGCTCGCCGACGAAGACATCGCCGTCTACGCGCGCGCCTACGCCGCCCCCGGCGGCCTTCGCGCCGGCTTCGAACTCTACCGCGCCTTTCCGGAAGACGAACGCCGCTTCAAGGCATTTATGGCGACCAAGCTATCCATGCCGGTCCTCGCGCTTGCCGGCGACAGAAGCAATGGCATGTCCGAGCTGGAGATGGCGCAGGAGCTGGCGGATAACGTCCAGGGTGGCGTCGTACCGAACACAGGGCATTGGACGCCGGATGAAAATCCCGAGTTTCTGGTCGAGCAGCTCCTGCGTTTCTTTGGACACACGCAAGACGTAGCGCAGTGACGCTGTATCGTGCCGCCCCGACCTGGCGTGCCGAGCCTGTATCATCTGGCAGCCCTGCCAGCCCTGAAAAACGCACCGCCCGAATGGTCGACGAATCGAACAGCCCTCACGCCTTACCCGACTTCAGCGCCGAGGACGAAGCCTATATGCGCCGCGCCTTGCAGCTGGCCGAACACGCGCGCGATGCCGAGAACGAAGTACCGGTTGGCGCAGTGCTGGTGCAGGACGGGCAGATCGTGGGCTTGGGCTGGAACCGCAACATCACGCTGCACGATCCGACCGCGCATGCCGAGATCATGGCCTTGCGCGCGGCAGGGGAGAAAGTGGCTAACTACCGCATCGTCGGCGCCACGCTCTACGTAACGCTGGAACCGTGCGCGATGTGTTCGATGGCGCTGGTGCATGCGCGGGTGGGACGCGTGGTGTATGGCACGACCGATCCCAAGACCGGCGCGGCCGGCAGCGTGTTCGATACGCTGATTTCCGAGCGCCACAATCACCGCATCGAGGTGCAGGGAGGTTTGCTGGCCGAGGAATCGGCGACGTTGTTGCGCGATTTCTTCCGCGCGCGACGCTAGCGTAGATTGGGGCGCAAACCCCAACATCGTCGTCTCCATGCATCCCGACGTTGGGGTTTGCACCCCAACCTACAGGAACGCCAACGCTTCCGCGCAGGGCTGTTCCACCTTCAGGCTCAGCAGCGGATCGGCGCGCGTACGGCCCAGGTTGACCACCGCGACCGGCTTGCTGGCTTTCGCGGCGGCATGGGCGAAGCGGTAGCCGGAAAACACCATCAGCGACGAGCCGACCACCAGCATGGCGTCGGCCTCGTCCAGGGCCTGCATGGCGGTGGCGACGCGGTCGCGCGGCACGTTCTCGCCGAAGAACACCACATCGGGCTTCAGGATGCCGCCGCAGTGCGGGCAGGGCGGCACGTTGAAGGTGCTGAAATCATGGCCGTCCAGGTCGGCGTCGCCATCGGGCGCGTCGCTGGCGTCGAGGTCGATCCATTGCGGGTTGAGTGCCAGTAAGGCCTGCTGCAGCGCATGGCGCGGGGAGCGGCGCTCGCAGCCCATGCAGCGCACGGTATCCAGGCGTCCGTGCAAATCGACCACGTTCTGATTACCCGCCTGTTGGTGCAGGCCGTCCACGTTCTGGGTGAGAAGCAACTCGAGCTTGCCGAGCCGTTCCAGCCGGGCCAGGGCGTGGTGGGTGGCATTGGGTAGCGCCTTGCCGAAACGCCGCCAGCCGACCAGGCTGCGCGCCCAGTAGCGCTTGCGGGTGAGCTCCTCGCCCATGAAGGCCTGGTAGGTCACCGGCTGGGCACGCTTCCAGCCGCCGTCGGCGTCGCGATAATCCGGAATGCCCGAATCGGTGCTGCAGCCGGCGCCGGTCAGCACGAACAGGCGCCGGTGTTGCGCGACAAAGCGCTGCAAGGCACCGCTTTCCGGTTCAGGGGAAATCGCTTCGGCAAGCGTCATGGGTAACCTCTGCGTGATGCCGGCATAGATGGGGCGTCTTCCGGCTTAACGCAAGCGAAAACCTCATGGTGCTGGCCGAAAAGCTTCTCTACGCCCCCGTTTGCGGGGTGTAAAATCAGCGCCAAGTCGGGCCAGGCGAGTGATCCATCAATCGTAGCCATGGCCGACGCATTGAACACGATGCGTTCGCGAAGGGTATCTTGCCCGAAGGAGGCATCATGTTCTCGCATATCCTGGTTCCCACGGATGGCTCCGATCACGCGATGCACGCCGCGCAGATGGGGATCGAGCTGGCGCATTCGCTGGGTGCGCGCATCTACGCGTTCCACGTGCTGGCGCCACTGCCCGCAGTCGCCTATTTCTCCGACGTGATCCAGCACACTGAAGATTCCCATGTGGACCGCGCGATCACCCGCGCGGAACAGCGCCTGGCCGAAATCGAGGACATGGCGAACAAGGCAGGCGTGCCGTGCCATGGCGGATTCGCGTTCGACCGTCGCCCCTACGTCGCCATCGTCGGTGCGGCGAAGAAGGAACACTGTGATTTGATCGTGATGAGCACGCACGGGTACACCACGCTCGATCGCATGCTGCTGGGCAGTGAAACGAACCGGGTGCTGGGGTGCTGCGATATTCCCGTGCTGGTGTGTCACTGAGTTGCAAAACGCCGATGTAGGCTGGGATGCAATCCCAGCATCGTCATGTATGCGTGGGAACGCTGGGATTGCATCCAGCCTACGAGGCGCCAGGCTCGCTTTTCGACCAGCTTGCCGATTTCGATGCCAACGCCCGCCGCAGCATTTGCATGTCGGGGCTGTCGGGAAGCTGCTCCACCGCAGCCAGGAATATCTGGAAATCCTGCCGCCAGCCAAGTTGATCGGTGATCACGCCCAACTGTTTGGCCTGATCGCCGTAGCGCTTGGTACGCGCTTGCTGCATGCCGGCCATGCGGCGCGCCTTGCGCAGGCATTCCAACTGATAGCGAAGCTTCCGCGCACGCCGGCGCCAACGATGCCTGGCCGGAGGCGTGCGTTCCGACAGCGCTTTTTCACGCGCGCGCTTCATCTTGCGCCGGGCTCGTTTCACGGTCTTCCTGGTTTGTCCGGGACGGATGTCCTGCCACGGCATGGCGCTTATCGCCGCCGCCATGTGCTGGACGTCGGCGCGTAGCTGGCGCCAGTTCGGATCCTCGTTGAGCGCATAGCCAAGCAGGGCATTGGTGCGATCGTCGAACGCTCGGATGATCTCCGGCGTGAAGCGGCTGGGATGCGCGCTGGCCAGCACGCGCGCCGTGCGCGCAGCGATGTATGCATCGCGCAACGGCGCCAGGCGGTGCGCCACTTGGCGCAGGTTTTGATCCAGCTTGTCGATGGGTGCATCGGGTGGCAGCAGGGGAAGCAGGCTGCGCAGGCGCCGGCATGATTTACGCGCTTTGTGAATGCCTTCCTGGCGTTTGCTGCGCATCGCCAGCGCGCGTTGCAGCACACGGCATTCGCGCGCCGCCAGCGTGCCCAGCGCAAGTCCCAATGTCGGCAAGTTGTCGCGCCTGGATGTGTTCATCGCTCCATACACACGTTGGGAACGGACGCTCCGCTCCGCTCAAATCATAGCTGGCTGTCCAGTTTCCCGGTGGGGCTCGGTGGCGGCAGGTTGCTGCAGCCAGGAACGCAGGATCCGGCCAGACGTCAGTTGGATTTGGTGACCGGCGCATCGCAAGTCAAGTGTTGATTTCGTATACGTACTCAAGCATCCGGCCACTACCCGGCCACCCGGCGCGGGCAGTGTCACGCTTGAGCAAAGGCGCCAATCTCGACGCTATCGCCCAACATCAAACAACTGAAGCTCTCGAATCCGCGCCGTGCATGCGCTGGACAGGATATTCAAGCGCACCTTCGAGGCCGTGACCGCCGCAAAGCGGTCGATCTTCATATGGCCAAGCGCTTCGGCTTTGGCGACCGGCGTCCAGGCGCCGTTCGTCCATGCTTCGATCGCGTATTTCTGCACGCATTGCCCGTCGTTCAACCACTCCATCGTAAGCGCGTGATCGAACGTAATGGGTTGCGAGAAATCCACTTCGAGCATGGCATGGCGCGAACCTTCCGGCGCCGACCAGAAGGTGTCGCGATCGCCGTCCAGCGCGGCGGTGGCATTGGCGTCGGTGAATGCATGCTTGCGCGCCAGGTTCTTGTCTGCGCCGTAACGTGCCTGCAGCGCGTCGCCGAACTCCTTCAGGCGCTTCACGTCGGCATCAGGCAAGAGGCCATGGCGATTCGGCGCCAGGCCAAGCATCAGCTGGCCGCCGCGGCCGACGCTGTTTTCCCAGATATCCATCAGCTCGTCGACGCTCTTGAGCGTCTTGTCGCTATCCGGATGCCAGAACCACTGCAGCTTGTGCAGCGGCGTGTCCACTTCCACTGGACGCCAGCGCAGTTCGGCGTGGCGATCGATCACGTTCCAGTTTTCGCCGCGGATATGGCCATCTTCCTGGCCGACCCAGCGGATGTCGCCGTACGCGAACAGCGCCACATCGGCGAACACCATGGTGTTGGACTGATACGTGCGCAGTTCTTCCATGTACTTCTTGAAATCGTAGACATGGCCCGCGCTGCCGGCGCCGTCCAGCCACCATTCCACCAGCGGGCCGTAGCCCTGCACCAGCTCGTCCATTTGCGCCATGTAGAACTTGTCGTAGGCGGCTGAATCCTTGTACTTCGGTTCGTGGCGATCCCACGGCGACAGATAGATACCGAAATCCATGCCTTCCTTGCGCACGGCCTCTTCGGTCATTTTCACCAGATTGCCGTTTCCGCCCAGCCAAGGACTCGCTTTTACGGAATAGTCGCTCTGTTCGGTGGGCCATAGGGCGAAGCCGTCGTGATGCTTGGCCACCAGCACCAGATAATTGGCGCCGGCGGATTTGGCTGCGCGTGCCCACTGGCCCGGGTCCACGTGATCGGGATTGAACACCTTCGGACTGGCGGTGCCATCGCCCCATTCGCGATCCAGGAAGGTGTTGGTGCCGAAGTGCACGATCACGCCGAATTCCAGATCCTGCCAATGCGTCTGCTGCGGCGAGGGTTTGACGTCGGCGAAGTTTTGCGCGGCGGCATCACCGGCGAAGAGGGAAAGGGCCAGGGCGGCGGCGAGCAGGGCGCGACGTATCAGCATTGTTTTTGAAACTCTCGTGGCGGTTCAACTGTTGCGGGACGGCGATCCGAAGTGCAGCGCTTCGGAAATCTCGCCAGTGGCGCGGAGCAGGGCGGCGATCACGTCGTCCATGGTCTGCGCATGTTGTTCGATATAGGGAATGGTGAGCGCACATACTGCCGCGCCGTGCTGCAGTACGGGTGCGGAAAGATCGGTGACGGCATCCACCACATGGCTTTTTTCGCAGGCATAGCCGCGCGCGTGTATCTGGTTTACCAGGCGCATCAGTTTCTTGCGGTCCAGCGCGGGCTCGAAGCGCGCGATCAGGTCCAGCCAGCGTTCGCGCGTCTGTTCTTGCTGGAAGGCCAGCAACACGTGGCCCGAAGTGGATTGCGACATCGGACGGCGATGGCCCACGCGCACCACCAGGGCGACTTCACCGGGCGGATCCACGCGCGCCACCACTACGATCTGCTCGCCCGACGGCACCACCAGATGACAGGCCTGGCCGCAGGCGTCGGCCAGCCGGTGCATCACCGGCAAGGCCGTCTCGATGGCGCTCTTGACCGGCGGTTGTTCCATGCCGAGTCGAAACAGCCGCGGCGTCACCGAATAGCCGATGTCCCCTTCGCCGCGGGCGATATAGTCGCGTTCTTCCAGCACCTGCAGCATGCGGAAGATCTCGCCGCGGGAACGCCCGACGCCTTCGGAAATTTCGGCGATGCTCAGAGGACGGCTGGAGCCGGCCAGCAATTCCAGGATATCCAGCCCTTTGTCGAGCGCAGGCGCGCGGTACTTGGGTGTCGAATCGGCCATGGCGTTTCCTATCGATTGGACTGATCGCGCCATCTTGCCCAAACTCGCCGATGGCATGTTGCGGCGCGACTTGTGCTATCAATGAATAACGGTTTCATATTTGCACAAACGGGCGAGGCCGTCACGTAGGAAAGCGGCTTGGCGCGGGTCTAGCGTAGGAGAAGCGGGTGGAAGTACAGACTGCAACAGAACACGCCCCGGTGTCGGTGGCCGGCGCGTCGGACCCTGGCCGGGCGTGGCTGCCGCTGGTGCTGATCGTCAGCCTGTTCTTCCTGTGGGGAGGTGCCAACAACCTCAACGACGTGCTGATCGCCCAGTTCAAGAAGGCGTTCGTACTCAGCGATTTCCGCGCCGGGCTGGTGCAGAGCGCGTTCTATCTGGGCTATTTCCTGATCGCTATGCCGGCGGGCATTTATATGCGCCGCTTCGGCTACAAGAGCGCGGTGATCTTCGGGCTGGCGCTGTATGGTATCGGCGCCTTGCTGTTCTGGCCGGCGGCGCAGATGGCCACTTACGGCATGTTCCTGGCCGCATTGTTCGTGATCGCCAGCGGCCTGGCGTTCCTGGAAACCTCGGCCAATCCGTTCGTAACCCTGCTGGGACCGCCGGAAACGGCCACCTCGCGCCTCAACTGGGCGCAGGCGTTCAATCCGCTCGGTTCCATTGCGGGCATCCTGATTGGCCAGCACTTCATCTTTTCCGGCGTCGAGCACACGCCCGAACAAATCGCCGCGATGAGCCAGGCGGAGCGCGCCGCGTATTACGCCAGCGAAACCAACGCCGTGCAGTGGCCGTACCTGGTGATCGGCGTGGTGGTGTTGTGCTGGGCGCTGTTGATCCTGGTGACGCGCTTCCCGCGGCCAATCACCACGCACGCGGCCAGCGCCAGCTCGGCGGTGGGTGGCGGCGTAATGGGCAGGCTGTTGCGCGACAAGCTGTTCCTTGGTGCATTGCTGTCACAGTTCTTCTATGTGGGCGCGCAAGTGGGTGTTTGGAGCTACACCATTCGCTACGTGCAGGCATCCATGCCGAGCATGACGCATCGCGAAGCGGCCAACTTCCTTACCGCCGAACTGGTGTGCTTCATGCTGGGCCGTTTCGCCGGCGCCGCGTTGATGAAATACGCCGCGCCGGTGCGCCTGTTGATGACGTTCGCGGCGATCAATGTGGTGCTGATGCTGTATGCGCTGGCCGTGCCAGGTTTGACCGGCGCATGTGCGCTGGCCGCCTGCAGCTTCTTCATGTCGGTGATGTATCCGACCATTTTCGCGCTGGGCGTGGAAGGGCGCGGCGACGATGAGCGCAAGCTCGGCTCGGCCATGCTAGTGATGACCATCATCGGCGGCGCGGTGCTCACTGCGGTGATGGGCGCGATATCCGATCATTCCACGATTGCCGATGCGATGATCGTGCCGGCTTGTTCGTTCGCCGTGGTGGGCCTGTTCGCATGGCGGCGCGGACGCACGACACGGAGCGCAAGCTGATGCAACGTTACTACTACGCGCTGGATCTCAAGGACGATTCGGCCGCCATCGCCGAATACGAGCGCTGGCATCGTCCCGGTGTGGTCTGGCCGGAGATCATCACCTCGATTCGCGCTGCCGGCATCGAGGAGATGGAAATCTTCCGCACCGGCAATCGCCTGGTGATGGTGGTGAAGATGGCGGACGACCACGTGCCCTCTGCAAGGCGGGAAGCGGATGGCGATGAGAAAACGCAGGCTTGGGAAGCGCTGATGGATCGCTACCAGCAACGGCTGCCATGGGCCGAAGCAGGGCAGAAGTGGGTGCCGATGGGGCGCATCTTTTCGCTGCAGGAAGCGCTGAAAGCGCTCTAATCGCGCTTGGGCTCCGTCTATGGAGCTTGCGAAACGTAGGTTGCCATGAAACACCTCTCCGCCCTATGGCCGTCATTCCCGCGAAAGCGGGCGCGCTACGTGCAGCTTTTGCTGGGATGACGAATCGGTAGCGTTAAGGCAACACTGATCAAGTATCGCCGTCGTCATGATGTCTGGAAGGCTCGCAGGGTGCGCTGCGTGGCGCCGGGAAGATTGGCCGTCTTGCCAAGCCGCGCGGCGCAGCATGCGGGCCTTCCAGACATCACCCCCTCATTCAAATTCAACCTGTGGGGCCAGCCCTGTCTGTCCACATGTCGCAGGTACCCGTCTCGACGATGCGCCAGTCTGCCTTCGCCGACGGCCCTGTGGCCTGCGAACAGACAGGGCGGGTGACGACGGCGATACTTGATCAGTGTTGCCTTAAATTTTCTGGAAAAATTGTCGCGCGTCGCGCATTTTTTTGAAGAGCCTCATTGTCCCCGGACAGTAATGCGCTTTCGCGGGAATGACCGCCTGAGGCGGGGAGGTGTTTCATGGCGATCTGCGCGGCCATCGCTCGTCCTGGATGCATCAGCGCGTATTGCGGCCATATCGAAAAAGGGCCCGACAGGCCCTTTTTCGACACGCTATCGCCGCTCAGCTCTCGTAGGCACTTTCGCCGTGTGAAGTGATGTCCAGGCCTTCCCGCTCGGCGTCGGCACTCACCCGCAGGCCGAAGATCGCCTTGACGACGAGGTAGGCAAGCACCGAGACCACGCCGCTCCACACCAGGGTCACGCCGACCCCCAACGCCTGGACGCCGACCTGGTGGCCGATGGAGAAATCGGCTGCGCCGGTGCCGCCCAGTGACGGCGCGGTAAACACGCCGGTGAGGATGGCGCCGACGATGCCGCCCACGCCATGTACGCCGAACACGTCCAGCGCATCGTCGGCGCGCAGGATCTTCTTCAATCCGGTGACACCCCACACGCACGCCACGCTGGCCAGTGCGCCGATCACCAGCGAGCCCATCGGACCCACCGTGCCGCACGCCGGCGTGATGGCGACCAGACCGGCCACGGCGCCTGAAGCGCCGCCAACCATCGACGGCTTGCCCTTCAACACGGCCTCGATCAGCAACCACGCCAGCATGGCCGCCGCGGTAGCTACCAGGGTATTGATGAAGGCCAGCGCCGCACCCGCATTCGACTCCAGGTTGGAGCCCGCATTGAAACCGAACCAGCCTACCCACAGGATCGCTGCGCCGACCATGGTGAAGGTGACGTTGTGCGGCTTCATCGATTGGTGGCCCACGCCGATGCGTGGACCGATCATGTAGGCGCCGACCAGCCCGGCGATGCCGGCGTTGATATGCACCACCGTACCGCCAGCGAAGTCCAGCGCACCCTTGGCGAACATGTAGCCGCTGGGGCCGTACCAGACCATGTGAGCGATCGGCAGATAGGCGAAGGTGAACCACAGCGCGCAAAACACCAGCACCGCGCGAAAGCGCATGCGTTCGGCGAATGCGCCGACGATCAGCGCGCCGGTGATACCGGCGAAGGTCGACTGGAACACCACGAACACGTATTCCGGCAGGGAAACGCCCGCGGTGAAAGTCGCCGCCAGGGAGTCCTTGGTCACACCCTTGAGAAACAGCTTGTCGAAGTTGCCGATGAAGGCGTTGCCGCCGTTGAAAGCGAGCGTATAGCCGTAGATCATCCACAGCACTACGATCATCGAGAACACCGTCATCACTTGCATCAACACCGAAAGCACGTTCTTGGAACGGACCAGTCCGCCGTAGAAAAGCGCCAGCCCCGGCACCGTCATCATCAGCACCAGCAGCGTGGAGGTCAGCATCCACGCCACGTCGCCCTTGTCCACCACCGGTGCGGCAGCGGCCGCGGCGTGGGAATCCGGGGCCAACAGCAGCAGGCACGGCAGCAGCACCGTCATGACCCACGCGGGAATCGTGCGCGCGGGACGGGAAAGCAGCATTTCTTTCATGGAAAGCCTCGCAGAAGTGGGTTAAAGAGCGTCGGCGTCGAGTTCGCCGGTGCGGATACGAATGACCTGATCCACCGTGCTGACGAAGATTTTTCCGTCCCCCACGCTGCCGGTTTTGGCCGCCTGCTGGATGGCATCGAGCACGCCGTCGAGCAACTCGTCGGACACCACCACCTCGATTTTCAGTTTGGGCAGGAAGTCGACGACGTATTCGGCACCGCGGTACAACTCGGTATGGCCCTTCTGGCGCCCGAAGCCGCGCACTTCGCTCAGTGTGATGCCGCTGACGCCGGCGACGGTGAGCGCGTCGCGTACTTCATCAAGCTTGTATGGCCGGATGATGCAACTGATCAATTTCATGCAGGTCTCCCGATGGAAAACCGCAGCCGCCAAGGCCGCGGCAATGGCAGTTCAGGTCAGAACGATTTGCTCAACGTGAGGATGCCGGTGGCGCGGCCGACAAAGTGACCGTAGGCATTGGTGTAGACGCTCCGCGAGGCGTTGGTGTCGTAATAGCCGAGCGACACCGAATAACCATGATTGAAGGCCTTGGTCACACTCACTCGCCAATCGCTGTAGGAGGCGCCGTCGACGTTCTGCACCTTCTGATGGCCTACGTGCGCACCCACCGTCCAGCTTGGCGAGAACTCGTAGCTGTAGGAAAGATCGACGTAGCCGCTGTTCTTGCTGCGGGCGAAGCCGAACAGGTTGGTGAACGCATGCGAGTACTTGAGCGTGACGCCCTTGAAACCGATCGAGGCATAAGCCTCGGTGGTATAGGGCCTGGTGAAACCGCTCGGGTAGGTGCCTGGATAGTAGTACTCGTAGAGACCGACGTCGTAGCTCCAGTCGCCGGTGATCTTGCCGCGGAAGCCGGTGTAGAAATCGAGTTCCACACTGCTGGAAATGGGTGCGGCATCGCTGGATGCATCGGAAAGCCAACTGATATTGCTGCCCCAGGCGCCGACGTACCAGCCGCTGGCATGGTCGTATTCGATGCCCGGCTGCACGGCGGGCTTCCAATTGGTCTGGGAAAGCCCGCGGAACAGATAGTCATTGACCACCGCCACGCTTCCCGCCACCGTGCTGGCGGGCGCATCTTCCGCGCTCGCCTGCATTCCCAGGGCTGGCGCGATCAGCGCCATAGCCAGCACAACCTGCCACATACATCGTTTCATCAGATCTTTATCTCCCGAACGTTTGCCGTGCGTGGGCGTGGATCGTATGGACGTATAGACGTCCATACGATCCACGCATTGGCCAATGCCGGAGGCAGCCATACCGCGCTCGGCTGCGCAATCGAACGACCGGACTTGCCGCGCTGGCAGGCGCGAACATTCCGGAAAACCCCGGCGAAGGCGACAAAGCAAGATTCAAGAAGAAGCGACCTGACCGGACGGCTGGTCATGGAGCGGGTAACGCCCACCGGTTCAAGCGCGGCGGGTCGTAATGCTGGCAGTGCAATGGAGAGGTCAAACGATGGCCACGGCGCGGATGTCGCGCGCGCTCCTCCAGTTTGATTCCCCGATCTACCAGCCCTGTGGCACAACGGGCGCGCCTTGGGCGCTGCCACAAAAGTGCGGGCCGGAATCCCGACTGCGCTTTGATCCTATTCCCTGATGCTGCTGCATTGCAATACCATTACGACCTCAGCGTTATCACATTTTTTCTTAAGGTCGTTGCGGCGCATCATGGTGGCGACTGCTCAGAGGATGTTCGCACTCGAGCGACCATCATTCGCCGAGACGGCATGGGCGGCTGGCGCTGCGCGACATGTTGCCGGGCGCCGCAGGGGCGGAACTGGACGCCGATGGGGCGCGTCCTTGGGGGCGGCGATCGCAGATTGGGATGAAATCCCGGCATCGCCACGCCAATCAGCCGCGATTTCATCCCGGCCTACACAACTACGTGCGGCATGGAACGCCGGCGTCCTCGATGTTCACATAGGGAACAAACCATCGCCCGGTTTGCGCCAGATGATATCCGGCGAAACGCGACGCACATCGGTCTGCCCGGTCAGCGCCATGCTTACGCTCAGTTCCTTGCGTATCAGCTCGATGGCCTTGCTCACCCCCGCTTCGCCCATTGCACCCAGCCCATATAGAAACGCCTTGCCGATCAAGCCGGCATGCGCACCGTAAGCCAGCGCCTTGAGCAAATCCTGCCCGCTCTGGATGCCGCTATCGAACAGTACCTGCGTGCGATCGCCGACCGCTTGCACGATGGAGGGCAGCACCTCGATCGTCGCGGGAGCGCCATCGAGCTGGCGGCCGCCATGATTGGAAACGACGATGGCATCGACGCCGTGCTCGGCAGCGATGCGTGCATCGCGCGCATCGAGGATGCCCTTGATGATCAGCTTGCCGGGCCACAGCTCGCGAATCCATTCCAGGTCTTTCCACTCCAGCGTGGGATCGAACTGGTTGGCGATCCATTGTGCGAGCGTGGTGAGGCTGTCGGTGTTGTCGATGCGGCCCTGCAGGTTGCCGAACGAACGGCTGGGTGCGCGCAGCATGCTCCACGCCCAGCGAGGCTTGCTGGCCATGTCCAGGATGTTGCGCAAGGTGATTTTGGGCGGTACTGAAAGGCCGTTCTTGATTTCGCGGTGACGCTGGCCCTGGATGGTCAGGTCCGCGGTAAGCATCAAGGCTGAACATTCCGCCGCCTTGGCGCGCTGGATCAGGTCGCGCGTGAAGCCGCGATCGCGCATCACGTAAACCTGGAACCAGAAGGGCCTTCCCGTCGCCGCGCGCACCTGTTCGATCGAACAGATGGACATGGTGCTGAGACAAAACGGAATGCCGGCCTTCTCGGCAGCGCGTGCGCCCAGGATTTCCCCGCCGCCGTGCTGCAGGCCGGTAAGCCCGGTCGGCGCGATCGCAAGCGGCATCGACACTGGCTGACCGACGATGTCCGTGGCCAGCGAACGGTTGTCCACATTGCCCATCACGCGTTGCCGCAAGGCGATGCGCTCGAACGCGGCACGATTGGCGCGCAGCGTCACTTCGTCGTAAGAGCCGCGATCGGCGTATTCGAAGAACGCGCGTGGGACGCGGCGCTTTGCCAGCTCACGCAGGTCGGCGACGTTGGTGATGGGAGATGTCATGCATGCTCTCTTTTTTCAGCGTCCTCTCCACTTCCGGACGAGGTTTGCTACGAAAGTACTCATCCTCGCCTTATGGCCGTCATTCCCGCGAAAACGGGAATCCATTTTGCTCCGATGCAACACCGATAGTGGATTCCCGCTTTCGCGGGAATGACGGCCTTGAGGTAATGGTGCGTTATGAGGAGGCGCAATTACTCGACACTTGCCGCATCAACCGCTTCACTCCACACCGGCCCATCCGGATAGCAGAACTGCTCCAGCGTATCGGCATGCATCTGGGCGGAGAACCCCGGCGTCAGCGGCGCGATGTAATGACCGTTGCGAATCACCACAGGATCCAAGAAATGCTCGTGCAGATGATCGACGAATTCGATTGCGCGATCTTCCTTCTTGCCGGTGATCGCCACGAAATCGGCCATCGCCAGGTGTTGTACCAGCTCGCACAGGCCCACGCCGCCGGCATGCGGATACACGCGTACGCCAAATTTGGCGGCCAAGAGCAGAATCGCCAGGTTTTCGTTGACGCCGCCGACGCGCGCCGCATCGATCTGCACCAGGTCCACCGCGCCGGCCTGGAACAGCTGCTTGAAGATCACGCGGTTCTGAGTGTGCTCGCCGGTGGAAATCGGTACCGGCGCCACGGCGCGACGAATAGCGGCATGGCCGAGCACGTCATCGGGACTGGTCGGCTCTTCCACCCATTCCAGGCCCACGTCGACCAGACGCTTGAGCCATGCAATGGCATCGGGCACGTTCCAGCGCTGGTTGGCGTCCACGGCGATGGCGATGTCCGGGCCTACCGTTTCGCGCGCCAGGTGGCAGCGACGCACGTCATCTTCCACGTTCAGGCCGACCTTGAGCTTGATGGTGCGGAAGCCATCGGCCACCGCTTCGCGCGCGAGGCGCTGCATCTTTTCGTCGGAATATCCGAGCCAGCCAGGCGAGGTGGTGTACGCCGGATAGCCTTCGGCCAACAACTGCTCGATGCGCTGCGCCTTGCTTGGCGCGGCGGCGTGCAACATGGTCAATGCTTCTTCGGGTGTCAGTGCGTCGGTCAGGTAGCGGAAATCGATGGCGGCGACGATCTGCTCCGGCGTCATGTCGGCGATAAAGCGCCACAGCGGCTTGCCGGCGACGCGCGCGGCCAGATCCCACGCGGCGTTGACCACCGCGCCGATCGCCATGTGCATCACGCCTTTTTCGGGGCCAAGCCAGCGCAGTTGCGAGTCGCCGACCATGCGCATCGAAAAGCCGCCCAGGTCACCGATCACTTCGTTGAGATGGAGCCCGACCACGTGATCGGCCAGCGCATCGATGGCGGCCTTCTGCACGTCGTTGCCGCGGCCGATGGTGAAGGCCAGGCCATAGCCGGCCAGGCCCGGTTGATCCGTGCGCATCACGACGTATGCGGCGGAATAGTCCGGATCGGGATTCATCGCATCCGAGCCGTCCAGTTCACGCGACGTGGGAAAGCGAATGTCGTAAGTGTCGAGCGCCGTGATCTTGGTCATCGTGAGGTCGTCCCTGCATCCGTAGAAAGTGGGAAAGAAAGGTTCATACGAGTCATTGATCGTTGGGATGCGCACGGACGCGCTGGCGTTGCGTGCCCAGGCCCGCGATGCCCAGCTCGATGGTGTTGCCGGCGCGCAGATAGGTCGGCGGCTTCTGCCCCAGGCCCACGCCCGAAGGCGTGCCGGTGCTGATCACGTCGCCGGGCAGCAGTGTCATGTAGCGGCTGATGTAGCTCACCAGCTGCGCCACGCCGAAAATCATCGTGCGCGTGTTGCCATCCTGGTAGCGATGCCCATCAACTTCCAGCCACAGGCCAAGGTTCTGCGGATCAGGCACGTCGTCGGTAGTGACCAGCCACGGGCCGATCGGGCCGAAGGTGTCGCAGCTTTTGCCTTTCACCCACTGGCCGCCGTGTTCGAGCTGGAATTCGCGCTCGGACAGGTCGTTCACCACCACATAGCCGGCCACATGATCCAGCGCCTGTTCCACGCTGACGCTGCGCGCGGTTTCGCCGATCACCACGCCCAGTTCCACTTCCCAGTCGGTCTTCACCGAGCCTTGTGGAATGATCACATCGTCGTTCGGCCCCATCAGGGCGCTGGTTGCCTTCATGAAGAGAATAGGTTGCTCAGGAATCGGCGCATTGGTTTCCGCCGCGTGCTCGCTGTAGTTCAAGCCGACGCAGATGAACTTGCCGACGTGCGCGACGGGCGCGCCGTAGCGCGGTTCGCCCGCGACCTGCGGCAGGCTTTGCGGATCGATCGCGGCCAGGCGCGCGAGGCCTTCGCGGCTGAGCGTTGGTGTATCGATGTCATGGATGACGGACGACAGATCGCGCAACACACCGTTTGCGTCGATCAGGCCGGGTTTTTCCTTGCCGGCTGCGCCATAGCGTACGAGTTTCATAACGTTCGCTCTTGTTCTTTAGTTGGACCAGCCGCCGTCCACAACGTGCACGGTGCCGGTGGTGAATGCGGATTCGTCGGAGGCGAGGTAAAGCGCCAGCGCGGCGATTTCTTCGGGTTCGCCCAGGCGGCCCATCGGCTGGCGTTGCACGAAGCTGCGCCAGTTGGCTTCTTCGTCGCCGCCCAATGCGCGCACACGATCGCCCAGCGACGGCGTTTTCACCGTGCCGGGGCAGATCGCGTTGCAGCGAACGCCGCGCGCGACGAAATCCGAAGCGATCGAACGGGTAAGGCCGATCACCGCCGCCTTGGTCGTGCTGTAAGCGAAGCGGTTGGGCACGCCCTTGATGCTGGATGCGACCGAGGACATGTTGATGCTGCTGCCCGTGCCGCGCTCGAGCATGCCGGGCAGCACGGCCTTGCAAAGCTGGAACATGCTGTCCACGTTGATCGCAAACGAACGCTGCCAGCTTGCCTCGTCGGTATCCAGAATCGTGCCGGCGTGCACGTAGCCCGCGCAGTTGAACAGCACGTCGAGCTGGCCGCTTTCGCGTACCAGCGCCTTGATTTGCTCGGCCTGGGTCACATCGAGCGTACGAGTGGTGATAGAAGCATGCTCGGCGGCGAGGCTCGCCAATGCATCGGCATTGATGTCGGTGGCCAGCACCTTGGCGCCTTCTTTGGCGAAAGCGAGCGCGGTGGCGCGGCCGATGCCGGCACCTGCCGCGGTGATCAAGGCATATTTGCCGGAAAGACGTCCGCTCATGGTCTTTTCTCCTTGCGGTGACAGCTCCCTTTCCCCTTCGGGGAGAGGGCCGGGGTGAGGGGGAGCTCTTGCGAGTGGCGTGTTTTGTTCAACATTCCGTACTCATCTCATGCGTGTCAGCGGTCCGGCGAGATTCGCCCCTCGCCCCGGCCCTCTCCCCGAAGAGGAGAGGGCGCGTTCTGGCGAAGATCGATATCCAGCGCATAGAAGCGCACCGCGTTGGCGGCGAACACATCCGCCTGTGCACCAGGTGCGTAGCGCTCGGTCAGTTGCATGGCCACTTGCAACCAATGCGCGTAATTGGCGTGCGTGGTGAGCACCGGCCAGTCGCTGCCCCACATCAGGCGCTCGGGGCCGAAGTGTGAAAAGAGGTCGGCGACATACGGTTCGACGGCATCTTCATGCACCGGCTCGCCCAGCAGCGTGAGCAGGCCGGAAAGCTTGCAATGCAAGCTCGCGTGCTGGGCCAGCTCGTCGATCCAACTGGTCCATTGATCGAAGCGGCCGTCGCCGATGTCGGGCTTGCCGGCGTGATCCAGTACGACGTTCAACTGCGGATGCCGGCGCAGGCGGCGCAGCAGGGCAGGGAACTGGCGCACGTCCACCAGCGCATCGAAGGCAAGGCCGCAATCGAGGATGCAATCGAAGGCGCGATCGAGCGAAGGCCGCGCAAGCCAATCCGGATCAGCCAGGTCCTGCGCCATCGGGCGCAAGCCGCACAGCAGACCGTTGCCGTCGCGAATCAGCGCATCGATGCGCGCGCCCACGTCGCCGGCTTCCATGTCGACCCAGCCCACCACGCCGGCCACGGCTTCATCTTCGCGCGCCAGCTCGAACAGATAACGCGTTTCTTCCTCGGTGGGAGCGGCCTGCACCAATACGCTGTATTGCACGCCGGCGGCTTCGCGCTGGGCACGAAGATGCTCCGGCAAGAACGCGTGCTGGAGCAATGCCGGCGCTTGCGCAAGCCAGCCGTAGTCGCCGCGCGCGGGCTGCCAGTAATGCTGGTGGGCGTCCACGACGATCATGGCATAGACACTCCCTCTTGCAGCAGGCCTGCGTCGTGCAGTGCGCGCCAGGCAGCGGCAGGAACGGTGGCTTGCAGGCGTGCGGCGGCCTGGTCGACTTCGGCGATCGAGCGCAAGCCACAAACCACGCTCGCCACCGCCGGATGTGCTAGCGGAAACTGCAGCGCCGCGGCACCGACGTCGGTGTGCGTAAACGCAAGCACGTCGTAGAAACGTTGCGCGCGCGCCACGGTCGCTGCATCGGCCGGCGCATAGTTATAGAACTTGCCGGGGCCGTTCGCATTGCCGAGCAGGCCGGAGTTATAGGGGCCTGCCGCAAGAATGGCGACGCCGCGCGCTTGCGCCTGCGCCATCACCTGGCGGCTTTGCGCCTGCTCGAACAAGGTGTAGCGGCCGGCCAGCATGATCACGTCGAGCGCAAAGCGTGGCATCACCTCCACGCACACCGCTTCTTCGTTGACGCCGATGCCGATCGCCTTGCATGCACCCTGTGCGCGCAGTTCCGCCATGGCGGGCAGGGCTTCATCCAATGCCTGACGCAGGATCGCAGGATGGTTGGCGCCGTGCGTGAGTTCGCCGATGTCGTGCAGCAGCAGCACCTCGATGTGATCGGTGCGCAGGCGCTGCAAGCTGGCGTCGAACGAACGCAGCACGCCGTCGCGGCTGTAGTCGAAGCGCGCGCGATGACCATCCACGATGAAGCCGTCGGCATGGCTGTCCTGCTGCGCGTCGTCTTCGATCAGGCGGCCGACCTTGGTCGACAACGTAAAGCTTTCGCGCGGCATGTCGTGCAAGGCATCGCCAAGGCGCGTTTCGCTGAGGCCGTAGCCGTAGTAGGGCGCGGTATCGAAATGGCGGATGCCGCGCTGCCAGGCGTGCGCGATGGTGGCGGTGGCGGATGCGTCGTCCACCGATTCGTACAGGTTGCCGATCGGCGCACCGCCGAACGAAAGCGCCGAGCCCAGCCAGGCATGTTTCCGTGCGCTGGCTTCACCTGGATGTTGCCTGGCCGGCTTGGTCGTTGATACCGCCATGGGTCCTCGCGATGGCCTCTTGAACCGCCCGCGGCAAGGCGATTGCACGCCTTTGGCCGCCCCCGTTTCTGCGCATCATCGCGCATCTTCTCGACTGTGTATATATAAACAGTTGATTCATAGGTGTGGTTCTGTCCCGGCGGGCCAGCCGAAAAAAGTTGTTGCATTTGGATTTCACTCGATCTAAAACATATATGAAATTTCATTTTGCTAATGAACATGCAAGCGAGCTGGGCCGTGCTTGTGTGTAAGAGGCGGAATCGGGAATCGGGTCTGACACATGAGCTGTTCGTCAGAAAGAACGTACGCACAGGCCGTTTTGCGCGGCTTGGCACTGGCTTGAGAGGTGAGGGGTATGGCCGCGAGCGCGCTGCTGACCACCGCGTCGATCCGCGATCGCGCGGCTCCGGCCCGTCCGGCCCGCGCAACTACCTGCGGCGACAGCTTTCTGGCTGCCGACGTCGGCGGCACGCACGCCCGGCTCGCCCTGATGACCCGTACCACCGGGCAGGCGCCCAAGTTGGCCGCTTACCGCGTTTACCGTTGCGCCGATCACCCGCATCTGGAAGACATCGTCCGCTGTTTCTGCGCCGAGCTGGATGCGCAACCGCGCGAGCTGGTGCTGGCCTGCGCCGGTTACGTGCATGCCGGCTCGGTGATCAACAAGAACCTGGTCTGGCCAGTACTGCTGCAGAACGTGAAGCAGCGGCTAGCGCTGGACCAGGTCTGGTTTCTCAACGACCTGCAGGCGCTTGCATACGCTGTGGGCCATGGCGCCGCCGACGGTGCGAGCGTGCTGAAAGCGCCGATGACGCGCGACACGCATGCCGGTCCGGTGGTGGTGATCGGCCCGGGCACCGGCCTGGGCGCGGCGGTATGGCTGCCGGGGCAACCCTCGCGCGTGATCGCGACCGAAGCCGGCCACACGCAACTGGCTGCGCGCGTGGGCCGGGAACAACAGGTCCTGGCGCGGCTTGCGCAAGCCGATTGCCATGTTTCGCACGAGACGGTGCTGTCCGGTCCGGGTCTGCATCGCATCTATACCGCGCTGTGCGCCATCTACGATCGCTATCCGTCGCTGCACGAACCATCGGCGGTGACGCAGGCCGCGCTTGCCGGTCGCGATGAGATCGCGCACGCAGCGCTCACGTTGTTCTGCGGCTGGCTGGGTTCGTTCGCGGCGGACCTTTCCATGCTCTACGGCGCCACCGGCGGCATTTATTTGGCCGGTGGCTTTTTATTCCAGATGGTCGATTTCCTGCGCGGCAGTCCGCTGCAGGAGCGCTTTCTCGACAAGGGCGTGATGCGCCCGTTCCTGCAGAACGTGCCGATCCGCGTGATGGATCACAACCATCACGGCGTGATGGGCGCCGCCAGTTGGCACTGGGACACGCATATCTGGGGCAGGCATAGCGATACCGACGCTCGTACGGGAGACGAGCGCAAACCCTGCATCGCTTTCAACGATGCAGTTTTTCCGCCAGACCGCTGAGAAGTCGCGGGGACGCTCGGAAAGTCTGGATCAACAAGAAACGGCAGTACGTAGCTCGGGGAGAGCAAGCAATGACATTTCGCAGGACCGTTTTAGGTTTGAGCATTCTCGTGGGGTTGAACCTGGTCGCTGTCGCGCAGGCGCAGGATGCTTCCGTATCGGCGCAGAGCACGGCCGGCCAGGGCACTACGTCGCAAGCCCAAAAAGAAAAGGCCAAGACGCTGCAGACGATCACCGTCACCAGCTATCGCGGCAGCCTGGACAAGGCGTTGAACATCAAGCGCGAAGCCGGTGCCATCGTCGATGCCATCAGCGCGGTGGATATCGGCAAATTCCCCGATACCAATGCCGCCGAATCGCTGTCGCATCTGCCGGGCATCACGGTGGATCGCCAGTTCGGCGAAGGCGAAAAGGTCAGCATCAACGGCACCGATCCGGCCTTGAACCGCGTGCTGCTCAACGGGCAGACCATCGCCTCGGGCGACTGGGGCGGCAATCCGACCGACACCAGCGGCCGCACCTTCAACTACACGCTGATTTCGCCGGAAATCATCGACCAGATGGAAGTGTACAAGTCGCCCGAAGCACGCATCGACGAAGGCAGCATCGGCGGCACGGTGATCATCCACACGCGCAAGCCGCTGGATCTTCCCGCCAACACGTTGCGCGGATCGGTGGGCTACAACTACAACGATCGTTCGGGGCAGGGCAATCCGCGCGGATCGGTGCTCTACAGCTGGAAGAACAGCAGCGATACGTTCGGCGCGTTGGTGTCGGTCACCCATGACAAGGAAAACCTGTCGCGTGCGGGTATCGAGTTCTTTGGCTATACCCATGGTTACAACTACAACGACGACGGGACGCTGAATGCCAAGAACAGCATTCCGGCCACAGCGCAGATAACCGGCAGCGGCGATGTGGGTACCGCCAAGGTGCCGGTAGGCATCAACAGTTCGTATTTCCAGCAGACGCGCGAGCGTAACGGCATCCAGGCGGCGCTGCAGTGGCGTCCCAACGACAAGAACGAATTCAACCTGACGGGCCTGTACATCAAGGGCACGTACAACAATTACAGTGAATCCGAATACGTCTGCCCTGGTTGCGGCGATCTGGGCAAGGTTACCGCGGCCAACGTAAGCGGCGGCTACATCACTTCAGGCACTGTGTCGCCCAACACCAGCTGGGGCCAGCCATACGCGGAACTGGATGCGAACTACCGCGTCACGCATGTCGACACCAAGAGCCTGAACCTCAAGCACGACTATTACGGCGACCTTTGGACCTTCGAAACCCAGGTGGGCACCACCAGCGCCACCGGCGGCAAAGATCCCGAATACCTGATGAAGTATCTGTTGCAGTCCGGCGGCTATAACTTCGCGTACAACGGCGTGAACACCAGCGTCAACTACGACAACGCCAGCGCCAGTAACTGGGGACTTGCGACGGGACAGCAGGCCGGCGGCATCTACTACCAGCGCACCGGCGACCGCGAGAATTACGCACAGTTCGACGCATCGCGCGATCTGACCTGGGGACCATTGAGCTCGCTGCAGTTGGGTGCCAAATATCTGGACCATCACAACAGCAGCAATGCCTACGGTAATTCGATCTTCGTCACCAGCCCGATCACTTTGACGCAGTTCAGCCCGGGCGGCACGCCGAACGGCTTGTTCAGCGGCTTGGGTGCCAGCGGCACGCTCACCAACTGGGCGACCGCCAACCTCGGCGATGTGCAGAACTACCTGAAGTCGCTGCCGCAAGGTGTGTATCACATCGATTACGGCTCTTCCTTCGGCGTGAAGGAAGTCACCACCGATGTCTACGCGCAGCTCAACTTCAAGAGCGACGTCGGCCTGCGCGGCAACGTCGGCCTACGCTATGTCGACACCAAGGACACCGCCGATTACTGGAACAGCACCGACGCCGGCAAGACCTGGGGGCCGGCTACCGCGAGCTCCAGCTTCAAGAAGCCGCTGCCGAGCTTCAACCTGATCTATGACCTGGCCAGCGACAAGGTATTGCGTTTCTCCGCCTCGAAGGTGATCGCGCGTCCGCGCTATTCCGACTTGGCCGGCAGCTACAGCATCGACGACAGCCAGCACACCGCCAGTGGCGGTAACCCGAACCTGCGGCCGTACCAGTCGACCAACTTCGACTTCTCGGCGGAATGGTATTTCGCTCCGACCAGTTTGCTGTCGACCGAGTTCTTCTACCGCAAGATCGGTACGTACATCATCTCCAAGACCAACGACGAGGTGCTGTACGACGTTACCACCGGCCAGAACGCGACCTACAGCGTCACCCGTCCGTTCAACGCTGCCAACGCGGACGTTCGCGGCATCTCGCTGCTGTACCAGCAGGATCTGGGCCTGGGCTTCGGCGTGCAGACCAACTTTACCTACGCACATGCCAATACCACCAACGGCTACAACATGCCGTACCTGTCGCGCGACACGATCAACATCATTCCGTACTACGAGCATGGTCCGTGGTCGGCGCGCATCAACTACAGCCGCCGTTCGGCGTACTTCACCCAGGTCGGCCGCCTCGATTCGCAGGTATTCGCCGATGCGTACAAGGAGCTGGATTTCACCGTCGCCTATCAGGTCAACGACTGGATGGGCGTGACGGCCAGTGCGACCAATCTGCTCGATTCCACGTACTACTGGTACAACGGCGTGAAGTACGCACCGATCGGCATGTACAAGAACGGCCGTACGTTCTCGCTCGGCGTGAATTTCAAGCTGTAAGAGTTTCGCAGTACCGATCGCGGACAGTTACCTTCCCCTTGCTGCCGCGATCGGTTTTTTTTATTCAGTAACCCCTTCCCTGCGGGGAAGGGGCCGAATTCGCGATTCCCGTGAAAGCGGGCATCCATCTTCGATTTGTGCATCGAAGCACAAGAAAATGGAATCCCGTTCCGCGGAAATGGCAACGCAGCCGCTGGGGTCGTATGGCACTATGTCGGCTTTAAGGCAACACTGAATAAGTATCGCCGTCGTCACCAGGCCTGTCTGTTCGCAGGCCACAGGGCCGTCGGCGAAGGCAGACTGGCCGTCTGTCGAGACGGGTACCTGCGGCCTGCGGACAGACAGGGCTGGCCCCACGTATTGCATTTAATGATGGGGTGATGCCTGGAAGGCCCGCAGGCTGCGCCGCGCGGCTTGGCAAGACGGCCAGTCTTCCCGGCGCCACGCAACGCAGCCTGCGAGCCTTCCAGGCATCATGACGACGGCGATACTTATTCAGTGTTGCCTTAACGCGTAACGGATAAAGGATTGAAAGCCATGCAGCGATCCATGTTCTATCTCGGCTTTGCGCTGGCGTGCGCAACGGGTGTGGTGGCTGCCCAGCAGTCGCCCACGGCGCCGACCGCCAACACGCTTTCTCCGCGCGATGCCGACTTGGCCTGGCAAAAAGCTACCGCCAAGTTTGCGCCGCAGCGGCAAGCGATCCTGGCCCATGTCGCGCAGCATATGGACGATGGTCCGTTCCGCGCCGACTGGGCGTCGCTGCAGCATTACCGTTCGCCGCAGTGGTACGACGACGCCAAGTTCGGCATCTTCATCCACTGGGGCGTGTATTCGGTGCCGGCGTTCGGCAGCGAATGGTATTCGCGCAACATGTACCAGCAGGGCACGCCGGATTTTGCGCACCACGTGGCCACCTACGGCCCGCAATCGAAATTCGGCTACAAGGATTTCATCCCCATGTTCAAGGCGGAGCACTTCGATCCGCAGGCATGGGCCAAGCTGTTCAAGGAGGCCGGCGCGCGCTATGTGGTGCCGGTGGCGGAGCACCACGACGGCTTCGCCATGTATGACTCGAAGCTTTCCGAATGGACGGCCGCGAAGATGGGGCCGCACCGCGACGTGATCGGCGAGCTGTCCAAGGCCGTCCGCGCCGACGGCATGCATTTCGGTGTTTCCTCGCATCGCGCCGAGCACGACTGGTTCTTCGACGGCGGCCGCACGTTTGATTCCGACGTGAATGATCCGCGTTATGCCGGGTTGTACGGTCCTGCCGAAGCGCATCTGTCGAAGGACGACCAAAATCTCGCCCAAGACTGGACCTACGTGTCGCAAGCCTGGCTGGATGACTGGCTGGCGCGCACCGCCGAGCTGATCGACGATTATCATCCCGACATTCTCTATTTCGACTGGTGGATCGGCCATCCCACCTTCCGCAACACGTTGCCGAAGATGCTGGCCTACTACTACAACCAGGGCGCCAAGCGTGGCGGCGTGGTGGTGAACTACAAGCTGGGCGATTTTGCGCCGGGCGCGGGTACGCTGGATATCGAGCGCGGCCAGCTCACCGGCATCCAGCCCGATCATTGGCAGACCGACACGTCGATCAGCAATGCATCCTGGGGCTACATCAAAGGCGACACCTACCGCTCGCCGAAGGAACTGATCCACCTGTTGGTGGACGTGGTCAGCAAGAACGGCAACTTGCAGCTCAACATCGGCCCGCGCGCGGACGGCACCATTCCGGAAGAGGCGCAAAAAATCTTGTTGGAAATGGGCGGCTGGCTGAAGGCCAACGGCAATGCAATCTACGGCAGCAAGCCCTGGCGCACGTTCGGCGAAGGCCCCACCGAAGTGGTTGGCGGCACGTTCCAGGACAGCAAGACCAAACCGTATACGGCCGAAGATTTCCGCTTCACCACGCACAATGGTGCGCTTTACGCCATCGAACTGGGATGGCCCGAAGGCGGCAAGGCGGTGATCCATTCGATCAAGCCGGACGACCACGTGCAGGCGGTCACGCTGCTTGCCAATGGCCAGCCGGTGGAATGGCAACAGCAGCCCGATGGCTTGCATCTGACCCTGCCGGCGCAGCCGGTGGGTGACTACGCTTACGTTTATCGCATCGAATTGGCCAAACCGTGATGAAAAAGTTCGTCTGTTTTCTGGCTGCAGCCTTGGCCTGCGGCATTGCCTACGCGAAGCAGCCGACGGCGTTGTTCTATTTGATGGATTCGCAGAAGTCGACCAACTCCTTCACTGCACACATCGACAAGATCGGCCTGCTGGTGCCGACGTGGTACGGCGTGGACGGGCAGGGGCTGGTGAACGGCGGGCCGAACAACTATGTGCTGGATCTGGCCAAGCAACATCGGTTGCCGGTAATGCCGATCATTTCCATGTCGGCGGGGCGCAAGGGCTTTCACGATCTGCTGCATGACGAAACCGCCAAGCAACACATGATCGAATCCATGCTGCAGCAGGCCGCCGAACACGGCTACGTCGGCTACCAGTTCGATTTCGAAAGCATCTCCTGGACCGACCGCGATGCCTACACCTTGCTGGCGAAGCAGACGGCCGACGCCTTGCACAAGCACGGCCTGAAGCTGTCGATCGCGGTGGTGCCGAACGGGCCGGGACACGCGGGCGTCGGTGCATTCTCGAAATGGATGTGGCAGTACTGGCGTGGCGCCTATGACTTGGCCGCGCTGGGCAAATCCGCCGACCTGATCTGCCTGATGACCTACGACCAGCACACCCGCTGGACCACGCCGGGCCCGGTGGATGGCATGCCGTGGATGCTCGATCAGCTCAAGTACGCGGTGACCCAGGTGCCGAAGGAAAAGCTGTCGCTGGGCATCGCCTTGTACGGCTATCGCTGGTACACCGGCAACCCCGTGCGCGACGATGGCACCGAGGCTTCCAATATTGCAGCCACGTATATCGATGCGGACGAGTCGATGCCGCTGATCCAGGAACAGAAGGCGCAGGTGCAGTGGGACGCGGTGGAGCACGAATCGTGGTTCTACTTTTATCGCGACGACATGCGCGAATGGGTGTTCATGCCCGATGCGCACAGCTTCCGCGATCGTTATGCACTGGTGAAGCAATACGATCTGGAAGGCTTCTGCGCGTGGGTGCTCGGCGCGGAAGATCCCAAGGTGTGGGATGAGCTGCCGGTGGTATCCAGGTAGGTTGGGGTGCATGCCCCACCATCTTCATCGATTGACGTGACAGCGTTGGGGTTTGCACCCCAACCTACGCAAACCGGACATCACGGAAGGTTGAAACGATGCGCTTAACTGTTATGTGTCTCGCGACAGGTCTTGGCATCCTGATTGTCAGCGCAGGCATGGCGATGCCGATGACGTCCACTCCGGATGCCAAAGCCGCTGCGCTCGTCGCCAAGATGACCCTGGCCGAAAAAGTCTCGCAGCTGCAAAGCGGCGCACCGGCCATTCCGCGCCTCGGCATCGCCGCCTACGACTGGTGGAGCGAGGGCCTGCACGGCATCGCCCGCAACGGTTATGCCACCGTCTTTCCGCAGGCGATCGGTCTGGCTGCAAGTTGGGATACCAACCTGCTGCAGCAAGTCGGCACCACCGTATCCACCGAGGCGCGTGCGAAGTTCAACGCGATCGGCGCCGGCCATGATCATCCACGCTATGCGGGCCTGACCATCTGGTCGCCCAATATCAACATCTTCCGCGATCCGCGCTGGGGCCGCGGTCAGGAAACCTATGGCGAAGACCCCTATCTGACTGCGCGTCTGGGCGTCGCCTTTATCGAGGGGATGCAGGGGCCGAACCCAGACCTGCCCTATGTGGTGGCCACACCCAAGCACTTCGCCGTCCATTCCGGGCCTGAGCCGACGCGCCACGTCGCCGACATCTTCGCCTCGGCGCACGATATCGAGGACACCTATCTGCCCGCCTTCCGCGCCGCCATTGTCGAGGCCAAGGCCAATTCGATCATGTGCGCCTATAACAGCGTCTGGGGCCAGCCCGCCTGCGCCAGCGACCTGCTTTTGAAAGACCACCTGCGCGGCGACTGGGGCTTCAAGGGCTATGTGGTGTCAGACTGCGACGCGGTTACCGACATTTCGATCAACCACAAATACGCGCCTGATCCGGCGGCGGCTGTCGCGGCGGCCTTCAAGGCGGGCGTGGACAATGAGTGCAACACCCAGACCCTGTCCGACACGCCGGGCCTCGGCAAGCGCTACAAGGAGGCCTATGAACGCGGCCTTCTGGGCATGAACGATATCGACAAGGCGCTGGTGCGTCTGTTCTCGGCGCGCTTCCGCAATGGCGACCTGCCGGGCATCCGCACCGATGCGCCGGTGCCGGTCAGCGCCATCAACACGCCCGAACATCAGGCCCTGGCGCTGAAGGCCGCCATCGAAAGCCTGGTCCTGCTCAAGAATGACGGGACCCTGCCTTTGAAGGCCACGACGAAGATCGCCGTGATCGGGCCACTGGCCGATTCCACACGCGTACTGCGGGGCAACTATTCCTCCCCGGCCAGCGCGCCGCCGATTTCGGTGCTGGCGGGTCTGCGTCAGGCCATGTCGACGGCAAACATCAGCTATGTCCCGTCCGCGCCGTCGATCACGGACGGCAATCCGATTCCGGCCTCGGCCTTCGTGACTCCGGACGGCAAGCCCGGCCTGCTGGCGACCTATTACAATGCTTCCGGTACGGGCGCGGACGGCAAGGCGACGGGCTATAACGCCAAGCCTGCCGCCGTTCATGTCGAAAGCGGTCTGGGTTCCAGCGTCGATCAGCTCAAGGGCGTCAGCGAGCGCAACAAGATCGTCTGGACCGGCGCCCTGGTCGCGCCTGAGACCGGCGATTATCGCATCGGCGTATCGGGCGTGGTCGGGTCCATGCAGGTCGATGGCAAGCCCGCCATCGAGATGAGCGAGTATTCGCACTGGGGCGCGCCGGTCAAGCT
>NZ_JBQCHP010000121.1:0-18800 GCF_051954575.1 Dyella sp. | reverse complement strand
TTAAGGAATCAGCGTGGCGATCGTATGTTGGACGTAGGCGTCGAATTCTTCGTGCGTCAACCTTGGCAGGCCGAGCGTGAAATTGAGTTGCAGAAAACCGACGTAGGCGGCGTAGGTAAGCCGTGCGCGATTGAGCGCCGCGGTGGGCTCCATGCCGGCTTCGGTATACGCCGTGTGAAGAAATTCCGTGCGTCGCTGGGAGACGCGCGCCATCACCGGCACCACCAGCGGATGATCCAGCGCCTTCAACAAGGCGGCATAGACGCGATGGGCCTGCAACTCGTGCGCGACGCGCCGGAACAACTCGGGCAGGCGTTCGCGCGGATCGGCGATCGCCTCGATCTGGCTGATGATTTCGCGCTCGCCGAATTGCTCCCAGCGCTCCAATGCCGCCTGCAACAAGGCTTCACGCGTGCGGAAATGCCAGTAGAAGCTGCCCTTGGTGACGCCAAGCTGACGGGCCAGCGCTTCCACGGCCAGCGCGCCCACACCTTGTTCCGCGATCAGGTTGAGGGCGGCGTCTTCCCAGTCTTCGGCGGAAAGGCGCGTGCGTTCGGTTTTTTGACGGACATTCATCCCCGTATGGTAGCCGAAGCGTGCCGCAAACTGTGGCCGCCCTGGCCTGTCGCACCGCCGGAAATGGCCGATCCCCGGGCGGGTTGACGCCGGTGCGATACGCAACCCATACTCGTGCGTATGGACACATGTAGAGCCAACCGTACCGCATTGGCCACGACAGACGGCCTGTCGTTGGCGGTAGAGGTGCGCAACCCCGATGGCGCGCCGACGCTGCTGTTCGCGCACGGGTTCGGCCAGACCCGTGGCGCCTGGAACGCCGCGGCCGACGCGCTCGCTGCGCGGGGCTGCCGTTGCGTCACCTTCGATAGTCGGGGCCACGGCGAAAGCGATCGAGCTGCGGACGGCGATTACCACATGCAGCACTTCGCCGACGACCTGCTTGCGCTGGCCCGCCTGCAATCCGAACCGCCGATCCTGGTCGGTGCATCGATGGGCGGACTGCTGGGCCTGGTAACGGCCGGCGAAGTGCGGCCCGCGCCGTTTCGCGCGCTGGTGCTGGTCGACATCACGCCGCGCTGGGAAACGGCTGGCGTCGAGCGCATTCTTGCGTTCATGCAGGCACACCCGGATGGTTTTGCCAGTTACGCCGAAGCAGCGGAGCAGATCGCTGCGTATCTGCCGCAGCGCCGCGAGCGCAAGAGCGAGCAGCAATTGCGCCCGCTGCTGCGCGAAGGCGCCGACGGCCGCCTGCGCTGGCATTGGGATCCGGCGTTGCTGGCAGGCGACCTGGTCAGCGAAAGCGAACGCCATCAGCCGCGCCTGCTCAAAGCCGCGGCCAACGTCGAAGTGCCGGTGCTGCTGCTTTCGGGCGAACGCAGCGATGTCGTTTCGCGCGGCACGGTAGAAGAATTCCTTGCGCTGGTGCCGCATGCGCGGCATGCCGAGGTGCCCGGCGCCACCCATATGTTGGCCGGGGATGCGAATGACGCATTCGCGGCCGCCATTGCAGGCTTCATCGAAAGCCTGGAATCCGCCGGTGATACGGCGAAGCCATCTGCCATGAGGTGTTGAGATGTCCGTACTACTGACCGTGTTGGCCGCGCTCATTGCGACTGGCGCCTGCGCATACCACCGCAGCAGTCTGCGTACCTGGGCGATCGCCACGACTATCACCACGCTGATCATGGGATGGCTGGTGCACGCGCCGGCCACGACGGTGATCCTGCTGGTGATCGAACTGGCGATCGCGCTGCCGCTGCTGAACCTCGGCTTCCGCCGCAAGCAGATCAGTGCGCCGCTGCTGAAGCTGTTTGCGAAGGTCACGCCGAAGCTGTCCGATACCGAGCAGACCGCGTTGGAAGCCGGCACCGTCGGCTTCGAGGGCGAGCTCTTTTCCGGCAAGCCGGACTGGCACGAACTGCTCAAGCAACCGAAGCCGGAATTGAGCGTGGAAGAAAAAGCCTTCCTCGACGGCCCGGTGGAACAGCTGTGCGGCATGCTGGACGATTGGCAGATTACGCACGAGTTGGCCGACCTGCCGCCGGAAGTATGGGACTTCATCAAGAAGCACAAATTCTTCGGCATGATCATTCCCAAGCAGTATGGCGGCCTGGGTTTTTCCGCGTTGGCGCATTCGGCGGTGCTGCAGAAGCTGGCCACGATGTCGGCCACCGCCGCCTCGACCGTCGCCGTGCCCAATTCGCTCGGCCCGGCCGAACTGCTGCTGCATTACGGCAGTGACGAGCAGAAGAATTTCTATCTGCCGCGCCTGGCCGTGGGCGAGGAAATTCCCTGCTTCGCGCTCACCGGTCCGTATGCAGGTTCGGATGCAACATCGATTCCGGACTACGGCATCGTCTGCAAGCAGATGGTCGATGGTGTCGAAACCATCGGCATGCGCCTGAATTTCGACAAGCGCTACATTACGCTGGCGCCGATCGCCACCGTGGTGGGCCTCGCCTTCCGGTTGTATGATCCGGAACATCTGCTCGGCGACAAAGACGATCTCGGCATCACGCTCGCGTTGCTTCCGCGCAGTACGCCGGGCCTGGAAATCGGCCGTCGCCATTTCCCGCTGAACGTGCCGTTCCAGAACGGACCGGTGCGCGGCAAGGACATCTTCGCGCCGCTGTCCACCCTGATCGGCGGTCCGCACATGGCCGGCCATGGCTGGCGCATGCTGGTGGAATGCCTGTCGGTGGGCCGCGCCATTTCGCTGCCTTCCAACGCCACTGGCGGCGTGCGCATGGCGACGGCTGCGACCGGTGCTTACGCGCGCATGCGCAAGCAGTTCGGTTTGGCGGTGGCACGCTTCGAAGGCGTGGAAGAAGCGCTGGCGCGCATCGGCGGCCTCACCTATGCGACGGCTGCGCTGTCGCGCGCAACGGCCGCAGCGGTGGATCGCGGCGAGAAGCCAGCGGTGCCTTCGGCGATCGCCAAGTACCATGCCACCGAATGGGGCCGCGCAGTGGCCGGCGATGCGATGGACGTGCATGGCGGCAAGGCCGTGCAGCTTGGTCCCAAGAACTACGCCGGCCGCGCCTGGCAAGGCGTGCCGATCGCGATCACCGTGGAAGGCGCGAACATCATGACGCGCAGCCTGATGATCTTCGGCCAGGGCGCGATCCGCTGCCATCCTTATGTATTGAAGGAAATGCAGGCGCTATCGATCGCCGACTACAGCGAGCGCCTGAAAGCATTCGATCGCGCGCTGTTCGGACACCTGGGCTTCGGTATTTCCAACGCGGTGCGCAGCTTCGTGCTGGGCCTTACCGGCGCGCGCATCGGCGATGCGGCGGGCGATGCCTACGTGCGCCGCTACTACCGCAAGCTCAATCGCTATTCCGCCGCGCTGGCGTTGTGCGCCGACACCTTCATGGGCGTGCTGGGCGGCAAGCTGAAGTTCAAGGAAAAGCTTTCCGCGCGCCTTGGCGACGTGTTGAGTTATCTCTACATCGCCAGCGCGATGTTGAAACGCTACGAGGACACCGGCCGTCCGGAAGCAGATCGCCCGTTGCTGGCCTGGGCCTTCCACGAATGCATGTGGCGCACGCAGATGGCGCTGGATGGCGCGATCCGCAATTTCCCGGTGCGTCCGGTGGGCTGGCTGCTGCGCGTGCTGGTGTTCCCGTTCGGCCGCCGCGAAGTGCCGCCGTCGGACCGCCTTGGCCGTCGTGTCGCGGCGATCATCACCGCGCCAGGCGAGGCGCGCGATCGCTTGCTGGAATGGACGTATCTCACGCCCACGCCTAACAACACCGTGGGTCGCATGAATGAGTTGTTGCCCGACGTGATCGCGGCCGAACCGATCGAGCGCAAGTTCGGCAAGGCGCAGAAGGCCGGGCAGTTCACATCGCACGATTACGTTGCGCAGTTGGACGAAGCGGTGAAGGCCGGCGTGATCGATGCGTCGGAAGCCGCCTTGCTCAGGCGCGTGCGCGAAGGCGTGTTCGAGTTCATTTCGGTGGACGATTTCGATCCGGCGGAGCTGCGTTCGGCGATCGCGCGCAAGGATTCGAAGAAGCTGGCGGATGCGGCGTGATGGTTGCGTACCCCTCCAAACTTCAATTCGCGAACATCGGCTCCCCCTACGTGCAGTAGGGAGGGTTGGGATGGGGTGAAGTCCTCAATCTCGTAATGAATTCTGCTGCGCGGCAAGCTCGTACAACCCACCCCAGCCCTCCCCGGTACGCAGGGAGGGAGAGAGCCCAACCCGCTCTGTTTGATCGCTGGAGACGTCATGAGCACGTCGTTGCTATCGCTCTACCAACGCATCACCCGCTGGCCGGGCGGCCACTGGCTGTTCTCCCGCGCGATCTGCCTGCGCGCACCGTACTTCGCCACCATCGCACCGCTCTTCGTCGCACTGGAATCGGGCCGCTGCGAGGTGCGCATGCGCGATCGCCGGCGCGTGCACAACCATATCGGCAGCGTGCACGCGATTGCGTTGTGCAACCTAGCTGAATTGAGCGCAGGCGTGATGGCCGAAGCGACGCTACCGCCGACCGCGCGCTGGATTCCCAAGGGCATGCGCGTGGAGTATCTCCAGCGCGCCAAGGGCAGCATGCACGCCGTCGCCACGCCGGAAGTGCCGCTAGGAGACATCCACGCGGGCCGCGAATGGCCGGTGCAGGTGGAGGTGACGGACCCGGCGGGAACGCCGGTCTTTCGTGCGCATATCACACTGTGGGTGTCGCCTCGTAAGAAGCCGTAGCACGCCGTCAGTGCATGACGGCCAAAAAATCAGATAGTCATGTAGAGGCCAGCGCACACCCGTTCTTGCCGTGATCTTTCACTTGATACATGGCCCGATCGGCGGCCTGGATCAGCGCTTCGTCCGAGTCGATCTGTTCGTTCCACACCGCGATGCCGATGCTGGCGCTCACGTGCGCGAGGAATGCGTCGTTCTCGCCCTGCAGCGGATAAGGCTGCGCCAATACATTGCAGATGTCCTGGCAGCGTTGCAGCAGCGGCGCGACCTCGCCGGCGTCGCGGAAGATCACCGCGAATTCGTCGCCACCCAGGCGCGCGGCCGTGTCGTTGACGCGTACGTGCTGGGTGAGCCGCAATGAAATCGCTTGCAGCAGCGCATCGCCGGCAGGATGGCCGTAGGTGTCGTTCACGCCTTTGAAGCCATCGATATCGACCAATGCCAGGGCGAAGGGAACGCCGTGCACCATGCTGTATTGCACCGCTGCGCGCAGGCGGTCGTGGAACAGCACGCGGTTGGGCAGGCCGGTCAGCATGTCGTGCGTGGCCTGGTGGCGCACTTGGGCTTCGATGCGCTGGCGCTCGGCGATTTCCGCCTGCAGTTGGCGATTGCGATCGGACAGCTCTTCCATCGCTTGCTGCAGTTGCATGCGCGCGTTGTGCAGTTCCAGGAACACGCGCACCTTCGACTTGAGGATGGCGTCGTTGATCGGCTTGGCGATGTAGTCGACCGCACCGGAACGGTAACCCTTCAGGCGGTTGAGGTCATCGGCGTAGGCGGCGGTGACGAAGATCACCGGCGTGTCGCGCAGTTGTTCGGTATCGCTCAGCCATTGCGCCACTTCGAAGCCATCCATGTCAGGCATGTTCACGTCGAGCAGGATCAGCGCGAAATGCTGGTCCAGGCATTTGGATAGCGCCTCGTTGCCGCTGCTGGCTTCCACCAGTTCGGCGCCGCTGTCGGCCAGCAGATGGCGCATGGCGACCAGGTTGGCGCGGGTGTCGTCGACGACCAGGATTTTGGGTAGGTGTGTAGTCATGCCAGGCAGAGTCGATTGAGCAGAGGGGCGATATCCAAAAGGGGCACGCAGTAGTCCGCGCCGGCGATCTCCAATGCCGCCTGCGGCATGGCGGCGGCTTCGGCGTCCGCGGGAGATTGCACTACGGCGAGGCCGCCGAGCTGACGAATGCGTCGCAGTCCGGCGGCGCCATCGGCATTGGCGCCGGTGAGCACCATGCCGAGCAGTCCGCCGCGCCAGGCCTCGGCGGCGGAGTGGAACAGCACATCGATGGAAGGCCGCGCATGGTTCACGCGCGGATCGATGGACAAGGCAAAATGCAGATCGCTTTCCACCAGCAGATGGTAGCCCGAGGGCGCAAGGTGCACGACGCCGGACTGCACCGGTTGGCGTTCGACCGCTTCGGTCACCGGCAACGGCGATATGCGGCTCAGCACACTGCGCAGCATGTCCACGGTATCGGAGCGGCTGTGCAGGCACACCACGATCGCCTGCGACAGCCTGGCGTCCAGGCCGCCGAGCACTGCCTTGAGCGCATCCACGCCGCCAGCGGAGCAACCGATCGCGATGGCCGCCGGCGTACTCATGCGTACGTGCCATCGGCGCGGCCGGCCAGCCGAAAAATGCGCAACGCGGCGTCGAACGGCAAAAAATCTTGCGCATGTGGCGCCTGATTGAGGTTCTCCCTGAGCCCGAGACAGAGAAATCCTCCGCGCACCAGGCTGTCGCGAAACAACGCCAGCGCGCGATCTTGCAACGCATCGGAGAAATAGATCAGCACATTGCGACAAAGGATCAGATGGGCTTCGCGAAACACGCCGTCGATAGCGAGGTTGTGCACGGCGAACGTCACATGCCGGCGCAAACGCTGATGAAACTTGATCAGCTTGTAGCCCGCGCTGCAGTAGTCGGCCAGCGAATGCGTGCCGCCCGCCGCCTGGTAATTGCGCGACCACTGTTGCGCGTCCTTGCCAGGGTAGATGCCATCGCTGGCACGCTGCAGGGCGCGGTCGCTGAGATCGGTGGCAAAGATTTGCGTGCGATCGTACAGCCCGGCCTCTTCCAGCAGGATCGCCAGCGAATACACCTCCTGCCCGTGCGCGCAGCCGGCCTGCCAGATATTGATCTGCGGGTACGAGGCCAGCAGCGGAAACACTTGCTCGCGCAGCGCACGAAACGCGGCCGGGTCGCGGAACATGTCCGAGGTGGGCACGGTAAGTCCTTCCAGCACGCTCGACAGCAGTTGCGGTTCGTGCAGCATGCGCTCGGTCAGGCCGGTGATGGTCTTGCACTGCAGCTGGTCGGCGAGCAGGCGCACGCGCCGCTTCAGCGAGGCCGGCGCGTAGCCGCTGAAATCGTAGCCGTGGCGTTTGTGCAGCGCCTGCACGAACAGCCCCAGCTCGATGCTGTCCAACTCCGGTACGTTCACGCCCACGCTGCTCATGAATCAGTCGCGCAGCCACATGCGCATGATCGATGCGAGCTTGTCCACGTCGATCGGCTTGGACAGGTAATCGTTGGCGCCCGCTTCCAGGCAGCGTTCGCGGTCGCCGCGCATGGCCTTGGCGGTCAGCGCGATGATCGGCAGATTGGCGAAGTTCGGCTGCGCGCGGATGGCGCGCGTGGCCTCGTACCCATCCATGCCCGGCATCATGATGTCCATCAGCACCAGTTCCACCTGCGGGTTTTCCGCCAGCACCTGCATTGCCTTCTGTCCGTCCTGCGCCATGCTCACCTGCATATGCCAATCGCGCAGCACCTTGGAAAGCGCGAACAGGTTGCGCATGTCATCGTCCACCAGCAGCACGTGATGTCCGCGTAAACCATCATCGCTGGCAGCGGGCGTAGCGGCGCCTTGGCGCGCATCGCGAATGCTGTGCAGGAACAGGCTCACTTCGTCCATCAGGCGTTCGGGCGAACGTGCGCCCTTGATCACGATGCTGTCGGTGTACTGGCGGATGCGCAGGTTTTCCTCGCGGCTCAGTTCGCGCCCCGAATACACCACTACCGGAGGAATGCTGCCGCTCGCCGCCAGCTTCTCCAGCATGTCCATGCCCGACATGCCGGGCAGCCCCAAGTCGAGCACGATGCAGTCGTAGCCGGTGGCAGCGATTTTCTGCAGTGCCTCCTCGGCGGAACCGGCTTCGTCGATTGCCACATCGTCCTGGCTAAGCAGGGTGCGCACGGCGCTGCGTGCGTGCGCGTCGTCGTCCACCACCAGCAGATGGCGCGTGCGGCCCTTGGCGAAATGCAGCAGGCGCTCGAAGGCTTCGCTGATCGCTTCGCGCGTCACTGGCTTGGTGAGAAAGCCGACCGCGCCCAGCTCGCGTCCGCGTCCTGTGTCGTCGGTGGCAGTGAGGAAATGTACCGGAATATGGCGCGTGGAAGGATCGGCCTTGAGGCGTTCGATAACGGTCCAGCCGTCCATGCCCGGCAGCATTACGTCGAGCAGGATGCCGATCGGGCGATAGCGGCGCGCCAGCTCCAGCCCCGCTTCGCCGTTGGGCGCATGCAGCATGCGATGGCCCTTCTGATGCACCATTTCCGCCAGGATGTGTGCGAATGCCGGGTCGTCTTCCACGATCAGGATCGCACTGTCGCCGGGCTCGATGCGCTCGCGATCGTCGGCCATGCCTTCGGCCGGCGGTGCCCCGCGCCGTCCACGGCGCGGTATCGCGGCTGCGGCAGGCGTTGTGGCGGTGGCGGCGGTCACGGTGGCTTCGGTACTGCGCTCGGGCAACAGCAGCACGAATTGGCTGCCTTGTCCGACTTCGCTGCGCAGCAGGATGTCGCCGCCCAGCAGTGCGGCTAGCCGCCGCGAAATGCTCAGGCCCAGCCCGGTGCCGCCGAATTGCCGGCTGGTGCTGTTGTCGGCCTGTTCGAATGCGTTGAAGATGCGCTCGAGCTTGTCGGCGGGAATGCCGATGCCGCTGTCCTTGACGCTGATCGCGAGCATCGGTTGCGCGCGCAGCGGTTCGGGTATGGAGAGGTCGTCCGCTGGCCGGCCGATACACACGCGAACGGCGCCCTTGGCGGTGAACTTGAAGGCGTTGGCCAACAGGTTGTTGACGATCTGTTCCAGCCGGGTGGGATCGGTGTGGATGCTTTCCGGCAGACCTTCTTCCACCTTCACTTCATACTCAAGGTGCTTGTCGCGCGCAACGTGGTCGAAGTTGCGGCGCAAGCTGCGCGCCACGCTCTGCAGCGGGTAGTCGACGAGCGCCAGCTCCATCTTGCCCGCTTCGATCTTGGAGAGATCCAGGATGTCGTTGATCAGGCGCAGCAGGCTCGATCCGGCATCGTGGATGATGCGCGCCGATTCCACCTGCTCGCCGGTGAGGTTCCCTTCGCGGTTGTCGCCCAGGCTGCGCGACAGGATCAGCAGGCTGTTGAGTGGCGTGCGCAGCTCGTGCGACATGTTGGCGAGGAATTCGCTTTTGTACTGGCTGGCGCGCGCCAGCTCCACCGCTTTGTGCTCGGTTTCCTTCTGCAGCGCTTCCACTTGCCGCTTCTGCTCGCGCAGCGTGTCGGTCATCATCCGCAGTTCTTCGTTGGATGCCTGCAGCTCATCGGCTTGCACGCGCAACTCTTCCTCGGACGCCAGCAGACGTTGCGATTGTTCCTCCAGTTCAAAGGTCTTGGCGTGCAAGGTATCGTTGGCGGCGCGCAAGGCTTCCTGCTGCTGGCGCATGGTGACGGCGGAGATGCGCAGCTCGTCGGTCTGCTCGCGCGTCTGTTCCAGCAGTTGTTCCGTATTCACCGAACGGTTGAGGTTTTCCAGCGTGAGTGCGGCCAGCGGCAGCAATTCTTCCAGCAATTGCTCGTGATGCTGCGTGGGCGCGATGAAGCCGGCGAACTCCAGCACGCCGACCAGCTGATTGCGCACCAGCAACGGCAGAATGGTGAGATGGTGCGGCAACGATTGGCCGCTGCCGGAGTCGACGCGGAAATAATTGTGCGGCACCTCTTCCAGCGTGATCGGATGGCGTGAGGCGGCAACCTGGCCCACCAGCCCTTCGCCCGGCATGTAGGCATCCGGCGTGTTCTGCAAGCGCAGACCGTAGCTACCCAGCAGGTCAAGGCGCTGGCGCGATTCGTCGAAGCCGTAGAACAGCGCCACGCCAGCCTGGATCTGCGGCGCCAATTGGTTCACCAGGCGTTCCGCAAATTCGCGGTGGTTGGTGGCCGCCTGCAGGCTGACGGAAATTGCCGCGGCGTCGTTTTTCAGCTTCGCCTGCGCATGCGATTCGATCACCATCAGCTTGAACACCTGCAGCGCGCGCGAGATCTCGCCGATCTCGTCCTTGCGCTCCACGCCGCGGATCGGAATGGTGTGATCGTGATTGGCCAGCCGCGTCATCGATTCGCCCAGCCGGCGAATCGGCCGCGCCACCATGCGCGAGGTGAGCGAGATCACCATCAGGCCAATGGCGAACCCGAGCACCGCACTGACGATGTTGATGTAGAACGTGTCCTGCCGCAGCTTGTCTACGCTCTGGTTGCGCGTACCGAGCAGCAGGCGCTCGGTATCACTCATGTGGTTCAGTACGCCTGCGTAATCCTCCACGTGCACCGTGCGGTGCGCAAAATAATTGGCCTGGAGCGTGGCGAACTGCGGGTCGCCCGCATTGAGCGAAGCGGCCGGGTCCACCACCATGGCCTGCATCTCGTGGTTCCACTGCTGCGCCAGCGCTTGGATGCGATCGATGCGCGCCTGCTGCAACGCATTGTCGGCCGTCAACTGCCGCAGCTCGGCGAGCTGGGCCATGAAGCGCGTATTGCTGCTCGTGGCGCGAGCCAGTTCCTTGGGATCGTGGAAAAGCAGGAACCCGCGCAACCCGATCTGGCTGGATGAGGCCGTGCGTTGCATCTGCTCGATCTGGATCAGCACCTGGTAGGTGTGGTCCGCCAGGGCGCGCGACTCGGACTGGTTTTTCTCGGAAATGACGTTGGCCGCGCTGTCGAGCAGGAACAAGCCAAGCAGCAGGCCAATCGCGAGAATGATCTTGTAGCGAATGGGCAGGTTGGCCAACCAACCATACTTCCTTGCCGTCGGCGTCACGTCGGAGCTGGCCATGCGAAATCCCGCTGTGGTGGCTTTGGATATGCCGCGCCCGGCGAGCCGGGTAGCGGACCCCTGACCTTCAGATTAGCGAGATGCATCGCCGGGCGGTACTGCCCGGCGAGGTGATGGAGGTGTGAAGGCGATCCGTCGCCCGCGGCTTACACGTCGATCGAGGCGGCGTGCTCACGGGTAGCGGAGAAGCGCACGGCGGGCGAGCGCTCCTGCGTCAATTGCAGGTTCACGCGCGAGGGGGCGAGATAGACCAGCTCGCCGGCTGCGTCGATGGCGAGGTTCATGATGTTCTTCTCGCGGAACTCTTCCAGCTTTTTCGCGTCATCGCAGTGCACCCAGCGCGCGGTCACCACGCCGACCGGTTCGAAGCTGGCGTCCACGCCGTATTCGTCCTTCAGGCGATAGGCCACCACATCGAACTGCAACACGCCGACCGCGCCGAGAATCAAATCGTTGCTCATCAGCGGGCGGAAGAACTGTGTGGCGCCTTCTTCGGAAAGCTGCGCCAGGCCTTTCTGCAAGGCCTTCATTTTCAGCGGATCGCGCAGGCGCGCGCGGCGGAACAGTTCCGGCGCGAAGTTCGGGATGCCGGTGAAGCTGATCGCTTCGCCTTCGCTGAAAGTGTCGCCGATGCTGATGGTGCCGTGGTTGTGCAAACCGATCACGTCGCCCGGATAGGCGCTTTCCACGATCTCGCGGTCGCTGGCCATGAAGGTGAGCGCATTGGCGATGCGCACTTCCTTGTTGGTGCGCGTCTGCACCATCTTCATGCCGGCGGTGTAGGTGCCCGAACACACGCGCATGAAGGCTACGCGGTCGCGATGCGCCGGGTCCATATTGGCCTGGATCTTGAACACGAAGCCGGTGAGCTTTTCTTCCGCCGGTTTCACCTCGCGGCTGAGCGTGGCGCGCGAGCGCGGCGAGGGCGCGTGCTCCACGAAGAAATCCAGCAGCAACTGCACGCCGAAGTTATTCACGGCCGAACCAAAAAACACCGGTGTGAGCTTGCCGGCCAGGTATTTGTCCAGTTCGAACGGATGCGAGGCGCCTTGCACGAGTTCCAGCTCTTCGCGCAGGTCTTTCATCGCTTCGCTACCGATCGCCGCTTCCAGCCCCGGCGCATCCAGGCCCTTGAAAATGGTCGAATCCTGGCGCGTGAAGTTCTTGCCCTGCTCGAACACATGTACTTCATCCAATAGCAGGTGGTACACGCCCTTCAGGCGCTTGCCCATGCCGATGGGCCAGGTCAGCGGCGCGCAGGCGATGCCGAGCACGGATTCCACCTCGTCCAGCAGTTCGATCGGCGAGCGGCCTTCGCGGTCGAGCTTGTTGATGAAGGTCATGATCGGCGTGTCGCGCAGGCGGCACACCTCCATCAGCTTGATGGTGCGCTCCTCCACGCCCTTGGCGCAGTCGATCACCATCAGCGCCGAGTCCACCGCGGTGAGCACGCGGTAGGTATCTTCGGAGAAGTCCGCGTGGCCCGGGGTATCGAGCAGGTTGACGATCTTGCCTTCGTACGGGAACTGCATCACCGAGGAGGTCACCGAAATGCCGCGCTCCTTCTCCAGCGCCATCCAGTCGGAGGTGGCATGGCGCGCGGCCTTGCGGCCCTTCACCGAGCCGGCCATCTGGATCGCGCCGCCGAACAGCAGCAGCTTTTCCGTCAGCGTGGTCTTGCCCGCGTCGGGGTGGCTGATGATGGCGAAGGTGCGGCGGCGCTGGGTTTCTTGCAGATGGGTGGACATGGGCGGATGGGCTGGCATGCGAACCGGCTATTGTAGCGTGGATGGGCTGGGGGGCGGTGCCGCTGCCTGCCTGAACCTCCCGCCGGCCCGGTTAGCGTCGAATCTCAGCTGCATGACTCCCTCCCCTGCTGTCAGGGGAGGGGACAGATTCCGGCAAGCTGAGATTCGACGCTAGCCAGCTCCATCGGGAGAAGGATTCGCTCAGCTGGTTTTTAGCAAGTTTCCACATTGGGCCCACGCACTGTCCCGCCCTGACAGATATTGGGCCATGTCGTCCCATGGCCGGATGATTCGTCGCCGCTTACGATCCCAATGTTCAAAAGTGTGTCCATAACTCTTCACGACGGTAATCGGCGTGATGCGTATTGCGCGATTTTCATTTCCATCCATGCGTCGCATTTGCGTGGCGCGTGAAGCCGTGTCGCGCGATTGGTCCATGCCGATTAAAAACGATGCGGTGAATAAAAAACAATGCGCAATAACACGCACAAACAGCTTTATTCAATTTCATCTGTCATGAATAAATAAAAGACACGTATTGATGACAAATGGTCCTGGCGATTTTCATTGAGTTTGCGTGTTTTAGGAATTCTCCGATTTGATCTGAGCTGGACGTGCGTAGAGTGCCACGCCGCGCTTTCGGCCCTTTCTCTCCATAAAACGTCTCAAAACATCATGCATAGCAAAATCGAGCATACGCTGCCTGAGGGCGGCGCAGTCACGCGCAGCCTCGCCCATCGTTTGCCCCATCACATATGGCCACGACGCACGGCGGCCAGTCTTGCCGTGCTTGCCTATATGGCGTTGCTGTCCTCGCAGGCGCATGCCAACTGCGCCACGGCGAACAACGCCACGATCTGCGACACCAGCGCGCCTTCGCCATGGGCCACGATGATCGGCGCCGGGCCGAATGCGGTATCTGGTGCCGCGGTCACGGTGGGGAGCAATGCGCAGGTGGTCGTGGGGGATACGTCGGCGATCGCACTGGGCAACCAGGCGAACATCGTCATCCAGTCCGGCGCGCTCGTGCAGAACAAGGCCGTGAGCAACAAGGGGACGTACGGCACCGGCGCCAATACGATCGATTTCGGCGGCAACGGCACGTTGACGGTAGAGCAGGGCGCGATGGTGCTTTCCTCCGGTACGGAAGGCAACGGCGAGGCGGTCAACCCGGAAGGTGCCGGCAACATCATCGTCAACAACGGCACGATCCGCGCCATCCACGCTGCGGCGATCTGGTTCCAGACCAAGACCGGTTCCAACACGGTGGTCAACAACGCCACCGGCGTCATCGAAACCGATGTCACCAACGGCAATGTGCTGGGCTCTTCCGGCAATGCAGCGGTGGACTTCACTAACCGCGGCAAGGTGGTAGGCAACCTCGTCTTTGCCGGCGGCGACGACACTTTGCACTTGTACAACGGTTCGTCCGTCAGCGGTTCCATCGATGGTGGCGCTGGCAACAACCTCATCACCTTGGACGGCAGCGGCAGCGATACGCTGCCGACCATCACGCGTTTCCAGACACTGCAGAAGCAGGACGATGGCATCTGGACAGTGGCCAAGCCGCTGAGCGGCATGGGTGTGACCTCGACCGAAGTGCAGCAAGGCACGCTGGTGTTGACCGGTGACAATTCGGCTTATTCCGGCAGCATGCTGGTCGATGCAGCGGGAACGCTGCAGTCCAGTGCGCAGAGCCTGCCGTTGACAGTGACGGACAATGGGCTGGTGCGCTTCCAGCAGGATGCCGACGGTACTTACAGTGGATCGATCAGCGGCAGTGGCGCGGTGCAGAAGAACGGCGCCGGCACGTTGGCGCTCGATGCCGCCAACACCTATACAGGTGGCACCACCGTAAGCGAAGGTACGCTAGTGGTGGGCGATCCCAACACGCCAGGTGTGTCGATCACCGGTCCGACCAGCGTAGCCAGCGGCGCGGTGCTTGGCGGTTACGGCAGCGTCCATGGCGACGTCAACAATAACGGCACACTGGCGGTCGCCAATGCGATGGCGCCGTTCTCAGGCAACGCGAACGGCGGGTTTGTGGTGCATGGACGATTGACCAATGCCGGCACCGTGCAGCTTGGCAGCGGGCAAACGGTGGGCAATACGCTGACCGTAGGCAGCTACGTGGGCAACAACGGCATCCTCGCATTGAACACTGTGCTGGCCGGCGACAATGCCGCTTCCGACAAGCTGGTGGTGGATGGCGGAACCGCCACCGGCTCGACCATGCTGAAGATCACCAACGTCGGCGGGCAGGGCGCGGCGATCACGTCCAATGGCATCCTGGTGGTGCAAGCCGCCAACGGGGCCACCACCGACGCCGGCGCATTCAAGCTGGCGAACGGCACGATGAAGGCCGGTGCTTACGAGTATTACCTGGTGCGAGGCGGTGTCACCGCGGGTACATCGGAAGACTGGTATCTGCGCAACACGTTGCCGACGCCTGCTCCTGCTCCAACACCAGCACCGAACCCAACGCCAACGCCAACGCCAACGCCGACACCAACACCAATACCAATACCAATACCAACACCAACACCAACACCAACACCAACACCAACACCAACACCAACACCAACACCAACACCAACACCAACACCAACACCAACACCAACACCAACACCAACACCCACTTCGACACCCGCCCCGAGCCCGGCAGGCCCCGGCACCGGTACGACGTCACCGGCTGCACCCGATGTCCATTCGGTGCTGCTGTATCGCCCCGAAGCGGCGCTGTATGCGGCGGCGTCATCGGTAACGCGCCAGCTTGGCGTCATGCAGCTGGATAACTTCCAGCTGCGCCAGGGCGACCAGTCGCTGCTTACCGAAAACGGCAATCTGCCAGCGGTATGGGGACGCGTGTGGGGTGGACATAGCGTGGCGGCGCAAGGCGGCGACGTGAATCCGCGCTTCAGCGGCTCATTGAGCGGCGCGCAGGTCGGTCATGATCTCTACGCCGTCACCAGCGAAAGCGGCCATCGCGATCACTACGGTGTGTTCGTCGGTTTTGCGCGCGCCGATGGCGACGTGCGCGGTTTCGCCGAAGGCACGCAGAACCTGGGCGTGGGCCAGCTCGCGGTCGATGCGTACAGCGCCGGCGGCTACTGGACGCACATCGCGCCCGGCGGCGGGTATACCGATGCCGTGCTGATGGGCAGCACGCTTACGCTCAAGCCGGTGTCGCGTGACGGCATGGCGGCCCGCATGCACGGCCATGCTGTGATCGGTTCGTTCGAAGGCGGCTATCCGTTCGCACTTGGGCATGGCGTGACGCTGGAGCCGCAGGCGCAGGTAATCTGGCAGCACCTGTCGCTGCACGATTTCAACGATGGCGTCTCAAACGTGTCGTTCAACAACGGAGACGCGGCCGTCGGACGACTCGGCGTGCGCATGTTCGGCAGTTACGCCAGCGCAAGCACCGTTTGGCAACCTTACGTGCGTCTCAACCTGTTGCGTGCGATCGGCAGCAACGACACCACCGCCTTCGACGGCAGCACGTCCATCGTCACGCCGAGCCGGCAGAGTACCGCGCAAGCGGATGCCGGTGTCGTCGCAAAGTTCTCTCAGCGCGGCAGCATGTACGCTTCCGTCAGTTATTCGACGAGCTTGGGTGGCGAGCAGCAGCGCACGCTGGCGGGGAACGTGGGAATGCGCTGGGCTTGGTAAGCGCCGGATGCGAAAAAGCCCAGAGAGTTATTCTCTGGGCTTTGCTTCAGCTTCGCTTGTGCAACACGCTTCGATGGCGTAACCGCTCGCTGCGCATGACGTAGGGGATAACTACACGTCCACCGTCGATGCGATAGAAAATTCTGCATGGAGGTTCGACGATTTGCCGATAACGCCAGCCTTTCAGCTCGGGTGGTTTCGAGCCGCTTTCAGGATGGTCTGCAAGCTGCCTGATATGTTCAAACACACGTTGCACGAGCTTGCGCGCCGCCTGCGGATTTTCAAGCGCGATGTAATCGGCGATTTCGTCCAACTCATTGAGCGCAGGTTCGGTCCAGATTATTTCAGCCATCGGCCAAGGCGATCCTTTGCCTGATCGTGCGTAAGCGTGCGTCCTTCCTCGACAGCGCGTTCACCGCGTGCAATGCCTTCCAACAGTTTCATGCGCCGTTGCATGGCATCAAAGGATTGGACATCGACCAGGTATGCGCTTGGCAAGCCATGCTGGGTGATCAGAATCGGCTCGCGATCGCGCTCCAAATCGGCCAGCAATTCGGTCGCTTGACGCTTGAGGGTGGTCACTAGTTCGGTGCGCATGAAGTGATACTAAAGTATCACTAGCCATGACGCGAGCCGATCCACGAATGCCCGGAAGAATCCGGGCTTTTTCCGGGTGCGAGCGTTATTTCGCCAGCGTCGTAAGCAACTGATGCCAGAACGCCAACTCAGCCGGCACTTCACTGGCAGGAAGCTTTTCGTTCAAGCCATGCGCGAACGTGTCGTCGGCCTTGGTAAACGCGCCATCCACGCCGAAGCAAGGAATGCCCAGCGTGCGGAAATGCATGCTGTCGGTGGCGCCGTTGGACATGCCGGGAACGATCGGCACATTCGGAAAACGCGCATGCACGGCCGCGGTGACTGCCGCGACAACATCCGGCCGCAACGGCGAGGCAGGACTTTCCACCGGCGTCGGCGGCAGGATGGCGATCTTCGCGGTGGGATCGGCGATCACTTGTGTCAGCGTGTTCTTGATCGAATCCACCGAAACGCCAGGGAAAATGCGGCAGTTGACGGTGGCGCTGACCGATTGCGGCAACGCGTTGCGCGCATGCCCGCCGTGGATCTGCGTAGCCACGCAGGTAGTTCGCACCTGGCCGACGTAAGCCGGATCAGTGCTGATGGTGTCGGCCGCCTTGGCATCGTTGGGGTTATTGGCAAACGCCAACATGGCCTTGCCCAGCGCGCCCGGTGAGTGTTCGCCCTTGGCGCGCAGCGAGGCGAGAGTGATCGCATTGCTCATCACCGGAAACTGATGCGCAGCGAGCTTCTCCAGATCGTGCGAGAGCCGGTAGATCGGGTTGTCGGGGGTCGGCTCGCTGGAGTGGCCGCCCGGCGACGTCAGAGTGATCTCGAAATCGGCATAGGTTTTCTCGGCGGCCTGGATTTCATAGACCACCGGTTTGCCGTCGCTATCGAGCGTGCCGCCGCCGGCATCGGCATTGAGCAGGAATTCGGCGTCGTGATAGCGCTTGGCCAGTTCGCGCGTGGACAGCATGCCGGTTTCCTCGTCGCCGGAAAGCAAGAGGATGATGTCGTGGCTGGGCTTGAAACCTTCCTTCTTCAAGCGAATCAGCGTTTGCAGCATCACCACGTCGCCGGTCTTCATGTCCGCCACGCCGCGGCCGTACAGATAGCCGTTTTCCTCGACCAGCGTGAACGGGTCGCGCGTCCAGTCCTCGCGCTTGGCTTCGACGACATCCATATGGCCTGAAAGCAGAATGGGTTTGCCCGCGCCGGTACCGCGATAGCGCACGACCATGGCCGCGGTGTGGTCGACCGGGATGATCTCGATATCCGAAGCCGCGAAGCCGTTGGCTTCCAGTTGCTTGGCGAAATAACTGGCCAGCGTCGGCACCAGGTCATGCCCTTGCGCGGTATGCAGGGAGATGGCGTGGCGCAGCATGTCCATGGTGGCGGGCATTTGCGCGGTGATCGCCGGATCGGCGGCATGCGCGGCAGCGCCTGCAAATAAGGCAATGGCACCGGCAAGAACGGTCGTGGCAAATCGCATATGTCCCCTCGGGTCGGCTGATGCGGAAGCGCCGCCAAGGAGTACCACAGGGTTTGCCGCCTGTCAGTAGTGCATCAGGCATGGGAAGTCCGAGGCGCAACGAAAAAGCCCGGAGATCGCTCTCCGGGCTTTTTCGTTTTTCCGATATAGAAACGAAGGCTTACTTCGCTTCCTTCTCCATCAATTTGGCGACCATGCTCGCCGGCACTTCTTCGTAATGATCGAAGATCATCGTGAAGGTGCCGCGACCGCTGGTGGCCGAGCGCAGGAAGTTGATGTAGCCGAACATTTCCGCCAGCGGCACGAAGCCCTGCACGAAGGCGTTGGTGCCCTTCTGGCCCTGTTCGCTGACCGAGCCGCGACGGCGGTTGATGTCGCCGATCACGTCGCCGAGGTAGTCGGCTTCGGTGACCACTTCGAGCTTCATGATCGGCTCGAGCAGCTTGGGCTTGGACATCTTCTGGGCTTCGCGGAAGCAGGCGCGG
>NZ_JBQCHP010000120.1:0-7289 GCF_051954575.1 Dyella sp. | reverse complement strand
TCGCTGACCGAGCCGCGACGGCGGTTGATGTCGCCGATCACGTCGCCGAGGTAGTCGGCTTCGGTGACCACTTCGAGCTTCATGATCGGCTCGAGCAGCTTGGGCTTGGACATCTTCTGGGCTTCGCGGAAGCAGGCGCGGCCGGCGATTTCGAAGGCCAGTGCCGAGGAGTCCACGTCATGGTACTTGCCGTCCACCAGGCGGGCCTTGAAGTCCAGCACTTCGTAGCCGGCCACCTGGCCCTGGCGCGATTCCACTTCGATCGCGTGCTGCACCGCCGGGATGTATTCGCGCGGCACGCGGCCGCCGACCACTTCGTCGGAGAACACCACGCCACTGCCCGGTTCACCCGGCTCGAAGATCATCTTCACTTCGGCGAACTGGCCCGAACCGCCGGACTGCTTCTTGTGCGTGTAGGTGTGTTCCACCGTCTGGCCGAAGGCTTCGCGGAAGCTGACCTTGGGCTTGCCCATGTTCGCTTCCACGCCCAGCTCGGTGCGCATGCGGTCGATGGTGATTTCCAGGTGCAGCTCGCCCATGCCCTTGAGCACGGTCTGGCCGGTTTCCTGGTCCACTTCCATGCGCAGCGACGGGTCGGCCTTCACCATCTTGTAGAGCGCGGTGGAGAGCTTGTCGATGTCGTTGCGGCTCTTCGGTTCCACCGCCACGCTGATCACCGGGTCGGGGAAGCGCATGCGCTCCAGCAACACCGGATGCTGCGGATCGGTGAGCGAATCGCCGGTCTCGGTTTCCTTCAGCGACACGAACGCGCAGATGTCGCCGGCGCGCACTTCGTCGATTTCCTTGGTGGCGTTGGCCTGCACTTCCACGATGCGGCCGATGCGCTCTTTCTTGCCGCGCGTGACGTTCTGCAGCGTGTCGCCCTTCTTGATCACGCCCGAATAGATGCGGGTGAAGGTGAGGGTGCCGAACTGGTCGTTGATCACCTTGAAGGCCAGCGCGCGCACGGGGGCGTCGTCGGTGACGTTCTGTTCGCCGATGACGTTGCCGTCTTCGTCCACCATCGAGATGCCGCCGTTCTCGCCCGGGTAGGGCATGTAGTCGATCACGCCGTCGAGCATCTGCTGCACGCCCTTGTTGCGGTACGACGAGCCGCAGAAGACCGGCACCAGCTTGCCGGCCACGCAGCCCTTGCGGATGCACTTCTTCAATGTTTCCAGCGTGGGTTCCTGGCCGTCGAGGTAGGCGTGCATGGCGTCGTCGTCCATTTCCACCGCGCTTTCGATGCTATGCGAGCGCAACTCGGCGAGCTGAGCCACCCACTCCTTGTCGGCGGTGGTGGTGAAGCCCTTGACCTTGGGATGGTCGGCGACCTGGTCGAGCGGGACGACTTCCCACTTGCTGTCCTTGTCGCTGCTGTCCCAGATGTAGCCTTGGCCGGCGATCAGGTCGACCATGCCGATGAAGTCGTCGCTGCTGCCCAGCGGTACCTGGCAGAGCACGATGTTGGCGCCCAGGCGGTTCTTGATGCCGTCCACGGCGTGCTTAAAGTTGGCGCCGATGCGGTCCATCTTGTTGACGTAGCACATGCGCGGCACGTTGTACTGGTCGGCCAGGCGCCAGTTGGTTTCGGTCTGCGGCTCCACGCCGGCCACGCCGTCGAACACCACCACGGCACCGTCGAGCACGCGCAGGCTACGGTTCACCTCGATGGTGAAGTCCACGTGCCCTGGGGTGTCGATCACGTTGATCTGGTGACCCTTCCACTCGGTCGACACGGCAGCGGACTGAATGGTGATGCCGCGCTTCTTTTCCTGTTCCAGGTAGTCGGTCGTCGTGGAGCCCTTGCCATCTTTCGTGTCGTGCACGTCGATGATCTGGTGCTTCTTGCCGGTGTAGTACAGGATGCGCTCGGTCGTGGTGGTCTTGCCAGCGTCGATATGCGCGATGATGCCGATGTTGCGGTAGAGGTGAAGGGGTTTTTGGCGGGCCACTGTCTTAGGTTCCGTAGTAGAAGTCGTGTGTCGAAACAGAAAGCTATTGTCTCTCTTCAGTACGCAAGAGAGCGATAAAAGGTGAGTGGGCCATCCATGGTCCGCAGGGTACGTTTCAAATGTGTATGCAACGTTGCCGAAACCTGCGCGTTCATGGCGCGGCTTCGGCGAGCAGGTCTTCGTAAAAGGCGCCGAACGGTTCGGTCGGGTGGGCAATCTGGATCTCGAGAATCCACAGGCCTTGCGCAGGCTTGTGCTCGAAATCACCCAGGTTGCCGCCCTTGTGCACCGAGTGCGGAAAATCGCTCACGCGATGGCCCTTGATGGCATGGTTGAAACGCCAGCCCATCGCCGCGGCGCGCTCGCAGGCGTAATCATAAAGCTTTTGGCCGCTCAAGCCTTCATGGCGCCATACATGGGCCACCTCGCGGTGCAGTTCGCGTGCGGCCTGGGCGCACGCCAGGCGCTCAGGCGCATGGCCGGTCACGAAGGTATCGCCGACGTCGCCTTCGTGGCCGTCGAACACCAGGCCCAAGTCGATGAAATAACTGTCGTTTTCGCCCAGTTGCACGTCCGGTTGAGAGGGCTGGCGATAGGTTTTCGTGGTGTTGGGGCCGATGCGGACGATCACCGGGTGCCACAGCCGCTCAACGCCCAGCGCCTGGAACACCTGCATGGCCTCGGCCTGGGCTTCCTGCTCGGAGATACCCACGCGCATGCGCGCCTGGATGCCGCGCAGCGCCGTCCAGGTCCGCTCGCGCGCACGCAGCATCAGTGCGGGGTCGAACCGCCCGCCGACCGCTTCGCGATCGTGACCGTCCACGGCCTCAGCCCGCCAGCACCAGCACGATACCGATAGCGGCGGGCAGGCCCTGGATCCACAGCACCTTGCGCGTGGCGGTGAGGCCGCCATACACGCCCGCCACCAGCACGCAGGCCAGGAAAAACAGCTTCACGTGCATGCCTTCGGCGCCACCCAGGATCAGGCCCCAGCCGAGGCCGGCGGCCAGGAAGCCGTTGTAGAGCCCCTGGTTGCCGGCCAGCACCTTGGTCTGCGCGGCGTATTCGGCGCTGGTGCCGAACGCACGCCGGCCTGCGGGCTTGTCCCACAGCAGCATCTCCAGGATCAGGAACCACACGTGCATCAGCGCGATGATCGCGACCACGATGTTGGCGAGCGTCGACATGGCGGTTCGTCCGGCTCAGCCCAGCACGTAGCCGAACTGGTCCTTGAATTCGGCCGCGAACTCGTCGTACGTGAAGCGCTGGTTCTGCGTGCCGGGATGCTCCACCTTCAGCGCGCCCATCAGCGAGGACATGCGGCCGATGGTCGGCCAATCCCAGCCCTTCATGATGCCGAAGATGAGGCCGGCGCGGTACGCATCGCCGCAACCGGTGGGGTCCACCACCTGGCGTTCGCGTGCCGGCGGAATCTCGTGCGTGATGCCATCGGTGTGGATCAGCGAGCCGCGCGGCCCCAGCGTCACCACATAGGCCTTCACGCGCGAGGCGATCTCGCTGGCGCTCCAGCCGGTGCGCTGCTGCAGCAGCTGGGATTCGTAGTCGTTGACGATCACGTAGGTGGATTTTTCGATCATCGACCGGAATTCCTCGCCGTTGAACAACGGCATGGCCTGGCCCGGATCGAACACGAACGGCACGCCGCGCGCGGCGAACTCATCCACGTGCTGCAGCATGGCGTCGCGGCCATCGGGGGCGACGATGCCGATGCTGATGTCCTGGATGTTGCGCACATGGTTGGCATGCGCGCTGGACATCGCGCCCGGGTGGAAGGCGGTGATCTGGTTGTTGTCCAGGTCGGTGGTGATGAAGCACTGCGGCGTGAATTGCTCGTCGAACACGCGGATGCAATCCAGGCGGATGCCGCAGCGTTCCAGGTGCTCGCGGTAGGGGCCGAAATCCTGGCCCACCGCTGCCACCGGCAACGGATCGCCGCCCAGCAGCTTGAGGTTGTAGGCGATGTTGCCGGCGCAGCCGCCGAATTCGCGGCGCATGCGCGGCACCAGGAACGACACGTTCAGGATATGCACCTGATCGGGAATGATGTGGTTCTTGAACTGGTCCTGGAACACCATGATGGTGTCGTAGGCAAGCGATCCGCAGATGACGGCAGACATGGGCTGGTTGGTCCCGATAGGGTTGGCTGGGCGTGGCTGGGCCACGGCGGCAAACGGATTATCGTAGCGCCAGAGCGGGAAACGGGGAACAGGCAGCGGAAAAATGCCCTCTGCCGCCGTGTGCGCTACCGCCGGTTGCCAAGCCCGAATGCGCGGGATGGACGCATTGGCGCAAGCATCGTTCGCTGTTTCCCGTTACTCGTTCCTTAGATCGCGCCATCCCGTTCTTCATCATTGCCCGCAAAATGACTGCTTTTTTAACGCAAATGTCCTTGCGGACAAGATATTTGCTGACTAGACTGGCGCGCTTACTTTTTAGCCAGAGACGGTGCGCGGCGGCCCCATGTTCAAGAAGTTTCGCGGGATGTTTTCCAACGATGTTTCCATCGACCTTGGCACGGCCAATACGCTGATCTATGTGCGCGGCCAGGGTATCGTCCTGAACGAACCTTCCGTCGTGGCGATCCGCCAGGATCGTGGCCCGGGCGGCCCGCGCACGGTTGCCGCCGTGGGCAGCGACGCCAAGCGCATGCTCGGCCGCACGCCCGGCAACATCGCCACCGTGCGTCCGATGAAGGACGGCGTGATCGCCGACTTCACCATGACCGAGGCGATGCTGCAGCACTTCATCCGCCAGGTGCATCGCTCGCGCCTCTTGCGCCCGAGCCCACGCGTGCTGGTGTGTGTGCCGTGCGGTTCCACCCAGGTCGAACGCCGCGCGATCAAGGAATCGGCCGAAGGCGCCGGCGCCCGCGACGTGTTCCTGATCGAAGAACCCATGGCCGCCGCGATCGGCGCCGGCATTCCGGTGCATGAGGCGCGCGGCTCGATGGTGCTGGACATCGGCGGCGGTACGTCGGAAGTGGCGGTGATCTCGCTCAACGGCATCGTCTACTCGCAGTCGGTGCGCGTGGGCGGCGACCGCTTCGACGAATCCATCATCAACTACGTGCGCCGCAACCACGGCACGCTGATCGGCGAGTCCACCGCCGAGCGCATCAAGCTGGAAATCGGCTGCGCCTTCCCGCAGAGCCAGGTCAAGGAGATCGAGATCTCCGGCCGTAACCTGGCCGAAGGCGTGCCGCGCATGTTCACGGTCAACTCCAACGAGATCCTCGAAGCCCTGCACGAGCCGCTGGCCGGCATCGTGGCGGCGGTGAAGTCGGCGCTGGAGCAGACCCCGCCGGAACTGTGCTCCGACGTGGCCGAGCGCGGCATCGTGCTCACCGGTGGCGGCGCATTGCTCCGCGATCTGGATCGCCTGCTGTCGGAGGAAACTGGCCTGCACGTGCAAGTGGCGGACGACCCGCTCACCTGCGTGGCGCGCGGCGGCGGCAAGGCGCTGGAGCTGATCGACCAGCACGGCAGCGATTTCTTCGCTCCCGAATAATCGCGCCCCGGGGGTCAGGCCATGCCGCTCGCGCGCGAGGAATCCTCGCCCCTGTTCGCCGGTACCGCCGCCGGCACCTTGCGGCTGATCTTCTACCTGGCCATGGCGCTGGTGCTGATGGTGCTGGACCATCGCAACGGCTGGCTGTGGCGCCTGCGTTATGCCACCGCGATCGTGGTCGAGCCGGTTTACCGGCTGGCGAGCCTGCCGGCCGATGGTTTCCATGCATTGGGCGTGGCGTTCGCCGATCGGCGCATGCTCACCGAGCAGAACCAGCGCCTGCGCGAAGACCTGCTGCTGGCCAATGCCAAGCTCAACCGCATGGCGGCGGTGGCCGAGCAGAACCAGCGCCTGAAGGAACTGCTCGATACCCAGCACAGTCTGGAATTGCACGTGCAATTGGCACGCGTGATCGGCGTGGACCTGGGCGCCTATCGGCATCGCATGATGATCAATCTTGGCGCACGCGACGGTATCAAGGCCGGCCAGCCGGTGATCGACGCGCACGGCGTGGTCGGCCAGATCATCGACGTGCTGCCGAACTCCGCCATGGTGATGCTGGTGACCGATCCGGATCACGCCGTGCCGGTGGTGGTCCAGCGCACTGGCCTGCGCACCATCGCCTATGGCTCGCGCAACGGCCAGCAGCTCACCTTGCCGAACGTGCCGATGGCGGCCGATGTGCATGTGGGCGACAAGTTGCTTACTTCCGGCCTTGGCGGGCGTTTCCCGCAAGGCTTTCCGGTCGGCGAGATCAGCAACGTGGAAGCGGCCGCCAGCGGCATGTTCCTGGAAGCGCGCGCGGAACCCACCGCGGACCTCGACCGCGCCGACGAAGTGCTGGTGCTGCACGACCTGGCCGAAGCGGCCGGCCCACCGCCGCCGGCGCAGCCGGCCGGCCCCCCAGCAAGCGACGCGCCCGCGCCGGCGTCCACAACGGCTGCGCCGCACACCGCTGCACCGGTTTCCGCGAAACCGGCATCCGCGCAAAGCACAGGAACTCCGCCATGAGCCGCCAGCGCCTGTCCTTCTGGTGGTTCGCCGGCACGCTGTTCGCGGCGCTGCTGTTGATGCTGGTGCCGCTGCCGCACGTGCTCGACGCGTTCAAGCCGTACTGGCTGGCACTGGTGCTGCTGTACTGGGCGTTGGAATCGGGCGATCAGCGCGTCACGCTGGGGTTGGCCTTCATCCTGGGCATCTGCGCCGATGTACTGACCGGCGTATTGCTCGGCGAGCAGGCGTTGCGCCTGTGCGTGCTGGCCTTCATCGCGCTGCGCTTCCGTTCGCGCCTGCGTTTCTTCCCAATGTGGCAACAGACGCTGGCAGTGCTGGCGCTGCTGGTCAACGATCGCTTCCTGCTGCTGGTGGTGCGCGCCTTCGCCGGCGAATCCACGCCCCCGGCCTTGTGGTGGGCTTCGCCGTTCGTCAGCGCGGCGCTGTGGCCGTTCCTGTTCCTGTTGCTTGACGACTTGCGGATGCGATTGAGGTTGCAGTGAGAGCAGTGAATCGGGAACCGGGAATCGGGAATCGTCAAGGCGGTGCGCGCGCGGACCTGGCGCATCTCGTTCATGGCGCCCGCAACCGCTGCGGCGATTGGCGATTTACGATTTACGATTCCCGCCGCCACCGGCCATGAAACGCCTGCGCACCTACAAAGACACCCGCGGCGAAGGCGAGCTGTTCCGGCGCCGCGCGCTGGCGGGCTTCGGCCTGATCCTGCTTGGCCTGTGCGCGCTGGTGGGGCGCTACGTGTTCCTGCAGGTGCTGCATCACGACGAATTCGCCACCCGCTCGGTCAACAACAGC
>NZ_JBQCHP010000119.1:0-57013 GCF_051954575.1 Dyella sp. | reverse complement strand
TGCTCGAAAATGTTGGGTTACGCTGCGCTAACCCAACCTACAGGTGGGAGATACAGCACCATTTTAGTCCTGTTTTCCTACGAATGTTCGCCTTCGACGTTTTCGCGTACGCTTTCGGCGTTTGAGCGAACGATGGAGATCGTCATGACTGCCCTTCCGCTATCCGCCCAGCATTGCCAACCGAGCAAGGGCAAGGAACACGCGCTGGACGAGGCGGCCATCTCGGCGCTGCTGCCATTGGTGCCCGGCTGGAAACTCGGTGCGCAAGGCGATGCGCTGGTCAAGGATTTCCGTTTCGAGAACTTCCACCACACGCTGGGTTTCATCAATGCGGTGGGCTTCATGGCCAACCACGAAGACCACCACCCCGACATCGAGGCGGGTTATGGCCATTGCAAGCTGCGCTGGTCGACGCATGACGTGGGCGGCTTGTCGCTGAACGATTTCATCTGCGCTGCGCGCGTGGACGCCCTGCTCGAACGTTGAGCGCAGCGGCATCTACCCGCTCCGTATGGGCGCTTGCCGGCTATGCGCTGGTAGCCATTGTTGGCTGCGTGGCGCTCGGCTGGCTGGGGGCGCGGATCACCGCCGCGCACCTGCTCGAGCAGGCCCAGCAGCAATGGACGCGCGTGCAAACCGGCCAGCCCTTATGGCAATGGACCCTGCAGCAGCCACGCGACCTGATCGCCGGTCGCGCGTTCGGCCATGCAACGGTCGCGCGCGAGGATGGCGAACTGCTGATCACCAGCGAAGACGGCACGCCGTTTGAAGTAGGTCTGCCGATTGCCTGGTCGCTCGATCTGCGGCACTGGCCCATCTTGCAGTTGCGCTTGCAAAGCAGCGCCGCCGGCACGCTTGGGCTGGTGTGGCAAGGCGACCAGGCGCCTGCCTGCTTGGCGCTGACCGCGCACTCGCTGACGCCCGATATGCGTGGCCTGCACATCGACTTGCGCAGCCTGGACTGGAAAAGCGCCGGCCAAGGCGACTGCACGGCACCGGGCATCGCAAAGATGTTGCGCTTGCGCATGCAGCTCCCGCGCGGCGCCCGCTTGCGACTTGCCTCGGCGGAACTGCTGACGACCGAACCACTGCCGCGCCTGGAAGACGTTTCGGTCGATCTACCCACTGCGAAAGATGCCGACCACGTGGCGGAGCTCGCACAAGCCTGGCCGATGCCGCTGTTTCGCCTGCCCGCTGGCATCAGCACGCAAACCATGCTGGCGCTGCGTGACCGCTTGCGCACCCGCTGGCCGGCCGCGCTGATCGTGCCGGCGGGCGCGGTACCGCAGGCACGGCCGGCGCCATCGCCGTCCACCGCCATCATGTGGACGGCCTGCGCCGTCTATCTGCTGGTGCTCGCCTGGCTGGTAGTGCGACCGCTGGAAGGCCGGTTGCGACCATGGGTCGATCTCACCGGCTGCCTGCTGGGACCGATGTGGCTCGTGATGGGACTGCATTGGGGCTTGCGTCCCACACCGCTGGGCGTGACCGCCTTCGCAGGCGGATTGGCGTATGCGCTGGCGATCGAGCACCGCCATCTGTCGCGGCTGTGGCGTTGGCCGCCAGCAGGAGGTGACTGGCTCTGGCCGCTGGCGATGCTGCCGGTGGCCGGGTTGCTGGTCCTTTTTTATGGCCACGCGCTGCACCCGCTGCTGCCTGGGCACGTCATCGCCTACTTCGCCTGGGCCTGGCTGCAGCAGTGGCTGATGCTGGTGGTGCTGTTGCGGCGCTTCGAACAGATCCTGCCCCGGCCGGGCTGGGCCATCGTACCGGTGGCGCTGGTGTTCGCGTTATTGCACACCCCGAACGGCACGCTGATGCAGTTGTGCTTCGTCGGCGAGCTGTGGTGGGCGTGGTGTTACCTGCGCGCGCGCAGCGTGCTGCCGCTGGCGCTAGCGCATGCGACCTGCGCCTTGCTGGTGGAGTCAGGCCTCGCTGGCGGCGGACTGCTGCGCTCGCTCGAAGTCAGCGCCAGATTTCTTTTGTAGGTTGGAGTGCAAACCCCAACATTCGGCACCTATGACATAGCGATGTTGGGGTTTGCACCCCAACCTACCGTTTGGCCGCCAGCCTATCCAGCACGTCCTTCAGATCGTCCGGCAGCGGCGCAGAGAAACCATAGGCGCGCCCATCCAGCTCGAACGACAGGTTCGAGGCATGCAGGAACAACCGGTGCAGCCCCAAGTCACGGAAGCGCTTGTTCGCCTCCTTGTCGCCGTACTTGGGATCGCCGGCCAGCGGATGGCCGACATGGGCGGCGTGCACGCGGATCTGGTGGGTGCGGCCGGTGCCCAGGGTGGCCTGCATCAGGCGCGCGCCGGGGTATTGCTCCATCTCGCGGAAGAAAGTGAGCGAAGGCTTGCCGTCCTCCGCCACCCGCACCATCCGCTCGCCGCCCTGCAGGACGGACTTCTTCAGCGGCGCGTTAACGTCGAACTTGGCCTTGTTCGGACGCCCCACCATCAAACATAAGTATTGCTTGGTGACCTCGCCGGCGCGGATCGCCGCCTGCAAGCCGGTCAGCCCGGCGCGGGTGCGGGCGAACACCAGCACGCCGCTGGTGTCGCGGTCCAGGCGGTGCACCAGTTCCAGGTGATCCTTGGGGCGGGCCTGCCGCAGCAGCTCGATCGCCCCGAAGCTCACTCCGCTGCCGCCATGGCTGGCCATGCCGGCCGGCTTGTCGATCACCAAGAAGTGCTTGTCCTCGAAGATCACCGCGTCGGCGACCGCCGCAAGCGCCGCCTGGGGAGCGCCTTGCTCCGCCGGTCGCTCGGCCACCCGCACCGGCGGAATACGCAGCGTATCGCCCTGGGCGAGACGGGTATCGGGCTTGGCGCGCTTGCCGTTCACGCGCACCTGGCCGGTGCGCAGAAGGCGGTAAATCATGCTCTTGGGCACCCCCTTGAGCAGGGTCACAAGGGCGTTGTCGATGCGCTGACCGTCGCGCTCCGGACCTATCTCTACTTGACGCACCCCTTGAGGTACATCGGGGGAAGTTGCCGTCTGCATTGAAAAAAACCTGGGTTGAGAGGATACTCGCACAGCGCTCAGCCGGGTCCACCGACAATTAGTTGAGGACCTGGCGCCCGCCTGTTACGCCGGCGAGGTTTGCGCCGGCCGCGCTTTTCGCAGCCGGTCGCAAACACCCTTTCATCGTAACGGTTCGGGTAGCCGCTTGTCCGGTCTTGCCGGATCAGACAGCGCGGCGTGCGTGCCAAGAATCATCCCGGTATCGGGAACGTTACCGTTTATTTATGCCGCTTTACCGCAGCGGCGCGATCCCCGGAACGGCCGCCACACCAGGCGCCACCGCGGCGCGCGACGCGCGGCCAAGCCGAGGAATCACAATGAAAAGAATGTTGATCAACGCAACTCAGCGTGAAGAGTTGCGTGTGGCCATCGTGGATGGCCAGACCCTTTACGATCTCGATATCGAAATCCCCTCCCGCGAGCAGAAAAAAGCCAACATCTACAAAGGCCGCATCACTCGCGTCGAACCCTCCCTCGAAGCCTGTTTCGTCGACTACGGCGCTGAACGCCACGGCTTCCTTCCCCTGAAAGAAATCGCCCGCGAGTACTTCACGCAGGGCATGGACCCATACAAGTCCAACATCCGCGAGCTGCTGCGCGAAGGCCAGGAAGTGGTCGTGCAGGTGGAGAAGGAAGAGCGCGGCAACAAAGGCGCGGCGCTGACCACCTTCATCAGCCTGGCCGGCCGCTACATGGTGCTGATGCCGAACAACCCGAAGGCGGGCGGCGTCTCGCGTCGCATCGAGGGCGAAGACCGGCAGGCGCTGAAAGAGGCCCTGGAGCACCTCACCGTTCCCGACGAGATGGGCCTGATCGTGCGTACCGCCGGCATGGGCCGCGACGCCGAAGAGCTGCAGTGGGATCTGGATTACCTGCTGGCCACCTGGAAAGCCATCTCCCAGGCCGCCAGCGCGCAGAAGGCGCCGTTCCTGATCTACCAGGAATCGAAGCTGTTCATCCGCGCCCTGCGCGACTACCTGCGCAACGACATCGGCGAGATCCTGATCGACGAGGAATCGCTGTATCAGGACGCCCGCGACTTCATGCAGCAGGTGATGCCCAACGCCCTGCGCAAGCTCAAGCTATACAAGGACGACACCCCGCTGTTCTCGCGCTACCAGATCGAAACGCAGATCGAGAGCGCCTTCGACCGCAGCGTGCGCCTGCCCTCCGGCGGCTCGATCGTGATCGACCAGACCGAAGCGCTCACCGCGATCGACATCAACTCCTCCAAGGCCACCAAGGGCGGCGACATCGAGGAGACCGCGTTCAATACCAATCTGGAAGCGGCCACCGAGATCGCCCGCCAGCTGCGCATCCGCGATGCCGGCGGCCTGATCGTGATCGACTTCATCGACATGGACAGCCCCAAGCACCAGCGCGAAGTGGAAGAGCGCCTGAAGGAAGCGTCCAAGCTCGACCGCGCGCGCATCCAGATCGGCCGCATCTCGCGTTTCGGCCTGATGGAAATGTCCCGCCAGCGCCTGCGCCCGTCGCTGGGCGAAGCCACCCAGATCGTCTGCCCGCGTTGCGAAGGCCACGGCCACATCCGCAGCGTGGAATCGCTGTCGTTGTCCACCTTGCGCCTGATCGAAGAGCACGCGATGAAGGACAACACCGGCCAAGTGCTGGTGCAGGCCCCGCCGAGCGTGGCCAACTTCATGCTCAACGAGAAGCGCGCCAGCGTGGTCGAGATCGAACTGCGCAACAAGGTGCACGTGGTGATCGTGGCCGACGACAAGCTCGACACGCCGCACATCGAGATCCAGCGCATCCGCGAAGCGGACATGGGCGAGCACAGCAAGCCCAGCTACGAGCGCCTCACCGCGCAGGAAGCCGACGTGGTGCGCAAGATGGGCCAGATGCTGGGCAGCAGCGAGCAGCCGGCCGTGTCCGGCATCGTGCCCACCAGCCCGGCGCCGGTCCGCGAAGAAGAACCTGCCGCACCCGTAGCCGTTGCCCAGCCGAAACCGCGCCATGTTGCGCCAGCTCCTGCGCCCGCTCCCGCCGCTGCGCAGGGCGGATTCCTGGCCAAGCTGTTCGGCCTGTTCCGCGGCAATGGTGCCGCCGCGCCAGCCCCCGCCCCTGCTCCGGTTGCCACGCCGCGCCAGGAACCCTCGCGCGCCAAGCCGCAGCAGGACAACCGCCGCAACGAGCAGCGCAACCGTGGCGAGCAGCAGCAACGCCAAGGCCAAGGCCAGCAACGCGACGGCCGCGGCCAGCAGCAGGGCAAGAACCAGAATCAGCGCCAGCGCAACGAGCAGCAGGCGCAGCCGCGCCAGCCGCAGCAGGAGCGCAACAAGCCGGAACAGCAGCAGCGCGCGCCGAAGCAAGTGCAGGCGAACGATGCCGCCGCCGAGCAACGCAAACAGCAGCAAACTGCCGAACCCACGAAGCAGGAACGCCCCCAGCGCCAGCCGCAAGCGGAACGCGCGCCCCAGCCGCAGGCTGCCAAGCCGGTAGTAGAAGTGCCGAAGCCGGCCGCCGAAACCGCGGCGCCGGTAGCGGCCGCAGCCGCCATCGAAGAAAACGCCATCGCCACCGAAGCCGCCGCTGCCGCAGCAGAAAGCGCCGGCCAGTCGCGCCGTCGTCGCGGCCGTCGCGGTGGTCGTCGCCGTCGTCGTCATGAAGGCGCCGCCGCCGGTGAAGTGCAGAACGATCAGCAGCTCAACGCGCAGGACCTGGATGACGAGGATCGCGACGATCCGTCCGAGCTGGAAGCGGACGAATCGCACGCAAAGGCCGAACCGGCCGCACCCATTGCGCCGCGCCCGGTCGCCGTGACGCATCCGGAAGCCGACCACGCCGTGGCACATGCCGAACCTGCCCGCGTCGATGTCCACACACCGGAAGCACCGAAGCCGGTTGTCGCCGAAGCGGCCAACCACGAAGTCTCGTTCGCCAAACCCGACGCCGCGCCCCTCGCCTCCCACGACGATCAGGCCGCCGCGCCGCTGATCATTGCGCCGGCGCCGGTGCCGTCATCGTTCAACCTGCCCGTGCTGCCGCCGATCCCGGCGCATGAGCCGGCGCAGGAAACGGCAGCGGCAACTCACGAAGAGACTGCGGCGGCCCACGTAACGCACGAAGCGCCGGCAGCACCGGCCGAAGTGGTCACCGTTTCCGTGCCGCATGAAGCGGAAACCGCCTCGAACGAAGCGACGGTGGTCGAGTCGTTCGTCGTGGCAGAGACGAAGCATGTGGAAGAACCAGTATTGGTCGAACCCACTGCTGTTCCCGCAGCTGCCGTGCAGGCGTCGGAGGAAGTGGCGGTGGCCGTGACGCCCGCGCCGATCATCCATCAGCCGGAACAAGGCGACCTGCTGTCCACGCCACGGCAGCATCACGAAGAAGCCAAGGTGCACGAAGAAGTAAAGGCGCCGGAAGAAGAGGAAGAAAACCTGCAGCTTGGTCAGCAGCGCGACCACAGGCTTTCCTGACCCACATTTCCTTCGCACGCACAAACGAAAGGGCCGGACACTGTCCGGCCCTTTCGCTTTTTGCAGCCAGCGAAACCGTCAGGTTCCGACCTGGTTGTTGTGCGTATCAAGCAAGCCATGCACGGTCATCAGATGCGCAAGGCTGATCACGTGATCCACCTGCAGCTTTTCCATCAGGCGCTGCTTATAGGTCGACACCGTTTTCGGACTCAGGTTGAGCTGCTCGCCGATGGCGGTCAACGCCTTGCCGCGCACCAGCATCATTGCCACTTCCAGTTCGCGGCTGGAGAGCGCATCGAACGGCGAGCCTTCGCCGTCGAGCGTGGCCAGCGCCAGCTGCTGCGCCACGGCCGGCGCAAGATACCGACGGCCACCGGCGACCTGCCGTACTGCGTTGAGCAGTTCTTCCGCCGCACAGCTCTTGGTGAGGTAACCGTGGGCGCCTGCATCCAGCAGGCGCTTCGGAAAACGGGCATCTTCCACCACGGTTACCACGATCACGTGCGTGGGCAGATTGGCCCGCACGACGCGCTCGGTCAGCTCGATACCGCTCATGCCGGGCATATGCACATCGACCAGCGCGATATGCGGCTTGGTCGCCCGGATCAGCCGCAGCCCTTCTTCGGCCGTGCCCGCTTCACCGCAAATGCGGATATCCGGCTGCTGCAGGATCATCCTGAAGCCGGTCCTCACCAGCTCATGGTCGTCCACGAGTACAACGTCGATCATCTTGCGCCCTCCTTGGTTGGGAACTGTGCTTCAGCAAAGTAGGTGGGTCGCTGACACATTGCAAGTGCGTAACCCCTCGTTTCGCAAGGATTTTCCAGATACCGCCGATACGCACACCCTGCGTAGGAAATAACCTACATACATGTCCTAATTTTGGTGCCATTATTTCCCGAATGACACGGTCGTAAGTCACGCGTTTCGTTATACCCCTGCACGGCTAGTTCGCACTAACCCCATGGAGCGTACCGATGGTGATCTACTCGCTCAGGCAATCACTCGACGGAGACTGGAGCATCCGCCGGGAATCGGCCACCCTGTTCAGCCAGCTCCGGCTTGGACCCGCCATCCAACTGGCGCGTGAAGCCGCCCGCGACGAGCACAACCGCTCCGGGCGCGCCACCTGCGTAGAGATGCCCGGCCCTGCCTCCACCATCCGCCTGGCGCAATACGCGCGGCCGGAACAACCGATCGAACAAAGCGCCGTGGCCTGACCTCGATCCACATAAAACGGAGCGCACCGCTTCGTTCGCACCCAGGTGCATGCTACGATCCGCGCGCCTGCAGCCGGACATTCGGCAGCTCTCCCGCCCGGATGGCGAAACAGGTAGACGCAAGAGACTTAAAATCTCTCGACCGCAAGGTCATGCCGGTTCGATCCCGGCTCCGGGCACCAAGTAAATCAAATAGCTACACATCACCACTAAATGAGCCGTTGCCTCTTCGATTCTCTGAGGCTTCCCAAGGCTCCCCTCGATTGAAAAGTTTTCCGCATGCCCAGCATGATGTGGGCATGCCAAGACGTGTCGCTGCGGTTTCAACAGAGTTTCCTGACGCGCGAGGTGGAGCACCTCGACGACAGTGTGTTGCTGTTGCCTCAACAGGTCTTCATCTTGACCGGTCTGTCGTTGGGCATGTTGAAAGAACGCATGCGCACACGGCCACCTCAACCGCCGCACCCGATGCCACGAGAGAGGGCGCACACCGCCATCTGGTATTCGCTCGGAGAGATCCGACGGTTCCTGCGCGAACGTGCAGAGAACGCAGAGATCGATCGGATGATCGCCATGAAGCGCTGGTCGTTTTCAACATGGGTCAGCACGGCCAAACCCGACGAGGAGTGGCCCATCACGTTGGTCGGCCCACACCGCAAGCCCGTCGACTTCTTCGCCGCGCTTCGAGGTGAGGTTCCGACAACACTCAGTGATCGCAGCAAGTGGATGACGTTGGGTGAATACATGACCGCACTGAAACAGGCGATCGCAGCGATCGAGTCCGAAGAACTCGCATAGGGCATCAGGCATGGAGCAAGCCACCACCCTCCAAAGTGATCCATTCTTCGCTGCTCTCCGCGAGTTGCATGGCATGCGCCTGCTTCCCTCGGCTGTGGCCGAAGCGCTGTTGCACCTGTCCTTCCAGGCGTTCGATGGCCTGCGTGCGAGCCGAGAACCCGTGCCGCCACTGATCACGGTTGGAGACCAGAGCGGCTACCTCGCCGGGGACCTGGTGCAATACCTGGATCAAGAGCCGACACGGCGTGGTCCCATCAAGATTCGGCATGTGTCGTTCGCCGACTTCCTCATCCAAGGCCTACCGGATGACACGTGGGTGTTTGAAATGGTGACTCTGGATTTCCACGGTATGCGACGGCCGGTTGATCTGTTGACTTGTCTGGACCTTTCTCAGGATCAGGTTGCCGGAGCGAACTTCCACGATATGACCTTGAAGGAATACATCGCGGTCATGGATGGCTATCTGTCTCATTTCGCTGGCCAACGAGTTGCTGAGGAGTTGGCGACAGAGCGTGCGCGCCTCGCGCTGCACCTTACCCCATCTCGCGTTGCACCTGCCGGACACCAACGGCCACGCAATGGCCGAGAGAAATCGTCCACTTAGACTGGACCGATCTGAGGGCCAGATGCGCCATCCAGGTTTGCACCCGCAACCGTCACACCCCTCTCCGCCAAACCGATGGCGTCCGGGAATCGATCCTGAATAGCGCTCATGGACAGGAGATACTCCTCCGTGAACGTATATTCCTCATTGGTCCATTTCACCAGACCCCCAAGGGCGTCTCCCAGCGCAATGATAAGCGGCGCATCATCCTGAACCAACCTTGCGGCCTCATCCCACAAGGGCTGGTGAATGCCCATCAGTTGCTCCTCCAACTCCTTCCTTGAAGCAGGCTTTTTATGCGAGATGTTTCGCATGATATGAACCAATAGCTGGGCTCTTCCGTAGTCGTCTTGGCCGCCACTCTTCGCAAAGTCGTTTGCACGAGCAGCATCGATTTGACCATTGCAACCGAGTGATTGTGCCCATACGCCAGCGTAGAGCTGTTTAACCCGCTTCCCGAGCCAATCGATCAGATCATTCTTGTCGGACAGCTCTTCAACAGGACTAATGGCTGACGTGCCCCTGTGTCCTCCTTGCAGGTCTATCAACGTCACGCTGATCTTCCCCATCGATAAACCCAATGCCCTGCCCACCACATAATGCCCAGCTTCATGGCGAGCAACATCAACTGCCAGATGTTGATGGTATGAACCTACTGGCAACTTCGGTGGTGGCGGAAATCCTTGCAAGTTCACGTTAAAACACCTCGTTGCGTAAGCACATTACGTTTAGCCAGCGCGCACCTCATTCGTTCCCCGCTGCTTGACTCGGATTAAGTTCCTTTGCGAAAGCCTGAAACTGCCTTCCCAGGTCAAGCAAGGCGGAGTTCACCATGGTCATCGGCCTGGCTTCCTTTACCGTCTCCGCGATGAGCCTAACCATGGCTTCGGCGAACGGCAGTTCATCACCAAACATCTCACGCGCGTTGGCGAGAGACCGACGTTGACCAACAAAGCGGGACACGTTGATGATCGACGATCTCCTCGTCTCTCGCAGCCGATCGAACAGAGCCTCTGGCGTGATGCCGGAAAAGATCGACTTTCTGAACGCATCGGCCGCGTCGGCCTTCCCGGCAATGATCTGGCTTAACACTACCTGCCCTTGTGCGGATTCCAACCTGGCGGAAACCGCGTTTGCTATCACGCGAACCTTCTTCAACACCCTACCCTCAGCTTCGTCGCGCTGCTCAGGATAAATCTGCAATGTGGCGTCATCGAGCGACGACCCATCGGTGCCCTCGATTGCTGATAAGAAAAACTCAGCGCAGTCCTGAGGGCTAAACCTCGTCAAGTTCAAAGTCGATAATCCGTAGAGCATCTCCCACGACAACCAGATGTCCATGACTGCTGTGAAACGATTGTTCTTGACGTCGTCTTCCAGCTCCTTGACGGCTTCGGCGAACTCCACCTCCGTCATCCGGTCACGGTTTTGAAGCCGGACCAGTGCTCGATTGTCTTCCTGTTCAACGCCAAACACATGGAAATCGTCCATGATCCCTTTCGCGTTCAGCGCATTCCCGCGCACCAAGGCGATAAATGCGTCCGAACGCGGCCATTTCTGACTATCGCTTGAAAACCCAAGTGAGTCGATGAGCACGTCTAGCGGGTTGAGCTCCGTATCGTCTGCGTTTTCCACGACTTTACGTCCAGGCCTTTCCTTGGAAACCTGTCGAATTCCAAGAACCACGCCAATGTGACCGACCTGGAAGCATCGCCCAACCAACACACCATTCTCAGCGTTTGCCGATATAGCCATGACGTGGAACGTTACCGCGTTGAACAGTCTATTGATATTTGGCTTTTGGTCGTTGGGCCATTCGGCGTTACGAAGGATCAAATCCATCTCAAAAATGATCCCGCGAATCGTCCGAAGGTTGGTGATTCCCTTCTCAGAAAACAGGGACAACGCCTCTGTCTGGTATTCACGAAGGGCGTCTCTCGATTTGCTGACGATCTCGCCAACGTTGTTCACCGCATCTTGATAGAACTTTTCAATGTCCTGGGGAACTTGAATGGTTCGGCCAACGATCTTCTCCTTGACCTTTTTATACTTCTCGTCGGCCTCTCCCTCGTTGGCGATCAGCACGACGTGCAACTTGGCATCATCCACCAACGACACGATGAAACCGAAGAGCACATCAAACTCCCCTGCAAATCGTTCCAGGTCGTCGATGCAAATGACGGTTCGCCCCGTTTTGAGTTCAGCTTTCAACTTGATGTCGTTGGGATCGATCTTCGCCCAGCGCAACGCCATTTTTCCGATCACCCCCGACGTCTCGCGCAAGATACCCGGCGCCTTTTGAATCGACACCATGAACAACGCCCGTTCGAGTTCTTCGAGAGTCGTGAGCCCGGCAGCTGAAATGGTCAGCGCCACCCGATTTAGGCCCGGCAACTTCTCCCGGACGAAGGTGTTCCAGAAATAGGATTTGCCGACACCCCACCGCCCACTCAGCAGCAAGGCATACATCGGCGGTGGCTGCCTTAGATATTCGATCAGCGGCGATGCTTCGGAATCGGGTGGTAAACGTGTCATCTTGGCGCTTCCATTGCGGACGCCACCAGCAATCAACGTTGCGGTCGCCGATGGCTCTGGCTATAAAGGATGCGTTGGTGGCCCTGCGAAGACCACCAACGCACCACGCTGTGCTCACCACGACCTACGCTCAGTCCCGTTTCAAGGCTGGAATGAGCGTGGGTCTTTTTATTGCGTGAGCCTCCGACGGGCGAGCATGCGCCGAAGGCCGCCGTTTCTTGTCAATAATCGCATTGCGCGCCTCCTTCTATTTGGATGCCTTACTGGCCTTCTTCTTGGCAGCCGACTTCTTGGCGATCGCCTCCTTTTCGGCAGCCTCCTCTTTTGCTTCCTTGATCATTTCCAGCTCCTCCATGATTTCAGGCAGCGCGCCAACCTCCTCAGCCCGATCCCTGAAAAACTCCCAAGTCTGCTGCTGGACCTGCTGGCGATCATTCAAGCGGGTAACAATGTAGTGAGGGTTCAGCAGAACAACGTAGTGATAGGGCCCGCTCTCCCCCTCTTTCGCCACAATGAAACCCAGATTCACCAGCGTAGCCATCCTCTTTCGCCATGAGGTCTCCGCTCGATCACCAGTCAAACCGGCCTCGGACGCAAGGATCCTTGGCTTGTCGATTTCCATATAAGGATGGTCGAGAGCCCGAGCCCATAAACAGAACAAGGTGTGACCTGCGGGATGCCCTTTTTCACTCTTGGCGTCGATGATTTTCATCACTAACGGCATCGTGCGCGGCACCGTCGCAAAGCCATCGTGCTTCTTTCGGCTCCACAACATCGAGACGTCGAGGTCGGGAAACCGTTCCTTCATTTTTTGCGTGCGACGCTGCGATTTCGTCGGCTTCTTGGGTTTGTCGTTGCTGGCCATGCTCATCATCCTGCCCCGTTCGGTGAACATACATTCAAGCAACTCGGCCATCGGGTAAAGGTAAAAGTTAGGGCGCCACAACCCCCTCGCTGACACTCGTCGAGGCCAAAGTGTGACCCTCTCGAACAGCCCCATCCTTCATCCCCAGCTGGTGGCTTCGCACCAAATGGTGCACTTAGTGGAAACAATCACCTTTCGAATCAGGGAATTGACGGCGTATGCCGGTGCTCCTCGTGCTCTCGTGATCCTGGTGATCGTGTGCTCGGGTCCTGCTGGTGGGATGCAAGGGGATTTAAAGGGGCCATTGGCTATTGAAAATCCCTCGACCTCGCGTCCAACCCGCCCAGCAACGCGGTCAAATCCAGCAGGCGCCGCGCCACCACATGGCACGTCCCATCCACCATCTGCCACTGTCCTTCCACGCCCAACAGCTGTGCTTCCAAGAACACACGCCGCTGCTGCTCAGCTACCTGCCGCCAGACGATCACGTTGATCAACCCATGTTCGTCTTCCATGGTCACGAAGGTGACCCCGCTGGCCGTTTCTGGTCGCTGTCGCAACGTCACCAAGCCGGCGACGCGCACCCAGCTCTCATGCCGGCGGTGTTGAAGCGCTTTGCTGTCGGTGCACCGCGCGGCGCGCAGTCGCCCTCGGATTTGTGCCAACGGATGCGGCCCTAACGTGAGCCCCACGCGTGCATAGTCCGCCAGCGTGTTCTCGGCTTGCGTCGGCGGGGGCAACACCACCCTGCCTTCTTGGGGACTGTCGTTGCCGAACAGCGGCAGCTGGGATTCCACGCCGGCGATCGCCCATTGCGCGCGATGGCGATGCCCGGCAAGGCCACGCAGCGCACCTGCTTCGGCCAACAAATCCTGATGTCGCTTATCCAGATTGGTGCGGGCACAGAGATCAGCGATGTCACCGAACGATCGTTGCGCTCGGGCCGCGCTGATTGCCTGCCCGGCTTGTTCACTGCATCCGCGCACCTTGCGAAAGCCCAATCGAATCGCCCAGCGTCCCCCTGGGTCGGGTTCCAAGGTGCAATCCCAATCGCTGTAACGCACATCCACCGGGCGCACCGTGATGCCATGGCGTTGGGCGTCTTGCACGATTTGGCTGGGCGAGTAGAAGCCCATGGGCTGCGAGTTGAGCAGTGCGCACGCAAACGCGGCGGTGTGGTGGCACTTCAACCAGCAACTCGCATACACAATGCCGGCAAAGCTAGCCGAATGGCTTTCGGGAAACCCGTAGGAACCGAACCCTTTGATCTGCTCGAACAACTGCGCAGCAAATTCCGCCGTGTAGCCGCGCTCGATCATGCCCGTGGAAATCCGATCGCGGTGCTTCTCCATGCCACCGTGCCGTTTCCAGGCGGCCATCGCGCGGCGCAGTTGATCCGCTTCACCCGGTGTGTAGCCGGCGGCCACGATCGCCAGCTTCATCACCTGTTCTTGGAACAGCGGCACGCCTAAGGTCCGTTCAAAAACTTCTTTCAACTCCGGCGATGGATAGGTGACTTCTTCTTCACCACGACGACGACGCAGATACGGATGCACCATGTCGCCCTGAATCGGACCCGGTCGAACAATCGCCACCTGGATCACCAAGTCATAAAAATTTTCAGGACGATGGCGCGGCAGCATCGCCATCTGCGCACGACTTTCAATCTGAAACACGCCAACCGTGTCCCCAAGCTGGATCATTTTGTAGGTCTTCGGATCCTCCGGCGGCAACGTGGCCATCGTCAGGTCCATGTGATCGTGCTGACGCAGCAGGTTCAGGCATTTTTGAACGCACCCAAAAAGCGGGGTCAGGCTCACTTACCAGCCGACACGATGCCGAATACTGCCGCCCACTATTCCTACCTGATGACTCCGTTTCGAATAAACGCAGTGCCACACTTTCAACATCCGGCGCCATCGCACCGCTGACGATAATCGGCAATCAGCGCCGTCAGGAAGACCACGACAAATGCCGCCATCCATAAATAGAGTCCGAGCATTGGCTTCGGACAATTGAGAGTTTCGCCTTCACCGCTCAGCGGAATTATTACGGGATGCAACGCAGACAGCGGGAAGAACGCCGCGCCGTCTGCATTCACTCGTCGAAGATCGCATTTTCCTCATTTCGACGACCGCGTTTGATGGAGGAAGCGGAGCTTTTTTCCTGCCCTCAAAACCAGTGCGCGCACGACCATCTTCACATAATCATCACACACACCTGAATTATTCCTCCCATCCCCATCGTCCTACACGATGAGATCCTGAACTGGAATGCTAGATTTCGCTTCCACCGGTGCAGGGTGCACCGTTTACCCAAGAGAGGATCTTGTATGTCAAAGCTCGTTGCTCGTCGCACGTTGTTCGCCGCCTTGTTTGCATTGGGTCTGTCTGGCGCGGCGAGCGCCGGCGCGCCTATGCAGGGTCTTGGCCAAGCCTGGCCCAATGCCGTTGATGTCAGCCTCAATCCGCACTATCACGCTTACACCTTCGTCGTGGGTGGAATCACCTATGTCCAGATCAACGATGCGGGTGGCAACGTGCTTGGCGCCGTCGGGACGTCCGGTGGCCAGTTCATCGTGCTGCCGATTGGCAATCCGCAGTTTGTGAGCACACCGCAGCAAGCGGCGGCCGCTATCGCCGCATCGCCGGTTGCGGCCGGTGCCATTGTCTACAACGATGGCGCTACAGTGATCAGCGCAATACCGCTGAGTGATGGGACCACCGCCTTGCAGGCTACGACCGCCGCGGCTCCAGCGATGAAGCCCAGCACGCAAATCAGCACCATGCAGACCTGCGATGTGGTTACGTGCAGTACGCACGGCGCCTGAAAACGCAACACTTGCATCATGCGAAGAGCCCGGCAAATGCCGGGCTCTTTCGTTTTATGGATCGAGCATCAGGCAGCTGATGCTTCGGCCATGGGCCCGCTCACGGCGACGCACGCTGCCTTCGAAACTGGCGGCACGGTTGCTCAGGGCCTTCATGCCCAGGCCGCTGCCTGAGCGCAGCAGGCGTGGCATCAAGTTCTCCCACTTCACGTGGGCCAGATCCGCCGGGTGGCGATCGAAGCTCAACTGGACAAACGCACCCAGGCGCCCTGCCCGCGTACCCGCGCGCACACGCACGCGAACGGTGCTGACATCCTTGTTGCTGCATCCTTCGACGATGCCCTCGCATACGGTCCGATAGATGGCCAGGTGCAGGCTGGATGACAACTGGCTGACCGGTCCCCGCAGGTCGCAGACGTAGTGCATACCGGACTCGTCCAGCAGCCGGGCCACCGCGCCCTCCCGCAAGGCGGCAGGAAGTCCGCGCTCTCGCCACGATTGCGGATACAGACTGTCCGCCAACCCGAACAGCTGTTCCTGTGCCGCGGCCGCCACACGCATATAGCCGCCATCATCCATGGCCGGCTGCAAATGCCGGAGGCGGTCGATCATCAACGTGTACCCCCCGCGGACGGTCTCACGGATCTGCTCCAGAGCCTGCGCCGTCGAGCGCATCTGCATCTCCCCGATATGGAAGTTGCTGCGGGCCAGTTCCAACGCGAGCTGCATCTCGGCGCGCTCCTTTTCGGCGCGCGCACTGAGCACGGCCACGCGCGCGCCGGCAAGCAGCATCGTGCTGATCGCAAACGCAACGATGACTTCTGCCTGCATGGTGCCGTGATCGAAGCGCTCCGGCATCAGCACGACCACCGCCAGGCTCGCCATGGTGCCGCCGAACGCTGCACCTTCCCAGCCATGGCGGAGGGCGAGCCACACCACCGGCAAGAACAGGCACACCTGCGCCACACTGCGCACATGCGGAAACGTAAACCCGATCCACAACAGCAACGCCAGCATGGGCACGATCAGGCACGCACTCTCGAACACCACGCGGCTTTCGACAGCATGCGACATCCATCGTTTCCGGCCATGGCGCGTCATACCTTCGTGGCACGCGAACACCGTCGGTACCAAGGTCAAGATGCCTAAGAAATTACCCAGCAGCCACTGGCCAGCGAGCTGGTCGTAGTGCAGCTTCGGCGCATTCGCCGGAACGATGGCCGAAGAGGCCATCAATAAGTTATAAGCCGTGCACACCGCCGCGATCGCGAGGGCGCAGATCAGCAGCACGATGACATTCACCTGCCCCGCCTTCCCGATCATCTGGCCACGCTGACGCGCGACATAAACCACCGGCGCCATAAGGGCCGTTGCAGGAAGCAGATTCAGCACGGACCATATCGCGCCGAATTGAGTCCAATAAGTGATCGTCATCGGCACCAGCGCGAACTCTTCACCGATGATCAATGCCGGCCAATAGCGATAAGGCACCAGGGCCAGCGCGGCCACGCGCACACCCGTAAGCAACACATAATGCGGAATGATGATCTGGCGAAACAGCCACAAGCCAACGGCGTAAGCCGCGACGATGGCCACGTGCTTCCAGATTGCTTTTGCCAGCGACCTTGCTCGTTCGTGCATCGTATCCAGCTCCCCAGTGGATCCATGACGCGCGTAAAATTCGTACAACGATCCGGGCTTGCCTGTGAAGTGGAAGTGAAAAGCAGCCGGGACGTTGAATGTTCGCATCTTACCTTGGTTCGCCCCTCCCCGTAGGCGGAACACTACCGTCGTGGATGAGTCGATAGCCGGAGTCACGGCCGCGGCTGGCGACTTGTTGCACTGCTCATTCTTTCAGCGATCTGTGTCAGTGATGCAAATTAAAAGCGGAGTGCGGGCATTCGCCCGCACTCCGCCATTTCCCTTGAGCGAGCCCTGCCGCCAACTCAGAACCCGATCGCCGAAATACGCGTCGCCCAATTGCTCAGCGCGCCGCGCGTACCGCCGCATTGAAACAGCGGAGCGGTCAAATATTCGGTCAGGCTGCAGGTTTGCGCGATGTACTCCGATGCGATCCAGATGGTGTTGCCATCGGCCGCGGCCGCACCGTAATCGCCCCAGCGCGGACGGTCGTCGCCCAGGTAGGGGATACCGGTAAAGCCATCCCACGGGCCTGCGCCCGACGCGGCGATATGCACGTCGCCGGCGCCGATCTTCGCATCCAGGCTCGCATAGCCGGCACTGGGATAATCATTGGGGCCGACCACAGTGAAGGTGATCACGCCGCGTCCGCTTTGCGTGACGGCTGCCGCGCCGTAGGTGAGGTTTGCATCGGGCAGCGCCAAGGTGTCGTTGGCGAAGATGTGGCCGGAATCCGGGTTGACCACCACGTAGTTGATGCCCGAACCATGGCTGCCGTCACTTAGCAACACGTCGGTATCCAGCGTGCCCCACAGCTTGCCGTTGGCGTAACTCACCTGCTGCATGCGCGAGTCATTCACTGCCAAATCGCGCGGCGTGGAATAGACGTGATTCGGGTAGCCGAGATAGTTCGGCGCGCAACCGAGCAACGCGAAGCAGTCGCGCAATGGCGTATTGCCTGGCTTCTGCTGCGCCAGACTGCTCGGCACGGCATACAACTGCACGGTCAATGGCGAGACGCTCAACATCACGTTTGCGGGCATGCTGTCGATCGCCTGCGTGTTCGACACCGACCACAACCAGATGGTGTTGGACGTGCCCGAGTCGTAGAACACGGCGTCCGAGCTCAACAGGTATTCGGTGCCGCCATGGGCGGTGGCATATTGGCCGCCGGATGAGATCGCCGGCCATACCGTAAACGCCGGTGCAGGGATGCTCGGATCGCCACCGTTGAACAGCACCACGTTCGGCGATGCGGCACCCGACGCCAAGGCCTGCTTGGAGATGGCGTAGATCTGCGCGCCATAAAAACCGGAGCCGAACAACGCGAACTCGTTGGTGGTCAGGAAGATCGCATTCGCATCGGCACCGATATGCGGATAGTCACCCAGGCAGAATCCGCCCGCGCAACCATGATCCGGCGTGCCCTGCGTGCCGTTGTTCTGCACCGGCAAGCGATAGATATTCCATGCGCCGGTCGGATCCGCTGTCTGGCTCACCGCGATATCCAGGTGATTGGTGCCGGCCAGCGATGAGGTCGTACCGATGCGATCGAGCGTCAACACCACCTGGAACCAGCGCTGCGTGCTCGCATCGTAGTAGCAGGAAGGATCGGTGATTTCCGGCCCATACGCACCGGTGCTGCGATTGATCGCCGCGGGATAGCCGTAGAACGTGTTGAGGTCGACCGGCCCGACCAGCTTGTTGCCGGACTTGTCGTAGATTGCCAACACATCGTTGACGCTCTCCACCACAAATCCATTGCCGGCGCACAGCCCTTGATCGGGTGGCTCTACCGAGAACTGATTTCCGCCATTGGCATAGCGCTGGTCGTGAAAGTTGAGGCCGTCGAGGCCGCCGAGCAGTTCCGGGCTCGATTTGGCGCGTGTGGCATGCCCCGCCCGGTTGCTGCCGGCGTGTCCACGGGCAATGCTGCGGTTGACGACCTGCTTCGATGTAAAGCCCAATCCATCGCCCGAATCGGTATCGCCGCCGCTCATGGCCGGATCCAGTTCCAGGTTGGTCAGTGCGGCGCCTCCAAGCGGCGTGGTGACGGGTACGGTGGTGCCTCCTCGTTGCAGCTTGAGCGTGGTGGGGGTCGCCCCGAATGCACAGGTAGCGAACGCCATCACCGCCACTGCGATGAACAGTCGAGTCTTCATAGCCTTGGGTCTCCCGTTGTCGCGTTAGGTGACCGCGCCCCCTGGAACACCCATATCGGCCGCGCCGATAGGCGTCCGCGCAAGTACGCATATGTCGATATGCGCACGCGTACCATACGCGCTTGCGCAAGACTTTGCGTCATCATTTACGCGAGTATGTACATGGCCATAATGGACATGACAGCTTTTACGGCGTACGCACTCACCCTTCGAGCAAATGCGCCAGCGCCTCGGCGAACAACGCCGGCTTGCCTGTATAGAACACCTGCGTCGCGTCACGCGCCAACAGCTCGCGCCGCAAGGACAGTCGCAGTGCATCATCCGTGATCAGCCGTAGCGCAGCTTGCTCATAAGCCTCCACAGACTTGGCGACCAACCAGTCCGGCAAACCGATGCGGGTGAACAGTGCTTCGTCGATATGCTCCAGCACTTCCGGACCGGTCTTGCACACGCCGACCAGGCCCAATGCGGTCACATCGACGATACCGTTGGTGTTGCCGAACGGGAACGGATTCAGATAAAGGTCGCATGCGTTGATCCGCGCCATGTATTCGGCGTACGGCATGATCGGATGGATCGCGGCCTCGGGCAGGTAGCGTTGAACCAGATCGCGCGCTTCCAGATAGACCAGCCCGCGCGTCACGCCCATGAAAAAATGGAACTGGACCGGGCGGCCCGCCTTGCGCCCGATCTGGACGAGCGCTTCGATAAAAGCGGGGTTCAATTTCATGGTGGTGGCGGCGACCGCCACGCGTACCGTATCCGGATGCTCACGCAGCGTGGACCGATAAGCGCCGCTTTGTGCCGAGGGTACGAACGGCATCGCCGCCTTCGGCAGCGGCAGCAGTTTTTCGCTGAAAAGGCCCGGGTCGCCTACCCAGTCCTCCGGCAGTACGAAATAGTCGATGCAGGGCGACATCGATGTGGCTGGATGTCCGTAAGAGACGATCTGCACCGGCGCCAGGCGCAGGTTGGTCAGATAGATGCTGTGCGGAAACATGCCGAAGGCGGGGTAGTAGACGATCTCCGGCCGCAGTTCCTGCGCTTTGGCGCGTACGAAGGAAACGGTCTCGCCCTTTACTTCGATGTACTCGTCGAACACCGCCTTGCCCAGCTCGTCCACCTGTCCGGCATGGCCGATGCCCACCACGTGGAACCGTTCGCGCGCCGCCTTGATCGATGCCGAATGCGTGCGATAGATCGAATGCGAACCGGAAAACCATTCCAGTATCACCATCAGCAATGGCTTCTCGCCCGGCACGCGCACACGCGGCGCGCCTTCAACGTCCTTGAAGCCCTGCTCGACAAGTTTCTTGCGCACCAGTCGGTTTATCGGCGCCTTGATCGCATGCCGCTTCGGCGTATCGGCATAGCTGCAATGCATGTAGACGTCATGCAGTACCCCGATGGGGAGCACGTCCAGGTCTTCGATCGCGTCGAGCTTCGAAGGCAGCCATTGCAGCAACACTTCGCGCTTGTCGTGTGCGGCGACCGTGCCCAGAAAACGCGGCGACAGCAAGGCGCAAGCGAGCGCCACCGCGAGATGGCGATCGGTCTGCCACAGCGCCTCCATGTTCATGGGAATTTCGGAGTTCGGCGTATAGAGCAGGCAGAATTTCGCCAGGTCACGATTGTTGACTTCCACCGCCCTGGCATTCGCCCCCTTGATGTTGAGCGCGCGCAGGATGTGATCGGCATTCCTGAAGGAACTGGCGGCGAACAGCGTGGCGATCCAGCGATGGAAATACAGCAGCTGCCGATAGCCATCGAAGGAAAGGCTGAAGGTCGGATCGCTGAACAATGCCGACAGCGCCGAGCAGATGCGGTTGATGATGTGCGGATCCTGGTCCGCACCCATCATGCTGGCAGTAGGTTGCGCATCGAAGCCGACGTCGAGTCCGCCGTAGTTGCGGTCGAGCATGCCCAACAGGGCCACGAACTCACGCGCGGCGTCTTCGTGTTTGCGCGCGTAGCAGGTGGATTCGAAGCGGGCTAGTGAAAAAACCGGTTCCTCTGGAGACGAAGGGTTATTGCTTGCAGCAGGTTTTGCTTCGGCGTTCATGCGCAAGTTTCTCCACGTTGATTCAGATGCCATTCGCGTGATGCATTCCACTCCCTCCCCTGCTTGCAGGGGAGGGTTGGGGTGGGGTGCTGCGAGCGAAGCTCGCGTCCGGCTGCGCCGGACTGATGTTTTGCGCATGATTGAACATCACCGCAAGATTCGCTTCACCCCACCCCAGCCCTCCCCTACTACACGTAGGGGAGGGGCCGATCACCGCATGCTGGGTTGTCACGTTTCAGCCACCCGCGTGCCTCGACGTCATCTGTGAACACCCCATCACCGGCATGGCCGATACATAGTCGGGTACGCGAACGGCTCCCTGCACACAGTACAACGCCTGGCTGGGCAACTGGCCGCTTTGCGCCACGTCCATCAATACGGGAGACACGTCGGTTTGCGTCACCGTGACCCATGGCGGCGGCATCAAGCCAATCATGTGCTGTCCCGTACGCAATGCACCACGCCATTGGGTTGCATCAAAGGGCGGGTCCGCTTGCACCACGCGGGGAACGCGCAGCACATAATCCCCCGCGGTCGGTCCGGCCAATACCAGCGTACCTGGTGTGCTGCCCTGCGTGATCGTCAGCGTTTCGCCAGGCAGCACGCCCGATAGCGTGGCCTGCGAAATGTTCAACGTGCCGTCGCGATTCAAGATCACATTCGACGCCACCACCGGCCGCGGCGTGATGGTACCCGCAGTACTGACATAAGTGATGGCGTAATCGCCCAGACGACTTCCCATGCTGCTGCTCAATCCCACGTCCTCGCCGTCGACCACCAGCAGGGAACCGTGCGCACCCAGCACCTGCGAATTGTTGTAGGCCTGGAACAGATTCGTGAGCGTGTCGCTCCCCACCAGGCCGGTGATGTTGGTCACGGCCGCGCTGCTTGCCGTCGTGCCGTCGTACATCTTTGTATCGGTGGACGCCGTCACGATGACTTGCGCAGGGCTGATCGTGCCCGTTGCGCTCACATAGGACACGGTGTAATCCGAGATGTAGCCGCCGCCGTTGATCGACGCATTGGTCAGCGTGGTGGCCGCCGACAACGTCGAGCCGTCGGTACCCAACGCGTGGCTTGAGTTGTACACCTCGGTCACCGTTCCGTTCAGGCTGTCCGTGCCGCGGAAACCCGTCACCGTCGCCGTCACGTTCGACGCGGCACCGCCGTCGTACACCTTGGTGCCCGTGTTCGACGTCACCGTCAAGGTTGCCGGCGTGATCGTGCCCGCCGTGTTGACATAGCCGATGGCGTAGTCGCTCAACAGACTGCTGTGGTTGCCGCTCACACCGACGCCACTGTGATTCACCACCAGCAGCGAGCCGTCCGTGCCCAATACGTGGGTGCTGTTGTACGACTGGAACATGCCGGTCAGATTGTCGCCCGACAGCAAGCCGGTGATGTTGGTGACCGCCGCATTGCTCGTGGTGGTGCCGTCGTACGCCTTGGTGTCGGTTGACGCCGTGACCGTCACTGTCTTCGGCGTGATCGTGCCGTCGTTACCGGCGAGCGTGTTGCTGCTCAGGTAGTAATCATTGGCGTCCGCGCCGCCCAAAACCATGTTGTTGACGGTATAGCCGATGTTGCTGCCCGCATGCGTGGTATTGAATGCCCCAACGCCGGAGACGTTGACGATGTCACCCGACAGCATGCCCTGCAGGCCCACTGCCAGGTTGGGTATGGCCGTCGTGCCGTCGTACACCTTCGATAAGCCATTGGCCAACGGCGTCAACGCGGCCCGGCCTACCATCTGGTTGCCGACGTAGACCGCCTGCATGAAGTTGTTGCCCACGATGCTGGTGTTCGAGCCTGTCAGGCCGTAGTTGCCTGCCGCCAGGAAGCCCGCGTCGCTTTGCACCGCGCCGGTGGGCGTCACGGTAAACGTGGCGCTGCCGCCAACATTGTCGCTGTAGGTGAACGTGTTTCCGTTGCGGCTCGTTTGGGTCAGTGTGTGGATAACGTTGCCGCTGTCCATGTACTGAGCGCTGGTGATGGCGTAGCCCGGCGTGGTGCCGTAGGTATTGTTCATGTTCTGGATGTGCACCAGCAACTGTTGCGCGGGCACGATCTGGTAATTGCCGTTGACGTAGCTGATGTTGTAGTTGCTGGCGGTATAGCCGGAAGCCACCAGCACACCGTTGTACGTGCCGGCCGCCTCGTCGACGCCCACGCCCGTGCGCATGATCGAGAGCGTGCCGCCCAGGCTGCTGGCGTTGTCGCCCCCGACGAAGCCGGTGAAGCTCACGCCGTTGTAACCGGCCGTGTCACTCTGCGTGACGATCTTGGCGTCGTTGTTGGCCGTGACAATGAGATTGGCGGCACTGATCACCGCGCTGGCCGAAGGTGGTGTCGCGACGACGTAGTCACTGGCCAGTCCCGCCACCTCGTTGCCGGCACCCACGCCGCTGCCGTTGCCGCTGGCCGCACCCGTGAAGCCGGCCAGGCTGCCTGTGCCGCTTGCCACCACATTGCGTGTGCCGGCGTTCGGGTTGTCGAAGGCCAAGTTGAAACCCGTGACGCCCGTGGCCGTGTCGTTGCCGACCAGGCCAGTGGGCGCCAGGCTCACCGTGGAGGTCGTGCTAGTGGTGCCGTCGTAAGTCTTGCCCACGGCATTGATGACCGTGGCCAGCACGCGCGGCGTAATGGTGCCCGTCGTGTTGACGTAGCTGATCGCGTAGTCGCTCAGCACGCTGCCGTGGCTGCCACTCACGCTCGCCCCGCTGCCATTCACGATCAGCAGCGAGCCATTGGCACCTTGCGCGTGAGCGCTGTTGTACGTCTGGGTCAGGCCGGCCAGGCTGTCGCCAGTCAGCAGGCCGGTGATATTGGTCACCGCCGCGCTGCTTGCGATGGTGCCATCGTAGGCCTTGGTGTCCGTCGATGCCGTTACTGTCACCGCCTTCGGTGTGATCGTGCCTGTCGTGTTGGCGTAGCTGATCGCGTAGTCGCTCAACAAGCTGCTGTGGTTGCCGGCCACGCCCACGCCGCTGCCATTGACCACCAGCAGCGAGCCATTGCTGCCCAGCACGTGCGTGTTGTTGTACGACTGGAACAGGCCCGTGAGGTTGTCGCCTGACAGCAAGCCGGTGATGTTGGTCACCGCCGCAGCGCTGGTGGTGGTGCCGTCGTACGTCTTGGTATCCGTCGATGCCGTGACCGTCACCGCCTTCGGCGTGATCGTGCCGCCGCCGTTGGGATTGCTGATGACGGGGCTCAACATGGACACATTCCAGGTCTTGCCGCTGAAGCTCGCATTCAAGCTCAACGTGCCGGCCTGCACGGTCACGGTAAGGCCGTTGCCGACATGGCTGGTGTTGAACACCGCACCGGTGATGTTCAAGCTGCTGGTGTTGATCGCCACGGAGGTGCAACCGCCTGCCCCGCCGATGGAACCCAGCACGCTGGACGAACCGATGTTCAACACGCTCAGTGCGTTGTTGCTGCCGTCGTAGGTCTTGTTGGCGGTGAATACGCCGGAGAGATTGGGTTGCGTGCGCACGTCGAAATTGCGCGTGCCCGCCGTCACGTTGGTCACGTTGCCCATATTCGCATTGTAGGCAAGGTAGTCCGTGGCACCCGTGGCGCCGACCACGGCGGCACTCAGTTGCGCAACGTTGTCGTTGCCGGTGTAGGCCGTGAACGTGCCGGCATTGGGCAGAATGATCTCGGCACCGTTGGTGGTCTGCACGTCCCCCGCCGTATCCGTGCCGGATGGAAGCCCGGATACACCGTTGGCACCGGCCACCAGCGTGACGTTGCCGCCACTAGTGAGGTTGGCACTCAGCGTGAGGTTGCCAGTGGTGTTCGCGGTGATCGAGCCGTTGGCTTTCACGCCCGCCAAGGTGATGTTGCCGCTGCCCGAGATATTCGCAAGGCCCGCCGTGATGTTGGCCGCGCTGAAGCTCGTGCCGTTCGCCATCACGACGTTGGCCGTTGCACTGCCGGTGTTCAAGGAACCGCTGATGTTCACCGTACCGCTGTTGACGTACGTGGTGCCGGTGTACGTGCTCGCGCCCGACAGCGTGAGCATGCCAGGGCCGGCCTGGGTGAGATTGCCCGAGCCCGTAATGTTGTTGGCGAGATTCGGCGCGCCAGTGACGTTGACGACCGCCGTGGTCCCGGCGTTGAGCACTACGCCACTGTTGGCGCTTACGCTCAAATTGCTGCCGGTCAGTGTGCTTGTACCGGCGTTGAAGACCACAGCACTCGCACTGCCGCCCACACCACCAGTGCCACCGCTCGCGGTATTGGTTCCGTTGAAGCCGGTGCTGCCTGCACCGCCAGCCACGCCCGCCGCGCCGCCCGCACCTCCGCTTTGATTGGTACCACGCCCGCCTGTCCCGCCGGCTCCTCCGGTGGTGCCTGCGGTTCCCGATAAACCATTGCCGCCGGCATAGCCGGATGAACCGCCACCAGCACCGCCACCGCCGCCGCCATTGCCGGTGGTGGCGTTGATCGCGCCAGTCGTCATCAAATTCTGGCCATTGATCGACACATTGCCGCCTGCCCCACCCGCGCCACCGCTGCTCGCAGCGGCGCCACCATTGTGATAACCCGTGACGGCACCGCCGCCACCGCCACCACCGCCTCCGGCACCGCCGGTGAGTGCGATGCCGCCAGTGCCAGCATTTATGCCACCTGACACGACAACGTAACCGCCCGCGCCGCCAGCACCACCTGCACTGCCCGAGATCATGTTGGAGCAGCCGCGACAGGTGCCACCTCTACCGCCGCCGCCACCGCCGCCCGCGCCACCTGTCAGCGCGATCCCACCTGTTGCGCTGATCGTTCCGTCCACCACCACGACGCCACCCGCACCACCCGCTCCGCCGACAATATTGGCGGTAGTCGATTGACTGGGCTGCGTTCCTCCGATGCCACCCGCGCCGCCCGTGAGCGTCACGTTAGCGGCAGAAATACTGACGCCTGCACTCTCGACGATTGAGCCGCCAGCGCCGCCAGCTGCGCCACCGCTCAAACCGTCGCTACCGGCACCGCCGGTCGCCGTTACGTCGCCGCCGAGATTGATCGACCGGTCGATGGTGAAATTGCCGACGACGTTCGACGTGAAGTTGCCGGTACCGGTAATGCCGGTCGTGTTCGACGCCACGGCGCTCAGATTCAATGCGGCATCCGATCGATTGATCACCAAGTTGCTGTTGTCGCTCACCGCACCGGCACCCAGCGTACCGCTGGTTCCGTTGTTGCCCACCTGCAACGTGCCGGCCGTGATGGTGGTGGTGCCGGCATAGATGTTGTTGCCGGTCAGGACGGTGATACCCGTGCCTGCCTGCGTCAGGTTGCCCGTGCCGCCGATCACCGCGCTGACCGTCGTGGTGCTGCTGAGATCGAACGTCAGGTTGGCGTTGTCAGTAACGTTGTTCGCCGTGCCCAGGCTGCCGGATGCGCCACCGTTGCCGACTTGCAGCGTGCCGGCACTGATCGTGGTGTTGCCGCTGTAGCTGTTGTTGGCAGCGAGCACCGTCGTGCCTGTACCCGCTTGCGTGAGATTGCCCGTGCCGCTGACCGAACCGGCGACCGTCGTCGTGCCGCTGACGTTGAAAACAAGATTCCCGCTATTGATGACGTTGCCGGTACCCAGGCTGCCCGATGCACCGCCGTTGCCGATCTGCAGCGTGCCGTTGGTGATGGTGGTGGTGCCGGTATAGGTGTTGTTGGCAGTGAGAATCGTCGTGCTCGGCGCGCATTGCGTGAAGCCGCATTGCACGATCGACAGGTTGCCGTTGCCACTGAGCAATCCCGCTTCTGTCACCGTCAAACCCGGCGCGACGGTGATGGTGGCATCGCCGGTCAACGCCGTGGTCGTGCTGCCCAGGGTCGTGGTGTAGTACGTGGTGGTGGTGCCGTTGTTCAAGCTCCACAGGTAGCCGCCACCCAGCGTGATGTTGGTGTTGTAGGAGGTCAGCTCGCCACCCACCGCCGCCGTGGCGTTGGCGACCACCAGGCCGTTGATTTCCAGCGTCGGCGTGCCCGCGTATGACGTGTTCTGGGTATTGAATACCGGAAACGGCGTGAACGACGCATCGGGATTGGTCGCCGTCACGATCACGTCGAAGGTATTGCCGGCCAGACTGGTGCCGCTGGGTATGTTGAATGTCGCCGTGGTGCCGGCAACTTCGTCCGCCAATGCGGCGTAGGTACCGGTGAAGCCGGACACGCTCGTCAAGTTCTGCACCGTCCCCAGATACACGTTTTCCAGCGTGCCGCTGCCGCTGATGGCATTCGCAATCGTCGTGTTGTTCGACAGGTCGAAGGTGAGGTTGCCGCTGTCGGTCACACTGCCCGTGCCGAGGCTTCCCGACGTGCCGCCATTGCCTATCTGCAACGTGCCGGCGGTGATGGTGGTGGTGCCGCCATAGCTGTTGCTGGCAGCAAGAATGGTGGTGCCGGTGCCTTTCTGGACCAGGTTGCCGGTGCCCCCGATCGATGCGTTGACCGTGGTGTTGCCGCTGAGGTTGAACGCCAGCGTGCCGTTGTCGGTGACGGTGGCCGCCGTACCCAGGCTGCCCGTCGTACCACCGTTGCCGACCTGCAACGTACCCGCGCTGATGGTGGTGCTTCCGCTGTAGCTGTTGTTGGCGGCCAGCACGGTGGTACCCGTGCCCGCTTGCGTGAGATTGCCGGTGCCGCTGATCGATCCGTTGACGGTCGTCGTACCGGCGGTGTTGAACCGCAGATTCGCGTTGTCGGTGACAGCGCCCGTACCAAGGCTGCCAGCCGCGCCGCCATTGCCCACTTGCAATGTGCCGCTACTGATCGTGGTGATGCCGCTGTAGGTGTTGTTGGCGGCAAGAATCGTGGTGCCCGTGCCCACCTGCGAAACATTGCCAGTGCCGCTGATCACGCCAGGCGCCGTCGTGGTGCCGCTCACGTTGAACATCAGGTTGGCGTTGTCGACCACGGCGCCCGTACCAAGGCTCCCGGTGCTCCCGCCATTGCCCACTTGCAGCGTGCCGCTGCTGATGGTGGTGGTGCTGGAATAGGTGTTAGCGCCGGTCAGCACCATGGTGCCGGGGCCGGTCAGGTTCATGCCGGTACCGCCCAGGATAAACGTGCCGCTGACCAGCAACTGATTTCCTGCAGCGATATTGAAATTGGTGCCGCCCGACTGATCGAGGGTGACGCCCACCGCCGATATCGTCGAATTCGCCGTCACGGTGACGTTCTGGGTGAGGTACCACGCGCCATAGGTCGCGCCATTGCCAGTTACCGAACCCTGGTCCGCGATCGTTCCGCCATTGAGCGTCAAACGCCCCAGCGTATCGGTCGTGCTGTTGACGCTGGTCGTCAACACCGAACCGCTATTGAGAATGATCGTGGCCGATTGCGCCGTACCGATAAGCCCGTTGCTGTTGGCCCCGGCCATGAGCGTGCCGCCGCTGTTGACGGTGATGGTCGTTCCATTGCCAAGCGCGCCGTATGCGTTGTTGCCGCCGTCGCCGATCAATGTTCCGGCGTTGATCGTGACACTGCCATTGAAGGTGTTGATGGCGGACGTATTGCCGCCACCAATGTCCACGGCACCGGTGCCGTTCTGCGTCAGCGTGCCGTTGCCGCTGAGCACACCGAACACCGTCGAGTTGCCCGACGAGTTGAACGTGAGGTTGGCCGTGTCGGTGACGTTGCCGGTGCCAAGGCTGCCTGTGCCGCCGCCATTGCCTACCTGCAGCGTGCCTGCTGTGATGTTGGTGCTGCCGCTGTAGTTGTTGTTGGCGGCCAGGATCGTGGTGCCCGTGCCCGCTTGAGTCAGATTTCCCGTGCCGCTGATCGAGCCGGCGACCGTCGTGGTGCCGCTGAGGTTGTAGGTGAGGTTGCCGTTGTTGATGATGTTGCCCGTGCCAAGGCTGCCGGTGGTGCCGCCGTTACCCACTTGCACGGTGCCGTTGCTGATCGTGGTGGTGCCGCTGTAAGTGTTGTTGGCGGTGAGGATGACCGTGCTCGCATTGCACAGCGACACGCCGCACGATTCTTGAATCGTCAGGTTGCCGCTGCCGCTGAGCGCGCCGCTTTGCGTCACGGTCAAACCTGGCGCCACGGTGATGTTCGAATTGCCGCCCAGCACATAGCTGTTGCTATCCGTGAGCGTATTGAAGCCCGTGGTGGTGGTGCCATCGAACAGGCTCCACAGATAGCCGCCGCCCAGTGTGATGTTGGTGTTGTACGAGGTCAGCGTGCCGCCGACTGCCGTCGTGGCATTGCTTACCACCAGTCCGTTGATTTCCAGCGTAGGCGTGCCCGTATAGGTGCTGTTGAAGACCTTGTAGGGCGTGAACGAGCTGTTGGGATTGGCCGCGGTGATGATGGTGTTGAACGTGTTGCCGGACAGGCTCGTTCCGGTGGGTAGAGCAAGGCCGGCAACGCTGGCATTTACCTCGTTGGTGCTTACCGCATACGTGCCGGTGAACCCGGTGACGTTGCTCAGGGTTTGAGTCGTTCCCAGATACGCGTTTTCAATCGTGCCGCTGCCCGTCAGGGGATTGGCGATGGTCGTGCTGCGCGACAGGTTGTAGAGCAGCGTTCCGCTGTCAGCGATAGCGCCCGTGCCCAGGCTGCCCGAGCCGCCGCCGTTGCCCACTTGCAGCGTGCCTGACGTGATCGTGGTCGCACCGCTGTAAGTGTTGTTGGCGGTGAGGATGGTGGTGCCGGTACCGGCCTGCGTCAGATTGCCGGTGCCGGTGATGGTCGTGCTGACGGTTGCGTTGCCGCTGAGGTCGTACGTCAGCGTGCCGTTGTCGGTGACCGTGGCCGCCGTACCCAGGCTGCCAGTGGTGCCGCCGTTGCCCACTTGCAGCGTGCCCGCCGCGATCGTGGTGCTGCCGCTGTAGCTGTTGTTGGCGGCCAGGATGGTGGTGCCGGTGCCTTGCTGCACCAGGCCGCCGACACCCACGATGGGACCATTGACAGTGGTCGTGCCACTCGTATTGAAGGCCAGCGTCGAATTGGCATAGCCCAGGTTTACGTTGCCAGTGCCGACGCTGCCCGAGGCGCCGCCATTGCCGATCTGTAATGTGGTGTAGCCGACATAGGTGTAACCGGCGACGCTATAGGTGTTGTTGCCCGACAGGATCACCGTCGGCGCGGCACAGCCGATGGTGCAGACCGGCCCGTTGCCGGGCCATTGCACCGTCAGTTGATTGGCGCTGCCGCTGAGCACGCCGCTTTCGGTCACCGTCAATCCGGGCGCCACGGCAATCCACGCATTGCCGCTCAACACGGCACCAGCGCTGTCCGTCAGCGTGGTGAAGCTGCTCACCGTGCTGCCGTTGGACAGCTGCCAGAGATAACCGCCGCTCAACGTGATGTTGGTGCCGAACGACGTCAGCTTGCCGCCGAGCGCTGCGGTGTTGTTGGCCACCGTGTTTCCGTCGATCTGCAGCGTCGGTGTGCCCGTGTAAGCGGTGCTCTGCGGATTGAAAACGGCGAACGGGGTGAACGCGGTGTTGGCGTTCGCGCTGCCGGACAGCAGTACATCCACCCTGTTGCCGGACAGGCTGGCTCCCGTGGGCACGTTGAACGTCGCGGTCGACGCACTGTTCTCGTCCGCCAGCACCAGGTACGTGCCGGTAAAGCCGGAGACGCCGGACAAGGTTTGCACCGTGCCCAGATAAGCGTTCTGCAGCGTACCGGTACCGGAAAGCGTGCCGGCTATCGTCGTGTTGCCGGACAGGTTGTAGATCAACGTAGCGTTGTCGACGATATTGCCGGTACCGAGGCTGCCCGCCGTGCCGCCGTTGCCGACCTGCAAGGTGCCGGCGCTGATCGTGGTCGAGCCTGCGTAAGTGTTGTTGGCGGCGAGGATGGTGGTGCCTGAACCCGCCTTGGTCAGGTTGCCCGTGCCGGTGATCGTTGCGTTGACCGTGGTGTTGCTGCTGAGGGCGAAAGTCAGGTTGGCATTGTCGATAACAGTGGTCGCCGTTCCCAGACTGCCGGTGGTGCCGCCATTGCCCACCTGCAGCGTGCCGGCGCTGATCGTGGTGCTGCCGGCATAAGTGTTGTTGGCCGTGAGCACGGTGGTACCGGTGCCGACCTGGCTCAGGTTGCCATTGCCACCAATCACGGGCGTGATCGTGGTGGTACCAGTGGTGTTGACGATCAGGTCACCATTGTCGGTAACAGCGCCGCTACCGAGGTTGCCGGCCGCCCCGCCGTTGCCCACCTGCAGCGTGGTGCCCGCGTTGATCGTGGTGCCACCGCTGTAGGTGTAGTTGGCGGCAACGATGAGGGTGCCTGCGCCCGCCTGGGTCAGGCTGCCGCCGCCACCGATCAGATTGCTGATCGTCGTGGCGCTGCTGAGGTTGAACACCAATGCGGCATTGTCCGTCACGCTGCCCGTGCCCAGGCTGCCCGTCGTACCGCCATTACCTACCTGCAGCGTGCCTGCACTGATCGTGGTGCTGCCGCTGTAGGAGTTGTTGGCGGCGAGGATGAGTGTGCCTGCACCCGCCTTCGTCAGATTGCCGGTGCCCGCAATCACCGTATTGATCGTGTTCGTGCCGCCGAGGTTGAACGTCAGGTTGGCGTTGTCCGTAATGGTGGTCGCCGTGCCCAGGCTGCCAGACGCACCACCGTTGCCTACCTGCAACGTGCCCGCGCTGATCGTGGTGCTGCCGCTGTAAGTGTTGTTGCTTGTCAGCACCGTAGTGCCGGTACCTATCTGACTTAGGTTGCCGCTGCCGCCAATCACCGGCGTAATCGTCGTCGTGCCAGTGGTGTCGAACACCAGATCGCCATTATCGGTGACAGCCCCGGAACCAAGATTGCCCGCCGCACCGGCGTTGCCTACTTGCAACGTCGTGCCGGCATTGATGGTGGTGCCGCCGCTGTACGTATTGTTGGCCGCCAGCACGAGCGCGCCCGTACCCGCCTGGGTCAGGCTGCCCGTGCCGCTGATCAACGACGTCACCGTCGTGGGGCTGCTGGCGTTGAACACCAGCGCCGCGTTGTCGATCACGTTGCCTGTGCCGAGTCGGCCGCTCGTGCCGCCGTTGCCCACCTGCAGCGTGCCTGCGCTGATGGTGGTGGTGCCGCTGTAGGTGTTGTTCGCGGCCAGGATGGTCGTGCCCGTGCCGGCCTGAGTCAGGCTGCCGGCACCACTGATCAATCCGCTGACGAGGGTGGTGCCGCTGACGTTGAACGTGAGATTGGCGCTGTCGGTGACGTTGCCCGTGCCCAGGCTGCCGGTGGTACCGCCATTGCCTACCTGCAGCGTGCCCGCGTTGATGGCGGTAAGGCCGCTGTAGGTATTGTTGGCCGCGAGAATCGTCGTGCCCGTGCCGGCCTGGGTCACGCCGCCGGCGCCGGAGATCACGCCGGCAACCAGCGCACTGCCCGTGACGTTGAACACTAGGCCGCCGGCCACGTTGTAGGCGCCCGTCAACGACACATTGCCGGCCTGGAAGATCAGCGTGCCAGTGGTGCCAGTGACCGTCACGCCAGCCTGATCCGTAATGTTGTTCCTGGCCACCAACTGGATGGAGGTGCCGTTCAATTGCGCCGACAGGTCGGCCATGCCGATGGTGATGTTGGAGGTAACATCCGTGGCGCACGACACGTCCGTCCAGTTCACCGGCGTGGGATTGGAACTGCCGTTGCCGATGACGATGTTCAACGGATCAAGCAGCAGCGTGCCTTGCGTACCATGTGGCGCACGCGTAGTCACGTTGCCGCGGAAATGCACGGCGCCTTCGCTGGAGGTTTCTACCCAGCCGCCATTACCGCCCAACATGCCGCCGCGCCCCAGGATGGCGCCGTCGAAATCGGTCTCCTCGTCCGACCACAACACCACCGTGCCGCCATTGCCGTTGTTGGTTGCGGACGCATCGATGCTGCTGTCCGCATCCACCGTCGTGGTCAACGCACGCGTCAGCGGACCTTCGCCATGGGCGCCACCACCGACCAACGCGATGCCGCCGCCGGCGTTGCCGCTGACGTTGATCGCGCTGCCCTGCAGATTGATGTGCGGACCGGTGATGGTGACGGCACCGCCTTGCTCGCCCGCATTCGCACCCGAAGCATCGACGCTCGCCTTGACCAGCGACACGCTACCGCTGTCGCCTTGCGATGCATCGCCGCCATCGATAACGATCTTGCCGTTCTTGCTGCCGATCGAACGCGCATCGAGCACGCCGCTCAGGTTCATCACGTTCGCTTGCAGCATGCCGACGCCGCGCGCGGTCAGCAGCACCTGTCCACCGTCGGTTTCGATCAAACCCTGGTTCTGGATCAACGCGCCGAGCGTGGCCGCGTTCACGTTGACGCTGAGCCCACCGGCGTTGTCCAGGTTCAACGTGACGCTATCGCCCGAGGCCAACGCCACCGTGCCCAGCGTGGCGTTGACCGTGCCGCTGTTGATCACCTTGTTGCTGGCCAGTACCACGAAGCCGCCGTTTACGGCTTTCAGCTGGCCCTGGTTGATCACCTGCCCTGCACCACTGCCGGCATTGCGGCTGAAGGTGTAACTGCCGCCGCCCTGCATGAAGGCCGATACGTTGATCGGCAAGGTGCTCGCAAACAAGCTGCCAACGCTCACCTGCGCGGTCTTGCCGAACAGCACGCCATTCGGGTTGATCAGAAACACCTGGCCGTTCGCCTGCAGATTGCCGTAGATCTGCGATGGGTTGCCGCCCAGTACGCTGTTCAACGCCACCGCACTGCTGGACGGCTGACGGAACACCACTGTATTGCCAGCGCCGATATTGAAACTGTTCCAGTTGATGGCGAGTTTGCTGGTGTTCTGCTGCACCGTCATGGTGTTGCCGGCGGTGCCGATATGGCCCTGCCCACCGACGATACTGCCGCCGGTCGGCAAGCTTTGCGCATGTAGGGCGCCACTCATCAACATTGCCAGGGCCATGCCCAACGGTCGCATGGCCGGCATGCAGCGCGATGCCGCGCCAGTGCTGCCTACCGTCGTGCGGCTGTGCGCGATCTCGGGCGCCGCAACCAGGCAGCCCAGGCTCTTGCTGAAAACGTGACGATACAGTTTGGCGTTCATAGGAGCATTCCTCGCACGACGCACATCCAAGACACGGACGACTAACCAGGGACGATCAAACGATCACGACGCCCTCACGGCGCGCCGCAGGCTGGCGCCAGAACGAATCGTTTTCGAAGCGGCTGTAGAGATCAGGCGGCAATACGGTTTCGCGCGTGACTGCAGCAACCACCGGTTTCACGGCATGCAAGCCGCGCAAGCCGGCCTTTTCGTCGTAGGCCACCGGCTCGAAACTGACGCGCTGGAAATCGTGCTGGAATCGGTCTTCCTCGATGAAGCGATACACAGCGGCCATGGCGCTGGCTGGATCCTGCACCAGCGTTTCGTACTGCAGCAGCATCAGGCGGCCCTTGGCCAATTCACCAAAATAGCCGTCCCTGAGCGCATTGAAGGCGTAGCCCACCGAACCGTTGCCGGCAGCGATCGCCTCCACGCGCGCATACACCGTGGTGTTCGCCGCATGCTGGAACACGCTGGAAGCGCGCATGGCGTTAGTGCGAAACACCCGCTCGAAGCTGTCGATGATCCACGGCATATGGCGCACGCATGCAATCACTTTGGCGCCGGGATAAATGCGATTGAGCAGCGCCATGCGTCCGCACCACGCGCGGCTGGTATCGAACACCACCTCCTGCGGTACGCTGGCGTAATAGCCTTCCACCACACCGTGCAGCACGTTCCAGCGGCGCTCGTCGTCGATGAACTCAGCGAACTCGCCGGCGCTCATTTCCGCCACCATCGCATCCAGCATGCCCGACAACGGGCTGCTCATATGCGCATGCACGCGCGGATTCTGCCGCAACAGCGCGGCAAGCAAGGTACTTCCGGAACGCGGCAATCCCGATAGGAAGCACAGCTTTTTCACGCGTTTTCCCCTTTCGTTTTCGACTGCGCTGCCAATGATCAGAAAAAAAGCTGCGCCTGGAACCACAGCCAGTTGCGATGATCGCGGGTGGCCGTATCCCGCTCGCCGCCGGGATCGCGCAGCGCGTACATCAGCTTCAGGTCGTAACGGTTCTGGTGCAGCAGATCCGCACCGATGCCGGTGCTGCCCAGATGGCGTTGCCGCGGCCCCTGGTAGCCGGCCCACGGCGTGTGGTTCACCTTCAGCCAGCCGTTGTCGCGAAACAGCGAGAGCGTGAGGTTGTCGCCACCCAGGGCTGCCATGGCGAACGAATCGCGCAGTTCCAGCGTCGCGATCGCACCTTCGTCGCCGACCGCCTCACCCACCGGATAGCCGCGCACGCCGGCCGGACCACCCAGCGTGAATTTCTCGACCGAATCGAGATTGACGTTGCTCCACTGTCCTTGCAGTGCGCCATACATGCTCAGGCGTTGCGTGTCGTGCGCCAGATAACCCACGGTCTGGTCGCGCGAGACGGTGAAGTCCAGCTTGGTGAAATGGCCCGCCGCATTCGGCGTATCGACCGGACGCGCGCCGCTGCCGTAAGCGACCAGCCCACGCGTAAGCGATGCGCCGTATTGTGTCAGCCCGCCCTTCCACACGGTGTCGATCGCATCGCCGCTGACACTGAGCGCCACGGTGGTATCGCGCGTATGGAAGGTTTCCTGCAGCACGCTATCGGACAGCCATTTGACGCCGTAGCTGGCGCGCACCCACAGATGCTTGTACGGCGACAGCAGGATCGGATACGCCACGTAGGCGTTGAACTCGTTGCCGCCGCCATAAGCGTCGGTGACGTCGAACGGTGCGCCGAGCCGATACAACAGATGCGTGTAATTGGCACCCACGCGCCAGCCGTCATAACCGATCGGCAGGCTGTAATCGAGCACGCCATTCAAAGCGCCGCGGCCACGCGTTCCGCCCAGGCCCCAGCGATCCGATAGCGCCACGTCGGCAGTAAAAAGGTCACCGATGCCAAGCGGATTGTTCCAGCGCAAATCGCCGGTTTCGCGGATGCGCCCGGTGTATTCGTTGCCGTAGTCGTCGACACCCAGCGCGCCGGTGATGCGCGGCCCCGGCAACGCATCCAGCGTGACATCGGTGCTGCCCATTGCCGAACCGGGCGACAGCGTTCCCGCTGCCCTCAGCACGCCCGGCAAGGCGGATAGCAGGCCCACCGCGCGATCGGCGCGTGCGCGCGTCAGCGTGGCATCCGTGCAACTGCTGCTCTGCCCGCACAATCCGTCTTCGCCATAACGTTGCACGCGCGCCGGGTCGTAGCCGCCCGAATGGCCCACATGCACCTGATCGAGCTTGCCTTCCAGCACCTGGATGGTGACCACGCCGTCCTCTACTGTCTGGCGTGGTACGTAAGCGACGGCGACGAAGTAGCCGCGTTGGCGGTAGTAGCGCGTGACGGCGTCGGCCAACGATTGAAGTTGCGCCAGCGTGGCGGAGGTTCCCTGCGCGCGATCGATCTCGGGAATGGCGCGGCGCAGGCTGGCGTCGTCGATATGCGTGTTGCCGGCGAAGCGGATGGCCTTGACCTCTACCGTAGCCGTCGATGCGGCTGGTGCTGCATTCGGCGCAGCCGGCGCCGCAACGCCCTGACTCTGGCCCTGCGGAGGCGGCGGCAGCGCAGGTGCGGTCTGCTGCAATAACTGCCCCGCATTGGGACGTGTGGTCTGCGCCCACGTCGGCGCCATCGCCACCATCAATGCAGTGGCAAGCGCCAAGGGCCGTATGCCCAGAACGTCTTCACGCTTGCCCCGATTCGCTGGCTTCATGCTGATCCCCCTTGGATGCAAGCAAAACTACAGGCGCCCTCGAACGATGATGATCAGAAAACTCCTAGGAACGCCGCTTTTTTTGCTGGATATCCGCCTATCGCGGTGCAACCTACCCTGCTTTGAACCTGCAGACCGGACCTACGCCGGCGAGGTATTTCAACTGCTGCAATGACATTCCGCTTTGGAATGAAAGTGGAATTTGGCTGCTGTGTTGCTTTGGACACGGGGTTCCATCAGAAGCGATTCCGCTCGAGAACGAAAGGCCTCGCAGGAAAAAGTAATAACCAAATTCGGCAATGCCTATACAAAATCGGCAAAGCCGGCCACGTCCATCGCACGCTCCTTTTTACCGACAGCAAGATTTGAGGCGCAGCACGGCGAGCCGCACGCCAGTGCTGCTCCTGCACAAAATCGCGGGAATATCGCTAGGAAAGTGGGCGGATCAAATGCAAAACCTGACGCCAAGGCACGCGTCGATGTCGATCATCGAGACCGAGCGAACGAATGACGATGAACCGCTGCACGCGACAGGCACACCGCAAGCGGCACGGACTTGTCGTGGGCGGTGGGCGGATACGGGTATATCGACTGCCGGCGACCATACGTGAAATCCCTCATTTCACGATCGGAAAGAAACAGCCTTGCGCACTGCCCAGCTTTGAAATCGTGCACTGAAAACCAGGCACATGGCAGGTCAAGCTGTCCACCGGTCGCCGCTTATGATTGGGCCTTTGCCAATTATTGATACATCGCAGCAAATCAATGGGCATTAACATCTGCGACGCATAAGAAGCGTGATCGGCTGGTGAACTATAACTCTACCGATCGTTATCCTTGCGTGAAAATTAACCGGGACACATAGCCTTTTTCACAGCCCGTGCGTGCGCATGTACTCGAACAACTGACTGTCGCTGTCGATGCAAAGCTTGCGCATCGCGTCGTGTTTCTGCTGGCTGATGGTCTTGATGCTGCGGCACGTCACCTTGGCGATTTCCGTCACCGTCATGCCGCGCGCCAGCATGCGCATGATCTCGGCTTCGCGCATCGACAAGGTGACGCTGATCGTCTCTTCGTGCGCGCGTTGTGCAGTCGCCGCCGGCGCGTGTTCCGCCAGCCGCTTGCGCAGATGCTCGCTGACGTAACTGCGTCCCTTGCGAACCGTCTGGATCGCCGTGACCAGTTCCTTGGTCATGGCGGTTTTTTCCACCACCGCATTGGCGCCGGCGGCCAGCATGCCCTTCAACAAGGCCGGATTGTGCGACATGGTGAGCACGATGATCGCCAATCGCCGATAGCGTTCGCGCAGCTGGCAGATCATGCCCATCCCGTCCACCGTCACGCCGTCGACTGGCATGGAAAAATCGGTAATGACCAGGTCGCAGGTCTGATTGGCCACCAGCGCGAGCAAGCCGGCGCTGCCGTGCGCCTCGCCGATCACCTGGCAATCGGCGCAATGGTCTTGCAACAGCATGCGTAACCCCACCAGGACGATGGGATGATCGTCAGCGATGACAACGCGCATAAGAACCCCCGATGGAACGATCGGAGCAGGATGGAATCCTTCCATCCGCCATGGATCGGTGTTACGCCTTGCCGCTTCGGTTACTTCGAACGGAGAGTACACCTGTACATAACCGGTTGCCGCCGGTTTGCACCGGCTGGCGCTTTGATGCGTTGCGACATTCAAGGCACGTGTTCCAGCGCGTTTGCCGTTTCGGCGCCCGGTATCGCAGGGTTCGCCAATTGGCCAACGGTAAACGTCACCCATGGCTCGACGCTGAGCATGGACGGCATGATGATCGTCGGCACGGCTCATGAATCTAAGGAAGGCGTAAGAAACCCGGCGCAAGCTTGAAGCCCCTTTCCAGCGAGTTTGCTCCCATGTATCGGCCCCTTGTTATCGCTGTACTCGCATCGCTGGCATCCGTGGCCGCCGCGTCCACCGCGGCGGCCGATGCCGCGCATCCATCCTTTGCCGTCACGCATCGCCTCAAGCTCGGCGGTGCCGGTGGCTGGGACTACCTCAGCTTCGACGCACAGCGCCGCCATCTGTTCGTCACCCGTGGCGATCGCGTGCTGGTGCTCGATGTGGATCACGACAAGCAGGTCGGCCTCGTTCCCGATACCGACGGCGTGCACGGCGTGGCGATTGCACAGAGCCTGCATCGCGGCTTCACCAGCAACGGCAAAGCCGATTCGGTCACCGTGTTCGACCTGGATACGCTCAAGACCCTCGCCACCATCAAGGGCACCGGCGACAAGCCCGACGCCGTTCTGTATGACGATGCATCGCATCACCTCTTCACCTTCAACGGCAAGAGCAACAATGCCAGCGTGATCGATCCGGCCAAGAACACCATCATCGCCACCATTCCCTTGCCCGGCAAACCGGAATTCGCCGCGGCGGATGGCAGCGGCCACGTCTACGTGAACATCGAAGACAAATCCGAGCTGATGGACATCGACAGCAGCACCAACAGGGTGTTGCACGCCTGGCCGCTGGCGCCGTGCGAATCGCCCAGCGGCTTGGCGTTCGACGTCGCGCATGCACGCCTGTTCTCGGTCTGCGACAACCGGCTGATGACGGTGCTGGACTCACACGACGGCCACCGCGTGGCGACGGTGCCGATCGGGGACGGTCCGGATGCGGTGGCCTTCGATCCTGCCGATGGCCTTATTTATAGCTCCAACGGCGAAAGCGGCACGCTGACCGTGGTGCATGAAGAGGATCCGGATCATTACAAGGTCGTCGCCAACGTTCCCACCAAGGAAAGCGCCCGCACGCTGGCCTTAGATCCGCTGAAGCATCACGTGTATCTGTCGTCCGCCCAGCTCAGCGACAAGAAAGATGAGCGTGGCCGCCCGATACCGGTGGCAGGCTCGTTTACGTTGTTGACGGTGGGTAGGCCGTAGGTCTCGCGCTGGCGCAACGATCGTGGCGTCGAATCTCAACTACACGAACAATGACTCCCTCCCCTACTACACGTAGGGGAGGGAGGATGCTCAGGCGGTCATGTAGGTTGGGGTGCAAACCCCAACATATGTATATGAGGATGGCGACGCCAGGGGTCCCACCCCAACCACATTCAAGCCTGCGGAATCACCACTCGCACCCGCAGGCCGCGCCCCGAAGGCGCATCCAGCAGATCAATCGTCGCGTTATGCAATTGCGCCGCGCGCTGCACGATCGAAAGCCCCAAGCCATAACCATCGCCTGCGGTGGATTCGCGGTGAAAGCGCGCAAACACACTGGCACGCCGCTCGAGCGGAATGCCGGGGCCGTTGTCGATCACTTCGATCACGACGGCTTCTTGCGTACGTTGCAGCGACAGCTGCACGTGGCCGCCGGTAGGCACATGGTGCATTGCGTTCTCGATCAAATTGCGCAGCAATGCAGCCAGCGCGGCTTCATAACCATCTATGCGCAAGCTGTCTTCTTGCGCGACAAACGCGAAGTCCACGCCGCTTTCGCCGAGCAGCGGCGCCAGCTCGTCGATCACATTCATCGCCACGGCGATCAGGTCGACCTCGCTTTGCTGGCCGGCCGCCGCACCCGCTTCCAATCTTGCAAGCGCAAGCAGTTGCTCGATGCGCCGGGTCAGTCGCGCCAGCCCGGACTGCGCGCTGACCAGGGCGGCGGTGGCGTCGGCAGGCAAGTTAGTCGCCATGGCGCTGTCCAGATGCAAAATGGTGGACGCCAACGGCGTACGCAGTTCGTGCGCCACGTCCGCGCTGAAACGCCGTTCGCGTTCCAGTGCATCTTCCAACCGCTCCAATTGCGTGTTCAACGCATCCACCACTGGCTCCAGTTCCTGCGGAGCATCCTTCAGCTGGATCGGCTGGCGGCTGCCAGGCGAGCGCGCAGCCAGCGCCTGGCGCAGGCGTTCCAGTGGACGCAAGCCGCGCCGCACCGCCCAGCCCACCAGCACGGCGAGCAGCGGCAAGCCGACCAATTGCGGCAATACCAAATCCAGCCACAGCGCCTGCGTAATATCGCGCCGGCTGTCGTCGCGTTCGCCGACGCGCACCACCACATTGTTGACGTCGTCGACCAAGGTAAAAACGCGCCAGCCGTAGCCTTGGAAGAAAAAATCTTCGAAGCCGGAAACGGGCGTCGGCTGCAGCGGCAGTTGCGCGAGGTTCGCGGTGCTCAGGCGCATATGGTTGTGCATGTCGAACACCTGATAGCCCACCTCGGCTTCGTAGGTGCGCGTATGCATCAATTGCTCTTCGGCCTTGCGTCCAAGAATCGGCACCACCAGCGAGCCGAGCTCCGGCTTGCGCAAGGCGTCGAGCCCCGCGTGCTGGATCAGCACGTCCAGCGTGCGCGCCGATTGCGCCAGGCGGCCGTCCAGCAATTCGCGCGTTTCCTTCAGCGCGCGGTGGTAGCTGTACAAACCCAGCGGCAGCAACACGGCGATCAGCACGGCAATGATCATCCAACGCAGCCGTCCGCGCAGGCTCAGGCGCATCACGTCGGATCCCGCGGAATCATGTAGCCCACGCCGCGAATGGTGCGGATGGCGTCAAAGCTGAGTTTGCGGCGCAAGGCATGAATCTGCACTTCCAGCGCGCTACTACCCACTGCGTTGTCCAGGCCGTACAAGGAGTTCTCCAGATGCTCGCGACGCACGATGCGACCGGCGCGCTCCATCAGGATGCGCAGCAGCGAAAATTCACGGCGCGTGAGTTCGATGCGCTTGCCGCGATATTCGGCTTCGCAGGTGCCGATATCCAGGCTGATCACGCCCACGTCGATGCGATTGGCAGCCAGCCCCTGCGCACGGCGCGTGAGCGAACGGATGCGCGCGCTCAATTCCTCGACGTGGAACGGCTTGACCAGGTAATCGTCCGCGCCGGCATCCAGGCCGCGCACGCGCGCTTCCAGGCCGTCGCGCGCGGTCATCACGATCACCGGTGTATTGACCTGCGAGCGCCGCGCCTCGGCCAGTACCTCCAGGCCATCCTTGTGCGGCAGCCCCAAGTCCAGCAGTACCAGGTCGGCGGTCTGGTCGCGCATGGCCACCAGCGCCTCGCGGCCATCGCGCAGCCAGGTCACCGCATAGGAAAGCCGCTCCAGCGCCTGCCGGATGGCTTCGCCCAACTGCAGGTCATCTTCCACCAGAATGATGTGCATACCTCTTTACCTTTAGCGGAGGTATTGTTCCTGGCCGCCATTTTGCGCAGATTAGCTTAGGGCGGTCTTATCGGAAGCCAGCCGGTGATCGCCCGCCATCCGCTTGCGACCAACAGCCGGGAGACGCGCATGAAAGCCCTGCGATTCAGCCGCCACGGTGCACCCGACGTGCTGGAATATGCCGAGGTCGAGCCGCCGCCCATCGACGCGGACAGCGCGCTGGTGCGGGTACATGGCGCTTCGGTCAATCCCAGCGACGTGAAAAACGTGGCCGGCCACTTCGCGCAGACCACGCTGCCGCGCATTCCGGGCCGGGATTTCAGCGGCGTGGTGGAACAAGGGCCGCTGGCTTGGCGCGGCAAGGAGGTATGGGGCACCGGCGGCGACATCGGTTTCGTCCGCGACGGTACCCATGCCGAATACATCCGCGTGCCGGTGGCCGCGCTGGTGCGCAAGCCCGCCGGGCTGGACCATGCGCAGGCCTCGGCCATTGGCGTGAACTTCGTGGTGGCATGGCTGGGCGTGGTCGATTACGCGCAACTGCACGCAGGGGAAACGATCGCTGTGATCGGCGCGGGCGGAGGCGTGGGTGGCGCCGTTACGCAGATCGCCAAGTCGCTGGGTTGCCGCATCATCGGCATCGATCGCCAACCGGTGGACGCCAGCTCGCCGGCAGGGAAACGTATTCATGCCTTCGTGCCGTTCGACACGCATACCGTCGCCGCCGTGCGCAGCCTGGATGGCCTGGCCGATGGCGTGGACGTGGTGTTCGACAGCGTCGGCGGCATCGCTTTCGAAACCGCGCTCGGCCTGGCCAAGCGCCGCGGACGCGTGGTGGAAATCAGCGCCACCGCGCGGCGCCGGGTGGATTTCGATCTCATCGACTTCTATCACAACGAAACCCAGTTGCTCGGCGCCGACAGTGCCAAGCTGGGCGTAGTGGCTTCGGCCCGGCTGATGCAGGCGGTGGCGCGAGGCTTCGACAACGGCAAGTTCGATGCGCCGGTCATCGCCCACCGCTATGCCCTTTCCCAGGGACGGCAGGCCTACGAGGCCGTCGCCGAGGGCACGCCCGGACGCGTCGTCATCGAGCCCTGAAGGGGCAGTTGTCGTTTGCAGCCTTCCTTTCTGATGAAAGGAACACGACAGCTTTGCTTACGCGCTGCCGTCCTTGGGCTTGGGCTTGCGGCCACGCCGCGGTTTGGCTTGCGTTTGCGCGATCAGGCTTTGCAGGTAGGCAATGCCCTCTTCCTCCGGAAAAAAGGCCACGACGTCCGCAACGGTCAGATTGTGACGCGCACGCAGCGCCAGAAACTCCTCTCTGGCGCTTTCCATGGCCGACATGGCGGCCTGTTTGGCCGTCGGCTTTCTGGGCTTGGGCGCGCGCTGTTCGATTTCCTTGTCGAGAGCCGCGAGTTCTTCCTGGAAGCGGCGGAAGGCATCTTTCGGGAGGGTCATGGGAACCGGGTGTGCTGCAGGACCCCGGATTATCTCATACCCGTGAGCGCCATCCATCAGCCGCTTGCTCCAGCCGTCAAACCGGCTGCGATATGCGTAACACAAGGAAAACAGCGGTCAAAACAGGCCAAAGCAGCCATTTCCGGCAAGTGCAAACAACCATTTCAGTCGAACACGCAAAAGCGTGATGCAGCACCGGATTCCTGGCCCGGCCCTTCACACCGCCAAGCATGCCGCTCCGTATGATGCCCACCCAATGCCGTGCCTGGTGCGCATGAAAAAGCCTAGACCGGGGGTGGGTAGGCTCGCATGGCACGGTCTAAGCTTTATTTGTCTTGCACCATCGGATGTCAAACCGCTCAAGGACGGCTGGGCGCGATTTTCTCGAAGGCTCAGGGGTGCACCGATGATGAAACCCATGACTGAAAACAAATGGCTGCGGCAGGTCGCCGTATTCGTGGCGTATGCGGCGGCGTACCTGCTGCTGCGGCCTTATACGAATGGCATTTGGAACGTTATCGGCGGACTGCGGTTGAGCTGTCTGCTGCTTCTGCCTTATCGCTATTGGCCCGCGCTGGTACTGGCCGAACTTGGTCCACAGATTTACTACAGCACGCCAGAGCAGGCACCCTTCGGCCTGGCATGGCAGATCGGCAATTCCATCCCCGCCATTCTCTACGCGATGCCGGTGGTGGCTTGGTGCAAGCGCCGATTGGGCTTGTTTCCTTCCAAGCGCCTGGTAAGGGCGAAAGCACTCCTTATCTGTGTCTTGCTGACGGCGGCGGTCTGGACAGCGGCCGTAGTACCACTGCTGCTTGTCGTTGCGCAGCCTGAAAATACGGCACACCCATACCAGTTCCACAACATTCAAGCTGTGCTGCTCTTTTTGGGACGCTATGTTGGCATTCTCACCATTTTGCCTCTCGCGCTTGCGTTCAAACTTCGGGAGCCTCAGCCCTGGCGCGCACGTTTGAAAAGCTGGACCAGCAGCCAATTGGTGCATGAGTCCCTGATCTTGCTGATACCAACGCTGGCTGTGCTGTTTTGGGTTAACCGGCACGTATCGGCGGACATCAAGCAGATCACACGCATGGTGATGCTGCTGCCGGCTGCTTGGCTCACGATGAAGCATGGCTGGAGAGCCGCCGCCGTCGGCACCTCAGCTGCGATGATTTGCATTTTCCTCGACATGGAGCCGAACTATGAAGCGCTCGATGTCATCGGGACCCAAGCCTTCGTTGCGTTCTCCGTGACGTGCCTGTTCGCGCTTGGCATCCGTGTCACTTTGCAGAATGCGGCAGAAGAGCAGGAACGCATCGATGCAAAGGCTGCGGCCAAAGTGGCGCAACAAGGCATGTATCTGTGCGAGCTACGGATGCGCCAGGCTGCGCAGACACTCGAGCAGATCAGCGGCAACCTGCAGTTGACGCAAACGAGGTTGCTCAATCGCTTCAAGCACATGCTGCCGCCGATCGAAGGGCAGACTTACTACAAGCAGATGGCGAATGCCCAGAGCCAGGTTTATCAGCTGGTGGAGTCCATGCATCCCACGGCTTGGCGCGAACGCGGCCTGCCGGCCGCCTTGCGCGAAACCATCGGGCGCTCCCTGGACGAGGCCGGCATTGCCTACCGCTTTGAGCTGCACGGCCGCGGCTTGAGCCAGCTATCGCCAGGAGTACATGCAGCGATTTATCGATTGGCCTGCGAAACGGTTGTGTATGTGTGTGCGAAACAGGCGTGGTCGACCATTACCATCTCGCTACGCGGTGGGCTTACGCACGGCCAACGCTGGGCGACGCTTCGCGTGGAAGGCCGAGCCGACGATATAGATGCTCTGCCCATGCACGGCAAACTACAAAATCAGCAGTTGGCGGCCAAATTGGGCGCCAACAACCTGGGTGCGATGGCGTTGCGGGACTACGCGCGCCTATACGACGGCGAGTTGCACACCTTTACGAAACCAGGTGCATTCCGCGTTACGGCACTGGTGCATGACGTAAGCCAGCAGCGCACGCAGGAACCCCACGACGGACTCACCAGTCGCCCTGCTCCCGTTGAACTGTATATTCGGTGAGGTAGTAGCTCTACCTCACCGCTCTATCAGTTACCGGCCCCAGCAGCCAGTCCTGTACAAGCCGCCGGATTCGTACAAATAGCAGCCGCATCAGCCGGCGTAATGACATCGAGCTGCACCGCACCCGTATTGGTCGGTGCAGCCGTAACGCGCGTAGCGCCATCTTGGTAGACCGTCTCGCCGTGGGTCACCGGCACCAGCGCATGTCGCGTGGTGACATAGGGTGCATCCACGCCCACCGGCAACACCAGCACCACGCGATCGGCCATTGCCACCGCGCCGCGCACCGTGCCGTTCAAATCATTGACCTGGATATAGCGAATGCCATCGCGAACGAATACGTAGACGTGATAATGCGGACTTACGCTGACGTCGGTGGCATTGGGCCACGACTGGCCAAGGCCGGTCGCAGGGGCCTCATGGGCCAGTACCGATGTGGACAACAGCGCTGCAAACAACGTTGAAGCAGCGCCTGCGCGCAAAGCGAAACCAGATGGTTTACGAAACATGGGAGCCCCTCTTTTGTCAATACTTACGGCCGATTGCCTGATGAAAATGTAACACCAGGGTGTGTGTAAAACGTGCAAAAGCCTTTTTTATAGGTTATTGGATGGGTTATGACAGCTTCGATGCAGGCCATGCAAATGGAGAATTGATTCTCCTTTTTCCGGGTCGATAAAACCGCTTGTCCTGTCACGTCTGAATCGAGGGAAATACATGCTGCATTTTCATGCAGGAAAAATCCGATTAAACAGACCGATTTTCCTTTTTTGCCTAAGCCGATTTGCAAAATCCGTTCATCTTGATTAATTTGTTCCACGGCACCGTCCATAAATACCACTATAAGGACCACACATGGCCATCGACCTGAAAGCCCTTTCACCGAAAGAACTGCAATCGCTGATTGCCAACGCGGAAGCTCACATGCAAGAAGCCAAAAGCAATCAAGTCCAGGAAATCCGCAAGAAAATCGACACTTTGCTCAACAACGCCGGCCTGACGCTGGCCGACGTCTACCCCACCCGCGGCGGCAAGGCCAGCAAGGCCGGCAAGCGCGCCGTGGTGGCGCCGAAGTACCGCAACCCCGATGACGCTTCGCAAACCTGGTCCGGCCGCGGCAAGCGTCCGTTGTGGGTCGTGGCTGCGCTCAAGCGCCGCGGCGTTACGCTGGACAGCCTGCTGATCGACAAGGCTGGCGCCGGCAAGGGCAAGGCCACGGCGAAGAAGGCGGCCAAGAAGGCGACGCGCCGCAGGATCAAGCGCCGTTGATCGGTAGGTTCATTGTCCGGAATAAAGGCGCGGTTTTCCGCGCCTTTTTTTCTTGCCCGAAGCGGAACCCGTAGGTTGGGCTGAGGCGACAGCCGAACCCCAACGTTGCATGCGCATGGCTACGTTGGGTTTCGCCCCGGATCAAGTCCGGGGCTCTACCCAACCTACTGGGCTTCTCTGCATTAGAACGAATACTTCGCCGTTACCAACGTTGTCATGCCCGAATCGACCACATCGGAAAGCGCAAGACTGCTCTTTCCAACGTGCGACCAATACGAATAATTCTTGGTCAGGTTCGAAATGGACAGATCCAGCTGGATACCGTTGTGGAACGCATAGCCGGCATGCAGGTCGACGCGCGTGATCGGGCGCACCCACAAATCGTCCCATGAACCGCCGCGGCCAAGATAATCGTAGGTGGCGATGTACGAACCGGCGTAGTGGTAGCTCAGGTTGACCGAGAATCCGTCCTTCTCGTAGAACAGCTCGCCGTTGGCCATCAGATTCGGCGCGTTCTGGATGCGTTCGTTGCGGAAGCCGTCCATGCCAAGATCCACCGACGTGCGCTGGCCGGTGACGTTCAAGCCCATGCCGAAACCATCCAGCGGCGCCGGCAGATCCTGGAATTTCTGGCGCACGGCGGCCTCGATGCCGTACACCTTGCCGTTGCCGCCATTGGTCGGCCTGATGTACTGGATCGATCCGGCATCGACCGTGGCGGCGTTGACCGGATTGCTGCCGGCTTCATAGATATAGTTGGACAGCTTCTTGTAGAAGCCTGCCAGCATCGCATGACCGCCGTGCTGGTTGCTCCACTCGCCGGAAAGGTCGATGTTGAGCGACTCGATCGGCTTCAGGTTCGGGTTGCCCTCGGTGATGGTGGTCAGGCCATCGGCCGACACGCTGACCTGCGAGCCGCCACCCAACTGCACGAACGCCGGGCGAGTATAGCTGGTCCAGATCGCGCCGCGGTAAACCGCGTTCTCGCTCGGGCGATAGTTCACGAACACGCTGGGCAGCGGTTCGTTGTAATGCGTGTAGTTCTTGGCGAAGTAACCGGGAATTTCATTGCCCGACGCATCCTGCGGTATCACCCAAAAGGTGTTGCGGATATCGGTATGCTCCAAGCGCAGACCGGGGATCACTTCCAGGTTGCCCCATTTCAGCGTGGCCATGGCATAGGCCGACGCCACCGCTTCGTTGGCGCGCTGGGTGTTGCAGTTCCAATTGTTGATGTACAGATCGCTGCAGGTGTCCAGATCCCCCGGCACCACGTGTGCGGCGATCAGGCGCTTCAATGCAGCCTGGTCGATGGTCGGCGCGTCGTAGTTGTAGACGCCCGGGAAAACCGAGCTGTAATACCCATCGATCAGACCCAGCGAACCGAAGCTGCTGCCGTCGGTGAACTTAGGCGTGGTCCAGTCGCGATTGGTGAATTCGCGATGGCTGTCGACATATTTCACGCCCATCTGCAGCGACGTAAGCGCGCCATCGTTGAAATCGTAGCGGGCATCGAATTTCGCGCCGCCCTTCTCCTGACCGCTATAGGATTCGGTCAGCTCGCCCGCGCGGCGCGCATACAGGGTGGATACGCTGTTGAGCTGCGCCGTCATCGCCGGCGTCAGCATCGGATACGCCAGGCCGTTGGCGCCGTAACTCATTACCGTGCTGGCGCCGTAGGGGAAATTGACGGAGGAGTATTCATCGTTGCGGGCCGAGATTTCCACGTGATCCGGACGATCGTTGTGGCCCCAGCTGAAGAACAGATTCGGCGAGAAAGTCCAGCCGCCCACGCTCTTGTCCGCGCCGAACTGGATGGTGCCCAAGTCCGCCTTCTCCGGATTGGTTTCATACCAGAAGCGCGTGGCGATGCGCCCGATCACCGGCTGATAGATGCCGGTGCTGCCGATCTGGCTGTAGCTCACGTTGGCGGGAATGAGCTGCAGGTAGGTGGTATTCTGCGCCGTCTTGGCATACGCATAAGTCATGCGCGCATAGGTGGTGAGCGTGTCGTCCACCTTCCAATCGAACGACACGTTGCCGCCGTAGCGGTGCGTGTCGCCCGAGGACGTGCCCAGGTACATGCCCGTGCTTTCCAGGTTCCGTTCCAGGTCGACGCCCGGCGCGCTGTCGCCCGTCGCCGTGGTGCGCGCGAATCGCCATGCGCGATCGCCCAGCGCCGCAGTCGCGCCGGCAGACTCGCTGTTGACGTAGTTGCGGCTATCGTAGAAAGCGCTGGTATAGATGCCGAACTGATGCGCCGCGCCGAACTTGGTCTGGAACTCGCCGGCCAGGCCACCGCCCAGGCCGTTATCGCCGTAGTCGCGCGCCCTGCTCTCCACGCGACCGCTGGCGGTAATGCTGCCGCTGGTGGGTGCGCTGAAATCGAACGCCGTCGGCGTGCGGAAATCGATGGTGCCGCCAATCGCATCGCCATCCATGTCGGCGGTGGAAGTCTTGTTGAGCACGATGGTCTGCAAACCCGAAGGCGGCAACAGGCTGAGCTGCACGCCGCGGCTATAGGCCATGCCTTGGGCCACATTCACGCCGTTGATCAGGTTGACATTGTATTCCGCGTTCAGGCCGCGTACCGAGGTGAACATGCCCTCGCCACGCGAGGCGCCATCGATGCCGCCGAAATACGATTGCCCGGTGTTGAACACGTTCACGCCGGGCAGCAGGCCCAGCGCTTCGGCGACGTTGTGTACGGCGGTGTATTTGAGGTCATCTGCCGACAGCACGTTGACCGTGTTGGTGGCGTCCATCTGGATCTGGCTGGCGTCGTAGCGGTTGGCCGCCACGGTGATCTTCGTCAACGACGCCACGTTATTGAACATCGCGCTTACCGTGCCTTGCGCCGGCACGTCCACCGTGGCGGAAAGCGTACGGGAAGCGGCATGAGTGGCCGTAAGCGTGTAATGGCCTGCGGGCAGATTCGCCAGCATGAAATGGCCGGACGCATCCGTGATGGCAGTCTGCGCGTTGCCAGCCACCGACACGACGGCACCGGCCAGCGGCTGGCCGGAGGGCGGATCGGCAAGCACCCCCGTCACGTCACCGGCATGCGCCGCAGAGGCCACGACGCAACCACTCATGACAGCCAGAATCGAATGGGCCAGCAAACGTTGCTTTATTTTGTACATGTCAAAGACGCTCCGGTAGTGATCGAACCACACGCCTGCAAGAGGCAGGCGAAAGGCGACGAAGCTAGAGAGCGCGTATGTAATTTCGATGGCAGTGAGATGAATCGTTGTGCGTGGAATGAACTTCGTGACCTGTTTCGGGTCTTGTCACGCTTTTATTTGGACGTCTAAATGACGATGCAGCCGTTTCATCGTCGTGTCATATTGCCGCAAGAGAGAATGACGAAAAATAGCTTATATAGATCGATTGAATGCGCGGTAATCGCCACCTGGCCTTACCGTCGTTCCGGTGAACGCCGGAATGACGGTGAGGCTATGCGAAGCTTCACGATGTGCCATGTATATCCGCGCCTGAAACCCAACGCTTATCCAGGAAAGACGATGGACATCGAAAACCGATCGCTCCTGCATCCTGCCTCTATCGGCATCCGCCTGATTGCGGCGGCACTCACCCTGGCCGCCACACACGCCGTCGCGCAACCATCTTCCCTGCTCCTGAATCAACTTCAATACATCGGCAGCCACAGCTATCACGCCGGCCTCGGTCCCAGCGAAGCGGCGCTGTGGAAACGCACCGATCCGGCCACATTCGCCGAGATCGACTACGCGCATCCCGCGCTAAGCCGCCAGCTTGACGACGGCGTGCGCCAGCTTGAGCTGGATATCTACAGCGATCCCGAAGGCGGTCGCTACGCGCATCCGGCCATTGTCGAACAAGTGCGCAAGGCCGGGCTGCAGGCAGATCCGCCGTTTGCCGATCCGAGGGTGATGCAGCGGCCCGGCTTCAAGGTCATGCACATCCAAGACCTGGACCAGCGCAGCAACTGCCAGCCGTTCACCGCCTGCCTTGCCGAAATCCACGCGTGGTCGAAAGCACATCCCCGGCATTTACCAATCTTCATTCTGGTGGAAACCAAACGCGCCGATGCACCAGCGCCCTACTCCACCGTGCCAGCGGCGCCCTTCGACAGCAAGGCGTTCGACGCGCTGGATGCGGAGATCCACTCGGTGTTCGCGCGCAACGAATACATCAACCCGGACGACGTGCGCGGCGGTTTCGCCACGCTCAACCAGGCCATTCGCAAACAAGGCTGGCCCACGCTGGAAAGCGCGCGCGGCAAGGTGATCTTCCTGCTCGATCAACGCTGGGCCGGACCGATCTATCTGCAAGGGCATCCCTCGTTGCGTGGCCGCGTGCTGTTCACCAACGCAGCGCCGGGCACGGAGGATGCAGCCTTTACCGAGCTCAACGATGGTGATGCGGCCACCATCGGAAAATTGGTCAAGCAAGGTTATCTGGTGCGCACCCGCACCGATGCGGATCTGAAGGAACCGGCACATAACGACACCACGCGCCGCGACGCCATGCTGGCGAGCGGCGCGCAGATCCTCAGTACGGATTTTCCGGACGGCGAACCGGCGGCATCAGGTTACGCGGTGAGCTTTCCCGATCACTTGCACGCGCGTTGCAATCCGTTGTTTACGCAAGCGCATTGCACCGCCGCCGATCTTTCACCCTGAGCCATGCGATTCGTATCGTTCGGCTGGCTTTTTCTTGCCACGCTCGCCACGGCGCATGTGTATGCAAGCGACCGCTTGCAGTTGGAGCGCGTCGTATTGCTCTACCGCCATGGCGTACGCACGCCCTTGCCAGGAGAGATCCAGCTCAATGAAGTCAGCGGTAAACCATGGCCGACATGGGCGCAGCCGCCTAGCGAATTGACACCGCACGGCGCCACCGGTGCTCGCCTGATGGGCCGCCACGATCGGCAACGCCTTGCCGCGGCGGGTTTGTTTTCGGCAAAGGGATGCCCCGATGCCTCACAGATATGGTTCTGGGCCAATACCGATCAGCGCACCATCGCCAGCGCGAAAGCCTTGTCCGAAGGTTTCGCACCCGGCTGTCGCATCGACGTCGGCCATTTGCCTCAAGGCAGCGAAGATCCGCTGTTTCATCCGATCGAAGCGGGAGCAACCGCGTGGAATGCGACTGATTCGGTGGCCTCCATCACGCGCAGCACTGGCGGCCCGGATAAGTTGACCGACGCACATATCGATGCGCTCTCGGCGTTTGCCAGCGTAATGGGTTGCGGCACGCAGCACGATCCTGATTGGTGTCACCCCGACCATTGGCACGGCGAGCTCACCGTCTCACCCGATACCAAACACATGCAGCTGACCGGCCCCATCGCCACCACCTCCGGCACGGCCGAAGCGATCCTGATGGCGTATGCCGAAGGCCGTTCCATGCGCGACGTCGGCTGGGGCCGCGTTTCCGCGATGCAGTTGCAGCAGCTTTCGCAATTGCATGCGCTGCTGTTCGACATTTACGCGCGTCCCGACTACATGGCGCAACGCGTCGCCTCCCTCATGAGCCGACGCATCATCCATCTGTTGCAGGACGAACATGCGCCGACATTGAGCGTATTGGTTGGCAGCGACAACAATATTGTCGCGCTCGCCTCCGTGCTCGGCTTGCATTTCCAGATGCCGGGCTATGCCGAGAATGATCCGCCTATCGGTGGTGCGCTTGGTATCGAGTTATGGCGGAGTCGGGTGGATGGGAAGCAGTATGTACGGATGATTTACCAGGCGCAGAGTTTGGCGCAACTGCGTGCGTTGGATGGGCAGCGGGCGGCTCCTGCCTTCGTGACGCTGCATCTGGCTGGTTGTGCTGATGACGGCGCTGGGCGTTGTCCCCTTCGAGCCGTGATTCCTGCACTCGAAAAAGCAGCCGCGCTTGCACGATAGTTGCCTGAGTGAATCCCTTTTCTTCCGACCTAATTAGCGTCGGAATCTCAATTTGGGGGAATGTCCCCTCCCCTACGTGTAGTAGGAGAGGGTTAGGGTGGGGCGAAGCAGCCTCGCGATGCATTCCAACCATGCGGCAAGCTCGAACAACCCCACCCCAGCCCTCCCCCCCGGATCAAGTCCGGGGCAGGCTCTGCGCGCAGGGGAGGGAGCCGTCATTCGCACAGCTGAGGTTCGACGCTAATCAGGCACATGCGCGCACTAGCCGTCACGCGAATCCATTTCACCAATCGCCCGCAACTGTCGCTCAAGACCATCACGATCAAGCTCACCCCACGGCAACGCCAACAACCGGTCCACCCGTCGCTTGAGCATCAACCACGCAGCCTCGAACGCCTGTCGACGCGCCTCTTCCGTACCTTCCACCGCCACCGGGTCCGGCACGCCCCAATGCGCAGTAACCGGATGGCCGGGCCAGATGGGGCACACTTCGCCGGCCGCGTTGTCGCACACCGTGATCACCACATCAATCGGCGGCGAATCCGGCTGCGCGAATTCATCCCAGCTTTTGCTGCGTAGCGGAGCGCGATAGCCAAACTCGCGCGCAAGCGCTTCGGCCATCGGCTGAACCCGCCCGCTCGGATGACTGCCCGCACTGAACGCCGTGAACCGGCCAGCACCGAGTACGTTGAGCAGGCTCTCCGCCATTACGCTACGGGCGGAGTTGCCGGTGCAGAGAAACAGGACGTGATAAGGCATGTCGGCTGTCAGTGCGCCTTGCTCGCCGCAGTCGCCAACGGCGGACCGGAGAATTCGGCCTCGATGGAGAAATCGATCGTATCGCCGACGCCCATCGTGGTGCCCGGCGCAGGCACAGCGTAGCCCATGCCGAAGTCCGATCGCTTGAAACTGCCATGTGCAGAGAAGCCGATACGAGCGTGCGGGTCCATATCGGCCATGCCCGGATAGCCGCCATTGTAGGTCGCGTTCAGTACCAACGGGCGCGTCACGCCATGCAGCTCCAGCGTGCCTACGATATCGAACGACTTGGCGCCGGTCATGCGAATCTTTTCTGAGCGAAACACGATCTTGGGATATTTTTTCGTATCGAGAAACTTGTCGCCTTGCACGATATCCACGCACATCTTAGGCGCCTCATCCATTTGCAGCGATGCCGCGTCCACAGTGGCCACCAGCTTGGATGCCGGAATATTGCTTGGATCGAACGTCAAGTTGGCATCGAAGCGACTAAACCGCGTGGTGTACGTGGAGAAGCCCATGTGATTGACGCGAAGTTGCAGGCTCGCATGGGATTTCTCGATCTGATACATGCCGGCGGGCGGGGCAGGCATGGTCGGCGGCGCGGACGCATCGGCCGCGCGGGACAACGTGCCGTACGCGCCAAGCAGAACAACGACCGCGCCAGCCGCGAACCGCCGGAAAACTGTGTGGGTAGTGGTGTTCATCGCAAATTTCCGTCTAGGTTGATGGGTTTCTACCAGCCCAGGCGATTGGCCCAGGCGCGCATCCTGCATATGCCTACCGGTTTCCGTATGCCGGCGTTCTTTCCGTCTATACAACGAACGAGCATCCGGCAAATCGACATGACCGGCTGTTGATGATGCACTACAGCTCAGTTGGTGGGAAACGTCACTACCGAGAAGGGCGCGGGAAGTTCATCCGCTCGCTGCTTGCTGCCGCCAGCAGGTGCAAGCCACGGCTGGCCATCCTCGAACGCTTGCGGCGATGCAAACGTGCCCAGCATTTCATAATGGTGGAAGGCATAAGGCAGGCCCTCCGCATCCAGCGGCGTATTGCCGTCGCTGACATGCAAATGCAGATGTGGGCCGGTCGTGTTGCCGGTGTATCCCAGTAAACCGATCACCTGACCGCGCTTGACCTTTTCGCCGGCTTTCACGCGAATGCTTCCAGGCTCAAGGTGTTCGTAGAACGCATATCGCCCTTGGCCAAGATCCAGCGCCACGTAGTTTCCGCTGGCTTTTTCCAAGGCCACCTTGTTGCTTTCGGTGACCCGCTTGGGCTCGTCCATATCGTCTTTCGCATCCGCCACGGTAGCGTCTGCCACCGCGAGCACCTGCTCGCCATAGCCATACCAATCCGCAGGGCGGCTGCCATCGCCGCGAGCGTGTTTGCCCGCGTTGTCGAGCTTGATCCAATCGATGGCGAACCGCCCCGGGATATGCACCTTGCCGTTGACGGCATAGAGCACGCGACGATGTCCACGCGCCCATGCCGCACTGTAGATGGCGGCCCACGGACCACCGCGCAACGGCGGCCCAAGCACGATCGGCTTGGCCGATCCTGCGGTGAATTCGCCGCCTTGCACGATGGCGCTTTCGCCGTTGACGGAGCGATACGCGAGCACGTGCTGGAGGCGATGGCCAGCCAGGCCTGCGGCGGGTATCGATAGATACACGATTGCACGTACACCCGGAAGGATGCGAGCCGGATCGCCACCCTTGGCGGGCAGGTCCGGCCTGCCGATGGCTTGCTTCAAATCATCGCCGGCCAAGCTGGCGACATGTCGATGGCCGCTTTCATCGATGACATCGATGCGTTCCAGTTCCAACGGCCCAGCGGCGAAGCTCGACACATGCAGTTCATAGACGAGCTGCGCCGTGCCGGCAATCGTGATGGGCGCCGGTGCCCAAGTTACCTGCAGCTCGAACGAATCGGCCAACGGAGGGCGCTGTGCAGCGATGGTGAGTTGGCTGGCGGCAAGCAGAACGGCTGCAATGGCGCGTTTCATAAAGTGTCCGGCGCGATCAGGCGCGGGTGACGGTGTCATGCAGATCGCCTGGAAGCATCCGCCATTGGTCATGCCCGCCTTCAGCACATAGCCATGAATAGAGAACCCAGCGTAGGGTTTGGTGCAGCAATCTCGCGCTATTTCCGGATCGGGTGGAAAATCTATTCATCGCACCCATGATGTTTGCGCAGCTCGATCGACGACTGATCCACCTCCCACTGGTCCGCTTACCGAAGGAACGCCCATGACGCAACCCATCCACCAGCGCATCGTTTTGAATGCACGCCCGCACGGTGCACCGAAGCTCAGCGATTTCCGGCTAGAACAACAAGCGGTGCCGCAACCGTCTGAAGGGCAAGTGTTGCTACGAACCATCTATCTTTCGCTGGATCCCTACATGCGCGGCCGGATGAGCGATGCGCCCTCTTACGCGCCGCCGCTGAATCTTGGCGATGTCATGGTCGGCGGCACGGTAAGCCGGGTGGAAGCCTCGCGGCATCCTGGATTCAAGGCGGGGGACCTGGTCACCGGTTTCAGCGGCTGGCAAACGCACGAACTCTCCGACGGAAAAGACCTCACCCGGATCGACAGCGGTATCGCGCATCCCTCGCTTACGCTGAGTGTGCTCGGCATGCCGGGCTTCACCGCTTATCATGGCTTGTTGAACATCGGGCAGCCAAAGCCCGGCGAAACCGTCGTCGTCGCTTCGGCAACCGGTGCGGTCGGCTCGGTGGTCGGCCAGATCGCCAAGCTGAAGGGCGCACGCGCCATTGGCATTGCCGGTGGCCGCGAAAAATGCCGTTACGCAGTGGAAGCGTTGGGCTTCGATGCCTGCGTCGATCATCACGCGTCGGATTTCGCCGAGCAGTTGGCCGCGTCAACGCCGAACGGCATCGACGTCTATTTCGAAAACGTAGGCGGCGCCGTATTCGATGCGGTACTTCCACAGCTCAACAACGGCGCACGCATACCAGTATGCGGCTTGATCGCCCATTACAACGACACGGAGCTGCCCCCCGGCCCGAATCGTCTACCCCTGCTGATGAGCCAGATCCTCATTCGCCGTCTGCATGTGGAAGGCTTCATCATCCTCGATCACTTCGATACCGGTTTAGAACCTTTTCTGCGCGACATGAAAGCGTGGGTGGCAAGCGGCAAGGTGAAACTGCGCGAAGCGTTCGTCGAGGGGCTCGAGCAGGCACCGCAAGCGCTGATCGATTTGCTGGAAAGCAAGCATTTCGGCAAGGTGGTGGTGCGCGTTGGCGAGCCTTGATAAGCGCTCCTCGCCCCGGCGAATGCCGGGGCCAGCGACTTAAGGCAACACTGAATAAGTATCGCCGTCGTCACCAGCCCGGTCTGTTCGCAGGCCACAGGGCCGTCGGCGAAGGCAGACTGGCGCATCGTCGAGACGGGTACCTGCGGCATGCGGACAGACAGGGCTGGCCCAACTATTGAATTTAAAGGGATGGGTGATGCCTGGAAGGCCCGCAGGCTGCGCCGCGCGGCTTGGCAAGA
>NZ_JBQCHP010000118.1:0-10916 GCF_051954575.1 Dyella sp. | reverse complement strand
GCCTGCACCTGGGTTGTAGTGCGGCGCACCGTTGTAGAACCAGTTGTCGCCGGTGCGAATCGCCTTGAACGGCGTGAACCAGCCGTAGCCGAAGATGTTCTGGATCGCATACACCTGCGGATTCCACAAGCCGATGCGATGTCCCGTGCTCTGCCGCAGCAACGCGGTGATGCCGTTGAGCTGCGGGGCCACGAAGCTGGTGCCGCCTTCGCCGCTGAGCAAGCCACCGTCGTTCGTCGACACGAACACATAGCCCGTTTCCGGATCGGCGTTCAAGGAAATATCCGGCACGTTGCGTCCCGCAAAATGGCTGGGCAATTTCAGTAGCGTGGTCGGACCGGCGCTGGGATCGTTATAGACCAGCGATTGGTCCGGTTCGCTGCGGCGAACGCCGAAGGTAAAGGCCTGATAGAACGGTTTGCGCCAGTAGACGCTCACGCCGCCACCGCCACCCACGGAGAACAGGTTGATCGGGCGTACGTACTTGTTGAAATAGGTCTGCAGGTAATCCCAGCCCCACACGCTTTCCTGTGTGACCGATTCGGTCGGACCGGTGCCGAATGCGTAGCTGTACGGCGTGGTGGTGCCGCCGGCGGCGGTGATGAACGGATCGGAGGCCGGCGAATCGACCGTGAGCGGCGCAGTGTATTCGCCCACGCCGGTGCCGTTGCCCAGGTCGCGCACTGTGTCGTAGGCGCCCGAGTCGCCCGAGGCGGCGAATAGCGACTGCCCCTGCACGGCCGCTTCCAGGAAGATCTTGTGGAACGCGCGCAGGTCGCCCACGTCGGTGGTGTCGGTGTTACTGGCGCCGGTGACGTTCAATGCGGCGAAATTGAAGATTTCCGGCAAGCCCCAACTGGTGGAGATGCTGTCGCAGGTGTTGTCGGTCACCGCTTGCGCGAACGCGTCGACGTACGCGTTGGTGGTGTTGGGGGCGTGATACACCACGATGTCCGCATACGGAGCGATGCCGCCCGATTGCTCCACGTCGATCGACGTTTCGCCGCTGCCGCCATCGATGGCGCCACCGCCATCCACCGGCACCAGCGAAATACGATTGGGTTTGGTGGCAAGGCCAATATCGGACCAATAAGTGGTCGCGTCGCTGGGATAGAAGTTCGACAGCGTCACGATGCACACGGTCGAGCCCTTGCCGACCACGCCACGCTTGTAAAGCGGATTGATGTTGTAGAAGTTGGCGACGTCGCCCACGGTGTACTGGCCGGGCACGCCCGAGGCGGTCGGATTGCCGTTCGAACCGCCACCCTTGACGGCCAGCGCGTTGGCCTTCGCGTTCTGCGTGCCGAGCGCGGCGAACGCGGGCGTGGAGACGTGATGCGGACGATACGCCTTTTCATTGCTCAAGCCGGTCGCGACATCCACCACGTCGGCAATGCCCGCGGGCAACTGCGGCGCGCTCGCGGGCTTGTGGAAGCTGCGGCCGTTCGTGCGCGATACGTAGGTATGGATGGACGTCTGGAACAACTGGCCGAACTGCCCCAGCGTGCCGCTGGTGCGAATGGCGAGATGGCTCGGCAGCACTTCGCTGCTCAGGCCCTGGCTGCGCAGATACGACTGCACGCGCGCGATCTCGGCATCGGTAGCGCCGTATTGCTGCGCGAACTGGCTGGTGGTGAGAAATTGTTGATAGTGCGCGCTGCCCGGCGTGACGGTCTGGCGGATGTAATCCTCCAGCGCGGCTTTATTGTGAAGTTTCAAAAACAGCGTGACGTGCACGGTCTGATTGGATGGCGCGGCACCTGCATCCACGGCAGGTTTGACGTCGGCGGCCAATGCGCCGGCACTGACGCCGGCCAACACGAGGGCAAGGGACAACGAAAGCGACTTGCGATGCAGCTTTGCAAACATGGTGCTCTCCCGAATAAGCACAACGACATGCCGTGTCCGCGTAGCAAAGGCCAAGGCACGCACCTTTGTCGCATCCACGTGAACGCCGTGGGTGCATGTGGCGTAGAAATTCGTTCCCAGCGACGTCGCCCGTCTCCCCTGACGATCGGCATCGAGCCGCTATCGACGAGCCTATAGCGCTACAGCAAAACCTGGAAGTGCCTGAGTTGCATGTAGGCGTGAAGGAAGTTCATGTGACAGCGAAATCTGAGCGCTTTTCTCGATCCAACGAAAACATCGCGCTTGCATGTGTAGTCCGTCTTCACGAGGAGTTGTGTGCAACGCATGTGCGTTGCGTGCAAGACGGATTGCGTAAGTGAATCCCTACCTTCGTTGAAGAATTTTCTTTAGGCAGCGGCGAAGCAATTCGTTACCTTTTGCAAAATTTTTACGCTCGCAACCGCTTCCCCCTCTGTGCGGTTCGCTGCGGTGGAATCTCTCTCAATCGATCAGGAGTTCACTCATGCGCAAGTTCGCAATCATCGCCGTCGCCCTGGCGCTTGGCACGGTTTCTTCCGTTGCTTTCGCCGATGGTGGCAATTTCTTCGTCAATGCCAATGCGGGTGCTTCGCACTACAGCGTCAGCAATCCGTACTCGGGCCTGGATAACAGCTTCAGCAAGACCGGCAAGGCTGGAGCGCTGCGCGTGGGCTATCGTTGGAACAGCGTGGTGGACTATGGCGTTGAAGCAGGCTATGGCTTCCTTGGCAATGCGACGGCGCGCGTCAATTACGACGGTGGCGGCACCGAACGCGATCAGGTGCAAACCCGTGGCTGGTTGCTGGGCGGCAACCTCAATTACAACATCACCGAGAACTGGTACGTCGGTGCTCGTGCAGGTTGGTTCCGCGCACGTAGCCTTTACGAATTTCGTTACATGAGCGACAACTTCAACGAATCGGGTCGCGATCGCATCGTCCGCACCGGCGAATATTTCGGTGTTGGCGGCGGCTACAACTTCAACAAGAACTTCAGCCTCGGTCTCGCCTACGACACCTACCGCGCGCCGGTGAGCGATACCAGCAGCAACCGCATCGGCATGTACTCGTTGCAGGCCGAATACCGGTTCTGATTCAAGGAGTTCTCCACTCCTTTTGCGGCCGCCCTGCGCGGCCGCTTTTTTATTCCCAGGGACGGATTGGGGCACAATAGGCCGGTTGTGCCCGGCGGACGCTCGCTTCGCCGGGCATTCTCTCCCCGCTAGAAGCCGCCGCCCATGACCACCATCAAGCAAGACGATCTGATCCAGTCCATCGCCGACGCCCTGCAGTACATCAGCTACTACCACCCGGTCGACTACATCACCAACCTGGCCAAGGCCTACGAGCGCGAGGAATCGCCGGCGGCCAAGGATGCGATGGCGCAGATCCTGATCAACTCGCGCATGGCGGCGGAAGGGCATCGCCCGCTGTGCCAGGACACCGGTATCGTGACCGTGTTCCTGAAGGTGGGCATGAACGTGCGCTGGGACGCCACGATGAGCCTGGAGGATATGGTCAACGAGGGCGTGCGCCGCGCCTACAACCATCCCGACAACAAGCTGCGCGCCAGCGTGCTGGCCGATCCGGCCGGCAAGCGCAGCAATACCCGCGACAACACGCCGGCGGTGATCAATGTCTCGATCGTGCCGGGCGATACGGTCGACGTGATCGTGGCGGCGAAGGGCGGCGGTTCGGAGGCCAAATCCAAGTTCGTGATGCTCAACCCTTCCGATTCCATCGTCGACTGGGTGCTCAAGACCGTGCCGACCATGGGCGCCGGCTGGTGCCCGCCGGGCATGCTGGGTATCGGCATCGGCGGCACGGCGGAGAAGGCGATGCTGCTGGCGAAGGAAGCCCTGATGGAGCCGATCGACATCCAGGAACTGATCGCCCGCGGCCCGTCCAACCGCGCCGAAGAGCTGCGCCTGGAACTGTACGAGAAGGTGAACGCGCTGGGCATCGGCGCGCAGGGCCTGGGCGGCCTCACCACGGTGCTCGACATCAAGGTCAAGGATTACCCCACCCATGCCGCCAACCTGCCGGTGGCGATGATTCCCAACTGCGCCGCCACCCGCCACGCGCACTTCACCCTGGACGGGTCCGGCCCGGTGATGCTCGATCCGCCCTCGCTGGAAGACTGGCCCAAGCTCACTTACGACGCCTCGAAGGGCCGGCGGGTGAACCTCGATACAGTCACCCGCGAGGAAGTGGCCAGCTGGAAACCCGGCGAAGTGCTGCTGCTCAACGGCAAACTGCTCACCGGCCGTGACGCCGCCCACAAGCGCATGGTCGACATGCTGAACAAGGGCGAGCCGCTGCCGGTCGATTTCAGCGGCCGCTTCATCTATTACGTCGGCCCGGTCGATCCGGTGCGCGACGAGGTGGTCGGCCCCGCCGGCCCCACCACCGCCACCCGCATGGACAAGTTCACCGAACAGGTACTGGCGCAGACCGGCCTGCTGGGCATGGTGGGCAAGGCCGAGCGCGGCCCGGCGGCCATCGAAGCCATCAAGAAACACCAGTCGGTGTACCTGATGGCCGTGGGCGGCGCCGCCTACCTGGTGTCCAAGGCGATCAAGGCCAGTCGCGTGGTGGCCTTCGAGGATTTGGGCATGGAGGCGATCTACGAGTTCGAAGTCAAGGACATGCCGGTGACCGTGGCGGTGGATTCGGCCGGCACTTCGGTGCACAAGACCGGGCCGCGGGAATGGCAGGCGAAGATCGGCAAGATCCCCGTTTCAATCGAATGACGCAGCGCGCTACGCGCGCCGCGTTCGCCTCCTCTCCCTCCGGGGAGAGGGTTGAGGTAAGGGGGCAAGGCTGGCGGAAAAAGGAAATCAGCGCATGGTTTCTTTTGAAATCGTCGCAAGCCCCGGCCCCTCACCCTGGCCCTCCCCCCCGGAGGGGAGAGGGAGAAAAAGCACCGCAAGCATTTAGCCATCCAAACGTCACCTCTATGCCGAATTTTCCGTTGCAATCCGGCTGACGCGTTGCAACACTGGGAAGATTGACTTTCCCGCAACCCTAGACAGAGAAACCGTGACCTCGAACGCCCCCGCGCCGCTTTCCGCCGGCGCACCCTGGATCGTGATGAAGTTTGGCGGCACCAGTGTCGCCACCCTGCCGCGCTGGCAGAACATCCGCGAACTGATGGCCAGCCGTCGCGCCGAAGGCGCACGCGTGCTGGTGGTCGTGTCCGCGCTGACCGGCATCACCGACGCACTCAAACAATTGTGCGCCCAGGAAGACAAAGGCAAACGTATCGAGGCGTACAAAGCGATCGCGCAACGTCACTACGACCTGCTCGATCACATGCAACTGTCCGTGCCCGATACCTTGGCCGCGCGTCTGCGTGAGCTGTCGAAGCTGGCTGAGGAAGGCCCGGCGGCGATGGGCGAGCTGGCGTGGTCGGCGCTGGTGCAGGGCCATGGCGAGCTGATGTCCAGCGCACTGGGCGCCGCATTTCTTTCCCACACGGGCCTGCCCACGCAGTGGCTGGATGCGCGCGATTGCCTCGCCGCGGTGGCGCTCCCGAACCAGAACGAGCGCACCAAGCTGCTGTCGGCGATGGTCGAAGCCAAACCCGATCCGGCCTTGAACGCACGCCTGGCGCAGCTCGGCGAGGTATTCATCACGCAAGGTTTCATCGCGCGCGAAGCGCAGGGGCGCACCGTGCTGCTGGGCCGTGGCGGTTCGGATACGTCGGCGTCGTACTTCGGCGCGTTGCTGAAAGCGCAGCGCGTGGAAATCTGGACCGACGTGGCCGGCATGTTCACCGCCAACCCGCGCCAGGTGCCGGGCGCGCGCCTGTTGCAGAAACTCGATTACGAAGAAGCGCAGGAAATCGCCTCCACCGGCGCAAAAGTGTTGCATCCGCGCTGCCTGTCGCCGTTGCGCGAACCGCGGGTGCCGATGCTGATCAAGGACACCAACCGCCCCGAACTGGAAGGCACCGTGATCGGCCCGGAAGTGCGCGAGCACGCGCCCAGCGTAAAAGCGATCAGCGCGCGCAAAGGCATCACGCTGATATCGATGGAATCGGTGGGCATGTGGCAGCAGGTCGGCTTCCTCGCCGATGTGTTCGCGCAGTTCAAACAGCACGGTTTATCGGTGGACCTGATCAGTTCGGCGGAAACCAACGTTACCGTTTCGCTCGATCCCACCGAGAACCTGCTCGATTCCGACGCCATCGCCGCGCTCGCCAGCGACCTGGCCAAGGTCTGCCGCGTGAAGGTGATTGCGCCCTGTGCAGCCATCACCATGGTTGGTCGCGGCATGCGTTCGATGCTGCATACCTTGTCCAGCGTGCTGGCGGAATTCGGCCAGTTGCGCGTGCACTTGATCTCGCAGTCGTCCAACAACCTCAACCTCACCTTCGTGGTGGACGAGAGCGTGGTCGACGATCTGGTGCCGCGCCTGCATGAAATGCTGATCGCGGCCGGCGCCTTGCGCACGGATGACAGCGCCCTGTTCGGACCGAGCTGGCAAAGCCTGTACGGCAGCGGCGAAACAGTCGCGGCGAGCGATGCATGGTGGCGTACGCAGGAGCGTGCACGCTTGCTTGCCCTCGGTGCCGAGGCGACGCCGCGCTATGTCTATCACTTGCCGACCGTGCGCAAGCAGGCGCGCGAGCTGAAGAAGCTCGGTGCGGTGGATCGCCTGCATTACGCGGTGAAAGCCAATACGCATCCGGCCATCCTGCGTGCGCTGGTCGAAGAAGGCTTCGGCTTCGAATGCGTATCGCCGGGCGAGCTGAAAGCGGTGATGGCCGCGGTGCCCGAATCCTCGCCATTGCTGTTCACGCCCAACTTCGCGCCACGCGAGGACTACGCATGGGCCTTCACCACGCGCGCCACCGTGTCGCTCGATTCGCTCTATCCGCTGGAGCATTGGGGCGACGTGTTCCGTGGCCGCGAAATCGTCTTGCGCCTGGATCTGGGCCGTGGTCTGGGCCATCACGAAAAAGTGCGCACCGGCGGCAGCGGTAGCAAGTTCGGCTTGCCGGTGGATCAGCTTGATGCGTTCCTGCGCCTGGCCGATACGCATGGCGTCACCGTGCGCGGCCTGCATGCACACCTGGGCTCGGGCATTCTGGACGTCAAGCATTGGAGCGAGGTGTACAGCCAGCTCGCGACGATCGCCGAGCGCATCGGCAGCGTGGCTTTCCTGGATATCGGCGGCGGCCTCGGCGTGCCTTCGCATCCGGGCGAGGCACGACTCGACATTGCGGCGCTGGAAGAAACGCTGCGCAAGGTCAAGGCGGCGTATCCGCACTACAAATTGTGGATGGAACCGGGCCGCTACCTAGTCGCCGACGCCGGCGTGCTGATCGCCCGCGTGACGCAGCAGAAGGGCAAGGGTTCATGGCGTTATCTGGGCGTGGACACCGGCATGAACAGCCTGATCCGCCCCGCGCTGTACGACGCCTGGCATGAAATCGTCAACCTCACCCGCCTGGACGAGGCGGCCACCGCGCTCTACCAGGTGGTCGGCCCGATCTGCGAAAGCGGCGACGTGATCGGTTCCGACCGTCGCCTGCCCGAGGCGCAGGAAGGCGACGTGATGCTGATCGCCCAGGCCGGCGCATACGGCAAGGTCATGTCCTCGCCGTACAATCTGCGGGATGAGGCGGAAGAGATCATCATTGAGTGATGCTTTTAACCCCCTCTCCCCTCCGGGGAGAGGGTTGGGGTGAGGGGCCAGCCTCGCCAGATGTAGAAAGGAAACTCAGGGATGAAGCGCATGAATGTGCGCAAAGCGCGGGAGCTGCGCAGCGGTAAGACGGATGCGGAGCAGTTGCTGTGGTACCACCTGCGAGGCCGGCGGTTATCCGGATGGAAGTTTCGCCGATAGCATGAAATCGATCGTTACATCGTCGATTTCATTTGCTCTGATGCCGGTCTGATTGTGGAGTTGGACGGCGGGCAGCATGCGGAGCAGATGGAAGAAGATGAATACCGCACACGACGGTTGAACCAACTAGGCTTTCGCGTGCTGCGATTTTGGAACGATGACGTTTTGACAAATATGGAAGCGGTGCTTGAGGTGATTTTGGAGGCTGCGGCGAGCGTGGCCCCTCACCCCAACCCTCTCCCCGGAGGGAGAGGGAGTAAAGCGCGGGGCAGGATGGCGCACTCGCCGCACAACCCCCTCTCCCCTCCGGGGAGAGGGCCGGGGGGAGGGGCCACCCTCGCGAAGGAAGTGATATAGAGCCGGAGTTTGTTGAGTGACCCACCCGATCCAGCCGCGCCTGACCCAGGTCTTCCGCTTCGTACGCCGCAGCTATGCCGATGGTGTGGCCGAGCTGGTGTATGCCTTCGACCAGGGCGAGGAGTTGATCGAACGGGTGCGTTTTCCCGCGCCGCCCGCGTTAACGCCCGAGCGCAAGCACGCCTTCGATGCGGCGCTGAAGCTGCTGCATTACATCGCCGGCGTGAGCTACTACAAAGCGGGCGTGCCGCCGAGGATCGACGTGGCTGATGGTCCGCTCGACGACGCCACGGCGGATCTGCTCGATGCGCTTTATCTGCACGGGCTGGCCGAGTTTGCCTACCGCAATGGCCTGGATCTGCGCGGGCGCATTGCCTTCCCGCGCTCCGGCGAGCCGCCGGGCAAGGTGGAAGCGCCGGCGCTGCATCTTCCCCGGCGCACGCTGGTGCCGATCGGCGGCGGCAAGGATTCGCTCGTCGCCGTCGAGGCGATCAAGCAGGCCGGTGGCGAGGCCACGGCGGTGTGGGTGGGCAATTCGCCGTTGATTGCCGCCTGCGCCGAACGCACCGGCTTGCCCATGCTCAACATCCAGCGCGAACTCGCGCCCGGCTTGTTCGAGTTGAATCGGATCGGCGCCTGGAACGGCCATATTCCGGTGACAGCGGTGAATTCGGCGATCCTCGCCGTCGCCGCCGTGCTGTACGGTTTCGACAGCGTCGCCTTCGCCAACGAGCGTTCCGCTTCGGCGGCCACGCTGGAATACGAAGGCCAGCAAGTGAACCACCAATGGAGCAAGGGCTACGCCTTCGAGCAGCTACTCGCCGATTGGCTGCACACGCACGTCGCCGCGGACCTGCATTATTGCTCGCTGCTGCGTCCGTATTCGGAGCTGGCGATCACGCGCGCGTTCGCCAAGCTCACGCCTTACTTCGACGTGTTTTCCAGTTGCAACCGCAACTTCAAGATCCTTGGACCGAAGCCGGCGGACCGTTGGTGCGGGCAATGCCCGAAATGCCATTTCGTGTTCCTGGCGCTGGCGCCGTTCCTGCCCAAGCCGCGTCTGCTCGCGATTTTTGGCCGCAACCTGCTGGATGACGACACGCAGGCCGCCGGTTTCGATGCCTTGCTCGAATACCACGATCACAAACCGTTCGAATGCGTAGGCGAAGGCGCTGAAGCGCGTGCCGCGATGTATGCGCTGAGCCAGCGCCCGGAATGGCAGGAGGATGCGCTGGTGGCGCGCTTCCGCAGCGAAATCCTGCCGCAGCTCGACGTATCGCAGCTTGCATTGGAACCATGGCTGCACGCCGCAGGCGAACATCGCGTGCCGGCCCGCTTGCGTGCGGCGCTCGAGGCGATTGGCTGACATGCGCATCGCCGAGCTTGCCGGGCAGCGCGTCGCCATCTGGGGATTCGGACGCGAAGGACGCGCCGCGATCCACGCCTTGCGCAAACGTCTTCCGGAATTGTCGCTGGCGCTTTATTGCAGCGAAGCGGAAGCCGATGAGGCGCAGGAATTTGATGCGAGCTTGCGCGTCTACCCGAACGAACCCGATGCCGTCGCACTGAGCGCCTACGACGTCGTCATCAAGTCGCCGGGCATTTCCGCGTACAAGCCCGCCATCGTCACCGCGCAGGCGCAGGGCACGCGCTTCACCTCCGGCACCGCCTTGTGGTTCGGCGAAAATCCGCAGGCGCGCGTGATCGCCGTCACCGGCACCAAGGGCAAGAGCACCACCACGGCGCTGATCGCGCATCTTGCGCGTACCTCGGGTGTGCGCACGGCCTTGGCCGGCAACATCGGGCTGCCCTTGCTCGAACTGCTCGATCAAAGCGCCGACCTGTGGGCGATCGAACTGTCCAGTTTCCAGACCGGAGAAGCTGGCCCGCTGGAACTGGGGGTCATCACCAGCCTCTACGAAGAACACCTGGACTGGCACGGTTCGCGCGAACGCTACGTGGTCGACAAGCTCAAGCTTGTCGACGTATCGCAACGCCTGCTGGTGAACGCGCAACAGCCATCACTGCTGGAGAAGACCGCGCATCACACGCAACGCCTGTTGTTCGGGCAACCGGAAGGCTGGCACGTGGCGGAAGACTCCATCCGACGCGGCGATGTGGACATATTTCCGCTGGCGCGCATTGCCGTGCCCGGCGCGCACAACGCACTCAACGCCTGCGCTGCACTCGCCGCGCTGGAAGCGATGGGTATCGACGCCGTCAGTGCTGCGCCTGGTTTGGCCTCGTTCCATCCACTGCCGCATCGCCTGCAGCCGCTGGGCGAGCGCGATGGCCTGCAGTGGGTCAACGATTCGATCAGCACCACGCCACAGGCTACGCTCGCGGCATTGGAGAGCCTGCATGGCAGGGAAGTCACGGTGATTGTCGGCGGTCACGATCGCGGCCTGGATTGGGCGCCTTTCGTCGAGGCGACGACATCACGCACGGCCTTGCGCATCGTGACGCAAGGGGCGAACGGTCCGCGCATCGCCGCCGCCTTGCGCGCCGCCAAGTCGGAAGTACCGATGGGCGATGTCGACAAGCTGGCCGATGCGATCGAGATGGCGCGCATCATTACGCCGGCAGGCGGCACGGTGCTGCTATCGCCGGGCGCGCCCAGCTTCGATCAGTTCCACGATTACGCCGAACGCGGACGTCGTTTCGCCGCGCTGGCCGGGTTCGATGAGCAGAAGATTGCAGGTATCGAAGGCTTAGGTATCGCGTAACCCCAGTAGGTTGGGTAGAGGCGCAGCCGAAACCCAACGTGATGATGGAAATGGCAACGTTGGGTTTCGGCTGCGCCTCTACCCAACCTAC
>NZ_JBQCHP010000117.1:0-10108 GCF_051954575.1 Dyella sp. | reverse complement strand
TCGCGTTACCGCGCGGCGCCGCGGCGCTGAGGACCACACGCTAGTTTCCCAACCCACGAAGCTGTGCTTTGACCCCTCAGCGCCGCGGCGCCTCGCGGTATCGCGACCAGGTGGAAGCGGGCGTGCCGACTTCCATCGCAGTGCCTCAAGCTTTCAGGCTTGTAACCTGCGTAGCGCCATAAGCTCTTCAGGCCGTTTCTTTGGGTTACTTTTCTTTGGGCCAGCAAAGAAAAGTGACTCGAGCGCCTTCGGCGATCGAAAGCGCCGCAGGCAATCGTCAACGTCCACGCTCGGCTAGCTTCCTCGCGCGATCATCTTTTCAAACCGCAAAACGAGGGGATACGTCAGAGCGCAACCCCAACCTACACCTCGTGATGGATCGCTTCTGCCGGCGGTTCGCTGCGAGGGCTAAGTTCCACCAGATACATCGCTGCAAGCACCAGCGCGCCACCGCAAAGCATGCGCCAGGTCAGCACGTCGCTGCCAAAGGCCACTGCGAACGCCGCTGCGAAAACCGGTTCGGTGGTCATCACGATCGCCGCGCGTGTGGCCGGAAGATGCGCCTGCGCCCAGGTCTGCATCAGCATTGCGCCGGCGCCGGCGATCAAGGCCATGTACAGCACCGCGATCCACGCGTTGCGATCGGGCGGCAGCGTCGGGCCGCCGTGGCCGGCAGTGGCCAGCAGGCACACCAATGCAATCACGGCCATCTGCACCGCGGACAAGCCGAATGCTTCATCAGCACGAGACCAGTGACCCAGCGCCACGATATGCAAGCCGTAGAGCAGCGCCGATAGCAGCGTGAGCCACACACCCAGATCGACCGAGAACCCATTGAGCGACAGCAAGGCCAGACCCAGCGTGGCCAGGCCAACCGCCAGCCAAACGCTGACCGGCATGCGTTGGCGCAGCAGCAACGTCGCGATGATCGGGGTGAACACCACATACATGCCGGTGACGAAACCGCTCACGCTCGGCGAAATCAACGACAGGCCCCAGGTCTGCAGCAACTGCCCCGAACCGTACAGCGTGCCCAGCACCACGCCGCGCCACAACTGACGGCGTTCCAGCCGCGCGACCTGGCGATGGAACAGCGCAAACATGAAAACCGCCGCGACGATGAAACGTACGGCCAGGAAATCCGCCACCGGCATGCGATCGACCACACCCTTGATCATCACAAAGGTGGAACCCCATACCGCCGTCATCACCAGCAGACCGATGGTCGCCAGCAGGCTCACGCGCGAGGTCGCGCTCATCGCGTCATCATCCGCAACCACTGCCCCGGAATTTTCAGCAGGAAACGCAGCCAGATACCCGTCCACACCACCGTGGCGAGCAGAGGATTGCGCGCCGAAGGATCGAACTTGCGGAACCAGCGCCACATGCCGCGGTGCTTGTGATAGCTCACGAACACCGGGCGATGCTTGCTCGAGCCGCCCTTGCCGTGCAGCACACGCACGTCGCCGGCCAGCAGCACGCGCCAGCCTGCATCGCGCACGCGGCGGCACAGGTCCAGGTCTTCGCAATGCAGGAAATACTTTTCGTCGAAACCGTGCAGGGTTTCGAATACGTGATCGCGTATCAGCATCACCGCGCCGGAAACGGCCTCTGCGTCCACCACGTGGTCTGGAATGGAGTGTGCATTCACGCCGCCGCTGCGCTTGAACAGCGTGGCGAGTGCGCGGCCCAATACCGGATCGCGGCGGAATGAAGCCGGATCGGGCACGCCCTGCGCATCGCACACCACCGCACCGACCAGGCCCGCCTTGTGTTCCGTCGCCAGCACATCCAGCAGTCGGCGCAGGCTGGCGTCGTCGATCAGGCAATCGGGGTTGAGGATGAGCAAGACGTCGCCGTGCGCCTGCGAGACGGCGCGATTCACCGCCGGGCCGAAACCGAGGTTGGCGTGGTTGTAGATCACCTTGAAACGCGCATCGTTTTCGCGGGCGCGCGCGATCGCTTGCGGGATGCCGTCGGAGGATGCGTTGTCGATCAGCAAAAGTTCGAGCGGAACCGTGCACGCAAGCACGCTCTTGACGCAGTCACGCAAGCTCGGGCCGCTGTCGGCCGAGACGATGATCACGCTGAGCTGCGTATGGGACGGATCGAATGCGGGCATGTCGTGGCTTGCTTGATGGCTGGTTACGGCAACGCGGTTTTCGTAGCGACCGTCGTCCCTGACGGCCATCTTCGCCAATGCAAGGCCGGTTTCGCGGCCGTGACATCACGAAGATGAGGTGTCCCCAAACACATCCTGGCCCAGCACATGCGACAGCGCCAACGGCGGCTGATCGTCATGACGGTTCAACCAGGCCTCACCGGCATGCCAACCATACAGTTGCCAGCCGCACAGCCGGTACTGCTTGCGGTGTTCGCGATCGTACAGCACCACACCCTGCCACGCCGTCATCGGCATCGCCAGCCAGCGCTGTCCCGGCGCCATGGACAGCTGCGGCTCGACATGCTCGATGCACGCATCGGCGCCGATGCGGCAACGATGCGCGTCGATCATGCGGATATCGGGCTCGGCGCCATCCACGGGCAACCAGGTCGGCGGCAGCAGCTCGATCAAGGTCTCGGCAGGACCGATCGGCGCCATCGCCATCTCGCGCCACTCAGGCGACGCGGCAGCCAGCGCCGCATTGCGTTGCGAGCGCCGATCCTGCCACGACTCCAGCAGCACCAGCAGCGAAAAACCGACCAGGGCCGCCAACATCGTCAAGGTAAGACCGAGCGCGCGATGATCGAACGCAAGGTAGCTGGCGATCAACAGCCCGGCCAGGCCCCAACGCAACGCCCGCCGCAATGCGCCGGCGTAAGGCTGCAGGTAGGGCGAGCGCGTCGCCTGGATCACCGCCAACGCCAGCATTGACGGCAGCCCTGTCCACCACGGTAGGCATGCCAGCAACACCATCCAGGCCATGGCCAGCGCATGCGCCGGCCATCGGCTTCGCAACGCGGCCAGGAATGACCGGATCACAGCTGCGCAGGCGTCACCGGCTCTGTCCGTTCGCAGGCCACAGGACCATCGGCGAAGGCAGACTGGTCGTCTGTCGAGACGATGGGCCGAAGGGATGCGGACGGACAGAGCCGGCCTCGACGAATTGAATCAAACGATGAGGTGATGTCCAGAAGGCTTGCAGGCTGCGCCGCGCGACTTGAACAGACGGCCAGTCTGCCCTGCATCGCGCGACACACCCTGCGAGCCTTCTGGACATCATGCCGCCTACGCAGCTGTGATCCGGGCATCCCCCACGCCGCACCACACCCTGGCGTTGCGGAACATGCGCATCCACGGCGAATCCTCGCCCCAGGATTCCGGATGCCAGCTCATCTGCACGGTGCGGAACACGCGTTCGGGATGCGGCATCAGGACGGTGACGCGGCCATCGGCGGCAGTGAAGCCGGCCAGGCCACCGGGCGAGCCGTTGGGGTTGAGCGGATAGTGCTCGGTGGGCTTGCCGCGGTTGTCCACGAAGCGCACCGCACCGCCCGCCTTGGAAGGACTGCACGCAGCCGGGAAGCTCACCCGGCCCTCGCCGTGTGCGACCGCTACCGGAATGCGCGCGCCGTGCATGCCCTTGAAGAAGATGCTGGGCGAATCGAGCACTTCCAGCGTGGCCAGGCGCGCCTCGTATTGCTCGGAGGCGTTGCGCAGGAATTTCGGCCAATGCTGCGCGCCGGGGATGATCTCCTTGAGCTGGCTCAGCATCTGGCAGCCGTTGCACACGCCGAGCGCGAACTTGCTGGTGTCGGCGAAGAACGCACTGAACTGCGCGCGCAGTGCATCGTTGTAGAGAATCGACGCCGCCCAGCCGCGGCCGGCGCCGAGCACGTCACCGAAGGAGAACCCGCCGCACGCCGCAAAGCCGCGGAAATCGGCAAGCGTGATGCGCCCGCTGACCAGGTCGGACATGTGCACGTCCACCGCCTCGAAGCCGGCACGCGTGAACGCGGCAGCCATTTCCACCTGTCCGTTGACGCCCTGCTCGCGCAGGATCGCCACACGCGGACGCACGCCCTTGCTGATATACGGCGCCGCGATGTCTTCGGCCGGATCGAAGGTCAGTTTCGGATGAATGCCGGCATCGGCATCATCGATACGCCATTCCAGTTCCGCATCGGCGGTGACCGGGTTGTCGCGCAGGCGCTGCATCGCGTGGCTGGTTTCGTTCCAGGCCTTGAACAACTGCGTCCAGTTCCACTTGAACAGCGTGTCGCCGTTGAGGAACAGCTTGATGCCGAGTTTTTCCTTCGGACGGCCGATACGATTGCTCATGCCGGCCAGGCCGTGCTTGATCAGCAGCGATTCGAACGCCTCGCGATTGGCCACGGCCACCTGCAGTACGGCGCCCAGCTCTTCGTTGAACAGCGCGCGCAATGTGGCTTCAGCCCAGCCGTCCAGCGTGATTGCCAGGCCGCAGCGGCCGGCAAAGGCCATTTCCAGCAAGGTAACGATGACGCCACCGTCGGAGCGATCGTGATAGGCCAGCAGCATGCCGGCGCGGTTCGCTTCCTGCACCAGATCGAACAAGGCCTTCAGGCGCTTGGCGTCGTCCAGGTCCGGCGGCACGCCGCCGCCGCGGTTGAACACTTGGGTCAGCGCCGAGCCGCCGAGACGTCCGCGGCCGGCGCCGAGATCGATCAGCCATAGATCGGAATCGCCGCGATCCAGCCGCAGTTGCGGCGTGAGCGTGCGGCGCGCGTCGTCGACGCGGGCGAAGCCGGTGATCACCAGCGACACCGGCGCGACCGTGCGCTGCGCGGTTTCGCCGTCGTGCCACACGGTCTGCATGGAGAGCGAATCCTTGCCGACCGGGATGGAGATATCCAGCTCCGGACACAGTTCCATGCCGACGGCTTTCACCGCGTCGAACAAGGCAGCGTCTTCGCCCGGATGATTCACCGCCGCCATCCAGTTGGCGGAAAGGCGCACTTCGTTCAAGTGTTCGATCGGCGCCGCGGCCAGATTGGTGATCGCCTCGCCCACCGCTAGGCGCGCCGCACCCGCACTGTTGAGCAAAGCCACCGGCGCGCGTTCGGCCATCGCCATCGCTTCGCCCTTGTAGCCTTCGAAATCCAGCAGCGTGACGGCGCAGTCGGCCACCGGCACCTGCCACGGGCCCACCATCGGATCGCGCGCGCACAAACCGCCGACGGTGCGATCGCCGATGGTGATCAGGAAGCTCTTGCTGCCCACGGTCGGCAGGCGCAGCACGCGCATCAGCGCTTCGGCCATGCCGATGCCGCTCAAATCCGGAATCAGGTCGATGCGCGGCTTGATGTGCTTGGTGTCGCGATGCATGCGCGGCGCCTTGCCGAACAGCACGTCCATCGGCAGGTCGATCACGGTGAGGTTGCGGCGCGGATCGGTGACACGCAGCACGCGTTCCTGCGTGGCCGTGCCGACCACCGCATAAGGGCAACGCTCGCGCGCGCAATAAGCTTCGAACTGCGGCAGATGTTCCTGCGCGATCGCCAGTACGTAGCGCTCTTGCGATTCGTTGCTCCACACCTGCATCGGCGAGAGCGAAGGATCGTCGCACGGCACTTTCGCCAGATCGATCTCGCCGCCCACGCCGGCATCATTGAGCAATTCGGGAATGGCGTTGGACAAGCCGCCAGCACCGACGTCGTGAACGCTGACGATCGGATTGTGTTCGCCGAGCGACCAGCAGGCATCGATCACTTGCTGGCAACGGCGTTCCATTTCGGCGTTGTCGCGTTGCACGGAAGCGAAATCCAGTTCCGCGCTGGACGCGCCGGACGCCATCGACGAAGCCGCACCGCCGCCCAGGCCGATCAGCATGGCCGGACCGCCGAGCACGATCACTGCATGGCCCGGCTGCAGCTCGCGCTTCTGCACATGCTCGTTGCGGATGTTGGCGATGCCGCCAGCGATCATGATCGGCTTGTCGTAGCCGCGACGTACGCCGGCTTCGCCGGTTTCGTGCTCGTAGGTGCGGAAGTAGCCGCCCAGGCACGGACGGCCGAATTCGTTGTTGAACGCGGCGGCACCGAGCGGGCCATCGCGCATGATCTCGAACGCGCTGGCCATGCGCGGCGGCAGCGGACGTTCCACTTCCCACGGCTGCGGGTGGCCGGGAATGCGCAGGTCCGACACGGAGAAACCGGTAAGCCCTGCCTTCGGCTTGGCGCCGCGGCCGGTCGCGCCCTCGTCGCGGATCTCGCCGCCCGCGCCGGTGGCCGCGCCGGGCCACGGTGCGATCGCGGTGGGATGGTTGTGCGTTTCCACCTTGATCGCGTAGTCGATGCGTTCTTCGCTGGCGCGCCACACGCCATCGCTGCCGCAGACGAAGCGCTTGCCGGCATGGCCTTCGACCACCGCCGCGTTGTCCTTGTAGGCGGACAGCGTGTAGGCAGGCGAATGCTGGTGCGTGTTCTTGATCATGGCGAACAGGCTCTTCTCCTGCGCCTCGCCATCCAGCGCCCAGCTGGCGTTGAACACCTTGTGGCGGCAATGCTCGGAGTTGGCCTGCGCGAACATGAAGAGTTCGGCGTCGGTAGGGTCGCGGCCCAGTTCGGCATAGCGCGCGGCGAGATAGTCGATCTCGTCCTCGGCCAGCGCCAGGCCCAGCTCGGTGTTGGCTTTCGCCAGCGCGGCGCGCGGATCGCTGCCCAATGCGATATGCACCAGATCGCCCGGCGTACCCGCCAGGAACAGGCCTTGTGCCTGGTCCAGGCGCGTCAGCACCGATTGCGTCATCGCATCGTGCAGCACTGCCAGCAGGTCGCGGTAGCGCGCATCCTCGCTCGCCGGCAAACCACTGATGTGATAGGCCGTGCCGCGCTCGACGCGGCGCACGTCGAAACCGCAGTCATGCAGGATGTCGGTGGCCTTGCTCGACCAGGGCGAGATGGTGCCCAGCCGCGGCACGATCCACAGCGACGCCAGCTCCGGCTTGCTGTCCTTGGCTTCCAGCGCCTCCAACAGGCGCGTGCGCTGCTCGCCCTCGGGCTCGGCAGCGGTATCGATGAAGTAGACAAACCAGCACGCCTGCACCCGGGTACCACGATGCAGGGCATCCAGGCGGGCATTGAGACGTTCCAGGCGAAACGGCGAGAGGGCGCTCTGCCCGTCGAGTGCGATCATTGCGGGGGGAAAAGGCGCTAGGCGGTGGAGCGGCTTATTGTACCTGAGCCTGAACGGGCTCGCTCCCTCTTCCCCGCCACGGCGGATGCCGGCCATGCGAATTCCGCCCCCTCCGGCGCCTGGCAGATGGCTTGCCGCCTCGTTGAAAGTCTCGCCATCAAGGCTCATCCCGCACGCGCATGAACCGCGCAAACCGCGGCTTGCCGCCGGACGTCATACCTTGATACCGATATGTCACCAGGCTGCCCACGGGCGGCGGATCGCGGCGCTGCGCATCGGTAAAGCCGGTGCCGATGCGAAATCGCGTGCCATCAGGCGCCTCCATCAGCAGCGAGCCCAGCATGCCCTCGTACTTGCCCTTGCCCGGCAGATGGCCGACCACGCGCGCCTCGGCGTCGTCGAACAGCTTGAATTTCAAGAGATCATCGCTGCGCCCGGCGCGATACGGCGAAGCGCCACGATGCAATACCAGGCCTTCGCCGCCATCTCGTGTCACCTCATCGAGCTTGCGCTTGAGTTCGGCTTCGTCATGCAGCTTCCATTGCGGCACGGCCTGCACCCACGGGCAGGCGAGCTGCGCGATCAGCTTCTGCAGCGCCGGGATGCGCGCATCGAACGTGCCGCCATGTGCCGGCAAGTCGAACACCATGTAGCGGATATGCCGCCATGCTTCATCATCGGCCGGCTGCTGGCGGATCGTGGCGGAGGCCAGGTTGAACCGACCGCGGCCCGCCCATAGTTCGCCGTCCATCGGTGTTTTCGGCCAGCCAGCGGTGAACCATGCCGGCGCGTCGATCACCGCGCCGCTGCGGGCGCGCAGTTTTTCGCCGTCCCAGTACCCGCGCACGCCATCGTATTTCTCGCTTACCCAGTAATCGTCGAGCGTGATGCCGGCGTGATAGACGTTCGCCAGCATCACCGGCGCCGGCGTCGCTGCATAAACCGGCGACGCAAGCAACAGACCGATCAGCGCGACCAGGAGCGGCAGCACACGCCATGTGCGTACCGATAGCGGGCATGTAAGCATGAGGCGTCCTTGACCTTGTCTTCGTTATGGCAACGACAAGATTGTCGGGACGCGCTCGAACCGCGTCGATGGATCAACCGCCCTTTTCGGAGTGCTCCTGCACCGCTTGCAGCATTTGCGCGGGCGTCAGGTAACCACCGATCAAGGCGCCGTCTTCGGCGTACACCGCCGGCGTGCCGGACACACCCAGCTTCAAACCGAGATCGAACTGATCCTTGACCGGGTTCTTGCAATCGACGGACTTCGGCTCGTGGCCCTTCTTGGCTTCGGTGAACGCATCGTTGCGATCGGCCGCGCACCAGATGGAGACCATTTCCTTGTAAGTAGCGGTGGGTTTTCCGTCGTCACCGGTCACGCCGGAGCGCGGCCACGCCAGGTACTGCACGGCGATGCCTTCCTTGTTGAGCGTTTTCACTTCTTCGTGCAACACGCGGCAATACGGACAGGTCACGTCGGTGAACACGGTGACCGTGTACTTGGGATGTTCCGGCGCGAACACGATGCGATCGGACACTGGCACTTTCGCCAGCTCCGCCTTGCGGTAGGCGGCCCATGCATCATCAGTGAGGCTGGCGCCCTTGGCGGCGTCGATCAGCTGGCCGTTCAACACATACTTGCCATCGCTGCTGACGTAAACCAGATGGCCGGACGCGATCACCTGGTAGAAGCCCGGCAAGGGCGAGGGCGTGATCTGGTCGATCTTCGCCTTCGGCACCAGCTTCAGCAGTGTTTGCCGCACGACGGCCTCGGGCGTGTTGGCGGCAGGCGGCGTGGACACCGTGGCCGACGCCAGCGCCGCACCCGCGTGCATCGCCAACACGCCCGCGCAGAGCATCAGCCGTAACTTCATGGACATACAACCTCTTGGCCGGGCGGCCAGTTGAGCGAAATAGGTCGAGTATCGCATACGGCCCGCTACGGCCCGTTGTAGGCGCATGCCCAGAGCGTGCGCCCGATCGCACTAACCGCGCGGATGGTGCTCGGCATGCAGGCGCTTGAGCCCTTCCTTGGCCACCAGCGTATAAATCTGCGTGGTGCTCAGCGCGCTGTGACCCAGCAGCATCTGCAAGGCGCGCAGGTCGGCGCCATGGTTCAACAAGTGCGTGGCGAAGGAGTGCCGCAGCACGTGCGGCGAAATGCGCTTGCTGTTGATGCCGACGGACACGGCATGACGCTTGACCAGCGTCCAGAACATCTGCCGCGTCATGCCCTCGCCGCGCTTGCTCAGGAACAGCGACACCGGCTGGCGTCCCTTGGCCAGCACGGGACGCGCCTGGGCGAGATAGGCCTGGATGTATTCCAGCGCCACCTCGCCCACCGGCACCAGCCGATCCTTGCCGCCTTTGCCGGTGACGCGCAGCACGCCCTGGCGCGTGTTCAACGCTGCCAGCGGCAGCTCCACCAGCTCGGAAACGCGCAGGCCGGAGGCGTACATCAGTTCCAGCATGGCGCGGTCGCGCAGGCCCAGCGTGCTGGAAACGTCCGGCGCGTGCAGCAGGCCTTCCACTTCGCGCTCGGCCAATGCCTTGGGCAGGCTGCGCGGCGTTTTGGGGCGCTCGATCAGCAGGGTGGGATCTTCGAAACCCGGTTCGTTACGCACCAGCGATGCATAGAACCGGCGGAACGCGGACTGCCGGCGCGCCATCGAACGCACCGCCACTGGCTGCGAGCCATGGAACGCCGACAGGTCTTCGCGCTGAGCGGTGCGCAGGTTTCGCCCGCGGCCGGCCAGCCAGCGCGACAGCGCTTCCAGATCCTGGCGATAGGCCTCAAGCGTGCGTTCGGCCAGCCCGTCTTCAGACCAGACCCGCTCGATGAAAGCGGCGATCTCCTGCTCGTCGGCCTCCGCAATGGCCGCCGGCTCTTTACTCGTGTTCTGCTTCATGCGCAGGATGCTGGGTGTTACGCGCGCGCTGCGCAAGCGCGCCACGCCCTCACGCGGAAAACCACAGGCCATCCATGAC
>NZ_JBQCHP010000116.1:0-27718 GCF_051954575.1 Dyella sp. | reverse complement strand
GAACGTGCATCTGGACGCCGTCGAATACGGCGATCAATTGGTTTTCATGCACGCGGTGAAGGAAGGCCCAGCCAATCGCAGCTTCGGTTTGCAAGTGGCCGCGCTGGCAGGCCTGCCCAAATCGGTGATTGCCGACGCGCGTAAGACCCTTGCGCAGTTGGAAAATGGCATGCATGGCTACACCGCCAAGCCATCGCTGCAGCAGGAGCCGTCACCACAATTGGGATTGTTCGCACCGCCCGAACCTTGCGCCGCCGAGCGCGAACTCAAGAACGTTGACCCTGATGCGCTCACGCCGCGCGAAGCGCTGGATGTGTTGTATCGGCTCAAAGCGTTGGTTTAACCCAGTCGCATCAGGCGTGAGTGATGTCATCGCAGGTTGGGTTACTCCCGGATCAAGTCCGGGGTAACCCAACCAGCGAAATGACTGCGCCGCGAAGGGTACGGCGCAGCCGCAAACACTCACGCCGCAGCCGATAACGGCGCAGGAAACGGCTCGCGCCACGCCGGCAAGGCCATCAGGCGCTCGTGCCAACGCATGACGTTGGTGAAATCCTGGATCGGCAATCGCGCCTCGTTCGTCCACGGCAACAACACACCTACACCGAAGTCCGCAATGCTCAGCTTGTCGCCAACCAGATACTCGTGCTGAGCGAGATGCGCATCGAGCACCGCCGCGAAGCGCTTGTAGAACCCGTTCGCTTCTTCCACCGCCGCCGGGCTGGCATCACCCAAGCCCAAAAATGGCTTGATGTGATGCTCGAAATACAAGGTGCCGCCATGGCGCGAGAAGTGGCTGATGTCCCAGGACAACCAGCGCAGCACTTCGACCTGGCGCGCCGCATCGCTGGGCCACAGATCGGAGCCCGCCTTCACCGCCAGGTGCGCCATGATCGCGGTGCTCTCCCACAGATGCATGTCGCCATCCACCAGCAACGGCACTTTGCCGTTCGGATTCAACGCCAGGAACTCGGGCGTGCGGTGCTCGCCCCGACTCAGATCCACCCGGATGTATTCCACCGGCGAGCCTAGATATTTCGCCACCGCGCACGCCTTGCGTGGGTTCATCGTCTGGGCGTAGTACAGCTTCATAGTCATGACACTGTCTCCATCGTTGGGGGAATAAGTGCCGGGAAGTGTGTCAGCATCCTATATATGTTCAAGAACATATTTTGCTTCCGGTGTAGGCTTTTCGCCGCTGCAACTGCCCCTACGCCCGCGCCATGCCCTTTACCGCCGAACACAAGCAGAGAACCCGCCAGCGCATCGTCGAATGCGCGCGCGAACTGTTCAATCGCCGTGGCTTCGAAGACGTTTCCATCGATGAAATCATGCGGCGCGCAGGGCTGACCCGCGGCGGCTTCTACAACCATTTCAAGACCAAGGAAGAATTGTTCGCCGAAGCCGTTTCAGCGTACCTGCACTTCGATCCGGCGCAACGCTGGAAAAACGTGCGGATCGATCGCACCGCCTGCGGCACGGCGCTGGGACGCCAGGTAGTGGAAGCCTATCTCTCCAGCGCGCACCTGGACGACGTCGAAGGCCAGTGCCCCTTGATCGCCCTGCCTTCCGACACGGCGCGCGCCGGTCCACGCGCGCGACAGGCGTATTGCAACCTGCTGCAGCACCTGGCGGGCATGCTCGCCAGCAGCCTGGACGATGGAAACAATGACGGCAACGCACGCGAACGCAGCCTGGCCATTACCGCGCTATGCGTGGGAGGCATGGTGCTGGCGCGCACCATCGATGACGCTGCGTTTGCCGATGAAGTGCGGCGCGCGGCGCGCGCGGTGGCGATGGAGCTGATCGGTCCGTCAAGCGGCTGACATCCTTCTTGCGCACGATCGCAAAAAACGCGAGCGAGCGCCGGCATCTCCGTCATAGGCTGTATCTATGAAATGAATCGAAACAATTCAATTCACGTATGCAATGCGTCCACGTAAATTCAACCGGAAGCCAGCCGCCGCCAGCCACTCAACCGATAAGGAATTCCGCCATGAATCAAGACCCCAAGTTGTCCGCTTCGGACCTGCCCGTCGCCGATGTGCCGAGCGCACCGAAATGTCCGTTCAAACACTCCACCAGCGGCACGACCAATCGGGACTGGTGGCCGAATCAGTTGAATCTGAAAATCCTGCACCAGCATTCCTCCCTGTCCGATCCCATGGACAAGGGTTTTGACTATGCCAAGGCCTTCAAGAGCCTCGATCTGGATGCGCTGAAGCAAGACCTGCACGCCTTGATGACCGACTCGCAGGACTGGTGGCCGGCCGACTTCGGCCATTACGGCCCCCTGTTCGTCCGCATGGCGTGGCACAGCGCCGGCACCTATCGCACCGGCGATGGCCGCGGGGGTGCGGGGGCGGGCCAGCAGCGCTTTGCCCCGCTCAACAGTTGGCCGGATAACGGCAATCTCGATAAAGCCCGCCGCCTGCTGTGGCCGATCAAGCAGAAGTACGGCAACAGCATTTCCTGGGCCGACCTGATGATTCTCGCCGGCAACGTTGCGCTGGAATCGATGGGTTTCAAAACCTTCGGCTTCGGCGGCGGTCGCGCGGACGTGTGGGAGCCGGAGGAAGACGTCAACTGGGGTGCGGAAACCAAATGGCTGGATGACCGGCGCTATTCGGGCGAACGTGAACTGGAAAACCCGCTCGCCGCCGTGCAGATGGGTTTGATCTACGTCAATCCGGAAGGCCCCAACGGCAATCCCGATCCGCTCGCCGCGGCCAAGGATATCCGCGAAACCTTCGCGCGCATGGCCATGAACGATGAGGAAACCGTCGCACTGATCGCCGGTGGCCACACCTTTGGCAAAACCCATGGCGCCGGCCCCGCCACGCATGTGGGCGCGGAACCGGAAGCCGCCGGCATCGAGGAACAAGGTCTGGGTTGGAAGAGCAGCTACGGCAGCGGCACCGGCGGCGACGCCATCACCAGCGGCCTGGAAGTGATCTGGACCAGCACGCCCACCAAGTGGAGCAACAACTTCTTCGGGAACCTGTTCGGCTACGAATGGGAACTGACCGCCAGCCCGGCCGGTGCGCACCAATGGAAGCCCAAGGGTGACGCCGGCGCCAACACCGTGCCCGATCCGCACGATCCGTCCAGGCGCCGCGCGCCGTCCATGCTCACCACCGACCTGGCGCTGCGCTTGGACCCTGCCTACGAAAAGATCTCCCGCCGCTTCTACGAAAACCCGGACCAGTTTGCCGATGCGTTCGCCCGTGCGTGGTTCAAGCTCACACATCGCGACATGGGGCCGCGCTCGCGCTACCTCGGTCCTGACGTGCCGGCCGAAGCGCTGATTTGGCAGGACCCGGTTCCCACGGTCGATCATCCGTTGGTGGATGCGCAGGATATCGTTGCCCTCAAGCGCAGCGTCCTGGCCTCCGGCCTGTCTGTTTCAGAGCTTGTTTCGACAGCATGGGCGTCGGCCTCCACCTTCCGCGGCTCGGACAAGCGCGGCGGCGCGAACGGGGCCCGCATTCGCCTTGCGCCGCAGAAGGATTGGCAAGTCAATCAGCCCGAGCAATTGGCGAAAGTGCTCAAGACGCTCCAAGACATCCGGCAAACGTTCAACAGTGCACAGTCAGGCGGCAAGAATATCTCGCTCGCCGACCTGATCGTTCTGGCCGGTTGCGCCGGTGTCGAGCAAGCGGCGCGCAATGCCGGCGTCGATGTCACGGTACCGTTCGCACCGGGCCGCACGGACGCTACGGCGGAACAGACCGACATTGCATCTTTCGCCGTGCTCGAACCGGTCGCCGATGGTTTCCGCAACTACCTCAAGGGCAAGTACAGCGTGCCGGCCGAGGTGCTGCTGGTCGACAAGGCTCAGCTGCTGACGCTGAGCGCACCGGAGATGACGGTACTGGTGGGCGGCATGCGCGTACTTGGCACCAACGTTGGAAACACCCGCCACGGCGTCCTTACCCAACGGCCGGAAGCGCTGACCAACGATTTCTACGTCAACCTGCTGGATATGGGCACTGAATGGAAAGCCGTCTCCAACGACCAGAACGTGTTTGAAGGGCGCGATCGCAAATCTGGCCAGACCAAATGGACGGCCACGCGTGCCGACCTGGTCTTCGGTTCGAACTCCCAGCTCCGCGCGCTGGCCGAGGTCTATGCAAGCGCCGATGCGCAGGAAAAGTTCGTGCGCGACTTCGTGGCGGCCTGGAACAAGGTGATGAATCTCGATCGCTTCGATCTGGCCTGATCGCCAAACGCAGGCACTTCCGCCACAAAAAAACGCCGCAGCGCCCCCACGCTGCGGCGTTTCCGTTTGAAGTCAGGTAATCAGGCCGCCATGCCGGAGAGCGTGCTGCGCAGCTCCTCATACGATGTCGCCGCGACCACGGCGGGCGTAGTGGCCACCGGCATCGGCACGCGTGCAGGCAAGCGTCCGGCGCGAACCAGTTGATCAATGGAACGCTGCATTTCGCGCTGGCCGAACGGCTTCTTGATGAAATCATCCGCGCCGAAGCGCTGCACGTAGAACTGCTCGGTCGCCTGCTGGTTGCCGCTGATCATCACGATCGGGATGTGCTGGGTGAGCGGATCGTGGCGCAAGGTGCGCAACACGGAAAAACCGTTGACGCCAGGCAACACGATGTCCAGGAAAATCAGTTCCGGCTGCTCGGCCTTGGCCAGTTCGATCGCGCTTTCGCCATCGACGGCTTTCTGCACCGCGTAGCCCTCCTGGCCGAGCATCTTGCCGAGCACGGCGCGGATGGTCGGCGAATCGTCCACCACCAGGGTGCGCAAGCCCGCAGCCGCCTGCAGCAGGCTCGCATGCTGCGCGTCGTCGGTCGCGTGACCACCCAATAATCGCTTGAAGAAGTCGATTCCGCTCATGGTATTCCCCCTTTAATCCCCTGTTCGCGGCAGCTTTTCCGAAGCCGCCCGCTTTTGTGAGGATATTCACGCAGATCCGCGCGGATTTCTGAGATGGGCTACTCAGGGAAAATCCTTAAGCCGTCGCAATTCTCGACGTTCCTGCTTGTTTGGACGGGTCGGCGGGCGGTTTAGCCCCTCGCCGCTCAGACGCCGCCGCTCACGGGCTTCCTCGCGCGCCAGCCGGCTGGCCTCGGTTTCGCGGTAGAGCGTTTGCGCAACGCTTGCCGGCCCGCGTTGCTCGGCAAGCGCCACGATTTCCAGCTCCAGCCGTTCTTCGCCGCGAGTCAGGCGCACCCGGTCGCCCACGTGCAGCGTCTTGGAAGGCTTGCAACCGCCGCCGTTCACGTCGACCTTGCCGCCCTCGATGGCCTGCTTGGACAGGCTGCGGGTCTTGTACATGCGCGCGGCCCAAAGCCAGACATCGGCACGGACTTCGATCAGGGGCTCGGAGGTTGTCTGTTTCATCGTGGCATTATCGGCAAATCACTGGGTGATGCATGCCAGTGGGAACGCAAGCATGTCGACGCAAGGCTGGCGAACGAGCTGATGGGGAACCCGCATGCTGCTTTATCTGCTGGATCTGATCGGTGTGGCGGTATTCGCGGTGAGCGGTGTACTGGTCGCCGCTCGCTCGAACATGGATCTGCTGGGTGGCCTGGCGCTGGCGGCCTTGACGGCGATCGGCGGTGGCACCTTGCGCGATGTGCTGCTCAACCGTCATCCGATTTTCTGGGTGCGGGATACGCGCTATCTGCTGGTGATCCTGCTCGCGGCGGCCTTGACCATGGTCTATATCGCGTTCTTCCCGCCGCCTGGTCACAGCCTGCTCATTGTGGATGCATTGGGGCTGGCGCTGTTTGCGATCAGCGGCGCACAAATTGCGCAAGCGCAGGGGCTGTCATGGTTGATCGTGGTGCTGATGGGTGCAATGACCGGCACGGCCGGCGGCATGTTGCGCGATGTGATGAGTGCGCGCGTGCCGCTGATCTTTCAGCAGGATCTTTATGCGACGGCTGCCATTGCCGGCATCGTGGTGTATCTGATGCTGCAGAAGCTCGGCGCGCACCGCGCGGTGGCGGTAAGCCTGGGCGTGGCGGTCATTCTCTTCATGCGCTGGCTGGCGGTAGCGTGTGGGGCGCACTTGCCTCGTTTGCACGTCACGTTCCCGTAGGTTGGGGTGCAAACCCCAACATTGCCGTCTTGATCACCATGGCAACGTTGGGGTTTGCACCCCCAACCTACGCAGCCCTCACCAGGCTCTGATCAGCCCAGCAGCACGCGATTCAAGCGCTGCACGAACGCCGCCGGATCGGGCAACTGCGCACCGGCGGCGATTTCCGCCTGCTCCAGCAGCAGACTGGCTAGGTCCTTCGCTTTGCCCTCATCGCCCTCCGCTTCCACGCGCTTGAGCAACGCATGCTGCGGATTGATCTCGAGCGTCGGCTTGCCGGCCGGCATGTCGTGCCCGGCTTCGCGCAACAAACGCGCCAGATGTGGTGCCATTTCGTAATCGGACAGCGCCAGGCACGAGGGCGAATCGGTGAGGCGTGCGGACACTTTCACGTCGCCCACGCGGTCGCCCAGCAGGTCCTTGAGCTTCTTCAACAGCGGCTCGGCCGCCTTGCTTGCTTCTTCCTGCTGCTTCTTGGCTTCCTCGTCCAGCGGAAAATCGCCCTTGGCGACATTGCGCAACTTCTTGCTGGCGTATTCGTTCAAGCTGCCCAGCATCCACTCGTCGATGCGGTCGGACATCAACAGCACTTCGATGTCCTTGGCCCTGAACGCTTCCAGTTGCGGACTGCCCGCGGCAGCAGCATGACTGTCGGCGGTGATGTACCAGATGGTGTCTTGGCTGACCGGCATGCGACCGATGTAGTCATCCAGCGATACGCTCTGCGTGCTGCCTTCGCCCTTGGTCGAAGCAAAGCGCAGCAGCTTGGCAATGCGTTCGCGGTTGGCGTGATCTTCCACGATGCCTTCTTTCAGGGTGTTGCCGAAGGCCTTGTAGAAAGTCTGGAACTTCTCCGGCTCGTCCTTGGCCAGCTTTTCGATCAGGTCGAGCACGCGCTTCACGCAGGCGGACTTGATGCGCTCGAGCTGACGATTCTGTTGCAGGATTTCGCGACTTACGTTGAGCGGCAGATCGTCCGCATCGACCACGCCGCGCACGAAGCGCAGGTAGTTCGGCAGCAGCTGTTCGGCCGCATCCATGATGAAGACGCGCTTGATGTAGAGCTTGAGCCCCTTGCGCTCGTCACGGCCGCCCATCATCAGCTCGAACGGCGGTTGCGAAGGCAGATAGAGCAAGGTGATGTAGCTCTGGTTGCCTTCGACGCGGTTGTGCGTCCACGCCAGCGCATCGTTGAAATCGTGACCCAGCGATTTATAGAAGCTCTGGTAATCCTCATCGCTGATCTCGCTCTTGGGCTTGGTCCACAGCGCGGAAGCGGCGTTGACGGTTTCCCATTCGTCGCTGGGCTTGCCGTCTTTTTCCACCGGCAGGCGGATCGGGAAGGCGACGTGATCGGAGTAGCGCGTGATCAGCGAACGCAACTCCCAGCGCTTGAGCAATTCATCTTCGTCGGCTTTCAGGTGCAGCACGATCGCGGTACCGCGCTCGGGTAGTTCGACCTGCTCCAACGCGTATTCGCCTTTGCCGTCGCTTTCCCATTTGACGCCTTCGCTGGCCGGCAGGCCGGCGCGGCGGCTAAGCACGGTGACTTTGTCCGCCACCACGAAGGCCGAATAGAAGCCGACGCCGAACTGGCCGATCAGGCGCGCGTCGCTCTTCTGCTCGGTGCTCATCGCCTCCAGGAAGCGGCGGGTGCCGGAGCTGGCGATGGTGCCGATGTTGGCGACGATTTCATCGCGGCTCATGCCCACGCCGTTGTCGCGTACGGTGATGGTGCGCTGATCGGCGTCCCAGCTCACGTCGATGTGCAGCTCTGCATCGCCGGAAAGCAGTTCGGGCTTGCCGATGGATTCGAAACGGAGCTTGTCGCAGGCATCGGAGGCGTTGGAGATCAGCTCGCGCAGGAAGATTTCCTTGTGCGAGTACAACGAATGGGTCACCAGGTGCAGCACCTGGGCGACTTCGGCTTCGAATTTGCGGGTTTCGGTTGTGATGGTCATGGTGTCGTCGAAGGTTGGAAGACAAGGAATGCACGCCAGGTGTGCAGCTCCCGATGGAGTTGCACGTGAGGGAACAGCTGCCCCAGGCTTCAACAAGGCCCGCCGCGAACTCGCCATGTGGCGAGATCGCCCCCTCACCCTGCCCTCCCCGGCGAGGGGAAGGGCAAAAAATCACAACTGCTTCTGCAGTGCCGCGATGCGCTCATCCAGCGGCGGATGGCTCATGAACAGGCGCTGCAGCCCTTGCGCCAGCGGGCCGGAAATACCAAAGGCGGCCATCGATTTGGGCAAGGTGCTTTCGCCGTGGTTGAGCTGCAGCCGCTGCAACGCGGAAATCATCGCGCCACGGCCGGCCAGCTTGGCGCCCGCCGCATCGGCGCGGAATTCACGCCAGCGCGAGAACGCCATCACGATCATCGAGGCGAACAGGCCGAACACCAACTGCAGCACGATCACCGACACGAAATAGCCGATGCCGGTGCCTTCGCGGCTGTCGCGTCCGCCGGACAGCCAGCTGTCGACCAACCGGCCGACGATGCGCGCGGCCACGATCACCAGCGTATTGAGCACGCCCTGGATCAGGGTGAGCGTGACCATGTCGCCATTGGCGACGTGGCCGATCTCATGACCCAGCACCGCGGCAACTTGCTCGCGATCCATCTGCTGCAGCAGGCCCGTGCTGACCGCCACCAGCGAGTGATTCTTGCTCATGCCGGTGGCGAAGGCGTTCATTTCCGGCGCATCGTAGACCGCCACTTCGGGCATGCCGATGCCGGCGTTCTGGGCGTGGCGGCGCACCGTGTCGACCAGCCAGCGCTCGGCCTCGTTCTGTGGCTGCTCGATCACGCGCGCGCCGGTGGTCATCTTGGCCATCCACTTGGACATGGCCAGCGAGATGAAAGCCCCGCCCATGCCGAAGACCGCGGCGTAGGCAAGCAACCCGCCCATGCCACCGTAGCCCCGCGCGGCCGCCCATTGATCGATGCCGAACAGGTGGCAGACGATACTCAGCAGCAGCAGGACGGCGATGTTGGTCAGAAGAAAAAGTGCGATGCGGCGCATAGTCGTCCCTAAAAAGGTCACTCCGAAGGAAGCAATGGTAATCCGTGCTGGAGATTCGGGTGAAATGGAAGCATTTCAAGGGTTAAGCGCGGGTAGCTTCCCGGTACCGATCATCCAGTCAGCTTACGTAGAATGATGCGATGGACTATCGCGGGCGCTTTGCCCCTTCCCCCACCGGTCTCCTGCACGCGGGCTCCCTGGTCGCCGCCGTGGGCAGCTGGTTGTGCGCTCGCCACGCGGGCGGCCAATGGCTGGTGCGGATGGAGGACATCGACCCGCCGCGTGAAGTGCCGGGCTCGGCCGCGGCCATCCTCGGCGCCCTGCCCGCTTTCGGGCTGGTGCCCGACGCACCCATCGAGTATCAGTCGTCCCGCATGGACGCTTATGACGCAGCCTTCGAACGACTGCGGCGCGACGGGCTGGTCTTTCCCTGCTGGTGCAGCCGCAGCGACCTGGCCGCGGCGGGTGGCATCCATCGCGACGGGCGATGCATCGCTCGCCCCGATCCCGCTCGTGCACCAGCCTGGCGCATGCGCGTTACGGACGAGCGCATCGCCTTCGTGGATGCGCTGCAAGGGCCGCAGCAACAGGCCTTGCGGGAAGCCGTCGGCGATTTTGTGATCCGCCGCGTCGAGGGCTTCTATTCCTATCAGCTTGCCTGCGTGGTCGACGATGCCTGGCAGGGTATCACCCAGGTGGTGCGCGGCAGCGACCTGTTGGATTCCACGCCACGGCAGATCTGGCTACAGCATTGCCTAGGTCTGCCTACGCCGCACTACTTGCATCTGCCGCTGGTGCTGGACAGCGAAGGTCGCAAATTGTCCAAATCCGAACGCTCGCGGGAAGTCGATCCCGCCGATCCGATGCCGGCGCTGCGCCGCGCGCTTACTTTTCTGGGCGTCGCGCCCGAGGAAACGGCCGTCCATCCGTCCGAACTGTTGCAGGCCGCGCTCGGGCATTTCGCCCCGCATCGATTGACGCAATGCAGCGATCATCGCGTCGCTTAACCCTGTATAACGAAGCGATGCGCAGTCGTACCGTGATCTCGAAAACCGCTAGGCCTTCATGATGTCTGCGTATAACCTCAACCGGTTCGCGCGACGCGCGCGGCTTATTACGTAGACATTACAAGGAGAAAGGCATGACCCAGCGTACGGCACTCGTCACGGGCGGCACCGGCGGCATTGGCACGGCCATCGTGCGCTACCTGTCCAAGCAGGGACACAAAGTTGTCACGAACTACCGCGACGAGGCCAAGGCCGAAGCATGGCGCAAGACCATAGTGCAGGATGGCGTCGAGGTGACGCTGGTGCCTGGCGACGTGTCCGATCCGGTCTCCTGCGAGAACATGATCAACGCGATCCACCACAAGGTCGGTCCGGTGGACATCCTGGTCAACAACGCCGGCATCACCCGCGACACCACTTTCCACAAGATGACCTACCAGCAGTGGATGGACGTGGTGAACACCAACCTCAACGCCTGCTTCAACGTCACTCGCCCGATCATCGAGGACATGCGTAGCCGCAAGTGGGGCCGCATCGTGCAGATCAGCTCCATCAACGGCCAGAAGGGCCAGTACGGCCAGGCCAACTACGCCGCAGCGAAGGCCGGCATGCATGGCTTCACTATCTCGCTGGCGCAGGAAAATGCGCGCTTCGGCATCACCGTCAACACCGTCTCGCCCGGCTATGTCGCCACCGACATGGTAATGGCGGTGCCCGAAGAAGTGCGCGAGAAGATCGTCGCGCAGATTCCGGTCGGCCGCCTGGGCAAGCCGGAGGAAATCGCGCACGCCGTGGCGTTCTTCACCACCGAAGATGCCAGTTGGATCACCGGAGCGAACCTGGCGATCAACGGTGGGCATTACATGGGGTGGTGATCCCCACACAAGGAGGGCGGCCGGTTGCGCCGCCCTCCTTTGTGCGTTGCCTCAACATATCGGTGCTGGTTGCGCGCGCTCGATTAGATGATCTCGCTCGGCTCTTTGGTGGCGGCCGCTCGCTGTGTCGTGCGAGCTGGCATTTCTGGTGCGGATAATTCAATGGGCCGGAGCCTGGGCCAGGCAGACATGGGGCTTCGCACACCAGGCCAGTCCGTGCCGCTAAACATCCATGCGATCTTGTTTACTGCATTGATCGCCGAACTGATCGCGCCCTCCACCCAGCCGGCTGTCCAGGACGTATCGTCGCCCGCCAACACTAACGGATCGGGCACGCCATTTCCCTCAAAACCCGCCATGAACTGCGAGAACAACCGCCGCTGATACTCATACTGCCCGGGTAGATTCATCTTGAAGGCTCCGAGATAAAGCGGCTCGTCTTCCCAGTTGATTTCGACCTCCACATTGCTCCCTGGCGCGAGGTAATCGACCAAGCGCAAATTGGGATAGATGTCCTGCAATACGGTGCGGCACATGTGCGCATGCGTCAGCAATGCGCCAGAAGCATTGCGATCGCCAAGGAATTTAAGTGAATCGTCGTTCCAGGTGTAAGAAAGGAAGATGCCCGAACCTTTGACACCGCCCGGAGAGGGGTTTTCACCATAATCTATAAGGTACGTGCCGCGGGTGAGCCGGTCCGACAAAGTCACGCTCATGGGGAACTTGCCTAGCGTCTCCTCGCCTGCGGGAGGAAGGCGTTCCTTCCAGAACGGCTCCTTGGTAGCCATGAATATCTTGGCCGACTGCATGTAATGCGTGTATTCGATCGCCTCCCATAAGTCGGCGCTCAGCAACTGTGTGGTTGCGCGGTAATCTTCCCCAGTACCGTAATGGCGGAACTTGTCGAGAATACGCACATGGGGAGTATAAATAACGGCGTCGAACTCAAGCTTCTTTTCCTCGCTACTTGCGGTATCGCGAATGGTCGCCATCAACGTATTGGACTGGTTCCTGGCGATATGCCTGACTTCCTTACCCAGCGCAGAGGCCCCTTCAGGAAAATGAGCTTGCAGGAATTCAATACTCGTGCGCTCTACGCTCAAGTTCGCAGTGCTGCCATCGGAACTGTCTCCCAATTGCGCTGGAGTCAGCGTAATCAACTTATTTGGCAAGGTGGAGGTACCGTCGAACATCAACCGATGATCCACGTCCAATCCGGTATAAAGCACCCGCATCACTTCGAGAATGCTGTTGGGAAAGTCCGTATTCCAGCCTCCCGTACCAAACCCGATTTGGCCAAACAGGTTGATTTGCTCTGGGCTCCAGCCCGAAATCTTGGTCAGCGCACCGTAAAAGCTGAGGTCATCCCACTTTTCATTTAGCTGCCCATCTCCATTCAGCAGCTCATTCCAGACATCCTTGATATTTTTCTGCTTATCGTTATCGATGTCGCCGGTCATCCAACTCTGCATGTCATACAAGCGCGCATACCTATTGAGAAAGCCCTGTTCATCAAACATATCTTCTTCCAACTGCTCATACTCGGCCGGGATGGGATACTCATCGCTCTCGTACTCGTAATACACCTGTTCTCCTCGGTAATCGACGACCGTGCTGACCGCCTCCGCGCTACCTGGATTGGGAAAATCCACCGAGTTCTGCCACATGCCAAGTTTTTCGAAATAGTGCTTGCCCGCTTTTCCCGACATGGGGAAACGCATGGCTCCCAGTTCCGCGATGACTTGCTGATTGCCGTCGCCTAGACGGTGTGAATCCAAACGGCCACCATAACGATCAGACGCCTCCACCAGTACGGGCCTGAATCCCATACGCAACAGCTCGTACGCAGCTACGGCACCGGTAGCACCCGCGCCCACCACCAAAATGCGTTTGGCACGGTACACAGGGTCCTGCGGCGGTTGAAACAGCGACGGCCTGCCTCTAGCTGCCTCGAGAAAGCCGCCGTAATCGAAAGGGAAATCGGGGATCAATGCCGTCAGATCGACATTGCGAGTCTTGGGAGTAAAACGGCTGCGCGAAGGAATCGATGACATGAGCTCTCTCCATAGAAAATGAAAACGCCATGTTCCCCGGAGCGAACACCGGGGCGTCTGTACCACGCACACGATCCTGCGAGAATGCTGCAGGTGGACATCGAACCGCTTGGCTATCTCATGCATCCTGGACGACAGGATGTTCCACACCTTATCCGGGCTGAACCAACCTGACCCGGTTTCGATGCATCGTGACGATGACGATCACCGACAGAAACGCGTCACAGTGCAGCATGCGAAAAGGCAGCGCAGTGTAGTAGCTGTTATCGCGAAAACTACGTAAAGAACCGCGCATCATGTTGGACATGAATCACATTCATCCCTCCTGCGGATACGCATGCAGCAGATCCTCCAGAAAAGCCGCCGTCATATCCTCGGGCAACGTCCGCTTGCGCCTTACCACATGGAAAGGAACGTCATAATAGAAAACGGAAGGATCAAGCGGCGACAGCAAGCCCATCGCGAGGTAAGGCGCCGCAACGTGCTCTGGCAAATAGCCAAGATGCCGGCCGGACAGAATCAATACGGCGGTCGCTTCCATATTATCGGTGACTGCCTTCACGTTGGATGGTGGCAGCAACGAACCTGCCTCGGGCAAGGGATAACTGCGCCAGGTCCATTCATGTCCGGCCAAATCGTCCGGCGTCACACGACCTGCGCGGTCGAACAAAGGGTGCCCGCGCCCGCAATACGCCAGCTGGCGCTCGGTGAACAGTGGCGTGTATTCAAGCGTGGCGAGTCGATGCCAGAAGTACCCTATCGCAAGCTGCAATCGGCCACTGAGCAGTTGCGCCTCCAGTTCATCGGGCGAGTGGACGAACAACGCAAATTGCACCGCCTCGTCCCGCTGGCGGAACCGCGCGATGGCTTGTGCAATACGCACGTTTCTTTCCACGGAAACATGCCCGATCAAACCGATCTGCAATGTGCCGACCAGCTTGCGGTCCAGGTTGCGCGCCTGCACGCCAAACTCGTTCACAGCGGCAAGCAGATCGCGCGCCAAGGGCACAAAGCGTTCACCTTTGGGTGACAACCGAAAACCGCCGCGCCCGCGCTTGCACAAACGAAAGCCCAGCCGCGTTTCCAGCGTGGCGAGCTGGCTGCTCAAAGTGGATTGGCCGACATTGAGTCGCGCCTGTGCGGCCGACAAACCACCGGCATCCACAATCGTGATGAAGACGCGGATCAGGCGCAGATCCAGATCGGACAGGCTGGCCAGCATGGCTCAACTCCTTTTGATACATCGCTTTTCATCAATGTAAGTGCATTGCATGGGTGATGGAAGCGGCGACGGCGCCCGCCTAGGATCGGAGGCACGTGCTAGCGATGAATGGAGTCCACGCATGCAGTTCCCGATGGATAGGCAGGAGCGCAACGATGCATGAAAGCCTCTATCAGCCGCTCGGCGGCAACGAGATGCCACGGTTCGGCGGCATCGCCACCATGATGCGCTTGCCTGAAATCAGTGATCCGTCCCTGCTGGACGCGGGTTTCATCGGCGTTCCGCTCGACCAGGGCACTTCCAACCGTTCCGGCACGCGCTTCGGGCCACGTCAGATCCGTAGCGAATCGGTGTTGCTGCGGCCCTACAACATGGCCACGCGGGCGGCACCGTTCGATGCGCTGCGGGTGGCGGACCTCGGCGACGTTGCGATCAATCCGTACAACATGGCCGATGCCATCCTACGCATTGAACAAGCGTATTCCGACATCACTCGAGCCGGATGCCGGCCGATCACCCTGGGCGGGGACCATACCATCACCCTTCCCATCCTGCGCGCTCTGCGCAAACGGCACGGACCCATCGGTTTGATTCACATTGATGCGCACGCCGACGTCAACGACACCATGTTCGGCGAAAAAATCGCTCATGGCACGACGTTCCGCCGCGCGGTGGAAGAACGGCTGATCGATCCGAAGCGCGTCGCGCAGATCGGCCTGCGTGGCACCGGCTATACCGCGGAGGATTTCGATTGGTGCCGCGAGCGCGGCTTTCGGGTGGTACAGGCGGAGGAATGCTGGGGGCACTCGCTCGCACCTCTGATGGAGGAAGTACGCGAAAAAGTAAGTGGCGGGCCAGTGTATTTCACGCTAGACATCGATGGCATCGACCCGGCCTATGCACCAGGCACGGGTACGCCGGAAATCGCCGGGCTCACCGTGCCACAAACGCTGGAAGTGATCCGCGGCGCATGGGGCCTGGAACTGATCGGGGCTGACGTGGTGGAAGTTTCCCCTCCGTACGACCCGCACGGCACCACTGCCTTGCTCGCCGCCAATCTCGCCTACGAGCTCTTGTGCGTGATGCCCGGCGTGCCGCGCCGCGACTGAAACCGAACCAGCCAAGGATGCGCCTATGAATCGCTCCACCATCACGCAGGTCGAAAACCGTTCTATCGATTACGTGCCGGAAGGCGAACGGCACGCCAGACTCCGCAGTCAGGGCCCGTTCTGGTTCCTGGGCAACTTCCATTTCTTCACCATTTCCATCGGCTTCGTCGGGCCAGCCATGGGTTTGTCGGCAGCATGGACGGCGCTGGCCGGCACGCTCGGCATCATGTTCGGCACCATCTTCATGGCCTTCCATGGTTCTCAAGGGCCGCACATGGGGCTCCCACAGATGATCCAGTCGCGCGCGCAGTTCGGCTATCGCGGCGTGATCCTCGCGCTGCTGGCCACGCTGTTCGTGTTCGTGGGCTTCAACGTGGTGAACGTTACGCTCATCATGCAGGGCTTGAAGAGCGTGTTCGGTTTCGATCCGACGATCGTGGCGATCGTGTCGGTGGTGCTCGGCGCGCTGCTGTCGATCTATGGCCATGACTTGATGCACAAGGTCTTCAGCTGGACCTTGATGGCCACGCTACCGTTGTATGCCATCGTCACGGCGGCATTGATATTCGGCACCAGCCCTGCAATGGCGGTACCCGCCGAATCCATGCCGGGTTTCAACTGGATCGCCTTCTTCACCCAGTTCGCGATCGCCGCCGGCTACAACATTTCCTATGCACCCTACGTGTCGGATTATTCCCGTTATCTGCCCAGGCACACCTGCCCCAAAAAACTGATCGCCACCATTTTTGTCGGCGCTTCCCTATCGGGAGCATGGATGATCGGACTAGGTGCGTGGCTGGCGCAGCAGTTGCATGCCAGCGACGCGTTGGCCTCGCTGAACCAGGTGGGCAATATGCTGCTCCCCGGTTTCGGCAACGTGGTGGTAATCATTTCCGTTCTTGGTTTTCTGCCGATCATTTCGCTCAACACCTATAGCGCCATGCTCACCGTGCTGACCGGGGTGGATTCCGTGCGGCGTATCCGGCCGACGCGCCGCCATCGCATCATCGCCATCGCCACCATCAGCATGGTGCTGCTCGGGTGCACCTTGTCGATCAGGAGCGACGGCATCGCCTTACTGCATACCTTCCTGCTTCTTCTGCTGTATTTCCTGGTGCCGTGGACAGCGGTCAACCTGGTGGACTATTTCTTCGTGCGCAAGGGACGCTACGCCATTGCACATTTCTTCACGCCGCGCGGCATCTACGGTGCGTGGCAGATGCGCGGCATCGCCGCCTACCTGATCGGTTTCGTCGCGATGGTTCCGTTTTTCTATATCGTCGACAGTGGCGAGAATCAGGAAATCTTCGTCGGCTATTTCGCGCGCAAGCTCGAAGGCGTCGACATCGCCTGGCTGGTGGGGCTGGTAGTAGCCGGCGTCGTCTATCTGCTGCTTGCGCGGTCGCTCGATTTACGCGCGGAAGAGGAAGTCATCTGCACCGTCGAACGCAACGGTCATGATTTCCGTGGACGCCTGCCATGAGTGCGCTACATCTTCGACTGATCCAACCTACCCTGGCCGATGGCGATATCCCGGGCAACCTCGCCAAGGCATTGCGCGCCATTGCAGCGAGCGCTGGCAAGGTGGATCTGGTGGTATTTCCGGAAACGCACATCTGCGGTTTTCCCACGCCACAGAACATTGCGCAGCTTGCCGAGCGGGTGGACGGCCCATCGATCTGGGCCATTCGTACTGCAGCGCAGCGCGCTGGCGTGAGCGTGGCCATCGGTTTCGCGGAGAACGTCGAAGGTCGCTATTTCAACGCCGCGGTGCTGATCGATGCCAATGGCGAAGTACGCCTGCATTATCGGAAAAACTACTTGTACGATTCGGACCGCGGCGTGTTCGAGCCCGGTACCACGTTTCCAGTGTGCGAATGGCGCGGCATCCGGATTGGCCTGCTCATCTGCTTCGATATCGAATTTCCTGACCCTGTACGGCAACTGGCCCGCCAGGGCGCCGACCTGATCGTGTTGCTCGACGGGATGATGCATCCCTATGGCTACATGCATCGCAACGCCATTCCCGTGCGCGCCATGGACAACCAGTGCTACATCGCCATGGCCAATCGCGTAGGGCCTGGCGACCAGTACCGTTTCAGCGGAGAAAGCCACGTGGCCGATCCGTTCGGCAAAACCGTCGCGCTTGCCGATGCGTCGAACGAAACCGCCGTCGACGTGACGCTGGATATCGCCCAGGCCGCACACGCCCGCGCCGCCGCCGCGCAGCGAGTCGGCCACCGCATCGCCGACCACTGATTTCCCACCCAGATCGAGTTCGCCCCATGACCGATGCCATCCTCCACACGCGCAACCGTTCCGCCGACACGCCCTCCTTCAGCAACGCCAGCATCGACGCGCGTCGTATCGCGGCCACGCCCCGCGGCGTGGGCATCGGTTTTTCCATCTACGCCCAGCACGCCCGCAATGCCGAACTATGGGATGTCGAAGGCCGGCGCTACATCGACTTCGGCTCTGGCATCGCCGTGCTCAATGTCGGTCACCGCCATCCACGTGTGCTGCAAGCCGTCGAAGCGCAGTTGGAAAACTTCATGCATACGGCTTACCAGGTCGTGCCGTATGAAAGCGCCGTTGCGCTGGCCGAACGCCTGAACCGCCTGGCGCCGGGTGCGCACGCCAAGAAGACGGCGTTCTTCACCACCGGCGCCGAAGCCGTGGAGAACGCCGTCAAGATTGCGCGCTGCGCCACTGGCCGCCCAGGTATTGTTGCGTTGGGCGGTGGCTTCCATGGCCGCACCTTCATGGGCATGGCGCTCACCGGCAAGGTGCTGCCGTACAAGGCCGGATTCGGCCCGTTCCCAGGCAGCGTCTTCCACGTGCCGGCGCCGATCCCCCTGCATGGCGTGAGCGTGGCCGATTCGCTGCGCGCTATCGAGCACCTGTTCAAGGCGGATATCGATCCCAGGCAGGTCGCCGCGTTCATTCTGGAACCCGTGCAAGGCGAAGGCGGCTTCCATGTCGCGCCGCCCGATTTCATGCGTGCCCTACGGGCACTGTGCGACCAGCACGGCATCCTGTTGATCGCCGATGAAATCCAGACCGGCTTCGCGCGCACGGGCAAGCTGTTCGCGATGGAGCATTACGACGTGTTGCCCGACCTGATGACGGTGGCCAAGAGCCTTGCCGGTGGCATGCCGTTGTCGGGCGTGATCGGCCGCGCCGAACTCATGGATGCGCCCGCGCCCGGTGGCCTCGGGGGCACCTATGCGGGCAATCCGCTGGCGATCGCTGCCGCGCATGCCGTGCTCGATGTGATCGAGGAAGAACAGCTTTGCGCCCGCGCGGAGCGCCTGGGCCTGCGCCTGAAGCAGCAGTTGCAAAGCCTGCGCGAACACGTGCCGCAAATCGCGGATATTCGCGGACACGGCGCGATGGTGGCGGTGGAGTTCATGCAGGCCAACGGCCAGCCCGATCCGGCGTTCGCCAAGCAGGTGCAGCAGCGGGCCCAGGCAGCAGGCCTGCTGCTGTTGACCTGCGGCACCTATGGCAACGTAATCCGCTTCCTGTTTCCGCTGACCATCGAAGACGGCGTGCTGGAAGAAGGGCTCGCCATCCTCGCACAGGCCTTGCGCGGGTGACGCTCAGTCGGCGGCGAGCAATTTCTCCATCACCTTGCCCACCGCCGCAAATGCAAACGCGCCAGTGACGTGGGTGGCCGCCCCGAGGCCGCCACCGCAAGCGAGATTCAGGGAATCGCCGCCAGGCGGACGTGTGCCGCACACCGTTCCATCCGGCTGCGGATACTGCACGTTCTGCAACGAATACACCGCTGACACGCCGAAGTAGCGATCCGGATTGCGCGGAAAGCCGAAATCCTGGCGGAGCTTCTTGCGGATCAGACTGAACATGGCGTCGTGCTCGGTGCGCGAGAGATCGCGCACGCGAATCTGCGTGGGATCCGTGCGCCCGCCGGCCGACCCCACCGTCACCACCGGCAGCTTGCGGCGGCGGCACCAGGCGATCGCTTCCAGTTTGACGCGGAAGGCATCGCAGGCGTCCAGCACCACGTCGTAGCCGCGGTCGAGCAATTCGTCCAATGTGGCGGGCGTGAGAAAACGTTCGATGGCTTCCAGCCGGATCGCCGGGTTGATCGCGTGCGCGCGCGCCGCGATCACGCCCACCTTGGGCTTGCCGTATTCGCCATCCAGCGCGTGCAACTGGCGATTGGTGTTGGACACGCACACTTCATCGGCGTCGATCAGGGTGAGCCGGCCCACGCCCGAACGTGCCAGCGCCTCGGCCGCCCAGGAACCGACGCCGCCGAGGCCGACCACGCAGACATGCTTGTGCGCCAGGCGTGCCACGCTGCCGGCGCCGTACAACCGCTCGACGCCTTCGAAACGCTCGGAGGGATACGCGCCGCTCATGGGCAGCCACCGGCCGCCGTTTCAGGGATGCAAAAAATCACGCTGCTACTTGGGATCGGAAAAAACGCCATCTTACCCGGCTTGAGGGTTCGCAAAGGGGTTGGGGTATGCTTCCTGCCCCCCGCTCCGGAAGGAACAGCAATGCGTGCAGCGCTTCTGATTGTGCTCGGTCTGGTCGTCGGCATCATCGGCACCGCATTCACCATGAATGCACTAAGCGAACGCAATCCGTTCCCACCGGCGTTGATGGTCACCATGGGCTTCCATCGCCAACAGCTGCAGCAGGCCGTAAAAGGACAACGCTGCGAAGCGGGCGCCAATCTCGACCAGTTGCAGCATATGCAAATGATCGCGGGGGATATCCCGGCCGCCTTCCCCAATACGCCGCAACCGTTCAACGATCTCGCCAAGCAGTTGCGCAGCAGTCTGCAATCGGCAGCGCAAGCCGCGCCGGCCGATTGCCCTGCCCTGGCTGCTGCGCTCAAACCGGTGGATGAAGCCTGCAAGCAGTGTCATCAGCAGTTTCGCTGATAGAAATGCCCTGATCGAGCGAGGACCGCCCCAACGTACTCGACTCGAACCAAAATTGCTGGGTCGCCACCCAGCCTACGTGGCGACTGGCGCCGCGGGCAATCCCTAATTCGGCTCGGCTTCGTCCGGCGCAGGAAACATCAGAATGGTGATTTCCTTGCCCTCGGGAATTTCCACGACGGGCGTACCGAGCGCGGCGATACGGTTCTTGAAGTCCGACAGCTCTTCGCGCTGCCCTAACGCTGAGCGGCCATTCACCGCCCATACGCGGCTACCCTGCCGCCAGCGCGCCAGCGCCTCGTCCAGTTGGGAAGTGACCAGTGCGGTGGACTCCAGCGGAAGCTCGTCCTTGGGATGCAGCACTGACAGCATGGTGGGCGCATTCGGGTCGGCAGTGAACACCGTGTCGCCCGGCCGTACGTTCGCCGCCAGCGTGGCCGCGGCCATGTCCCAACGCGGCTTGGTTTCCATCCGGTAAACCGGCCCCAGGTTCACCGCGCCCAGCAGCAACAACAGCGTTGCGGCCATCGTCCAGACCCGGCGCGGCAGCAGATCGGCGCCCAGGCCCACCAGCACAAAGAACGGTACCGCGCTCCATAGCACGTAGCGCGGCAACAGCATGGACTTGAACAACGACACGCTCAGAATGAACAGCGGCAGCACCAGCACGCTCAACAACAGTACGCGGCCTTCCAGCCTGGCGCGCATGCGGAACAACCCCGCGCATGCAGCCAGCGCCACCATGGCGCCAAGCAACGGCACCGCGGTATGCATGAGATCGAACTTGACCACCGCCACCATGCGCATCAGATAGACGCTACCGGCCACCACCCACATGTGCTGCCAGCTCATCTGCGGAATCCAGTCGAACTTCTGCAGCATCTGCCCGTCGCTGGTCGCGAAAACGGCTGCGTAGAAAGGCAGCGTGCAGGCGATGATCGCAATCGTGCTCAACACCCAATTGCGGCAGAAAGCCCGCGCACTCAGCGAGGTGCCCAGACTGCGCCAGATCAGCAGCATGGACAGATTGCACGCGATCAGCCACGGCAGCGCATCGCCAAGCACATCCAGTGCGGCAATCGTGCCGAACACGTACGCGACCCAGCCCACCCGTCCGGCCTCTGTTCTGCGCAGGTCGAGCGCCGCGCGTTCAGGCTGCTCTGCCAGCCGCAGCAGGCCCCACAGCGCCACCCCGATCAGCAAGGTCACCAACGTGTAGGAGCGCGCTTCCTGTCCATACTGCACCTGCAAGGGCGATAGCGCCATCAACAGACCCGCGACGATGCCTGCGCGGCGACTCGCGAGCCGGCTGGCGATAATGAACACCATGCCTGCCGACATCGCGCCGAACAGCGCCGAAGGAATTCTCAACCATGCATCACCGGTAAAGAACGACGACACCAGCCGCAACAGCAGGAAATAAGTCGGCATATGCCGGTTAGAGAAGCTGTCGGCAACCAGGCCGTTGAAGTCCAGATGAATACGCTTCAGCGTCAGTGCTTCGTCCAGCCACAGCGGTTGATGATCGATACGGAACAGTCGCGCCGCGAGCCCGAGCACCACGATCGCCAGCATCCATGCCATGTTGGCGTGCGCGTGGGTCCATGTGCTTTTGCGGGCCACCGATGCGCCGCCAAAGACGGCCTCGCCGTCAAGCGCATGACGTCGGTGCGACATGTCCGTACGTATCGCAGAAGTGACGATTTCGTTCATGCGCCGACAATCCCGCTATCGATCCTGGGCAGAGTGCCGGAAATGTAACGCGTGCCCCATGGATCGGTTGTCTGGCGCATATGACAGGTTGGTGCATATTCAGGCGAAAAGAATTGCGGCGGCACGCTTGCGCTAGCTTTTTACGCGGGAAAGCTAAGCCTGCGCTTAGCCAGTGCCATCAAATTTTCACCTTCCCGCGCAGCACGTCCCAATACATCACCCAATCCCCCATCAGGCTGTACAAGGGATGGCGGAAGGTGGCCGGCCGGTTTTTCTCGAATGCGAAGTGGCCGATCCACGCAAAGCCATAACCGGCCACCGGCGCCAGCCACAACCATGCCAGCCTGCCTGAGCCGAGTGCGAACAGCACGATCAGGAGCACCAGCGAGCTGCCGATGAAATGCAGGCGGCGGCAACGGCGATCGCGGTGCTCGTTGAGGTAATAGGGATAGAAGTCACGAAAGCTGGCGAATGCGGACACGACGGCTCTCCACAGTGCTCCATCGCGGCAGCGTAATGCCCCTGGTGCGCCGATGCATGTGCACCCCGTCACGCCGGCAGCGGAATGAATTCTTCCTCGTCGCCCGCGACTTTGCCGAAACGCTGCGCCAGCCAATCCGCCTTCGCCTGTTCGATACGCTCGCTCGAGCTGGAAACGAAGTTCCACCAAAGGTGCCGTTCACCGTCCAGCGGCGCACCGCCGAAGAACATCACCCGGCTGGCGGCGCGGGCTCGAACTACCGGCGCGAATGGCCCCGCCTGCACGGCCATCTGGGTGGACGACAGCGCCACCTCGCCCCAGCTCACTTCGCCCTCGACCACGTGCACGCCGCGTTCCGCATGCTCCTCTGGCAACGGTACTTCCGCGCCCGCTTCCAGGTGCGCTTCGATGAAGAACATCGGCGCGAACACTCTCACCGGCGAGGCGCTGCCGTAAGCGGTGCCGGCGATAAGTACCAGTTCCGCGCCGGGCTTGCGGATGCGCGGCAGGGTTTCGGCCGCGTGATGATGGAACTCGGGCGCCACTTCCTCGTACTCGCGCGGCAACGCTACCCACACTTGGATGCCATGCATGCGCTGCCCGCTTTTGCGCGCATCCGGTGGCGTGCGCTCCGAATGCGCAATGCCACGGCCGGCGGTCATCCAGTTCACCGCGCCCGGCATGATGTCGGCCAGGCTGCCTACGCTGTCGCGATGGCGAATGCTGCCTTCGAACAACCACGTGACGGTAGCCAGGCCGATATGCGGATGCGGGCGCACGTCCAGGCCTTTGCCGGGCGCGAAATCGGCCGGCCCCATATGGTCGTAGAACACGAACGGCCCAACATGGCGCGCCAGCAGCACCGGCAGCATGCGTCGTACGACGAAGCCATCGCCAAGATCGTGCAGGCGCGGGTTTTCGATCAAGCTGGGAGTGGCGTCCACCTATGCGGTTCCGTTTTACCAGGCACGCTGATATTGCACCGGGGGCGTAAGGCTTGCACCCAGTTCCTGCGCAGCGCGGCGCGGAAAGTAGGGATCGCGCAAGCTGGCGCGCGCAATCAGTACCACGTCCGCCGCACCGCCGGCGATGATGCCATCGGCCTGCGCCGGTTCGGTGATCAGGCCGACGGCGCCGGTGGCAATACCGGTTTCCTGTCGAATCCGCGCCGCAAACGGCACCTGGTAACCCGGGCCGAGAGGAATCTTTACGTGCGGCACCAGGCCGCCGCTGGACACGTCGACCAGATCCACGCCCAGTGCTGGCAGCTCGCCAGCCAGGCGCACGCTGTCGTCGATGCTCCAGCCATGATCGGCCCAGTCCGTCGCGGAGATGCGCAGCCACAGTGGCAGCTCGTCCGGCCATACCTCGCGCACCGCCACGATCACTTCGCGCAACAGGCGCGTGCGGTTTTCGAAACTGCCGCCGTAATCGTCGTCGCGCCGGTTGCTGAGCGGCGACAGGAACTGATGCAGCAAATAGCCATGCGCGCCGTGCAGCTCGATCAATTTGAAGCCCGCCTCCTTGGCGCGTATCGCGGCCGCACGGAAATTCTCAACCACCTTGCGGATGCCGTCGCCATTCAGCGCTTGCGGCACATGCCAGTCCTTGTCGAACGGAATCGCCGATGGCGCCACGGTCTGCCATGCACCCTGCTCAGGGGGCAGCGAACCACCGCCTTCCCACGGACGCCATGCGCTGGCCTTGCGCCCCGCATGCGCCAGCTGCATGCCGGGAACGGCCCCCTGTTCGGCGATGAATGCGGCGATGGATCGCCATGCATCGCGCTGGGCATCATTCCAGATGCCGGTGTCGTATGCGGAAATGCGCCCTTCCGGCGATACCGCGGTAGCTTCCGTTATCACCACGCCCGCACCGCCCGTCGCACGACTGCCCAGGTGCACCGAATGCCACGTATTGGGCACGCCATCCTGTGCGGAGTACTGGCACATCGGTGAGATCACGATGCGATTGCGCAGCGTCTGGCTTCGCTGGGTAAAAGGCTCGAACAGCTTCATGGAAGGAACCATCACAGCAAACGAAAGCGAGAACATGGCGGCGATCGAACCATGATCAAGTGCGGGCGGAAAAGCTTTCCATCCCTTGCGCCAGTTGTGCGGCGATGCAATCGGGCACTTTCATCCAGGTGAAATGATCCGCCGCCTGGCCCGCCAGTCGATCCGGCGCGACGACGTCAACCTGCCTGGCTGCATGCGGCATCTTCTTCAGCAACCAGTCCAATGAAGACGACGGCGCAAGCCAGTCGTCGCGCAGTCGCAATGCCAGCACCGGCAAGGACAAGGTCGCCAGCTGCTGTTCGAAATCCACGGCCATGCCACGTGCGGCGTAGCGTCCGGTACGCCCGCTGCGCGACCAGTCGGCGATCACACCGTGCGCCTCGTTGCCGCCAAATCCAAGCCGGCGTCCTGGCAGATAACCCAGCAATTTCGATAGGGGCGTCACCAGCGCAAGCGCAGCAAGGATCAGCGGCGCATGCACGAAAGTTCGCCAATAGGGCGCGCCGCTCGCCACTAGCGTGATGCCGGCAAGCTCATGGCGATGCAAGCTGGCATAGAGGCACGCCAGTTGCCCACCCAGGCTGTGGCCGCCGATCCATATCGTTGCATCCGGCCAGCGCGACCGGGCCTCCCGCATACCGGCAGCCAGATCCGCTTCGAGCAAGTCGCGATAGCGCCAGTCGCTATGCCGGCCGGCGCGGCAATTGCTGGAACCGATACCGCGCCATTCGTGCAACGCCACGGCCACGCCGTGTGCCGCGAACGCCTCGGCCAGCGGCAAGTAGTGCTTCGCAGGCACACCCATCGCCGGCAACCAATACATCACTCGCCTGGGGTCATCGGTCGGCTGCACGCAGATCAATTCGCTGCGCACATCGTGCGCCGCCATGACCGGCACAACGAACGTGGCGGTGGCATGCGTCGAAGAAGATGCAGGAAAGGCAGACATCGATAGCAGCTACCTCAAGATACAAAAAGGCCGGCATGTACGCCGGCCTTCAAATCGTTGAAGACGAAGGGTTATGCCTTGCTTACCTCATCGGCCTGCAACCCCTTTTGCCCCTGCACCACCTTGAACTCGACCTTCTCGCCTTCCTTCAGGCTCTTGAAACCATTGCCCTGGATGGCTCGGAAATGCACGAACACGTCTGGACCGTTCGCGCGGCTGATGAAGCCGAAACCCTTGGCATCGTTGAACCATTTCACCGTGCCCGTTTCGCGTGCTGATTGTTCCAACATGACTTACTCCGTTTTCAAGCATCGAACTTTGAGACCATTCGACCCGCCCGAGCCGACGGCTTACTGGGTTTGCCGAAAATACGGGTGGGCCATGCGGGCTAGACCGCAGTGCGGACGCGTCTCGTCGAGCAGACACAGTAAATACAGCTTAATCACTTCCGTGAAAGGAAATGTGATGAGAAATTCACGCGGCCACGGCGTAAAAAAAGCCGGGGGCAGCCCCGGCTTTTTGGTGATTAGCTGGGGGCCAATCGCGTTAGCGGCGTTGATGTCCGTTTCCGGCATCCTCCGCATCAACCTCCTCTGCCTGCAGGCCTTTCGGCCCATTCTTTACAACGAACGTCACCTTCTGGCCTTCCTTGAGCGATTTAAAACCGTTGCCCCGGATAGACTTGAAGTGCACGAACAGGTCACCGCTCTTCTCGCTGCTGATGAACCCGTATCCCTTGGCGTCGTTAAACCACTTGACTGTGCCCGCTGCACGTTCTTCCGACATGACTTACCCCATCCCGTTCAAGCGCTAACTAATGAAAACCGCTGCCCACCCGGGCAAACGGCCACCGGCACGCCGATATCCCAATCGCACGCTTCACCAATAATTGCTTGGCGAACACGCAGTTGCCGGCCAGCCAGTGGGCAAAGCATAGTGATTTTCGTGAATCGATATGTGATGGAAAATTCACGCGCCGAATCACATTCGTCCATTTGCGTTTCGATAATGCGCAAATAAAAAGCCGGGCATTTAGCCCGGCTTTTAAATCGATTTATATCGATTTAGATAGGCAATTAGGCCACTTGCACTTCATCGGCCTGCAGGCCCTTCTGGCCCTGCACTACCTTGAAGCTGACCTTCTGGCCTTCCTGCAGGCTCTTGAAGCCATTGCCCTGGATCGCGCGGAAATGCACGAAAACATCTGGGCCATTGTCGCGGCTGATGAAGCCGAAACCCTTGGCATCGTTGAACCATTTGACGGTACCGATCTGACGATCAGACATGTTGCTTACTCCAAACTCAAGTTTTCAATAGAGACTCGGCCCCGCAAGCGGAGCCTGCTTACTGGTGTGCAAAGGAAAACCCAAGGGGGTGAAGCGATGAGGCAGATCGTAATCGGGCGCATCGGGTCACGTGACTCTGGTGACCTGGCAAACACAGTGCGCGCATCATACCTGCAAACGAAGCGATAAAGCGAATGCACGTTCAGGAAGCAGTCTTTAATGCCCAACAGGTATGCTAAGCAGCATCCATTGTGATGGTTTCGTGATGACGCGCGATGAAACAAGATAATGCGGCAGGTTTCGTTCGTTGGCCTCATTTGACAAAGGCCATTTTCTTGACGTCGAACCTGCTGCTTTTCGGCTGCAGCCATTCGGTAAAAAAACCAGTTCCACCCGCGACTTCCGGCGCTTCGGCCACCACCGGCATCGCCGCCTGCGATACCTACCTGAACACCTATCTGGCTTGCCATCGCGCGGCCGGGACCTATCCGCCCGATGCGCTGCAAAGCCATTACCAGGCGATGCGCGACACGCTGCTGCAGGAAGCTGGCGATCCAGGCGTACGCCCATATCTGGCCAGCCGCTGCCAAGGCCTGTCCCAGCAGTTGCGCGACACCTTGCAAGGACGCCCCTGCGCGGCTACTGCCCAGGCTTCGGGCGGCACGGCCACGTCGCACTGACCTCAAGCGTGCCAGTGCGAACGTAGAACCGATGCCAGTTGCGCAGGACGACAGCGCCCTAGCCGCACCTTGGGCGTGCCATGCCAGACTGCAGTGGCGGCGATCGCTTGCGCCACTTCCACCAGCATGCGGTCGCTCGGCGCCATACCCTCTTCCAGAAACAAAGCCTTGACCTCGAACACGCCTTCGGCGCGATGCGCCTTGGCGTCGAGGCGTCCGATCAGGCGCCCGCGATACAGGATTGGCAGCACGTAATAACCGTAGCGCCGCTTGGCCGCCGGCACGTAGCACTCGATGGTGTAGTCGAAA
>NZ_JBQCHP010000115.1:0-10301 GCF_051954575.1 Dyella sp. | reverse complement strand
GCCGGGATCAACTCAGGATCACGATCCCGCCGGGCAGCGACGTGACTTTTGCGCCATACGCATCCTGGATCAACGCCGCCACGTCGGCGAGCTGGTTCAGCGAGAACCGCGCCTGCACCTTGCGCTGCGCCAGTGCATCGTTGGCGAGAATGACCTTGCCGGGGCGATAACGGTTGATTTCCCGCACCACGTCGGCCAATGGCTGTCCGTCGAAAATCAACACGCGTCGGCGCCAGGCCATCACGGCGTCGATGTCCGCCGGCGTCACCCGGCCGACGCCGCCTTCGCCATACTGCGCGCGCTGCGCGGTTTGTAGTACGGCCACCTGTCCCTGGTAGCGCAGTGTAGTGGCGCCTTCCAGTCCGGTCACCTGCACGTCGGTGGCGTCGCAGCGCACGTTGCATTTCGCCATCGTGCCGACGTCGACGCGCCCGTTACCGGCGAACACGCTGACCGCGGCGGCGCGTGCGCCGGTGGACTTCACCTGGATCTCGCCGCCAAGCAATTCGATGCCGATGGCCTGATCGCTCGAGGTACGCATGTTGATGGCGGTCTGCGTGTTCATCTGCACCACGACGCCGTGGCCAAGGTCGATTTCGCGCTGCTCGCCCGTGGCGGTGCGATAGTCCGCCACCATGTCGGTCAGCGACGGCCACAGTTGCAGCGGCGGATGCAGGACCACCAGCGCGGCCGAAGCGGCGATCGCCGCGCCGAGGAAGGCGCGGCGGCTCATGCGCGGCTGCGTGCGTGGCAACGCGGCGGCGCGAGGTGCCGGTGCCGGTGCCGCCGTGCGGGTCTGTTCGGCCGCCATCCAGGCGTCGGCAGCGGGGCCGAGGTTTTCCCACAGGCGGCGCGTTTGTGCGAACGCTTCGACGTGCGCGGGGCTTTGTCCGCACCAGTGTTCGAACGCTGTGGCGTCGTGCATGGTCGCGCTGCCCGAGGTCAGGCGCAGCAGCCAGTGCTGCGCTTCCCTTTGCAGCGCAGCACGACGGTGGGCCATGTGATCGAGTATCGGCATATCTCTTAAGACTCTTTTCCGGCGCCGGGACCGAACCGCTGCACGACTTTGCGATCGAGACGCCTTCCACAATAGTCGAGCGCCTTCTTCAGTTCCTTGCCGACCATGCGCACGGAAATGCCGAAGCGGCGGGCGAGATCCTCCTGCGAGACGTCCTCGACGCGGGCCGCGATCAGGATCGCGCGCTGCCGTTCGGTCAACTCGCCCAGCGCCTGCTCCAGCACGTGCACTTCCTGCCGGGCGTGCATCACCCTGGACGGGTCCAGCGTATCGGCGCCGACGTTGAGCAGATCCTCCACCTCGCTGCCGGTGAGATAGCGCGCATCGGCCTGGCGCTGGTCCGAGGCGGCGTTGATCGCCATGCGAAACAGATAGCCGGCCGGATTGCTCGACACGCAGGCGCCATCGCCCATGCGCTCGATGCGCAGGTAGGTTTCCTGTAAGGCATCGTTGGCCAGTTCGTCCGAGCCCAGGCGGCTTTTCAGGCGTCGCCGCAATTCGTGGCGGCGTTCCATGAACAGGCGAAGCAACGGCAAGGATGTGGTTTCCATCGCCGCAGCCTCAATGCACGGATGGCGACGTTGCCGCGCAGTCCGGCACGTCGGCCGCATGCTTGGGCAGCAGCAATAACGTGATCGGCTGCGGCATGCCCGCGGGGGGCGGTTCCAGCGCCAGCCCGTTCAGGGCGCGCCGCACTTCATTGCCGCGCTGGCTGCCGATGGGACTCAGCCAACGGGTTTTCTCGATGCGTCCCGACGGGGCGATCCATATCTGCAAGGCCAGCCGATAGTTGCCCGGTCGCGTCCGCGCGGATTGGCACAGGGCCGCCTCGATGGGTTGCTGGATCTTTCCTGCATAGTGTTCGAGCACGGCTTGGTTTTCCTCCACCCCAAGGCTTTCCGGTATTTCGCGCACCGTTCTTGCGACGGTTGCGCCCGGCTCCGCGAGCTTTAACGTGAACGCCTGGTCGCTGGAATAACTGGCGACCAGTCCGGTCCCTGCAAGCAACTTCTGTAATGCCTCGATCTTGTTGTAACGACCGTGGATGGCGCTGGCGCGCCGTCCTGCCGCCAACGCATCGTCCACCAGCACCGCTTGCCCGGTGAGCTCGCTATAGCTTCGCAACGCCGTCAGCAGCGGTTGCGCAGGTATGTCGAACGCAATGGTGTCGTCGGCTTGCGCGGTGGCACCTTGATACGGGCTGGAAACCGCTATTGCAGGAGATGCCAAACACAGCGTGGAACATAAAAGCATGGCCGCGAACCATCGAATGGCGAAGTACTCAAGACCCTTTGTTACGAAAGCGCCGCACGTTGTATGGCCTCCTTGGACAAGCCCTAAAGGCTATGCCCGGAATGTGACAGTGAATCGCGTGAAAACGTTTTTGTCCCGAACCTTCCCGTAAGCGGCAGGTGCGTCGCCTGTCGTGTGTCCAGACACATGACACCGGCATGTCGGAAAGTCCTGTGTACGCCCGATCCATGAATTTTTCGTGACAAGGTTCAGTCGCGCGATGGGCGCGCGGTCTATTCGGGCAAGGATGTCGTGGACGGGCAAGGATGCCCTTTCAAGATCTGTTGCATCACGCGCAGCGCCTGGCGTTCGCGTGAGGGGATTTTTTGACTCTTGCACATGGACGGCCAAATGCCGTCGCGATCGGGATGCGCATTGCGTGATCAGGCAAACGAGACATCGGCAGCAAGTACCGCGAGCGCCACAGGGATGTGGCAGGGGGCTGGCATGCCGTGTTGCGCAGCCGACATGCCGTTGTCGCGATTCGGTTATCGAGCGCGCGTTAGCTTCGCCTCGCCGATGGGGTACGTATCGACGGCCGGGCACCGATAGATCGACGCAAGCACGAGGCAGCGCATGAGCATGCGACACGGAGGAAGCACTGCGGCGCGTTCGCTGCGCCCGATGGTGGCGCTGATCGCCCTGGCGCTGGCGTTTCCGCTGGCGGCGCAGACGCAAACACAAGCCGCGTCGGCGCCCGCTTCCGCGCCCGCCAATTTCCAGATCAACGAATACCTGGTGCGCGGCAATACGCTGATGCAGGCCGATGACATCGAAAACGCGGTCGATCCGTACCTCGGTCCCGGGCGCAGCATGAACGACGTGCACAACGCACGCGATGCGCTGCAAAAGCTGTATCAGTCCAAGGGCTACCAATCGGTGGTGGTGGAGATTCCGCCGCAGCAGGTGAAGAACGGCGTGATCCTGCTGCAGGTGACGGAAAACAGCATCGGGCGCCTGCGCGTGGAAGGGGCGAAGTATCACTCGCCGCAGGACATCCGCGACGCGGTGCCGTCGCTGGCGCAGGGCAACGTGCCCAACTTCAATCAGGTGCAAAAGGAACTCACCGATCTCAACAAGCAGCCGGGGCGGCAGGTGGTTCCGCTGCTGAGTCCGGGCAGCATGCCGCAGACGATGGACGTGACGCTCAAGGTGGACGACACCTATCCCTTGCACGGCAGCGTCGAAGTCAACAACGACCATAGCGCCTATACGCCGGATCTGCGCACCATCGCCTCCGTTCGCTACGACAATCTGTGGCAGCTGGGGCACACGATTTCGGCCACTTATATCGTGGCGCCGCAGGATCGGCACGCCACCGAGGTGTATGCGCTGTCGTATCTCGCGCCGTTGAATAGCGAGTGGAGCCTGCTCGGTTCGGCCTACAAATCCAACAGCAACGCCAACACGCTGGGCGGCACCACAGTGCTGGGCAAGGGCAATGCGGTCAGCCTGCAAGCGACGAAACAACTGCCGGTGCTGGGCGGCGATTACATGCAGATGGTGTCGTTCGGCATCAGCCGCAAGCACTTCGAGCAGAACATCACGCTGAGCGGGCAGACCTTGCAAGCGCCGCTCACGTATTACCCGTTGTCGGCGTCATACACCGGCCAACGCAGCGGCGAGAAATCCACGCTCGGCTTCACGCTGACCGGCAATTTCGGCTGGCGCGGCGTGGGCAGCGGCAACCAGGCGTTCGATAACCAGCGCTACAACGCGCGCGACAACTTTGCCGACCTGCACCTGGATCTCAACTACGCGCGCAGCTTCGCCGGCGACTTCGCCGTCGCCACGCGCGCCAGTGCGCAGGCCAGCACGCAACCGCTGATTTCCAGCGAACAGTTCGCCGCCGGCGGCATGAGCAGCGTGCGCGGTTATCTATCGGCCGAAGATACCGCGGACAACGGCGCGATTGCGTCGGTGGAATTGCGCACACCGTCGATCCACTCCTGGCTGGGATCGTTCGTCAATGACTGGCGCTTCCACGTTTTCGTCGATAGCGCGCGCCTGATGCTGATCGATCCGCTGCCCGAACAGCGCGGGCGTTTCACCTTGCTCAGCACTGGCGTCGGCACCTCGTTCACTGTCTTCCATTACTTGAGCGGCGATCTGGAATACGCCTATCCGTTGCACAACGGCGTGCAGACCAGGGCGCACGACGGGCATCTGCTCTTCAGTGTCAAGGCAGGGCTGTAACCCCTTTCGAATTTCCGGATAGAGGCTCAACGACGATGCGGTACTTCATCCTACTTTGCACCCTGTGCCTGCTGCTCTTGCCGCGGCCGAGCATGGCCGGCGAGGCCTCCTGGTGGAACGACGACTGGTCGTACCGCAAGCCGATCACGCTGGATACCACGCCCAAGGGCGGCAATATCGCGCAGCCGGTGGGGCGCATGCCGCTGTTGATCCGCCTGCATCCGGGCAACTTCCAGTTCGATGGCGTGGCCAAGAACGGAGCGGACGTCCGCTTCGTCGGTCCGGACGGCAAGACGCCGCTGAACTACCAGATCGAAAGCTTCGATCCGGTGATGGGTGTGGCGCAGATCTGGCTCGACGTTACCGATTTGCCGAGCAACGGCCAGCAGACCATCTGGATGTACTACGGCAACGCCAAGGCGCCGGCGCTGAGCAGCGGCGCGGCCACCTTCGATGCCGATTACACGCTGGTGTACCACTTCGATGAACAGAGCGGCCAACCGCCGAAGGATGCGACCGCCTACGGCAACAACGCGGCGAGCGGTGCGCTGCGCACTGTGGATGGCGGCGTTGCCGGCAATGCGGGCCGCTTCGACGGTTCCGCCGTGGTCACCTTGCCGGCCAGCGCGTCGCTGGACATCAAGGACGGCGGCAGTTTCAGTTTCAGCACTTGGATCAAGCTGGATGCGTTGCCGACCACCGCCACGCTGCTTTATGGCCATCGCCAGGACGGCAAGGCGCTGTTGATCGGCATCGATGGCGGCGCGCCATTCGTGGAAGTGGATGGTGGCGGCGCGCCGCAACGCACTAGCGCGGGCACCCCACTGAAGGCCGGCCAATGGACGCATCTGGCGGTGACCGCCGGCAACGGGCAGATCGAGCTGTACGTAAACGGTCAGCCGTACGCGAATCTTGCCGCTGCGTTGCCTGCCTTGAGCGGTAGCGCCTCGCTCGGCGGCGATGCAGCAAGCGCAGGCGCCACACCGGTGCCGTTCGCTGCCTTCGTGGGCCAGATGGATGAGCTGCGCCTGTCGCGCGTGGCGCGCCCCGCAGCGATGATCGCCGCGGATGCGCTGACGCAAGGCGCGGAATCGAAGCTTGCCGCTTATGGCGAGGACGAAAAGAAATCCGGCTTCGGCTTCGGCTACTTCGGCATCATCGTCAAATCGGTGACGGTGGATGCATGGGTGGTGATCGGCCTGCTGGCGATCATGGCGATCATCTCCTGGCTGGTGATGTGGCAGCGTGGCAGCTATGTGTCGCAGGTGACGAATGCGAACGAGCGCTTCCTGCATCGCTATCGCGAACTGGGCAGCAACCTGCTCGGCCTTTCCGGCAAGCACGCCTCGCCGGCGATCAAGCAGGAGCTGGCGCGCTCCTCGCTCTATCGTCTGTACGAAACCGGCGCGAAGGAAGTGTGGCGCCGACGCGATGAAGACGGCCGCCTGGTGATCGCCTCCGAATCGATCGAAGCGATCCGCGCGGTGATGGATTCCACCTTGGTACGCGAAAACCAGGCGCTTTCGCGCTCGATGGTGATGCTGACCATCGCGATTTCCGGCGGCCCGTTCCTTGGCCTGCTCGGCACGGTGGTAGGCGTGATGATCACCTTCGCCGCGATCGCCGCCGCTGGCGACGTCAACATCAACGCGATCGCGCCGGGCATTTCCGCCGCGTTGCTTGCCACGGTCGCGGGCCTCGCCGTCGCGATTCCCGCCTTGTTCGGCTACAACTACCTGCTTACGCGCAACAAGGCAGTCACCGCGAACATGCAGGTGTTCGTCGACGAGTTCGTGACACGCCTGGCCGAACTGCATCGCGCGATGGATCTCTCCACGGTGGAAAGCTGAGGAGAGCGCCATGCGAGCCCACGACGAAGACAAGCCCTACGACGACATCAACATCACGCCGATGTTGGACCTGGCGTACGTGCTGCTGGTGATCTTCATCATCATGACCACCGCGGCCGTGCAGGGCATCAAGGTGAACCTGCCCAAGGCCAGCGCGTCGGTAAGCCTGGCCAAGCCGCAGACCAAGGCGATCACCGTGTCCGACACGGGGCAGGTCTTCCTCGACGCCTTCCCGGTAACGATGGGCGAACTGGAACAGCGGTTGCGCGAACAGAAAGCGCTTTCGCCCGACTTCCCGGTGATCGTGAAGGGCGATTCCAACGTGCAGTACCAGAAGGTGGTCGACGTGCTCGACCTGCTGCGCCGTCTTGAACTCACGCAGGTCGGTCTGGTGACCGGCAAGCAAGCGAGCTGAGAACCCACGCGATGTTCGAGCCCGCTTACCCCGAGCAGACACGATGGCAGCGATGGCGCGGGCGCATCATCGTGCTCGTGCTGCTGCTTGCCGCGGCATGGCTGGTGTGGATGCTAGCGGGCCACGAAGTGGGCGTGCGCCGCTCGGCCCCGCGCATCGCCACCATCACGCCGTTGCCGCCGCCACCTCCGCCGCCGAAGGAAAAGCCGCCGGAGCCGAAGAAGGAAGAGATCAAGCAGGACGTGCCCAAGCCGGCCGAACCGTTGAAGCCGGTGCAGGCGCCGAAGGCGCCGGACGTTGCCAAGCAGATCACCATCAACGGTCCCGCACAAGCCGGCAACGACGCCTTCAACATCGGCGCGGGCGAAGGCGGCGGCATGGTGGGTAGCGGCGGCGGTACCGGCGTGGGCGGTTCGTCGTACGAGCAATACCTGAGCTATGCGCTGCAGGAAGCGATTCAACGCGATGATCGTACGCGCCGCCTCGTCTTCGAGGTGCGCGTGAATCTGTGGCTTTCGCCCAGCGGCAACATCACGCGCGCAGAACTGGTGAAACCCAGCGGCGTGCAAACCACCGATCGCGCGCTGATCGACGTGCTTCAAGGCGTGCACATCGATACGCCGCCGCCGGCGAGCTTGAGCATGCCCGTGCGCGTAGCGATGCGCGGCTATCGACCTGGATGAGGTGCCGACTCGTGTACTCGACGAACGACATTTCCCGAATGAAGCGAAAAGCCGCTCCCTCCCCTATGTGCAGTAAGGGAGGGCTGGGGCGGGGTGAAGCCCACCACGCCCGCGGCAAGCTCGAACAACCCCACCCCAACCCTCCCCTGCAGGCAGGGGAGGGAGCAGATCTGGCAGCAGTGCAACCGTATTGGAGAACGTGATGAAGTTTCGAATCGCCAACCATCATGTATGGCGGCCTCGCAGGAGCATGCTGTGCCTCGCCATCGGTCTGCTGCTGGGCGGACAAGCCGTCACAGCCTTCGCACAAGACGCGGCACCTTCCACCAACGCCACCATCAACCTGATTCGCCTGATGGTGAAAAAAGGCCTTATCACGCAAGGCGAAGCCGATGGCCTGATCAAGCAAGCCAACGACGAAGCCACGCAAGCGCGCACGGCCATTGCAGCAGCGCCCGCCGATGGCGCCCAACCGGGCGACGTGCGCGCCGTCTACGTACCGCAAAATGTGCGCAACGAGATTCGCGAGCAGGTAAAGCAGGAAGTGATTGCGCAGGCCAAGTCGGAACATTGGGCCGAGCCGAATGCGATTCCGGATTGGCTGGACCGCATCAGCTGGTATGGCGATGTGCGTGTGCGTGACGAATCCTGGTACTACAGCCGCAAGAATGCACCCGATTTCATCAATTACGCCGCGCTCAACCAGAACGGCCCGTACGACATCAACAGTCTTAGCCAGCACGTCAATCCACCGATCCTCAACTCCACCCAGAATCGGCTGAACATGTTGCGCATGCAGGCGCACATCGGCATCAACGTGAAGCTGGGCGATACAGTCACTGCGGGAGTACGCATCGGCTCGGGCAACGACAACAATCCGGTATCCACCACGCAGACGCTGGGCGGCGGCCTCGTCAAGAAGAACCTGTGGCTGGACCAGGCGTGGGTGCGCTGGCAGCCCAATCAGTACTACTCCATCACGGCCGGCCGCATGCCGTCGCCGTTCCTGCAGACCGATCTGATCTTTTCGCCCGAACTCAATTTCGACGGCGTCGTTGGGCACGGCGAATTTCCGTTCACCGACGATCTGAAGACCTTCGTTACCGCCGGTGCGATTCCGATCCAGTACACCGGCAACCACGCGCCTACGCAGGCGCTTGGCAGTGACAAGTATGCGGCTGGCGACAAGTGGATGTGGGCCACGCAGCTGGGCTTCACGTGGAAGCTCGCCGAAGATGTACAGTGGCAAGCAGGCTTGGCCTACTACTTCTTCAACCGCATGCAGGGCCAGCTTTCCGCGCCATGCCAGGTTTATAACGGGTTGGTCAATTACTGCAGCACGGACAACACTGCGCCCGATTACATGCAGTGGGGCAATACGGTGTTCCTGTTGCGCGATATCCTTCCCGATACGTCCTCGCCGAACAACTACGCGCAGCCGCAGTTCGTGGGCTTGTCGTACAACTACCACATCGCCGACCTGGTCAATAAGCTCGACTTCAAGGTGGGCGAAACGCCGATCGAGCTCCAGGCCGAATACGAGCGCAACATGGCTTATCACATGCGCACGGCGTTCAACCGCTATCCGAATGGCCTGGGCGTGCCGGTGAACAATTACCAGGGCAGCAGCGATGGTTCGAATGGTCCGTACAAGAGCGGCCCGGTGGGCTGGCTGGTGCGTGGCATTGTCGGCACGCCGCATCCGATGGCCTTGAACGAATGGAACATCGCGCTGGGCTACAAGTACCTGCAACCCGATGCGATGCTCGATGGCCTCACCGACCAGAACTTCCACTTGGGTGGCACCAACGCCAAGGGTTTCATCCTCACCGCCGACTACGGCATCGCGCAGCGCACGTGGCTGTCGGCCCGCTACTTCGCCGCCAAGCAGGTGTACGGACCGCCGTTCACCATCGACGTGGTGCAGTTCGAAGTCAACACGAAATTCTGAGGTGCATGATGAAACGCGCAGCGATCGCCCTCTTGCTTTTCATCATGCTCACCGCAGGCGTGCATGCGCAGACGCTGGAACAGCAACTGCGCTCGCAACTGGCCGATGCCCGCAGCCAGTTGCAGGATCTGCAAGGCCAGCAGGCGCAATGGCAAGCGGAGAAAGCCAAGCTCGAACAGGAACGCGATGCGGCGCGCAAGGAGGCCGCCGCCGCCAAGGCCCAATTGGGCAAGCCTCGCCCGGCCTCGACCGTGGATGCTTCCGCGCTTGCCGCCGAACGCACCGCGCGCGAACAGGCCGAAGTGGAGGTGCAACGCCTGCAAAAAGAAGTGGCCGGCGCCAACGCCAAAGCACATGCGCAGGAACAACAGGGCAGCGACCTTGCCGGGCAATTGCATGAAATACAGACGCAGGTCGCCACCTGCACGGCCAAGAACCAGCAGCTCTATCAGATCGGCAACGAGATCCTGGATGCCTACAGCCACATGAGCATCGGTCGCGTAATCGCAAGCCGCGAACCATTCGCGGCCTCGGAGCGGGTGAAGCTGGAGAATGCGGCGCAGGCCTATGGCGATCGCCTATATGAGCAGCGGTACGACCCGCGTGCCAAGAAGCCGTAGGTTTGGGGTGCAAACCCCAACATCGGGATCCTGATCAACATGGCAATGTTGGGGTTCGCACCCTGATATATCCCCACGTTTTTTCGTTTGGTGCATATGTGCCCGAAATGCCGTCATTCCCGCGAAAGCGGAGGCGCTTTCGCGGGAATGACGGCCCAGTAATCTGGAAGATCATGTGCAAGGTGTATAGCTCGCTGATTTTATTGAAATCATCGAGCAAAAACGTGGGGATGCGTCAGGGTTCGCACCCCAACCTATGGACCTGCTGCAATCCC
>NZ_JBQCHP010000114.1:0-25458 GCF_051954575.1 Dyella sp. | reverse complement strand
AACTGCGCGGTGAGGCCCAGCACGCCGGCGCGGTCCAGCCCGGCGCCCATGATCATGATCGCGATGATCGCGATCACCGCGTTACCGGCGAAGCCATTGAAGACGCGGTCGGAGGGAATCAGGCCGGTGAGGCCGATCACCACCACCACCAGCAGCGCCACCATGTCGGCGCGAATCCATTCCAGCACCAGCATGAGCATGGTGAAGCACACCAGGCCCAGCACCAGGATCATTTCAGGTGTAAGGGTCAGGGCCACTGGCTATCGTCCCTGACGGGCGCTGGGCAAGGAGTGCAATTGGGCAGCAGTTGCTTCACGCGATGGCTCGTCCCTGTTTAACGCGGAAGTATAAGCGTGTGCGCGTGGCGGCTGGTGAACCGTTGCCGCATTGTGGGCGATGCGCGCGAGATGCCTCGTAGTCCTGTAGGTTTTGGGTGCCAATCCCAACGAGGGTACACGCATGATGATGTTGGGGGTGCACCCCAACCCACGACGTCGTCAGCGCCTGCGGTAGAGCAAGTCCCAGACCCCATGGCCAAGCTTCAGACCGCGTCGCTCGAAGTGCGTCTCGATGCGCCATGCCGGTTTCTCGGCGAACTGGCCCGGGCCGAGCGCGTTGCGCCAATCCGGTGCAGCTTCCATCACTTCCAGCATGTGCTGCGCGTAAGGTTCCCAATCGGTGGCCAGGTGCAGCAGGCCATCCGGTGCGACGCGCGTGGCGAGCAGGGCGACGAACTCCGGTTGCACGATGCGCCGCTTGTTGTGGCGCTTCTTGTGCCAGGGATCGGGAAACCAAATGCGCACCTCGGCCAGCGCGCCGGGCGCGAGCTCGTTTTCCAGCACTTCCACCGCGTCATGCTTGTAGAGGCGCACGTTGCCGGCATCGCGCGCGGCCAGGGCGTTCATCAGCCGGCCGACGCCGGGACCGTGCACTTCCACGCCGACGTAATCGCGCGCCAGGTCGTGTTCGCTCGCCCAGGCCAGCGCCTCGCCGTTGCCGAAGCCGATTTCCAGCACGTGTGGGGCATGGCGGCCGAAATGCGCATCCAGATCCTGCGTTTTCCCCGAATAGTCGATGCCGAAGCGCGCCCAATGGGTCTCGAACGCGCGCTGCTGGGCGGGCGTCATGCGGCCTTCGCGCAGGACGAAGCTGCGGATGCGGCGGAGATGATGGGGTTCGTCGTGATCTTCGGTCATGCGGCGATTTTCACTCCCTCTCCCTTTCGGGGAGAGGGCTGGGGTGAGGGGACAATCTTGCGTCGAAGGGACGTCTGGCGTGCTTCTATTTAAGTGTGAGGCAAGCCCTGCCCCTCACCCCAGCCCTCTCCCGGATGGGAGAGGGGCTATGCAGAGTTCAGCCGATGGTCCCGTCGATCGGGCTCGACGCGGACGCAAACCGCTTGCGCGGAATGCGACCGGCGCGAAACGCCGAGCGCCCGGCTTCGATCGCCAGCTTCATCGCATGCGCCATCAGCACCGGGTCCTTGGCGCCGGCGATGGCGGTGTTCATCAGCACGCCGTCGCAGCCCAGTTCCATCGCGATCGCCGCATCGGAGGCCGTGCCCACGCCGGCGTCGACGATGACCGGCACCTTCGCGTTCTCGATGATTTCCAGCAGGTTGTATTTGTTCTGGATGCCAAGGCCCGAGCCGATCGGCGCGGCCAGCGGCATTACCGCCACGCAGCCGATCTGTTCCAGCTTCTTGGCCAGGATCGGGTCGTCGCTGGTGTAGACCATCACGTCGAAGCCGTCGGCCACCAGTTGTTCGGCCGCCTTGAGCGTTTCCACCACATCGGGGAACAGGGTGCGTTCGTCGCCCAGCACTTCCAGCTTGACCAGCTTGTGGCCGTCCAGCAGTTCGCGCGCAAGCTTGCAAGTGCGCACCGCGTCGACGGCGTTGTAGCAGCCGGCGGTGTTGGGGAGCAGGGTGAACTCGCCGGGCGGCAGCGCATCGAGCAGGTTGGGCGCGTTGGGATCTTGCCCCAGGTTCACGCGGCGGATGGCGGCAGTGACGATTTGGGCGCCGGCGGCCAGGGTGGTGCGGCGGGTTTCGTCCAGATCCTTGTATTTGCCGGTGCCGGTGAGCAGGCGCGAGCGATAGCTGGCGCCGGCGATGACCAGGGTGTCGGTAGTGTCGTGGGTCTTGATGTTCATGCCTGGAATGCTTGGAGGGCGCGGCTCAGCCGCCACCGATGGCGTGGACGATTTCCACCTTGTCGCCTTCGCGCAGCGCATAGGTTTCATGCTGGCTGCGCGGCACGATTTCCTGGTTCACCTCGACGGCGACGCGCCGGCCAGCGTAACCGGCTTCGTGCAGCAATTGAGTGACGGTGAGGTTGTCGCCGCAATCGTGCGGGCGGCCGTTGAGGGTGATGTGCATCCGGCCATTGTAGCGGCAGGGCAGGCTCGTTGGCCGCTTTCGCGCCGCCGTGCGGGGGCCGGGCGGCGCCAAGGCTCAATGCTGCGGATTGTCGTTCTTGGACGGCGGCGTGTAATGCGGATGCGGCGCGTTCTGTTGCGGTTGCGGATGAGGCTGCTGCGGCGGCTCCGGGCGGGAATACTGCGGCGGCGCCTGGTAGCGGTACGGCTCCGGCTGATAGGCGGGAGCGCGCTGGATTTCACGCGGCGCCTCGATCACCCGCGGCGGCTGCATGCTCTGGCGCTGTTGCTCATATTGGCGCGCGCGCTGCTCGGCTTCCTGACGCGCGCGTTGCTCGGCCTCGAAGCGTTGCTGTTGCTGCTGTTCCATCACTGCCTGACGTTCGCGCTCCTGCTGGAACGAGGGCTGCGACGGCACATAGCGAGGTGCTTGCTGCACGGTCGGTTGCGCGGGCGCGTAGTGGGGCGCTTGTTGCACCTCGGGCTGCCGCGGCAGGTAATGCGGTGCCTGTGGTTCTTCGCGCGGCGGCGGCGTGTAGTGCGGCGCCTGCTGCACTTGCTAGGCGGGTTGCGCCGGTGCGAAATGCGGCACCTGCGGCAAGGTGGCGGCGCCCGGGCGCGGCGGCGCTTGCGGTTGCGCGGGTTCCATCCGGTTCGGGAAGCTACGCCCCGAAACCACGCGCGGCGCATTCGGCTGCACGTTCAGCACACGCACATTGGAAGCAGGCTGCCCGGCGTGAACCGCGGCCGCGGCGGCCACTGCCGGTGCGGGCGGGCGCACCGCCACCACCTGGCGGTTGAAGCCGGCAGCCGGCAATGGGCGTGCGTTGCCGGTGCGCGGCGGCGCGAAACTCGTCGGCAGCGGACGCTGCAAGGTGGCCGGCGATACCACCGGCGCGTTGGCCAGCTGTTTCGGATCCAGGTGCAACTGATTGTTCTGCACGCTCCGCGCGCTGGCGAACGCTTGCGCAGGCACGGCGGTGAAGGCATGCGGCGCATCGCGATTGACGTAGTTCACGCCGGTGATCGGGCGCCCCTCACGATAGAAGTTGTACTGGTTGTGGATGTTGTTGATCACCGTCACCTGGCTGATGTTGCGCGTGATGCGGATGTTGGTGACGTTGACGTTGGTGTAGTAGTTGCGCGACGCGCGATACCACGGGTTGTAGACCTCATGCGGGCCGAGCGGAAACCAGCCCACCGGACCGCCGCGGCCGATCCCGACGAAGGCGACCAGCGCCGGCGCATACACCGGCCGCACGCGCGGCGGGCAGGGAATCCAGCCCCAGCGACCGCGCACGAATGCCCAGCGTCCATAGTGGTACGGCGCAAAACCCCAGGGCGACGCGTCCACCCAGGTCCAGCCCCACGGCCCGATCCACACCCAGTGACCGTAACGGTACGGCGCCCAGCCGGCGACCACGGTGGTGGGGTACCACACGGTGCCGTAATCCTCGTCCTGCTGGAATTGGCCATACTGGTTCAAGTCCTGCGAACCGACCACGTCGCTGGGCACATACTGCGTGCTGCTGGCGGTGGTGTTGGCGTACTGGGCATCGCGATCGTTGCACCAGGCGTCGAATTCATCGCGGCCCTGGATCTCACTCACCGTCATGTTGTTCAACGACGAGTCGCCGAACTGGTAACTGCGTCCGCTGAATACTTCGCGTTGCGCGTTGTTCTCGCCATAAACGATGCCGCCGCCATCGAACGGCGTGACCGTGGTGCCGTTGCCGTTCGCACCAACCTCGACCCGGAACGTACCAGGCTGGTTGATCACCAGCGCCAGCGTCGGTGTGTCGATCTCGTAAGTGGCGCCCTGGTCGAGGTTGCGCACAGTGATGTTGAGCGTGCCCTGGGTCAGTTCGAACTGGCCGATCTGATCGTTGAGGTTGAGCACGCCGATATCGCTCCGGCCGCTGATGCGCAGCGAGGCGCCGCCCAGGTCCAACTCGGCGCGCGCATCAGGACCGCTGGATAGCTTGTCACCATTGGTCAACGGCCGGTTGACGTCGGCGGCGCTCCAGTCGGTGCTGCCCGATGGCATCAGGCCGAGGTCGCCGGATGCATAGGAAAGCCGCGCCACGCGCGCCGGAGGGTCGGAAGTGTTGTCGCCGCCGCCCTGGCTGTCGTCCGTCTGGGCCAGGGCGAAGCCGGCGCACGACAGGAGCAACGCCGTCAGGAGGATGCGCCATCCGCGCGAACAAGACTGGAACGCATTGAGCACACGCATGGGACTCTCCGTGCAGGTGTACGCGAAACGGTCGCGCCCCGGTTCATCCGTGTTGGTGCTCATCATGTTGCAGACGGATCATGAGTGTCGCCTTAGGGGCACAGTGGCCGTTGCCGATGGTTTAGGAACCGCACGACCGCCGAGCCCGCATGCCAGGATTCCCAAAAGCCGCATCCGCCGGTTACCATCGCCGGACGTAAGCGGGTGTAGCTCAATGGTAGAGCTGTAGCTTCCCAAGCTACTGACGAGGGTTCGATTCCCTTCACCCGCTCCATTTCGCGATGACGCTGGACCGCTTAGTTAATTTGCTGGTTACATAGCCTGCGAAGGCGCCAACCAGGGAGAGGGGCGATGGCGACTACAGGTGCCGGCCTGTACCGGTCCGCGATGGGTAACGACTTCAAGAGCATCAAGGTCGGGATTTATCCTGGCGATGGCGTGGCTCGATCCGCGTTGGGAGTCGACCCAATATTTCAGCAAGAAGCTTGATAAGTGGGTCACCAGCCAGGCCGATGTCACTGTGGTTGGCGGGAAGGATGGCCCGGAAGTGTTGCCAGGAGGCGGAACGTCGCTGCATGACGTTTCGGGTTGGTTTCCCAGCAAGGAATTCTGGATTCCGGAGGGCACCGAGTATTCGGCGGAGCTGATCGAGATCCGCAAGGGTTCGAAGTTGAAGACCAGTCCCTACAACCCGAAACTCAAGGGTTATCACTATCAACTTGAACCGCGCACGCGCATGACCGTACTCGCGTTCAAAGGCGCTCTGGACAATATGGCGCGGGCGGCGGTGTCCAGGCAGTGTGAGCTGGCCAAAGGCTGAAGTCGGCGGCCCGAAAGGTTTCATAGGAACATCCCATGCCTGAAATCAGCAACCAAACACTCATCATCGCGATTCAGGCTGTAGCCGCGGAAATCCGTGCCCTGCGTGAAGCCCTGTCCAGCGGTGAGGCAGAGCCCGAGGAATATCAGCTGCTCGAGGATCGCCTTCACGCCGCTGAAGACTTGGAGCGCGCCTACGAGATCGAGTCGCGGACGGTGATCAATCTGCCGCCCTACGACGAATTGATTGGAACCTGATTTCACAATCGGCGCGCACGGCATTCACGCACTATTGCCCCGGCACAGGTGACATGAAACGTCCTTGTTGAGTTTGGCGGGCCGCGCCGGCTACGCTAGCGCGGTTCCGCTGTGCGACGGGCGCTGAAAGTCATCAGCACTTGTCGCACCATTCCCCCTTTTCGGCCCCCTCCGAGATAACTCAAGACAGCGTGCGCTGACATGGCGGATGTGACCACCCTCGGTTGGCGGGAACGGCTGGCATTGCCCCAGTTCGGTATCGCCTCGCTCAAGGTCAAGCTCGATACCGGCGCGCGCAGCAGTTCGCTGCACGTGGACGAACTGGAAAACTTCACCCGTGATGGCAACACCTGGCTGCGTTTCATGGTGGGGCTGGGACGGCGTTCGTCACGTCCGGTGCATTGCGAGGCGCCGGCGTGCGACCGGCGCGTGGTGGTGGATACGGGTGGCGGGCGCAGCGAGCGGTGGTTCATCCGCACCGAAGTGATGCTGGCCGGCGAGCGCTTCGAAGTTGACATAAATCTGACGGATCGGCGGCACATGCTGTTTCCCATGCTGTTGGGGCGCACCGCGCTGGTCGGTCGCTTCAAGGTCGATCCCGCCCTTTCCTACACCCTGCCCAAGCCCGCGCATACGATGATGCACAAGGGGGTGCTCTGATGAATTCCACGCAGGCGTCACCGGCCATGTTCGTTCGCAGGCCACAGGGCCATCGACGAAGGCAGGCTGGCCGTCTGTCGAGTCGAAGGACCGAAGGGATGCGGACGAACATGACCGGCCCAAGGGTGATGTTCAGAAGGCTCGCATGCTGCGCCGCGCGGGTTGGCAAGACGGCCAGTCTTCCCGGCGCCGCGCAACACACCCTGCGAGCCTTCTGAACATCATGCCGCCTACGTGGAATTCATCAGAGCATCCCCTATGAAGATCGCCGTCCTCTCGCGCAACGCGCGCTTGTATTCCACCCAACGCCTGGTGGAAGTGGCGCGCGAGCGCCGGCACGTGGTGCGCGTGCTCGATCCGCTGCGCTGCTACGTGCGCATCGCGCCGGGCGAGGTGGAGATTCGCTACAAGGGCAAGGCGCTGCACGACATCGACGCGGCGATCCCGCGCATCGGCACCTCGAGCACGTTCTACGGCACCGCCGTGCTGCGCCAGCTGGAAATGATGGGTGTGTACACGCCCAACTCTTCCGACGCAGTGCTGCGCGCGCGCGACAAGCTGCGCTGCCTGCAGATTCTTGCCGCCAAAGGGCTGGATATGCCGGTGACGGTGTTCGGTGACAACCCGGACGACACCACCGACGTGCTGGACATGCTGGGCGACCCGCCGCATGTGATCAAGCTCAACGAAGGCAGCCAGGGCACCGGCGTGGTGCTGGCGGAAAAACGCAGCGCGTCGCAGAGCGTGGTGGAAGCGTTTCGCGGGCTGTACGCCAACTTCCTGGTGCAGGAGTTCATCGCCGAAGCCAAGGGCAGCGACCTGCGCTGCTTCGTGGTCGGCGGCCAGGTGGTGGCCGCCATGCAGCGCGACGCGACGCCGGGCGAATTCCGCGCCAACCTGCACCGTGGCGGCACCGCCATCGCGGCCAAGCTCACCCAGGCCGAGAAACGCATCGCGGTGGATGCCGCCGCCGCGCTGGGGCTGGGCATCGCCGGCGTGGATCTGTTGCGCTCCAAGCGCGGTCCGCTGGTGCTGGAGGTCAACGCCTCGCCGGGGCTGGAGGGCATCGAGGCGGCCTCGGGCGTGAATGTGGCCGAGCACATCATCCGCCACCTGGAACAGCACGTCGCCAAGGTCTCCAAGCGCGGCTGATTATTTGTGAACGGCGCGTCGCCATTAACCCGGCAGTGAGTGCGGGTTAACTGCCACGTAACCGCCTCGCGCCTATAAAGGCACCACTGTTTGTTTGCTCGCTACTTCAATACGCAAGTGCGACAGCAGACGACGGTATCGGGGCAGTAGCTTCAGCCCGGGTGCAGCGACGCACGGTCGCCGTATCCGGGCTTTTTCTTTGGCTGCCCAACAACGTTCAGCATGGCGCTTAACATTTGCGTCGTTCACTCGTTAAGCTTGCAGCTACCCCCGGCCTGTGCGCCGGCTGCGTAGCGGAGAGACGCATGCGCGTTCTAGTGATTGAAGACAACAGCGATCTCGCGACCAACATTGGCGATTATTTGGAAGATCGCGGCCATGTGGTGGATTTCGCGGGAGATGGCGTCACCGGCCTGCATTTGGCCGTGGTGCACGACTTCGACGTCATCGTGCTCGACCTGACCCTGCCGGGCATGGACGGCCTGGATGTGGCCCGCAAGCTCCGCCACGAGGCCCACAAGCAAACCCCGGTGCTGATGCTGACCGCCCGCGACGCCCTGGAGCAGAAGCTCACCGGCTTCGAATCCGGCGCGGACGACTACATGACCAAACCCTTCGCGCTGCAGGAACTGGCCGCGCGCCTGGAAGTGCTGGCGCGCCGCGGCAAGGGCCCGCAGAGCCGTGTGCTGAAGGTGGCCGATCTCACCTACAACCTGGATACCCTCACGGTGACCCGCGACGGCAAGTCGATCCAGCTCAACCCGATCGGCCTGAAGCTGCTGCAGGCGCTGATGGAAGCCAGCCCCTCGGTGGTCACCCGGCAGGATTTGGAACAGAAAGTGTGGGGCGAGGAGTTGCCTGACAGCGACAGCTTGCGCGTACACATCCACGGCCTGCGCGCTGCGATCGACAAGCCGTTCGAAAAGGCCTTGATCCACACCAGGCACGGCATCGGTTACCGCATGGTCGATCCGGATGCAGTCCAGGCGTAAGCTGCGTTTTCGCCTGCTGATCTCGTTCGCGCTGTTCGGTTTTGGCCTCAGCGCGTTGTTTGCCGTGGCCTCGCTGTATGTGCGCGCGAAGGTCGAGAACCAGCTGATCAATGCCAGCCTGCAGAGCGACGTCGACCAGGCGGTGGAGAACACGCATAGCAATCCCGGGCAACCCAGCCGCTCGCAATTGATCGATGCGTGGATGTGGAGCGACCGCACCATCTACAAGGCGCCGCTCGCCTGGCAGAACCTTGCGCCCGGCGTGTACGACATGCACGACGTGGACAAGGACGGTCGCTCGCACCATTACAAGCTTGCGGTCGCGCGCAAATACGGCCTGATCGGTTTCATCAGCTACGACATCAGTCGCGAGGATCTGGGCAAGCGCCAGTTGGTGACCTCGCTGGTCGCCTCAGTCATCTTGTTCAGCCTGCTATCGCTGGCGATCGGCCTGTGGCTGTCGCGCAAAGTCTTGAAGCCCGTGACCGAACTCGCGCGTCGCCTGCGCGATTTTCGTAAGGCTGGCCGTGCGGAACCGCTCGCGCCGCATTTCGCCGACGACGAAGTGGGCGAGCTCGCGCAGGCGTTGGACGAATACGCCGAGCGGCTCACCGCGATGGTCGCGCGCGATCGCGAATTCAATTCGGACGTGAGCCATGAACTGCGCACGCCGCTGGCGGTGATTTCCAGCACCACCGAACTGCTGCAGGGTTCGCCCGATCTCACCGATAAGCTGCGCGAACGCCTGAAGCGCATCGAACGTGCATCGCGCCAGGCCACCGAGCTGATCGAAGCGCTGCTGCTCTTGTCGCGCGCCGAACGCCGCGGCCCGACGCGCGGTGAAATCACCGATGTGGCCAAGGTGGCGTCCGACGTGATCGACAGCCAGCGCCCGCAGATCCGTGACAAGCCGATCGAGGTGGAGCTGACCCAGGGCGATGCGATCAACGTCAACGCGCCCGCTTCGGTGCTGTCGGTGGCGCTCACCAATTTGATCGGCAACGCGATCAAGTACACGCTCGAAGGCCGTGTGACGGTGCAGGTGGACAAGGGGCGCATCGAGGTGATCGATACTGGCCCAGGCATCAAGCCGGAAGATGCCGAACGCCTGTTTCAGCGCGGTGTGCGTGGCGAAGGTGCGGGCGGCAGTGGTGCCGGCTTGGGCTTGGCCATCGTGCGGCGCTTGTGCGAGCTGTATGGCTGGGATGTATCGATCCGCCCGCGAACCGATGCCAATGGTGCGATCGCGAGCATCGTGTTCGAACGGTAGGTTGGGGTGCAAACCCCGACGTCCGGATCGCACATGCATGGCGATGTTGGGGTTGGCACCCCAAACCTACATCAGCATTCGATGACGTTCACTGCCAAGCCGCCGCGCGATGTTTCCTTGTACTTGTCCTTCATATCCAGCCCCGTATCGCGCATGGTCTTGATGACCTTGTCCAGCGACACGCGATGCTTGCCGTCGCTCTTGAGCGACATGCGGCTGGCGTTGATCGCCTTCACCGCGCCCATTGCGTTGCGTTCGATGCAAGGAATCTGCACCAGGCCGCCAATCGGATCGCAGGTAAGACCAAGGTTATGTTCCATGCCGATTTCGGCCGCATTTTCGATCTGGTGCACCGTGCCGCCGAGCGCGGCGGTCAACCCGCCGGCGGCCATCGAGCAGGCTACGCCCACCTCGCCCTGGCAGCCGACTTCCGCACCGGAAATGGAGGCGTTTTCCTTGTAGAGAATGCCGACTGCGGCGGCCGTCAGCAGGAAATCGATCACGCCGTTTTCGTCGGACTTCGGACAGAAGCGATGGTAGTAATGCAGCACCGCCGGCACGATGCCCGCGGCGCCGTTGGTCGGCGCGGTGACCACGCGTCCGCCGGCGGCATTTTCTTCATTGACCGCCAGCGCGTAGAGATTCACCCAGTCGAGAATCGTCAGCGGATCCTTCAGCGATGCTTCGGGCTGGTTGCGCAGCTCCGCCGCCATCGCCGGCGCGCGGCGTGTCACTTTCAGTCCGCCGGGCAGTACGCCTGGCGAACGCAGGCCCCTTTCGACGCACCCTTGCATGGCCTTCCAGATGGTCAGCAAGCCTGCGCGCACTTCCGCTTCCGTGCGCCACACTTTCTCGTTTTCCATCATCAGCTGCGCGATGCTCATGCCGTGTTGTTCGCACAGCGCCAGCAATTGTTCGGCGGTGTGGAAGGGATACGGCTGCTCGGTGGTGTCGGCGACGATGCGGTCTTCCGCCGCTTCATCGTGATTGACCACGAACCCGCCACCCACCGAGTAGTAATCGCGCGTGGCCAGTTCGTTGCCGTCGGCGTCGTACGCAGTGAAGCGCATGCCGTTGGTGTGGAACGGCAATTTCTGGCGCTTGTTGAAAACCAGGTCGCGCTTTTCGTCGAAGTCGATCTCATGCTTGCCGAGCACGCGGATGCGATGCGTGGTGCGCACGCGCTTGAGCGTCTCCGGAATCTGGTCGGGATCGACCGTATCCGGATGCTCGCCTTCGAAGCCCAGGATCACCGCCTTGTCGGTGCCATGCCCGCGACCGGTCATCGCCAGCGAACCGTAAAGCTCGGCGCGCACGCGCGTGACGCGGTCGAGCGCGCCTTTTTCCTCCAGCCAGCGCTCGGAAAAACGGGCGGCTGCGCGCATAGGGCCCACGGTATGGGACGAAGAAGGGCCGATGCCGATCTTGAAGATATCGAAAGCGCTGACGGCCATGGGATGCTGCGAGGGTGGGGATAAGCCGGCTATTCTACGCGGGCGTTTCTTCCGGGGCATTCTGCAAGCGCACGTATGAGCAATTTCGTGCTCTACCAACGGGATTACTGTCACCTGTGCGACCTCGCATTGGCCGTGCTGGCCGAGGCGCGCCTGCCGGATTTCGACAGCGTGTGGGTGGAGGACAGCGACGAGTTGGAAGAACGCTACGGCACGCGCGTGCCAGTATTGCGCGACCTACGCGACGGGCGCGAACTGGATTGGCCGTTTGATGCCACGTCCGTCACCGGCTGGCTGGGAGCTTCTTGTAGGTTGGGGTAAGGGCACAGCCCGAACCCCAACGTTGCCATATGTATTTCGCCGTCGGGGTTCGGCTGGCGTCTCACCCCAACCTACGTCATTTCGCGGCCAGGACCAGGTGCGCGGTGATCTTCACATCCGCCCCGATGACAGATGTATCCGCGTACTGCCCGCCGCCCACGCCGAAATCCAGGCGCTTCACCGTGCCGGTGACGTCCAGCGTCGCACCGCTGCCCTGCGGCTTGAACACCACGCTCAGGCTCACCGGCCTGGTGACGCCGCGCAACGTCAGCGTGCCGTCGGCGATCACCTGGTTGCCTTGCTGGTGGAAGGCGGTGGTGACGAAATGCGCTTGCGGATATTTCGCCACATTGAAGAAATCCGGGCCAGGCAATGCGCTGTCGCGATCGTTGTCACCGGTCTTGGCGGTCGCGAGGTCGACCGTCACGTCGAACTTCGAAGACGCCAGCTTGGCCGGGTCGTAGCTGATCGCCGCCGTCCACTTGTTGAAATGGCCGTCGAAGCTGCTGCCCTGGAAGTTGCTGGTGAATCCGAGCGTGCTGCCCGCTTGCACGCTGTAGTCGGCGGCCGATACGGCGAGCGGCGTCGCCAGCGCCAGCGTGAGTGCGAGTGAAACGGCGCGTCTGATCATGTGAGTTCTCCGGAAGAGGCTTTGCCAGCGCGCAGGCGTGCAAACGGCAGCATGCGGCGCAATACGTTGTCCTGATCGAAATAATGATGCTTCAGCGCGGCGCCCGCGTGGCCGATCACCACCACCAGCAACAGGTAGAACAGCCATTCGTGCACTTCGCCGGCCAGCTCCGAGAGATCGTCGTTCTTGGCCGCCAGCGCGGGCAGGTTGAACAGCTTGAACCATTGCAGCGGATAGCCATGCAGCGAGTTGAACAGCCATCCGCTCAACGGTAACGCGAGAATGAAGCCATACAGCACCACGTGCGTGACGTGCGCGCCGAACCGTTGCCAGCGCGGCATCGCCTCGTCCGGCGGCGCGCCGTCGTACAAACGCCAGGCCAGCCGCAGCGCGAACAGCGCCAGCACGGTGAGGCCGATCGACTTGTGCAGCGCGAAGATGGTGATCTTGCTCATCGACGGCGCCATGTCCGCCATCAACAGTCCCCATACCCCGTTGCCGAGAATGCCCAGCGCAACGATCCAGTGAAAAAACTTGGCGACCGATCCCCATTGGCGGTCGTCACTGCGCAAACTCATGGATGCTCCTTCGGGTTGCCTGCATTGTCGCGAATACCTTCCAGTTCCAGCCAGATGGCGACGCCATGGCCCACTGCATTGGGAAAGCCGTTGATGCCGAAGGCAGTGCGATCGATCGTGGCCGTGGCGGAAAATCCGGCCACCGTATGCATGCCGTAGATGGTCTTGCCGACGCGGTTGAGGCGAAACGGGATGTCGATCGGCTGGCTCACGCCATGCAGCGTAAGCGTGCCGTGCAGCACGCCATGCGTGTCGTCCTTGCGCTCCACCGAGGTGCTGGCGAAATGCGCGGTCGGGTAGGTTTTGCAATCGAGCAACGAGGCCTTGCACGCCGCTTGGTTCCACGCGGCATCGCCCAGGTCGATGCCGCGCAGGTCGATGTCCAGTTCCGTGCTGGATTTGGACCAGTCGTCCTGATCGAAGCGCAGCGATCCCTGTGCGATATGCAAGCGGCCCAGCGGGCGGGAAAAGCCATCGTGGTCGATGCTGAAAACGATCTGGCTGTGCACGGTGTCGTAGCGGTAGCTGTCGGCGGCGGCGAACGCGGCCGGCGCCTCGGCGAGGCAGCCGAAACCGAGCATCAGTGGCAGGCAGGCGCGTGGGTGAATCATGGCGGCAGTCTGGCGAAAACAGGACAACACTACCAGCGCGGGCGCGGGAACGGACCGTTGCCGTGGCGAAACAGCACGTGCGGGAACGTGCGGGATTTGGCATTCTGGTCGCTTGCGGAGCGCATCAGAGTGACTGCTCCGTCCTGAACTGCCTGAGGGCGCACGCGTGGCCGTTTTCATGCTGGGGCTGGCCTTGCTGCTGGGTACTTCCGTGCCCGGCAGCGCCGCGCCTGCCGCATCCGCCACGTCTGCGCCGCCGCCTCGGATTGCCATCCACGCGCCGGAATCCGCGCCGCTGCCCACGCCGCAATTTCGCCGCTACGGCTTGCAGGACGGGCTGCCCAGCACCGGCGTCTACGCCGTGGCGCAGGATCATGACGGCGCCATGTGGTTCGGCACCAAGGGGGGCATCGCCCGTTTCGACGGCCTGCACTTCGAAGTGTTCCGGCACATCGAGGACGATCCGGACTCGCTCTTCAACAACGGCATCTCCGCGCTGTTCGTCGACCGGCAGGGCATGATCTGGGCCGCCGGCCTGGACGCGGGCCTGAACCGCTACAACCCCGCCACCGGCAAGTTCACGCATTGGGGGCACGATCCGGCCGATCCGCGCAGCCTGGCCAGCGATCGCGCCTGGGTGGTCGCGCAGACGCCGGACGGCTCGATCTGGGTCGGCACCGGCGAGGGCCTGGATCGCATGCTGCCGGACGGGCACGGTTTCGAGCACGTGGTCAATCCGCTGCTGGGGCTTTATCCGAGCGATTTCACCGCCGTGAGCTCGCTGTATGCCGATGCGAAAGGGCGGCTCTGGATCGGCTCCGATCGCGGCGTATTTCGCCGCGATGCAGACGGCAGCTTTGTGCGCATCAAGCCGGCCGACCCGGCTCAGTCGATGGACACCTGGCGCATCGACGGCGATGGCGACGAAATCCGCATCGCTACGGAGCGCGGCTTGCTCGTGGTCGGGCCTGACAACGTTGCGCGTTTGTTCGGCGCGCCGGCCATTCCGCCCCGTACCAACGTGATGAGCAGCACGCGCGACGCGGCCGGACGCCTGTGGATCGGCACGCAGCGCGGCATGTACCTGCAAATGCGGCCGAACGGGCCCATCATCGGCCTGGTCAACCAGCCGCTGTTGCATGGCGATCTGCCCGGCACCTGGGTCTATCAGACGCTGATGGATCGCGAAGGCGGCTTGTGGGTGACTATGCTCGATGGCGGCGTGGCGTATCTCGCGCCAGGCTGGAACAGCTTCAGCCGTTTCACGCACATTCCCGACGACCCCAGCAGCCTGCGCGATTCGATGGCCGCCACCATGGCGCGCGGCCGTGATGGCCGGCACGTGTGGGTGGGGCAGCGCGAGGGGCGCATCGATCGGCTCGATCCCATCACTGGCGAGGTGGAGCACACCCTCAGCGGGCTGGTCGGCAAAGTGGTGGGCATGACCGAGGACGGCCATCAGCGCTTGTGGATCGCCGCGCAAGGCGCGCTCTATCGCTACGACTACGTGCACGACCGCATGGATCAGGTCGACCCGCAACGCAACGTGCTCGATCGTCCGCTGGAAGTGGAACCCGGCGTGGACGGCATGATGTACACGCGCACCTTCGGCCACGGCCTGTTCCGCGTCGACCCGGAAACCCTGGCGGTGACGCCGGTGGCGATGGACAAGCCGAACGAGAAGGTGATGTGGGGCAGCCAGATGACGCTCAACAAGGGCGTGTTCTGGTACGCCAGCGACGGCGGCCTGATGTGGTTCGATCGCACGCGCGACCGTTTCGTGATGGTGCCGGGTGCGCCGGCCGGCAAGTCCATCGATGCGTTCGATTTCGACCGCAAGGGCATCTGGCTGGCGACGGAAGATGGTCTTTCGCACTACCACCTCGTGGGCCAGCGCCTGGTGTTGGACCGCAACGTGGATGCCGAGCACGGCTGGCCGTCGCTGCGCGCGGTGGATATGGATGTCGATTGTTTCGGGCGCGTGTGGATCTTCAGCATCGATGGCCTGTGGCGCTTCGATCCCGTGCCGGGCACGTTCTACCACGTCGGTTTGCAGAACGGCCTGGCCAACGGCGAATTCGGGCGCGGTTACGCACTGCTGCCGACCGGTTACCTGTATGCGGCAACCAATGGCGGCGTGGTGGGATTCGACCCGGACAAGGTGGACCCGCGTCCGATGGCGCCGACCTTGTCGGTCACCCAGATCACCGTGCAGCGCCACGGCACCACGCACACGTTGCCGTTGAATGCACAGCCGATCAGGATCGGCTGGCAGGACAGCCAGCTGCATATCCAGGCGCGGGTGTTTTCGTATATCGATCCTTCGGCCAATCATTATCGATTCCGCCTCAACGGTTTCGACAGCGATTGGATCGACCGCGACAATCATGGCGAGCGCGAATTCACTAGCCTGGGCAGCGGCGACTACACGCTGGACATCATGGCGCGTGGATCGGAAAGCGATTGGGTACAACTGGCCGTGCCGCTGCACATCATCGTGCAATCGCCACCGTGGCTGCGCTGGTGGGCATGGCTGCTCTATGTGTGCGTAACCGTCGCGCTGGCCTTCCTGGTGCTGCTTGCCTGGCGCCGCCGCATGGCGCATCGCCATCGCATGCTGCTGGCCGAGCAGCGCCATCAGATTGCCGAACAGGCCAGCGCGGCGAAAAGCCGTTTCCTCGCTACGCTCAGCCATGAGATCCGTACGCCGATGACCGGCATGATGGGCATGGCCGAATTGCTGCTGGCCACGCCGCTCAACGATACGCAACGCGATTACGCCGAATCCGTGCAGCGCGGCAGCCACGTGCTGCTGAAACTGCTGACCGATGCGCTGGATCTGGCGCGCATCGAAGCCGGCAAGCTGGTGCTGGATCCGGCGCCGTTCGATCTGCGTCCGCTACTGCAGGATGTGGTGCGCTTGCAGCGCGGTTCGGCGCAGGCGAAAGGGCTGTCGCTCGATCTGCAACTGGACGAAGGCGTGCCGCCGCTGCTGGTTGGCGACGCCATGCGCATTCGCCAGGTGCTGTTCAACCTGGTCAACAACGCAGTGAAATTCACCGAGCGCGGCGGCATCCATATCGGTGTGAACTGGATGGACGGCTTCCTCTCGCTGGATGTGAGCGACACGGGGCCAGGCATTTCCGAAACCAGCCGCGTGCGCCTGTTCAGCCGCTTCGAGCAGGACGCAGGTCCCCAACGCAGTATCGGCAGCGGCCTGGGCCTGGCGATCTGCAACGAGCTGGTGGGCCTGATGGGTGGCAGCATGACGCTGGAATCGGCGCTGGGCAAAGGCACCACCTTCCGCGTGCGGCTGCCTTTGCTGGTGGCGCAGGAAACCGTGCCGGCGGCGCCGGAGCGCGTGCATCAGGAACGCCCCCTGGAAGTGCTGCTGGTCGAAGGCGACGCCACCGCAGCCAGCGCCATCCGCGGCATGCTGGAATACCAGGGCCATCGCGTGCGGCACGCCAGCCATGGCTTGAACGCGTTGGCGGAACTGGCGATGGAAACGTGTGATTTGGTCGTGCTGGAACTGGACCTGCCCGGCATCGACGGATTGCAGGTGGCGCAGTTGATTCGCCACGGCGAAGTCGCGGGCCGGCATGTGCCCATCGTCGCCACCACCACGCGTCACGACGAAGAAGAAATCACGCGTGGACGCGAGGTAGGTGTCGATGCGTTCCTGCACAAGCCGTTCAACGGCGAGCAACTGGCGGCGGCGTTGCATGAAGCGTTGATGGCGCGGCCGGTGGTGCGGAAGGAGACGAATCCGGTGTAGCGGACTCGCGTGTGCCTCATCGTCGTCGCCCGGCGACGTTATGCCGATACAAAACGCCAGCGCGCCGGCACGCGCTACATATCGAACTTGTTCACCTCAAACCCCAGCCGCTGATACTCGCGCCAGCGCACGCGCGAGCCATCGCGTTCGGCCGGGTTGGCGGCCACCACTTCCAGCACGCGCTCGCCATAGCTGGGCGGGCATTGCTCGCCCAGGTTGATGATGAGCGGGCGGGCCGGTGTGTCCACGCCGGGCGGCGCAATCAGCACGGCGGTGTTTTGGTCGTCGTCATCGCCGGCCAGTTGGTGCGGGATGTAGGTGTCCTCGTCGAACGACCAGAGCAGTTCGTCCAGTGCTTCGGCCTGCTCGAAATCGCGCGTGAGGATCAGCGTAGGCTGCTGCGCGGCGTATGCCTTGCGCGCCAGCTCGCACACCAGCAGCAGCGGTTGTTCGCTGAAGCGTGGTTTGGCGATGAGGTAGAAGTCGGCGCGGGGCATGTTTGCGGGAATCGTCGGTCGTCAATCGGGAATAGAAGGCCAGGATTTTCTGCTCTGGCTATTTCCAGCGCTCGATTTACGATTCACGGCCTCCAGCGCGATCGATCAACCACTGCGCCAGCAACGGCACCGGGCGGCCGGTGGCGAGGCCTTTGCGGCCTTCGTCCCACGCCGTGCCGGCGATATCCAGGTGCGCCCAGCGCTGGCCTTCGGTGAAGCGCGAGAGGAAGCAGCCGGCGGTGATCGCACCGGCGTTCTTGCCGCCGATGTTGGCGACGTCGGCAAAGCCCGATTCGAGTTGCACCTGGTAGTCGTCCCACAGCGGCAGGCGCCAGGCGCGGTCGAGGGTGTTTTCGCCGGCGCGCAGCAGCTCGTCGGCAAGGTCGTCGTGCTTGCTCATCAGGCCGCTGGCGTATTTGCCCAATGCGACGACGCAGGCGCCGGTGAGTGTGGCCGCGTCGATCAACACCTTCGGCTGGAACGTCTGCGCGGTGTAGGAGAGGGCGTCACACAGGATCAGGCGTCCTTCGGCATCCGTGTTGAGCACTTCGATGGTGAGACCCGACAGGCTGGTGAGCACGTCGCTGGGGCGATAGCTATCGCCGTCGGGCATGTTTTCCACCGCCGGCACCACGCACACCAGGTTGATCTTCAGGCCCAGCTTCACCGCCGATACGAACGCGCCGAGCACACCGGCCGCGCCGCCCATGTCGAACTTCATTTCTTCCATGCCCGGGCCGGGCTTGAGGCTGATGCCGCCGGTGTCGAAGGTGATGCCCTTGCCGACCAGTGCATAGGGTTTCTCATCCGCGGCGGCGCCCTTGTATTCGAGCACGATCAGCTTGGGCTTGTTGGCCGAGCCGCGGCCCACGGCGAGCAACGAACCGAACTTGAGGCGCTCCATTTCTTCGTGATCGAGCACCTTGCAGCTCACCGGTTCGTGGGCGTCGGCGAATTTCACCGCCTGCTCGGCGATGTAGGCCGGATTGCAGATGTTCGGCGGCAGGTTGGCCAGCTCACGCGCGAAACGCACGCCTTCGGCGATGGCGATGGCCTGGTCCAGACCCGGCTGCGCGTGTTCGTCGCCCGCAAAAGTGATGCTGCGCAGTTCCGGCTGATTGCCTTTCTCGCGCGGCTTGAAGGTCGCGGTGTAGCGATACGTGGCGTAATCGGCGGCCAGGGCGGCGGTACGCGCACGCCATGCGGCATCGTGGCCGGGCACGTCGGCTTCGGCGAGGAACGATACGGCGCTGTCGATTGGCATGCGCGAGAGTGCACGCGCGGCTTCCAGGTTCACTTTCTGGAAGCGTGCGCCATCGAAAGTCTTCTGCGCGCCCAGGCCGACCACCAGCACGCGCTTGGCCTGCACGCCGTGCGGCGCGAACAGCACCGTGGTGCTGCCGCCCTTGCCGGTGATGTCGCCGCTTTCCACCTGGCGCTTGATCGCGCCGCCGGCCGCGCTGTCCACGCGCGCCGCGGCGCTGGTGAGCAAGCCGTTTTCGTAGACGCCGACTACCACGCAGGGGGTTTCGACGGTTTCGGGGGCGATGGAGCCAAGGCTGAATTGGAGCGTCATCATCAAGTTCCTGCGGGAAGACCGGCAAGCACCGAACCGGCTAGACTAGGGGGATGCTCTGATCAATTCTACGTAGGCGGCATGATGTGCAGAAAGCCCGTAGGGTGTGTTGCGCGGCGCAGATAAGACTGGTGGTCTTTTCAAGCCGCGCGGCACAGCATACGGGCTTTCTGCGCATCACCCTCCGGGCCGTCACTGTCTGTCCGCATCCCTTCGGCCCATCGTCTCGACAGACGGCCAGTCTGCCTTCACCGATGGTCCTGTGGTCTGCGAACAGACAGTAACGGTGACGCCCACGTAGAATTGATCAGATCATCCCAATGATTGCCGCCCAGGACAGGGCAGGCACGGAACCCATAATTCTATCGCATGCTGAGCATCCTAGACCGGTATTTCCTGCGTGAGCTGGGCACGACCATCGGCGCCACCGTGATCGTGCTGCTGGTGATCATGGCCGGCACCACCTTCGCGCACGTGCTTGAGCAAGTGGCCAAGGGCAGCTTCCCGGCCAGCGTGATGTTCCAGGTGCTGGCGCTGAACATGGTCGACACCCTGTCCAGCATGCTGCCGCTGGCGGGCTTTCTGGGCGTGCTGATGAGTTTCGGGCGCATGTATCGCGAAAGCGAGATGCACGTGCTCGCCTCGTCCGGCATGGGCATGGGCGGACTGCTGCGGCCGATGGCGATCGTCGCGGTCGTCATGGTGGCCCTGGTCAGCGCGGTGTCGATGTGGCTGGGGCCGCTGGCGGCGCGCACCTCTGACAGCCTGGTGCAGGCGGCCAACCGCTCGATCATCGCCGCCGGCCTCGATGCCGGCCGCTTTACCGAACTGCCGGGCAAGGGCGGCATCATCCTGGTCGATTCGCTGAGCCGCGACGGACAGAGGCTTGGCCGCACCTTCATCGCCACCGAGCGCGCCAACAAGGACGGCAGCCTGGTGATGAAAATGGTCACCGGTCAGCGCGGCAACCTTTATTCCAGCAGCGACAGCAGCAATCGTTATCTGGCGTTGGACGACGGTTACCAGTACGAGATCCCGCTTGGCGCCGACAACTGGCGCCGCATGAAGTACGAACGCAACGACAGCGCACTTTCTTCGGTGCAGTCCGACGACCCGGAAGACCCCATCCACAATCTGGACATGTTCGACCTGGCGCGCACTACCACGGCCGCCGCGCGCGCGGAGTTCGCGTGGCGCACGGTGGTGCCGCTGATGACGCTGGCCCTGCTGATGCTGGCCATGCCGCTGTCGCGCCAGACGCCACGCGAACCGCGCTACGGTCGCCTGCTGATCGCCGTGCTCGGCTTCTTCCTGTACTACAACCTGTTGGCGTTGTGCCGCGGCCAGCTCGCCAAGGGCCATTGGCATCACGCGACGCCGATGTGGCTGCTCAGCCTGGCGCTGTTTGCAGTGGCGGCCTGGAATTTCCGCAATCAATATGCAGCGCGCTCACCGCGCAAGGCGAGGCCGTAATGGCGAGCTTGCGCGTCAAGCGCGTGGACTGGCTGATCGGCATCACCGTGCTCGGTTCGATGCTGATGGTGTGGCTGGTGCTGGTGGGTTTCGATGCCATGTACCAGTTCGTTCGCCAGCTCAGTTTCGTCGGCCGCAACGGCTATACGCTGAGCAACGCGATTTTCTACATCGTGGTAACCCTCCCTCGCCGCATGTACGAGATGTTCAGTTTTTCGGCGCTGATCGGCGGCCTGATGGGGCTGGGAGGCCTGGCCGCCACCGGTGAACTGACCGCGCTGCGCGCCGCGGGTTTGTCGCGCCTGCGCATCGCGCTCTCGGTGGTTGGCGTGGTGACGGTATTAGTGGCCGCGGTAGTCATCATGGGCGAAACCGTTGGCCCGTGGGGTGACCAGCAGGCGCAAGCGCTGACGTTGCGCATGCGTTCGGGCGGCAGTCTCGGCTTGACCAGCAGCGGCCTGTGGGCGCGCGATGGTGACCGCATCATCAACGCCAAGAACAGCACGCTGCGCAATGCGGGCGATCATGCCTTCGTGCAGTTGATCGACGTGCGCGTCTTCACGCTTACTCCCGACGGCCGGCAATTGAGCCGCTTCGACCAGGCCAACACCGCCGAGCAGGTCGGCAAGGAATGGGTGCTCGATCACGTACGCACCACCACGCTGGACGACAAGGGCGTGCACAGCAGTACCTCGGCGGGTGAGCGCTGGGATTCCAGGCTCGACCCGGAAGTGTTGCAGCAATCGCTGATCCAGCCGCAGTACCTGGCGATGCGCGATCTGCAGCACATCATCGCGTACAAGCAGAAGAATGGCGAAAACACCCGTCCTTACGAAACGCCGTTCTGGGGCCGCGTGATGTATCCGCTCAACGTGCTGGTGCTGGTGTTGTGCACCATGCCGTTCGCTTTCGGCGCATTGCGTTCGGGCGGCCTGGGCAAGCGCATCTTCATGGGCATGATCATCGCCATCAGCTGGTATTTCGTGCAGAAGGCGATCGTGAGCTTCGGCACGGTCTACGGCGTGCCGCCGTTGGCCGCGAACGTGCTGCCGGCGATGTTGATGGTGTTCATCGCGTTCTTCTATTTCCGCAAGCATGCGTAGCGGCGTGCCGCTGCGCATCGTGCCGGATACCAACGTTTGCCTTGACCTGTTCGTGTTCGGCGATCCGCAGTGCGCATCGCTGCTGGCGGCCGTGCAGGCGGGCGAAGTCGAGTTGGTGACGCGCCAGGATTGTCGCGATGAATGGCTGGCGGTGCTGGCCTATCCGCAGCTCAAGCTCGACGAAGCACAACGAATGCAAGCGATCAAAACGTTCGATGCATATGTGCGGAAGCTGCCGTTCACGGATTCGGACGACGTGATGTTGCCGCGTTGCCGTGATCGCGACGACCAGAAATTCCTGGAACTGGCGCATCAGGCTGGCGCCGTCGCCTTGCTCACGCGTGACGAGGAATTGCTGCGGCTGGCACGGCGCGCGAAACGCGACGGTTTGTTCTCCATCCTGCCACCAGCCTCCTGGCAAGCGACGATGCTCCCGTAGGTTGGGTTACCCCCGGATCAAGTCCGGGGTAACCCAACCTACATAGGCTTGCCGGCAATCACGCTAACCGGCAAAGTCACAGTGACCTATCCACCAATAACGAGGACGCCATGGACTGGATCGACCTGCGCAGCGACACCGTCACCAAGCCGACGCGCGCGATGCGCGAAGCCATGCTCGATGCCGAGGTCGGCGACGACGTCTATGGCGAGGATCCCACCGTCAACGCCCTACAGCAGCGCATGGCCGGTGAGCTTGGTTTCGAGGCGGGCCTGTTCGTGCCCTCGGGCACGCAATCGAACCTGTTGGCCTTGATGTCGCACTGCGAACGCGGCGACGAATACATCGTCGGTGCCGATGCACATACCTACAAATTCGAAGGCGGCGGCGCGGCGGTGCTAGGGTCGATCCAACCGCAGCCGATCGCGCACGAAGTCGACGGTACGCTGCCACTGGATAAAGTCGTTGCGGCGATCAAGCCGGTCGATCCTCATTTCGCGCGCACACGTTTGCTGGCGTTGGAAAACACCTGGCACGGCCGCGTGCTGCCGCTCGATTACCTGCGCGCCGCGCATGATGTCGTGCGCGAACGCGGGTTGGCGTTGCATCTGGATGGGGCGCGCGTCTACAACGCCGCCGTCGCCAGTGGTGTGCCGGTGCGCGACATTGCGCAGCACTTCGATAGCGTTTCGATTTGCCTGTCTAAAGGACTGGGTGCGCCGGTGGGTTCGGTGCTGGTGGGCTCGGCTGCGTTGATCGAGAAGGCGCGCCGCTGGCGCAAGGTGGCCGGCGGTGGCTGGCGCCAGGCCGGTTTGCTGGCGGCGGCGTGCTTGCATGCGCTGGATCATCACGTGGCGCGATTGGCGGACGATCACGCACGCGCTGCGCGGCTTGCGCACGGACTGCGCGAAATTCCAGGCATCACCTTGCTCGGCCAGCACACCAACATGGTGTTTATCGACGTGCCCGCAGAACGCTTGCGTGCATTGGACGCGCATCTGCGCGCCGCATCGATCCGCATCAGCATCGGCTATCTGCCGACGCTGCGCCTGGTGACCCATCTGGATATCGATGATGCCGGTGTGGAACGCACCATCGGTGCGTTCAAGACGTTCTTTGCGTAGGTTGGGGTGCGAACCACAACGTCGCTACGCCGTGCATCCGTCATGTTGGGGTTGGCACCCCAACCTACGCGCGTTTGCTCGATACCAGCGCCATGTCCGAGCGGCGAATGAAATCGCGGATCTGCGGATATACCGTTTCGCGCCAGCGGCGGCCGCTGAAGATGCCGTAGTGACCTGCGCCCTGGATCACCCGATGCGCGCGGCGGGAGGCCGGAATGCCGGTGCACAGGTCATGTGCCGCTTCGGTCTGGCCGATGCCGGAGATATCGTCCAGTTCGCCTTCGATGGTGAGCAGGCTGGTGCGCTTGATCGCGGTGGGATCCACGCGCTCGCCGTTCACTTCCCATAGGCCGCGCGGCAGCAGGAACTGCTGGAACACGGTGCTGATGGTGTCCAGGTAGAACTCCGCCGGCATGTCGAGCACGGCGTTGTATTCGTCATAGAACTTGCGGTGCGCCGCGGCGTCTTCCTCGTCGCCGCGCAGAAGGTTGAGATAGAAATCCCAGTGCGAGCTAAGATGGCGGCCCGGATTCATCGCCACGAAACCGGCATGCTGCAGGAAGCCTGGATACACCTCGCGGCCGTGGCCGGGATAGTTCACCGGCACGGTATGTATCACGTTGCCCTTGAACCAGCTTAGCGGCTGCTGCGTGGCCAGGTTGTTGACGCTGGTGGGGCTGCGGCGCGGATCGATGGGGCCGCCCATCATGGTCATGCTGCGCGGCGTGGCTTCGCCGCGTGCCGCCATCAACGAAATCGCGGCCAACACCGGAACGGTGGGCTGGCACACCGAAATCACGTGCAGCGATTCGGCGCCGATGTGGCGGATGAAGTGTTCGATGGTCGCGACGTAGTCGTCCAGGTGGAACGGCCCGGCCGAGGCGGGAACCATGCGCGCGTCGATCCAGTCGGTGATGTACACCTTGTGGTCGAGCAACAGCGAACGCACCGTGTCGCGCAGCAGCGTGGCGTGATGGCCCGACAGCGGGGCCACCACCAGCACTACCGGTTCGGTTTTCATCTTCTCGATGGTTTCCGGGTCGTCGCTGAAACGCTTGAAGCGGCGCAGCTGGCAGAACGGCGTTTCCAGGTCGATGCGCTCGATGATCGCGATCTGGTTGCCCTGCGGATTGGTGATGCTGTGGATGTCGAACGCCGGCTTTTCGTAATCTTTGCCCAGGCGATGGATCAGCTCGTAGCCGGCCGCCATGCGCTGCGCGCCCGGCAATTGGGCGAGGGGGCTGCTGGGATCGGTGAGCAGGCGGGCGCTGGCTTCGGCATAGTGGCTGACGGGGCCGAGGAAGGCGCGTTGCCATTCGTGGAGCTGGTAAAGCATGGCGAGCAGGTACCGGCGACTAAAGTCATATGATAGCCGGTCGCGGCGTGGATTGCTGCAATGCGACAGGCTTTCGGGTCCTTATTTTTCAAAGACTTAGATATTGATCTGTCTCAAAGGCGTCGGCGACGGCCGTTTCAGCCGATCCGGCGCAGCTCGGTCCCGGCCGCCAGGTCATGCACCGCCCGCCGGCGCCGGTTGAGCGCCGCCGCCGCGAACCACAAGGCCCAACTCGCCGCCACCGCCCAAACGGCCGCCCGCAAGCCGATGACGGGGGCGCCCAGCAGCAAAAGCAGGGGCAGGGCGGCGACGATCAGGCGGATCAGCGCCTGCCGCGGCGTCAAGCGCCCGCCGTCCATGGCCGTCACGCGAATCCGCCATGGCCGCATGCCCAGTGTCTGGCCGCCACGCAGCCACGACAACAGAAAGTAGGCCGCTACCACCGCGCCTTGCAGCGGCTGGTACCACCAGGCGATGTGGACTTGCGTGCCCGAGGTGATCAGCTCGCCGTGCGTGGCCAACTGGCAGAGCAATCCCACCACCATCACGATGGCCAGCACGGCGACCAGGTCGTAGAGCAAGGCCAACAGGCGTCGCCACAGCGGGCAGGTAAAGGCGATGGCGGTGGTCTGGGTCATGGATGGCCTGTGGTTTTCCGCGTGAGGGCGTGGCGCGCTTGCGCAGCGCGCGCGTAACACCCAGCATCCTGCGCATGAAGCAGAACACGAGTAAAGAGCCGGCGGCCATTGCGGAGGCCGACGAGCAGGAGATCGC
>NZ_JBQCHP010000113.1:0-12750 GCF_051954575.1 Dyella sp. | reverse complement strand
CCCGATCCCATCCCGAACTCGGAAGTGAAACGCAGCTGCGCCGATGGTAGTGTGGCATTGCCCATGCAAGAGTAGGTCACCGCCAGGGGCTTTTTTCCTTAAAACGCCTTCCCATCCGGGAAGGCGTTTTGCTTTGCGGCGTTTGACGGCGTGACAGGCAAGGTCGAGGTCGCCCCCTCGCTGGCACTCGATGCACCGCGACACGCTTTGTGCAAGCGTCGCCCACAATCTGTTTCAAGTAATCCCCTAAGATGTAGCCCGGACAGCTCGACCAGCACGCTCGTCGAGGAGAAAGCCGTGTTTGTGAATGTCGAAACGCGACGTCAACCGCGTGTGCATTGGGCAGCCATGCTGCTCATCTGCATCTGCGTGATGACCTTCATGGCCTTGGCCTTGATGTCGCCGCCGCGGCGCGTGACGTTTCTGCTGGAATGGGGAACCGTCCCGGCCAATGTGTTCGATACGCATCAGCCGATCTGGCAGCAGCTGCGCGATCCGGCGCTGCTTCGCCTGGTCACGGCATTGTTCATTCATGTCGCGTGGCTTCACCTGCTCAGCAATCTCTTGTTCCTGATGATCTTCGGGATGCCTGCAGAACGGACGCTGGGCTCGATCCGGTTCCTGGTCCTGTTCATTCTTGGCGGTGTGGTTGCTAATTTCACGGGCGCCATTTCCCTGGCCGGAGAAGTCAGGCCGATCATCGGTTGCAGCGGCGCGGTATCGGCCGTGCTGGGTGCATACGTTTCGCTGTTTCCGAGGGCGCGCCTGGGACTGGTGCTACCGCTGGGCTTCTACCTGGAATTCGTTCGCGTACCGGCATTTCTGCTGATCGGCATCTGGGCGCTGTTGCAACTGCTCTTCAGTTACGCCGGCGGGCCGAGTTATGGCGGTTACGCCTGGTGGACGCACGTGGCCGGGTTTCTCTTTGGCGTCTTATTCGCGCTGTTGTCGCGGGATGCCATCATGCGTCGCATGCGTGGGTAAAATGCGCGCATGCGTAATCAGAAACTCTATAAGGTCACCTTCCTGCACCTGGGCAAATGCTACGAGCTGTATGCGCGGCACGTTGCCTCGAGCAATTTGTGGGGCTTCACCGAAGTGGGCGACCTGGTGTTCGAGCCGATCGGTGAAGGACTGGTCGTCGATCCCACCGAGGAGCGCCTGCGCGAGGAATTCAAGGACACGCGCGTGCTGCACCTGCCCATGCAATCGGTAGTTCGCATCGAAGAAGTGGATCGCAAAGGCGCGCTGGCGATCCGCGATGCCGCGGATGGCCAGAAAGTGACGCCGTTTCCGATGCCGCCGCGCAACCGCTAGCGCGTGGCGTGGCTGAGCCCGTGATGTCGCGAGAACATCTTTAGCAGACGCCGCGCAAGCGGTGTCGGCGCCACCTGCCGATACGTGTGGTGCGGGTCGAAACCTTCGCGACGCATGTCGTGATGCTTGCGTCGGATATAAGCGCGCATGACATCGGCGTTGAATTCGGGATGGAACTGCGCGCTGATCGCATTGCGGCCATAGCGAATGAGATGATGCGGATCGCGCTCCGAACGAGCCAGCACCTTCGCGCCCTTGGGCGTTTCCAGGACGCTTTGCTCGTGCGTGGTATGCGCGCGGAATTTCGCCGGAAGAAACGTGGTCAGCGCGTCCTGCTCCGCATCCTGCAACAGTTCAATCGGCACGGTGCCGATTTCCCTTCCGCCGGCCAGATAATCGACCCGTCCGCCCAGCGCATGCGCCATCAGCTGATGGCCGTAGCACACGCCAATCATCGGCAAGTCGGCGTCCATCGCATTGCGAATCCACCCCGCGGTGCGTTCGCTCCATGCTGCGCGGTCGGTCACCATGGCGGCAGAGCCGGTGATCAATGCGCCGGATACTTCCTGCGGCGATGGCAAGGCCTCGCCGGCCGCCACATTGACCACCCGCAGACGATGCGATGCAAGCTGCGCACTCAGGCGAAACCAATGCGGGAAATCGCCATGGCGCGCCCGGATGTTGTCGGGAGCCTGGCCGGTGCGGATGATCAGAACGGGTTTCATGCAAGCCGTGAATGAGGTCGATCGAAATATCAGGGAGGCGTATCTTCGACATGCTCGACCGGCGGTAGCACGGTCAGCACTTCCTGCACGGTGGTCAAGCCGCGCGCAACCTGATCGGCTGCGGAAATGCGCAGTGGGCGCATGCCTTCGGTCAGCGCCCCGCGGCTGAAATGGATCAGGTCGAGTTGCGCTCCGATCATGCCACGCAAGCGCGGACTCAACGGCATCATTTCGTAGATGCCGGTACGGCCAATGAAACCAGTATGGCGGCATTCCAGGCAACCGACCGGCTTGAACACCTGCTCCGGCAGCGGGACCGACCAGCCGTGCGTCAGTACCGTCCATTCATGCAGATCCTGCTGTGTTTCGAGCTTGCAATGCGGGCACAGCGTGCGCACCAGTCGTTGCGCGACGACGCCCGTCAAGGTCGATTGAATCAGGTAATGCGGCACACCCAGATCGAGCAGGCGCGTCACGGCGCTCGGTGCATCGTTGGTATGCAACGTGGAAAGCACCAGGTGACCGGTCAGCGATGCTTGCACCGCCATCTGCGCCGTTTCCAGGTCGCGAATTTCGCCGACCATGATGATGTCCGGATCCTGGCGCAGCAGCGTACGCACGCCAGCGGCAAAGTCCAGATCAATCGCCGGCTGCACCTGCATCTGGTTGAATTCCGGCGAGACCATTTCGATCGGGTCTTCCACCGTGCACACGTTGATGTCGGGCGTGGCCAGATGTTTCAGCGTGGAATAGAGCGTGGTGGTCTTGCCCGAGCCGGTCGGTCCGGTCACCAGCACGATGCCGTGCGGACGTTCCACCATGCTTCGCCACAACGCATCTTCCGGCGCAGAAAACCCCAGCTGCGAAAAATCCTTGGCGACGATGTCCGGATCGAAGATACGCATCACCACCTTCTCGCCGAAGGCGGTGGGCATGCTGGAAATACGTAGCTCTACTTCGCGCCCGGAGGTCGCGCGCGTCTTGATGCGGCCATCCTGTGGACGACGCTTCTCGGCCACGTCCATGCGCGAAAGGATCTTGATGCGCGACGTCACCGCAGTCATCACCGGCGGCGGCAGTTCGAACACCTTGTGCATCACGCCATCGATCCGAAAGCGCATCATGCCCGCTTCGCGGCGCGGTTCCAGATGGATATCCGACGCGCGCTGCTCGAAGGCGTATTGCAGCAACCAATCCACGATGTGCACGACATGGCGATCGTCGGCGCCGACTTCGCCGGCCTTGCCCAGCTCCAGCAACTGTTCGAAGTTCAGCAGCGCCGAGGAGTCGTAGCCGCTCTGGCTCTTGGCGTCCTTCGCCATCTGGATCGAACGCTGGACGCCGTAGAACTCCTGCAAATACCGATTGATGTCGATCGGGCTGGATACTACGCGATGCACGTCCCGACGCAGCATTTGCGCCAGATCCTTGGCCCAGGACTGGTCGAACGGCTCGGCGGTGGCGAAGGTCACTTCGCCCGGCGTGACGGCAACCGGCAGGATGCGATGGCGCTGCGCGTAGGCGTGACTCACCACCTGCGTCACCGCCGCCACGTTGATCTTCATCGGATCAATTTTCATGTACGGCAGCCCGGCCTGCCCGGCCAGCCATTCGGTCAGGCCCTCCAGGCTCAGCGGCCGACCCGGCTCGCGGCGATTGGTCAGTTTGGCGTTGGCGATGATTACCAGCGGATTGAGCTCTACCGTGCTGCGCCCGGCGCGATTGCCCATGCGCAGTTGCTTGGCGTCGTCAGCAGTGAGATAGCCGTCCACCACCAGCGCCGCGAGCACGTCATCGAGAGCCAGCCTGCCGCGGCGGCCGAGCATGGAAGCGATTTGTTGAGTTGCAGCCATGGGCGGATCCCCCGAATTAGACATCGATCGCCCCAAAAAACAGCGAAAAGATGCGCTGCGGCTATACTAACCCGCTTTACGCCCAGGTTAGGAAAGCAATGTCCGCGCCGACATTCCAGGATGTGATCCAGACCCTCAACCGCTACTGGGGAAGCCAGGGTTGTGTGCTGTTGCAGCCCCTCGACACCGAGGTCGGCGCCGGCACCTTCCATCCCGCCACGTTCCTGCGTGCGCTTGGCCCCGAGCCCTGGGCCGCGGCGTACGTGCAGCCCTCGCGCCGTCCCACCGACGGCCGTTACGGCGAAAACCCCAATCGCCTGCAGCACTACTACCAGTACCAGGTGGTAATGAAGCCGAATCCGGAGAACATCCTGGAACTCTACATCGGCTCGCTCAAGGAACTGGGCCTGGACCCGCAAGTGCACGACCTGCGCTTCGTGGAAGACAACTGGGAATCGCCCACGCTGGGCGCCTGGGGCCTGGGCTGGGAGGTCTGGCTCAACGGCATGGAGGTGACCCAGTTCACCTATTTCCAGCAGGCCGGCGGCCTGGAGTGCCGGCCGGTGACGGGCGAGATCACCTACGGCCTGGAACGCCTGGCCATGTATCTGCAGAACGTCGACAACGTCTATGACCTTGTCTGGACCGAAGGTCCGCATGGCAAGGTCACCTATGGCGACGTGTTCCATCAGAACGAAGTGGAGCAGAGCACCTACAACTTCGAGCACGCCAATGTCGCCGAACTCCTGCGCTGGTTCGACGTGTGCGAGGGCGAGGCCAACAAGCTGATCGCCGCCGGCCTGCCGTTGCCCGCGTACGAGCAAGTGATGAAGGCCAGCCACACCTTCAACCTGCTCGATGCGCGCCGCGCCATCAGCGTCACCGAACGTCAGCGTTACATCCTGCGCGTGCGCACCCTGTCGCGCAGCGTGGCGGAAACCTATGTCGCCCAGCGTGAAAAACTCGGTTTCCCCGGATTGAAGCATCAGAAAAAGGAGCAGGCAGCATGAGCGCCGCCAAGTCATTGCTGATTGAGCTGGGCACCGAAGAGCTGCCGCCGAAATCGCTGGACGAACTGGGTGCCTCGTTCCTGCACGGCATCTGCGAAGGGCTCGGCAAGCGTGGCATCTCGGCCTTGCTGGACCAGGCAAGCCTGTACGTGACGCCGCGGCGTTTGGCCGTCTATATCCCTGAAGTGGCTGCGGCGCAACCGGAGCAATCGATCGAGCGCCGTGGCCCCGCCGTGAACGCCGCGCTGGATGCACAAGGCCAGCCGAGCAAGGCGCTGGTCGGTTTCGCGCAATCGTGCGGCATTGGCGTGGAGCAGTTGGAAAAGCTGGAAACCGACAAGGGCGCCTGGTTCGTCTACCGCAGCGTGAAACCGGGCCAGCCGGTCGCGGCATTGCTGCCGGAAATCGTCGACGAAGCGCTCAAGGGCTTGCCTATCCCCAAGCCCATGCGGTGGGCCGATCACGATTACACCTTCGTACGCCCGGCGCACTGGCTGGTGATGCTGCATGGCCCGGCCATCGTCGAAGGTGAAATATTGGGCCTGCGCAGCGGGCGCAAGTCGCGCGGCCATCGTTTTCTGCATCCGCAGCCGGTGCATCTGGCCGATGCGGACAGCTACGTCGATGCCATGCGCATGGCCAAGGTGCTGGCCGATCCGATGGAGCGCCGCCAGCGCATTCGTGACGAAGTGGCGCGCGTGGCGAAGGAAACCGGCGGCACGCCGCGGCTCGACGATGACCTGCTCAACGAGATCGCCAACCTCACCGAGTGGCCGGTCGCCATCGCCTGCGCGTTCGATCGCGACTTTCTCAGCGTACCGCCAGAGGCCCTGGTCACGACCATGGAGGCCAACCAGAAATTCGTGCCGGTGTTCGATGCGCACGACAAGCTCACGGAACACTTCATCGGCATCGCCAACCTCGACAGCAAGCAGCCGCAGGAAATTCGCAAAGGCTATGAGCGCGTAATCCGTCCGCGCTTCGCCGATGCGAAGTTTTTCTGGGACGAAGATCTGAAGACGCCGCTCAAGAGTTATCAAGACGCGCTGAAAAACGTCACCTACCAGCAGGCCCTAGGCAGCCTGTGGGACAAGAGCGTGCGCGTGGCGGAAATCGCGCGCATCGTCGCCAATCGCGTCGGTGTCGATGCCGGCCTGGCGACGCGCGCGGCAAGCCTGGCCAAGTGCGACCTGCTCACGCGCATGGTCGGCGAGTTTCCCGAACTGCAGGGCGTGATGGGCCGCTACTACGCACAACAGGACAAGGAACCTGCCGAGGTCGCCGACGCGCTGGATAGCGTGTATCAGCCGCGTTTTGCCGGCGATACGATCGCCACCGGCAAGGTGGGGCAGGTGCTGGCCGTGGCGGAGCGAACCGACACGCTCGCGGGCATTTTTGCGGTGGGCCTCAAGCCCAGCGGCAACAAGGATCCCTTCGCGCTGCGCCGCGCGGCGCTGGGCTTGGCGCGTACCTTGATCGAAGGCGGTCTCGAGCTGGATCACAAGGCGCTGTTTGCCGAGGCGCTGGAGTTGCTGCCGGACGCGGCGCTTGCCGCAGGCCTGAAACCGGGCAAGGACGGCAAGCCGCCGGTACTTGATGCAGGTCAACGGCGTGCGGCGCTGGTCGCGGAACTGAGCGAGTTCGTGCTCGAACGCCTGCGCGGTTATTACGCCGAGAAAGGCTTCACCACCGAGCAGCACGAAGCGGTGCTGGCGGTGGCGCCGATCAGCCTGGTCGATTTCGATCGACGCCTGCGCGCGGTGGTCGAATTCGGGCGGCAACCCGAAGCGGTGAGCCTGGCGGGCGCCAACAAACGCGTCGCCAATATCCTGCGCAAACAGCAGGAAGAACAAGGCGCCCAGAGCATCCGGGAGCACGTCGATCCGGCACACTTCGAAGAAGAGGCCGAGCGCGCACTGGCGCAGGCGCTTGAGGCGGCGCAGGCTGATACTGCGGCGGCTTTGCAGCGGCGCGACTACACCGCAGTGCTCGCGCGTCTTGCGCAGTTGCAGGCGCCGGTCGATGCCTTCTTCGATCACGTGCTGGTGAATGCGGAGAACCCGGTCGTGCGCGCCAATCGCCTTGCACTGCTGGGGCGATTGAAGGCGCAATTCACCGCCATCGCCGATATCGCGCGCCTGTAATTGCAAAACAAGAGCGGCAGCTTTTCGGCTGCCGCTTTTTTAAGAGATCCGGCGGAGACTCAGGAAGTGAGTCGCACAGCGGGACGACCTTTCAACCGCTCCGCAAGGCGATGATTGAACGCCACCATCGCCGACGCATCGACATCGGCGCCGCCCGGGCCAAGGATGTCGTAAAGCTCGGCGAGCATGTCGGAATTTTCCGCCAGTGTGAGCTGGCTGTCCGCCAGATCCAGTTCCGACTGCAAAATGCGCAGCGCGGTGTTCAATCGCTGCACGTCCATGCCATCGGCGCCCAGCGCATCGACGCTTGCGCGCAGCTTGGATCGATGGCGGACAGTCTCGGAGCTGTTCGTGCCTTTCATGTCATCGGGCATCACGGTGCTGGGGTCCAGCATCGAACCTTCGCCGGCCACCAGCCACACCAGGGAAATGCCGAGCGTGCGTGCAAGGGTCACGCATCGCGCGCGCGATGGATCGGTATTGCCATCCCGCCAGCTGCGGACGACTCCCTCCGAAAAACCGCACATGCGAGCGATTTCCGTCACGCTGCCGACGCGCTGGATCAGGACCTTGATGCGATCGGCGAAAGTCGTCGCGGTGGGTTCGATGGGCGTAAGAGTTTGCACGTTCATCGCAAAAATTCCACGGTTGGCTAAACGATTGGCCGGTAAGTTCCTGTGGAGCCGCTGGTTTTTTTATAGACCAGCTACCCGTCACGAATCTGTTGATGCGCAAGAACTTGGTTAAAAACGTATTAAATCGCGTGACGAGGCAGATTCCGAGGCCAGCCTTTTGCGCTCAAACGCGTCAGTTTGTTCGAGGTTGACACCTGCAAACGTATACGTGGAGCAAGAAACTGCGACGGACCGCGCACGATGCCGGCCTTTTCGTGCCAAATAGCCGCTCCTAGGTCTACAGCCTGCGCCAGCGTTTGTGACGGAAAGGCCGTTTGGCACGGTTGACTTTTCCATGAAGGGACTTTGGGCTATTCTCCGAGGCTCCCCCGTGAATGTTTGCGACGCGATGCGTTTGGCAGGCTTCGCGTTCCAAATCGATCCAACCTGAGGTTTCCATTCCATGCGCAGCGTTGTTTGGTCGCTGATGACAGTGGCAGCGGTTGCACTAGCCGGCTGCAATAATTCTTCAAATCCGTCGTCGTCGACCGGCACGGATGGTACGGAAGCAAATGCGCCGGCCGCCGCCCCGCATAGCATCACCGGTACCGTTACGCTGCGTGGCGGCATCACGCCCTCCAGCCAGGGCAAGCTCGACATCAGCCTGGTGGACGTGACGGCGCAGGGCTCCGCGCCACTCGCCACCAAGACGATTGCACCGGCAACCACGTTCCCGGCGCAGTTCGAGCTGGATTTCAATCCCGCCAATGTCGCCACCAACGACTTGTACATCGTCCAGGCCGAGCTGACCGACGGCGATCGCCACTACACCATGCCGCTGCAGGCTCCGGTGCTGACCAAGGGCAACCCCGCCACCAACATCAACGTCGAGCTGGCGCCCGAACAGACGCCGGGCGAGAAGATGCTGGCGGCCTTCCAGGGCGTGCAGAAGCAGATCGGCGGCATGAAGCGCACCGCCGGCACCAAGCTCGAGGCGAACGCCTCGCGCGCCTGGCAAGTGTTCCGCGAAGGCGGCGAAGTGAAATTCATCCGCGAGCTGGTGGATTACGGTGACAAGGGCTTCACCAGCACCGACTATGCCTACAAGGACGGCAAGCCGTGGGTGGTGCAGCAGCAGAAGAAGTCCAGCCAGAACGCCAAGCCCAGTTCGGTGGATACCGCTGGTTGGGGCGATGATGGTTCGCTGGTGCTGAAAACGCACGACGCCGGTGGCAACAAGTCGCCGCTGAGCGACAGTGATGCCCAGAACCTGCAGCAGCAGGCGAAGGATATTCTCAACATGGCGACCGGCGGCAAGGGCAAGTAAGCCTTTCGCCTCCAGGGCCTGATCCATAAAAAAGCCGTCCCATCATGGGACGGCTTTTTTGTTGCCGATAAAGCGCGGCTCAGAAGCCGAACTTCACCCCGAGGTTGACGCCATTGGAATGCTGGCTGTTGTCGGCGAAATGCCCGTTATAGGCAATCCAGCCCGACAGGTTCGGCGTGATCTGCGCCATGATGCCCGCGTTGGCCGAACCGAAGTTCTTCTTGGGCGTAAAGCCGGCCATTTCGAAACTGCCATTCATGCTGTTGAGGCCCGCGGTCACCATGTCGGTATTGGCGCGGCTGTCGTGGTTCCAGCCCAACTCGACATAGGGGCCCAGATCCATGCTGTCGTACTGCCAGTGCCCCTGCAGGCGCCAACCCAGCGTGCTGATCACCGCGTTGCGCTGCTGACGGCCAAACCACATGGCGGTGGCATCATTGCCGTTTTCGTTGTAACCGTCGATCTTGATGTTCTGGTACTCGAAGTTCGCGAACGGACCGGTCTTCAGCGCGCCCACGTCGAACCAGTAACCGCCGTGCAAGCCCAGGCCGAGATAGGAGCCGTCAGTCTTGCCGCTTTCATGCGTGCGGTAGTTGCCGATCATGAAAACGCGGTTGATGTTGGTGAAGCTGGCCTGGCCGAAGTCGCCATACACGCCGGCATACGCGCCACCGGTATGCCAGGTGAGGTAACCCAGGCCGGTGAGCGCCTGCAGCCGGTAACCGCCGCCGCCGCTGACGTCGGCATAATGCTCGCCGATGCCCAACGCCACACCGGCGGACAGGTAATCCGTGGCGTGCACGTCGGCGCCCACGGTGAGGTCGACATTGTTGCTGGTGGTCTTGGGCGCACCGGCGCGCTGGTCGAACTGCTGGTTCGAATAATTGATGTTGGCGAAGGCGCGCGTGGTGCTGCCGAAGCTGTCGGCCATCATCTGATTGCGCACCACACCCGTCTGCGTGGTTACGGCAGCCAGCGGAGCTTCCTGCAGCAGCGAGATCTGCTGCGGCGCCGCCAGTTCGGAAAGCACAACCTGCCCAAGCATCACATCCGCCGCCGTGCTGGGATGCACGCCATCGGCGAAGAGGTAGGTCTGGTTGGTGCCGGCCGCATAGGTATACGGCAAACCGGAACCGGCAGGCCCGCACTGCACCGAGCTGGAACCGACGCCGCACGCAGGCGTGGTGACATTGGTGAAGCCATACGCGCCCGGGTTCGCTATCACCTGGTTGAGCAGGGCATAGGTGTTGACCGGGATGATGCCCTTGCCCAGATGAGCGAGGCCCGCGTTGAGCTGGCTGTTGTAGATCACGCTCAGCCCGGTCAGGGAAGCGGCCGCCGAGCTACCTTGCTCGAGCGCTTCCGGCGTCACGCCAATGTTGGGCAGGTTGAACACCACGATGTTCTTCGCGCCGGCCGCCTGCAGTGCGCCGATCAGCTTCACTTCCTGCTGGCCGGCGGCGGCGATGGTGGCCTGGGCCTGGGTTGCGGTCTGCAGGGTGGACACACCAGCCGCCGCAGCGACCTGGGTATTGACCTGTGCGGTGACGGCGGGCGTGATCTGCGCTTCGAAGGCGGCGATGGCGGCCGGATCGTTCGGAATCAGGCCCGCGGAAACCGCCAATGAAGCCTGGGCAGCCAGCGTCTGCGCGATGAGCTGCTGCGCGGTGGCGCCGGCGACCACCGACGTCGCAGCGTTGAAGATGTCGTTGGCGCCGCCCCAGACCGCATACAGCGCATGCGGATTGACGCTGTTGGTGGCCAGATAGCTCGTCACCTGGCTGGTGATGGTCGGCACCGTCGCGGGCGTGCCCGGCGAGTTGTTGTTGATGCCCGCGCCACCCCAGGCGTAGTCGGTACCGCCGGCCAGCGAAGCGGTCAGCGAATAGCCAAGCCCGCTTGCCACGTTCTGCACAGTCACCGCGCCGGGGTTGGTGGTGAATTCCAGCGGCGGCTGGATGCTCGGGTTGGTCGCCAGCGAGATATTGCCTGCATCGCTCAGGCTGTCACCAAAAACCACCACGCTATTGAACGTCGAATGGGGGTTGCCCGTGGCGTGTACGGCGCCAACCATGCCGAGGGCCAGCGCCACGGCGCCAGCGATCTTGCGAGGGTGGAACATGTGGGTGCTCCTGCGTCTGTTTGTTATCGGGGCGTTACGTTAATGCATGCCATACGGCAGCGCATGCTGCGCTGCCGTATGAGGAACTCGTTGCGAGAGGCCGGTCCCAACCGGGCGCCGCCCGGAACAGTTTCGAACAGCCGTATGTGAAGTCCGCGTGTGGATTAGCGCTTCAACGCGCGCGACAAGGCGTCCGCAAACGCGCTGTTGGCGGGCGCGGGGACCGTCTTCGCCGGTGCGGCGCCCGGTCGCGGACCGCGATTGTCCCGTCCACCACGCACCTCGCCGCCCGCCGGCTTGCCGCCGCGCGCCTGGCCGGGCTCGTCATCCAGGCGCATGGAAAGCGCGATGCGCTGGCGTGCCATATCCACGTCCATCACTTTCACCTTCACGATGTCGCCGGCTTTCACCGCATCGCGCGGATCCTTCACGAAGCTGTGCGACAACGCAGAGACGTGCACCAAACCATCCTGATGCACGCCGATGTCGACGAACGCGCCGAACGCGGCGACATTGGTGACGCGGCCTTCGAGAATCATGCCGGGCTTGAGATCCTTCAGGTCTTCCACGCCTTCGGCGAAGCTGGGTGCCACGAATTCAGGACGCGGATCGCGGCCGGGCTTTTCCAGTTCCTTGAGGATGTCGCGCACGGTCGGCACGCCGAAGCGTTCGTCCGTGTATTGCTCGGCCTTCAAGCCACGCAGGAAGGTGATGTCGCCGATGACGCTTTTCACTTCGCGGCCGCACTGCGCAATGATGCGCTCCACCACCGGATAGGCTTCCGGATGCACGGCGCTGGCATCCAGCGGATTGTCGCCGCTGGGAATGCGCAAGAAGCCCGCGCACTGTTCGAACGCCTTGTCGCCCAGGCGCGGCACCTTCAGCAAGGCCTTGCGATTGGCGAACGGACCGTTGGCATCGCGATGCTTCACCACGTTTTCGGCGACGCTGGGCGTGAGGCCCGCGACACGCGACAACAATGCGGCCGATGCGGTGTTCACGTCCACGCCGACGGCGTTTACGCAGTCTTCCACGCGTGCATCCAGTGCACGCGCCAGCTTCACCTGGTTCACGTCGTGCTGGTATTGGCCGACGCCGATCGCTTTGGGTTCGATCTTCACCAGTTCCGCCAGTGGATCCTGCAGGCGGCGCGCAATGGACACGGCGCCGCGCAGGCTCACGTCCAGATCGGGGAATTCCTTGGCCGCCGTCTCCGAGGCCGAATACACCGATGCGCCCGCTTCGCTCACCACGATCTTGGACAGCTTCAAATCCGGATGCTTCTTGATCAGCTCACCGGCGAGCTTGTCGGTTTCGCGCGAGGCGGTACCGTTGCCGATCGCGATCAGGTTCACACCATGCTGCTTGCTCAGGACGGCAAGGCGGGCGAGCGACTGGTCCCATTGATTGCGAGGTTCGTGCGGATAAACCGTATCGGTGGCGAGCAATTTGCCGGTGGCGTCGACCACCGCTACCTTTACGCCGGTACGGATGCCTGGGTCCAGCCCCATCACGGTTTTGGCGCCGGCCGGTGCGGCCAGCAGCAGGTCCTTGAGGTTGTCGCCGAACACGCGGATGGCTTCGTCCTCGGCGCCTTCGCGCACGCGGCCGAACAGATCCAGCGTGAGATGCAGATGC
>NZ_JBQCHP010000112.1:0-5070 GCF_051954575.1 Dyella sp. | reverse complement strand
CCGTTCCGTCCATGGCAATGCCGAAATCATGACCGTCCGCACCCGCTTCGCCCCCAGTCCTACCGGTTTCCTGCACATCGGCGGCGCGCGCACCGCGCTGTACTGCTGGCTGGAAGCGCGTCGCCGCGGCGGCGATTTCCTGCTGCGCATCGAGGACACCGACCGCGAGCGCTCCACGGATGCGGCCGTGCAGGCGATCCTCGACGCCATGCACTGGCTGGATCTGGATGCCGATGCCGCGCCGATCTACCAGACGCATCGCCTGGAGCGCTACAAGCAAGTGGCCGAAGAGCTGCTGGCCGCCGGCAAGGCGTACTACGCCTACGAAAGCAAGGATGAAATCGAGGCGATGCGCGAAGCCGCCATGGCGCGTGCGGAGAAGCCGCGCTACAACGGTTATTACCGCGATCGCAACGAACCCTACCGCGACGATCCGAATCGCGTGATCCGCTTCAAGAATCCGCTGGACGGTTCGGTGGTGTGGGAGGACAAGGTCAAGGGCAGGGTGGAGTGGTCCAACAGCGAGCTGGACGATCTGGTGATCTTCCGTTCCGATGGTTGGCCCACCTACAACTTCGCCGTGGTGGTCGACGATATCGACATGGGCATCACCGAGGTGATCCGCGGCGACGACCACGTCAACAACACGCCGCGCCAGATCAACATCTATCACGCGCTCGGCGCCGCGGTGCCGGAGTTCGCGCATCTGCCGATGATCCTGGACAAGGAAGGCAAGAAGCTGTCCAAGCGCACCAATTCGGTAAGCGTGATGGAATATCGCGAGAACGGCTTCCTGCCGCATGCGATCCTCAATTACCTGGTGCGTCTGGGCTGGTCGCACGGCGACCAGGAAATCTTCTCGCGCGAGGAAATGATCAAGCTGTTCGACGTCGGCGACGTCAACAAGGCGGCATCGCGCTTCGATACCGAAAAACTGCTGTGGCTCAACCAGCATTACCTGAAGACCGACGATCCGCAGCAGCTGGTGCCGGAATTCGCATGGCATCTTGCGCGTGCGGGTATCGACACCGGCAAGGGGCCAGCACCAGCTGACGTGATCGTTGCCCTGCGCGATCGCGTGCAAACGCTGAAGGACATGGCCGAGCGGGCGAAGATCTGGTACGGCCCGATCATCCAGTGGGACGACAAGGCTGTCGCCAAGCACCTGAAAAACGAAAGCGCCGTGCAGGTGCTACACGCCGCGCGCGAACTGCTGGCGGAGTGCGAGTGGAAGCCCGAGCCGATCCATCAGGTGATCGAGCAGGTGGCGGCGAAGCTCGAGCTGGGCATGGGCAAGATCGCCCAGCCGCTGCGTGTGGCGATGACCGGCACGCAGGTGTCGCCGTCGATCGATCACACCATTTATCTTGCCGGGCGCGAGGTGGCGTTGAAGCGCATCGATGATGCCGTGGCGTTGGCGCAGGCCTGACCATGTAGGTTGGGGTGCAAACCCCAACGTCGCGATGCACGGGCATGCCAATGTTGGGGTTCGCACCCCAGCTTACGTTTCTTCGGAGCACGCGTGGACGAACTCATCGCCAAAGCCACCCAAGGCGTCGACATGGACGCTCCCGACGCCTTCATCCACATCTTCATCAACCTGATGGCGATGCTGCCGTGGGTGGCGCTGTTCTGGTGGAACCTGGCCTTCGTCATTGTCGGCGCGCTGCTTGGCTGGTGGCGCGGCAAGCTGCTGGCGGGCGTGGTCTGGGCGCTGGTGCTGGGGCCGATCGGCTGGATTGTCGTGCTGTTTACCCCTAAGTCCGCCAAACCACCGCCCTTGCCGCGTTAGCGGCGGGTGTATGATCGCCATCGAGGTGAATTTAAGTGAGTCATCCATCCGCCAAGGAGCACGTCCATCATCATCACGACAGTCCCAGCGACTTCGTGGCGGCGGTGGAACATGCAAGCGAGGAGCGCGGCCTGCGCCTCACGCCGCTGCGCAAGGAAGTGCTGGAGCTGATCGCCGCGGCCGGCAAGCCGGTGAAGGCATACGACTTGCTCGATCATCTGCGCGAACGCCATGGCAATGCCGCGCCGCCTACCGTCTATCGCGCGCTGGATTTCCTGCTCGAGCATGGCTTCATCCATAAGCTGGAATCGATCAACGCGTTCGTGTCCTGCCATCACCCGGCCGAGGCGCACCAGGTGCCGTTCCTGATTTGCGACGTCTGTTCCAGCGCGCAGGAAGTGTGTGACGAGCGCGTTGCCGAGCTGATCGAAGCGCAGGCCAAGGCGTTCGGCTTCCGTCCCCAGGCGCAGACCCTGGAAGTGCACGGTGTGTGCAAACACTGCCGCAAGGCCTGAGCGCTTGCTCGAACTCCACCGCGGTCCGCGTGCTCTAGCGTTGAGAGCCGCGCGGGCGTCCGTGTCCCTTGCGGACCGCTGGCGGATGTTATAACGTATCAAAACCTCGCCGGTCCCCGCCGGCCCTTCGCATGGTGTCGTCCCGCTTATGGATCCCACGCCAACGCCGTCGAACGCCCGCTGGTGGCATATCGCCGACCGTGTCGGCGCGGTCGCTTCATTTCTGTGCGCCATCCACTGCGCGGCTTTGCCGTTCGTGCTGGCGGTGCTTCCGCTCCTGGGCCTGAGCTTTCTTGCCGATCACGCTTTCGAGCGCGGCTTCGTGCTGTTCGCCAGCGCGCTGGCGCTGCTGTCCCTGGTCAACGGCTATCGGCGCCATCACCGCGCGCTACCGCTGCGATTGGCGCTGCCCGGCCTGTTGTTGCTGGTGATGGGCGTCACGCTTGCCGAAGGTTATTCGATCATCGTGCACAGCGTGATGGTGACGTGCGGCGGCTTGCTGGTGGCTTGCGCGCATTTCTTCAATCTGCGCCTCGATCATCAATTGCGCCACGAACACGGCCCGCAATGCGTGCACGGATGAGAGCGTGCCCGAGCGCGGTGATTGTGTAACGGCCGCACCGCTTTCTAGCATGCCGGCATGAGTCACGCGCACAGCCACACCCACGATCACGATCATCATCATCACGCGCATGCCCACGAGGCGGGCGCGACGGGGCGCGAGCGCAAGCTCAAGTTCGCGTTCGTGCTTACCGCCGGCATGATGGTGGCCGAAGCGGCGGGCGGCTGGTGGTCCGGTTCGCTGGCGCTGCTCGCCGACGCCGGGCATATGCTGGTGGATGCTGCCGCACTACTGCTTGCGCTGATCGCCGCGCGCATGGCGCAGCGTCCGGCCGATGCGCGCCGTACTTATGGTTATGGGCGCATGGAAGTGCTGGCCGGCTTCGTGAATGCGCTGACGCAGTTCGTGCTGGTCGGGTTGATCGCCTATGAAGCGATCGAGCGCTTCTTCAAGCCGGTGGCGATTCTTTCCGGCGTGATGCTCGGCGTGGCGATCGTCGGCCTGCTGGTCAACCTGATCGTGCTGCGCAGCCTGCATGACCACGCGCATGATGACGTCAACATCGGTGCCGCCAGCCTGCATGTGCTGGGCGACCTGCTCGGTTCGGTCGGCGCCGTGCTGGCCGCGTTGGCGGTGCGTTGGCTGGGCTGGAATTGGGCGGACCCGGCGTTGTCGATCCTGGTGGCGCTGCTGATCCTCAACAGCGCGTGGCATCTGCTGCGGCGTTCCACGCATATCCTGCTGGAAGGCGTACCCGAAGGCATGGACACGCACGAAGTGGAAACCGCATTGCGCGGTGCGGATACGTCGATTGCCGACGTCCACCATCTGCACGTATGGCAGCTCGCCTCTGGTTCGCGCATGGCCACGCTGCATCTGGAATTGCACGACCGGGACGACGGCGCACGTGCGCTGGCGGCAGTCAATCGCATGTTGCTGGAACGCTTCGGCATCCGCCATGCCACCGTGCAGATCGATCCCGGCCATTGCCCCGACGACAGCCCGGGCTGCAGCGCGCAGCACTCATCGCATCACCATTAGCGCTTGTCCGAGCGGCTTGCGCTTTGGCCTGCCGCTGCTACGATGATCGACCATCCACATGACGAATCAAGGAGCTTCCTATGGGCAAGGGCGATCGTAAAACCCGCCGTGGCAAGACCTACCGTGGCAGCTACGGCAACACCCGCGCGCACGTAGCCAAGCCCGCCGTGGCCGGTGCCAAGCCGACCGTGGCCAAGCCGGCAGCCGTGAAGAAGGCCGCTGCTCCGAAGAAGAAGTCGGCCTGAGCCTTTCAGGCTCGCCGATGTGAGAAAGCCCCCGCTGGTCGGGGGCTTTTTTTTATGCCATTTCGCAGGATGATATCGAGAATGATATCATTGCTATCAAGCATAGCCGGAGCAGTGCCATGGCCAATCTTCTAGTGCGGAATGTCGACGAAAAAGTCGTGCAACAACTGCGCGAGCGCGCCGCCGCGCATGGACGCAGTGTCGAAGCCGAGCATCGCGTCATCCTGGCGACCGTGTTGGGAAAGAAAACACGCCACAAGAGCTTTGCCGAGGTACTAGCCGGCATGCCGGATGTCGGCGAGGACGCCGATTTCGCCCGTGTCAGCGAACAGGGAAACGCTGCGCGTGTATTTGATTGATACCAACGTCGTCAGCGAACTGCGTAAGCGAAATAAAGCCAACCAGGGCGTGCGCGCGTTCTTTCGCCAGGCCATCGCGACGAACGCGGATGTCTACTTATCGGTGGCGACCATCGGCGAATTGCGCAGAGGCGTTGAACTGATTCGCCGCCGCGGTGACACGGCACAGGCCGGCCAACTTGATGCCTGGCTTGGCGAGATACTGCGGAATTTCGCGCAGAACATCCTGCCCGTCGATACGGATGTCAGCCAGGTATGGGGACGGCTTCGGGTGCCGCATCCGGAGCACGAGCTGGACAAGCTGATTGCTGCCACCGCGCTTGTGCATGATTTGACGGTGGTGACCCGCAACGTCAACGATTTCTCAAAAACACGAGTGCCGTTGCTGAATCCTTTTTCATAGCGCGGAGAGGTCGAGAGCTTGGATGGCGCCTACAGCACCATCGCCATTCCACCGACCCATACGTTGCGCACCAAGCCGCCCCCAATCCAATAACAAAGCTCGGCAGGCTGCTTCACATTCCACACCACCAGATCCGCACGCTTGCCGACGGCC
>NZ_JBQCHP010000111.1:0-29617 GCF_051954575.1 Dyella sp. | reverse complement strand
CTATCGTCATTTCATCCTGCCGCGCCCCACGTAGGTTGGGCTGCAAACCCCAACGTCGCCCTCTCCATACGTTCGGACGTTGGGGTTTGCACCCCAACCTACGAGGATTCCCCTTGACGCGAATGCATAGTGCGTAGGCTGGGTTAGCGCAGCGTAACCCAGCTTATTCGCACCCTCACTCAAGGCAACCCCAACGCTTTCCTCAACTCACCACGCGCAGCGTTGTAATCCCCTTGCCACTGCGCATCACGAAGTATCTGCGCCGCAATCACAGTGCCCGCCAGCTTGCCCGCTTCCAGATCGCTAGGAAAATGCGCTCCCATCACGATGCGATGCTGCGCATAAAGATCCGCGCGCGCAAAAATCTCCGCACGCTTTTCCGGCAGCATGTTCGCCAGCAGCACTGCCGTGGTGTAGCCGAAGGTGGCGTGTCCGCTGGGATAGCTCCAGTCGCCGTTCTTTTCCTGCGACAAAGGATGCACCTGGCTGGATACCACCGAAGGCCGCGGCCGGTGGAAATACGCCTTAGCCTGCTTCACTTGCGCCTTGTCGAACTTGGCCACGCGATCGAAAAACGCCGCCGTCTTCGGCAACGTGGCAGGTTGTGCGGCCAAACCGATGGCATCGGCAAAGCGGAACATGGAATGCTCCACGTCCGCCTTGGCCGCAGCCATCTCCTGCGCGGTGCGCGACTTTTGCACAGCCAGCAAGGCATCCAGGTCCTGCGTGGCCGCAGCCGAACCTGCTGCCGGCGGAGGCGGCAGCAGGTTCGACACTTCGACGACAGCAACCTGCCCACCATCGCCATCGGCCAGTGCGGGCTGGCCGATCAGAAGCATGCATAACACGAACGCAATGCGTTTCATCAGAACAGGTCCGCCGACACGGTGAAGTTGAAGTTACGCGCCGGGATGGTGAAGTACAACGGGGTGTTGTCCTGGCCGGTGACGCCAGCCAGATAGTTGATGGTGGTGTTGTTGAACAGGTTATTGATCTGCACGCCGATCTTGAAGTCCTTCACGTCGCTGATGTGCGGGTCGAATGTGTAGCTGGCGGCGAAATTGGTCACTGCGTAGCCGCCGATCGGCGTGTCATTTTCCGCATTGGCCGTGTAATACGTCTTGCCGACGAACTTGTCGACCAGCGATGCGTAGATGGGACCCTTGCTGTAGATGAAACCCAGCGCGGCAGTCTTGTGTGGCGTATTCGCGTTCCACTGGTTATCGGCAGTCTGAATGGCGCGGTTGAGCGAACCGTTGGCGTACACGCTGAACCCACCGCCCAGCATGTAGGTGCCTTCCAGCTCGACGCCTTTGTAGTGCACGCCGCCGCCGTTGTAGAAATAGGTGAGGCCGCCAACCTTGTGGCTCTGCACGAAGTTGTTGAAGTTGATCTTGTAGACGTCAGCCGACAGCGTCAGGCGGTCGCTGCTCCAGGTGGTGCCGAGCTGGATATTGGTGGTTTTTTCCGGCGCTACAGCGCTATCGGAGAAGGCGGGATTGGGCACGTAGAGCAGGTTGAGGTTTGGTGCCAGGAAGCCCTTGGCCCATTGCGCGTAAGCCGTCCAGTTTGAGGTAAACGCATAGTGGAACGCGGCCGAGGGCAGGGTGACGTTCCAGTCCTTGGAGTAGTTCAGCGGCGTTCCCGTCTTCTGGTTCACCGAGGCATCGAGGTTGCGCTTGAAGTAGTTGTACTTCGCGCCGCCGACGAAATACGCGTTGTCGGTGATGTTCCACTGGTATTCGACGAACGGCTGGATCGTCACCAGCGAGTCGTTCATGCGGCGATCGGCCGCAGCTTCCTGCAAGGTCGGCGCACTGGTGTTGACGATCGGGTTGAAGACGTTGAGCGTATCGTCGAATTCGTACAGCCAGCGGATATCGTCCTGATGGTCGTACCACACGCCGGTACGCAGCTCACCCGGGCCGATCTCCTTGCTTAGACGGAAGATGTCGCCCCACGAACGGTTCGTATTGCGCATGTGCTGGCCGGGCACGTTGTCCGGGCCATAGGCAGTGCCATTGGGCGTTTCGCCATTCGGATCTACGCCGTTGAAGCCGAAATGGTTGTAGCCGTAGGTGTAGGTCTTGTTGTCGATGGTCCAGCCGGAGAACTCCGAATGCAGGCCGACATAGGCCATGTTCGTGTTGATCTCGTCCTTGTTGTAGCGGTAATAGGCCTGGCTGGTCGGATCGTTGTTCAATCCATAGTTGACGCCGTACTGCGCGATCTGCGCCTTGGTAGCGCCGAACGGCACATATTGGTTGAGCTTGTTCCACATCGCCGCGAAGGTCAGCGTGGTGTTTTCGCCAAGCGGCTGCACCACCTTGGCGAACACGCTCTGGCGGCGCTGGCCGGCGTAGGTGAGGTAGCCATCCGAATCGCCGTTCTGCAGATTGATCACGGCGCTGGTGCCGCTGCTGGTAAAGCGGCCGGTATCGATGCGCGCGCCTTCCACCGCGGTATCCCAGCTGCCGAAGCTGATGTAAGGATTGATGTTGAACTCGTTCTTGGGATTGATCGATTCCACGCCAATGGTGCCGCCGAACGTGGCATTACCCAGCGTGCTGGCCGTACCCGGGCCACGGTCGACCACCACACTGCTGGTTTCCTGGTTGGTGAAGTACGACGTGGAGTGGTGCGTGAAATCGTTGGAGTCCATCCACGGAATGCCATCGAACGTCACGTTGTACTGGCCGTCCTGGAAGCCGCGAATGGACACCACTGCCGCCTCCATCAAGCCGGCGCCGTTCGGCGTCACTGTGTACACGCTGGGCGCGATGGAGGCGACGTCGGTGTAGTCGCCGGTGGGCGGAACGTTTTCCTGGATGTAGGTGCTACCGATGATCGACTGCGGCTGCGTCGCCACGGTCGAGCCTTGCGTGGGCGCAATGGAACTCACCGCCGTATTGGCCGTTACCTGCATCCCGGCCAGGGTTTTGGCATTTTGTGATGACGCACTGGCATCGGCATTATCGACCGCGCTGGGACCGCTGGCGGCAGCGGCCGTGTCTTGTGCATGGATGGGTGCGGCGATGCTCAACGCGACGCCCAGGGCGAGATAGATCGACGAACGGCGGTACAGCGCAAGTGTCGATGATGTCATTTTTTTTTTCCGGTATCGGCTGGGGTTGAGAAAGGCCGACACCGTAGAGAGCGTCTATGACATTTCAGTAACAATTACATTAAATTGAAGCCTTTGATAACGCGAAAGAAAATGCGCTAAGGCTGCCCTAAGCTTTGCATTATGGATGCAATGAAACCGCTTGTTTCATGCGCCGGATTAAGCCTGGTCTAAGCTTCGCACCATTAATGCAACAAATGATTTTCGGATAATAGTCGGCCCGCTTTTTGGCCAGCAAGCGCCGTGCCACCGAGGCGCCCGCTGCCCAATGTCCTATCATCGGCCGATGGAACGACGCGACGTACATACCCCGCAACTGTTCGACAGCGACGCGGAAGAGCTCAAGCCCCTGGCCGAGCGCATGCGGCCGCGCAGCCTTGACGAGATCGTCGGCCAGCAACGCCTGCTCGCGCCGGGCAAGGCGCTGCGCCGCGCGCTGGAAGCAGGGCGCGTGCATTCGATGGTGCTGTGGGGCCCGCCCGGTTGCGGCAAGACCACGCTGGCGCTGCTGGTGGCGCGTTATGCGGAGGCGGATTTCCGCGCGATTTCCGCCGTGCTGTCCGGCCTGCCGGACGTGCGCAAGGCCTTGGCCGAAGCAGAAGTGAATTTCGCGCAAGGGCGGCGCACCGTGCTATTCGTCGATGAGGTGCATCGCTTCAACAAGGCGCAGCAGGATGCCTTCCTGCCGCATATCGAGCGCGGCGTGATCATCTTCGTCGGCGCCACCACCGAAAACCCATCGTTCGAATTGAATTCCGCATTGCTGTCACGCTGCCGCGTGCACGTGCTGGATGCGGTATCGGTGGATGACATCGTGGCCGCCTTGCGCCGCGCGCTTGCCGATGCCGAACGCGGCCTGGGCGCGCTGCAACTGGACGTGGCCGAGTCCGCGTTGCGCCTGATCGCCCAGGCTGCCGATGGCGACGTGCGCCGCGCGCTGACGCTGCTGGAAATCGCCGCCGAACTGGCCGACGGTCACACCATCGACGAAGTCACGCTGGAACAGGTACTGGCCGATCGCACACGCCGCTTCGACAAAGGCGGCGAGCAGTTCTACGACCAGATCTCCGCACTGCATAAATCCGTGCGCTCCTCCGATCCCGATGCCGCCGTGTACTGGCTTACGCGCATGCTCGACGGCGGCTGCGATCCGCTCTACCTCGCGCGCCGCATGACGCGCATGGCGGTTGAAGATGTGGGCCTGGCCGAACCGCGCGCCTGGCGCATGGCGCTGGATGCGTGGGATACCTACGAGCGCCTCGGCAGCCCCGAAGGCGAACTGGGCCTGGCGCAACTGGCCATCTGGCTGGCGATCGCGCCCAAGAGCAATGCTGCCTACATGGCCTACAACAAGGCGCGCGAAATCGTCGGCAAAACCGGCACGCTGGAAGTGCCGATGCATTTGCGCAACGCACCGACCAAGCTGATGAAAGGCCTGGGCTACGGCAAAGGCTATCAATACGACCACGATGCGGAAGGCGGCATCGCGCTCGACCAGCAATGCCTGCCGGATGCGCTCACGGGTACCGAGTTCTACGAACCGGTGGAGCGCGGCTTGGAATTGAAGCTGCGCGAGAAGCTGCTGGCGCTGCGCGAGGCAAGAAAGCAGGCGCGGAAATCGTAGGAAAAGAGCTTATGCACGATTCCCATACTGGCGAGAATCTCAAGTAGGTTGGGTTAGCGAAGCGTAACCCAACGCATGCCTGGGGAATCGTTGGGTTACGCTTCGCTAACCCAACCTACCCATTACGGTCGCCCGGCAAACCTTCGCCAGACCGTTTGCACTCGTCCCGCCCAGCGCCTAGATTCCTCCCACCATCCAAACGGGAAGGGGCAGCCATGCGCATCCTCGTCGCCGCCATCTTCGGCGGCATCGTCATGTTCTTCTGGGGCTTCGTCGCGCACATGCTGCTGGGCCTGGGCAATCCCGGCATCCACCAGCCCGTGCACGAAGACGTGGTGCTCAGCAGCCTGCACGAAGGCTTGGGCGACACACCCGGCGTGTACATCCTGCCCAGCTTCGATCCCAAGCAATGGAACGACCAGTCCGCCCGCGCCGCCTATGCGAAAAAATCCAGCAGTTCCCCGTACGCCTGGGTGGTCTATCTGCCGCAAGGCGAGGACATGACCGACATGCACCGCCAGCTTCCGCGCCAATGGGCGTCCGACACCTTGGCCGCGCTGGCACTGGCCTGCGTGATGGGGCTGGCCGCCATCGGTTTCGCCAGGCGTATGGGCATCGCCGCTGCCGCAGCCGTGTTCGCCTGGTTGTCGGTGCTGGTGCCGTATTGGAACTGGTATCGCTTCCCCGGCGCGCTGACCTGGGCGGCGCTGGCCGAGCAACTGGTCGGCTGGCTGCTGGCCGGCGCGGTGATGGCCTGGTGGATCGGGCGCGGGGAGCGCAAACCTGCCTAGCCGCTCGCATTGCGACGGTAGCGGCCCGACAGCGATAATCCCGCGTTCTCGCCCAAACTTTTGGATCCGAACATGCTGGACCCCGCACTGCTGCGTTCGCGCCTGGCCGAAACCGCCGCGCGCCTGAAGGAAACCCGTGGCTTCACGCTGGACGTGGCGGCCGTGGAAGCGCTGGAAAGCCAACGCAAGCAGCTCTCCACCGAAACGCAGGATCTACAGAACCTGCGCAACACCCGCTCCAAGGCCATCGGCCAGGCCAAGGCCAAGGGCGAGGACGTCGCCCCATTGATGGCCGAGGTCGCCGGCATCGGCGACAAGCTCAAGGCCAACGAACATGCCCTGGCCGAGGTGCAGGCCAAGCTGGCCGACATCGCGCTGGGCATTCCCAACCTGCCGCACGAATCCGTGCCGCTGGGCCAGGACGAAAACCACAACCAGGAAATCAGCCGCTGGGGCTTGCCGCGTCAGTTCGATTTCCCAGTGAAGGATCACGTCGACCTTGGCGCCCGCCACGGCTGGCTGGATGGCGAAGCCGGCGCCAAGCTCTCCGGTGCACGCTTCACCGTGATGCGCGGCCAGCTTGCGCAACTGCACCGCGCGCTCGCGCAATTCATGCTCGACCTGCACACGCGCGAACACGGCTATCTGGAATGCAACGTGCCGCTGCTGGTCAACGCCGAAAGCATGCAAGGCACTGGCCAGTTGCCCAAGTTCGAAGAAGACCTGTTCGCCACGCAAGTGGGTGACACCAGACGCTACCTGATTCCCACTGCCGAAGTCTCGCTCACCAACCTCGTGCGCGACACCATTCAAGATGTCGACGCACTGCCGCTACGCTTCACCGCACACACCCCATGCTTCCGCGCCGAAGCTGGCAGCTACGGCCGCGACGTGCGTGGCATGATCCGCCAGCATCAGTTCGAAAAAGTGGAAATGGTGCAGATCGCACGCCCCGAGGATTCCTACGCGCAACTGGAAGAAATGGTCGGCCACGCCGAAAAAGTGCTGCAGAAACTCCAATTGCCGTACCGCAAGATGATGCTGTGCACCGGCGACATGGGCTTCAGCGCCGCCAAGACCTACGACCTGGAAGTGTGGCTGCCCAGCCAGAACACCTACCGCGAAATCTCCAGCTGCTCCAACTGCACCGATTTCCAGGCACGCCGCATGCAAGCGCGCGTGCGCAACCCGGAAACCAACAAGCCGGAACTGGTGCACACCCTCAACGGCTCGGGTCTTGCTATCGGCCGCACGCTGATCGCCGTCATGGAGAACTACCAGAACGCCGACGGCTCCATCACCGTGCCCGAAGCCTTGCGCCCCTACATGGCCGGCGCGGAGAAAATTGCGTGACCACCGCGGCGAGCCGCTCATGGGACAAGGTGGAGTTCTACTCCAGCTACTTCCTGATGATCGTGCTCGCCTCCGTGATCGGCACGCGCTTGAGTTTCGCCAGCGTGTGGCAAATCCCCACGCTCGACCTGATCTTCAGCCTCATCGCCCTCGCGCTGGTGCTGGCCAGTTTTTGGATCGCCCGCAAGCGCCGCATCTGGCGCCTGTGGATCATCGCCTTCGCCACCGCCACGCAACTGCTGCCGATGGTGCTGCGCTATCCAGCCACATTGTTCCCGCTGCTGGGCGCGCTGGTACCGGTGGCGATCACGGTCTGGGCGCTGGTGGCGTTGTCGCGGAAGGGGCGGCCCGGTTCGCAGGCGCGGGATTCCTGATAGGATTGGCGGCCTTGCGGGCGAGTCTGCATACGCGGAATCGTCGCCCCGGCGAACGCCGGGGTCCAGCGACTTTCACGGAACTCGCATACAAAATATGGAGAGATGGCCGAGTGGTTTAAGGCAGCAGTCTTGACGCGAAGGCAGGATGCCGAAGCGAACATCGGCGAAGCCGATGGCCCCGAAGGGGCGGAGGGCAGGATGCCCGGAGTCAAACTGCCGTAGAGGTGCGCAAGGCGCACCTGCGCGAAAAGTAAAACGGAGAGATGGCCGAGTGGTTTAAGGCAGCAGTCTTGAAAACTGCCGTAGGTGTAAGCCTACGGTGGGTTCTACTCCCACTCTCCCCGCCACCCAATAAAAACGCGCCCCAGGTGGGCGCTTTTTTATTGGGTGGCGGAGAGAGTGGCCATGATGAGAACCCATCCGGTTCGACAAATTCGTCTGAAACGAATTTGGACAGCCGAAGGCTGGCCCTGGAGCGCGCAGCGCGGAAGGGTGAGGCCCATGGATGGGCCGAACAATCCCACTCTCTCCGCGCGCCGCTTTGCGGCGCTTTCGGCGCGCCAGAAACAAATTGCCATGTTCGACCTGTTCGCTATTCCTCATAACCGCAAGTGCTCCATAATCAGCACCGCCTGGAATGATTCCAGAAATCATCCTCTAACCGATTTGCCCGGCTGCATCAAAAGGAGTTTGTCATGTCGATTAGCCTTCCAAAAGGCAAGTTCACGGTCATTGGCCCGGACGAAATCTGGAAGCTGTACAACGATTTGCACGGAATATTTAGAGGCGGCGGAAATTCGGCCGCGCCAAAAATTTTTCGTGCCGATGGGCCAAGAAGGAAGGACTTGGACGTAAGGCCAGACCCGGAAACCGGATTGGAAATGGTGTATCCGAACGTCACGAAAGGTCTTTCCTTTGCCGACAGCGTGTAAACGTTGGCGGCGAAATCGCTGGAAGGTCAAGTGTGGATCATCCCAAGGGGAAGCAGGATCCCAAAGGGTTTGGTGTTCAACGTAAAAGACTACGACCATCCTTTGCTCAACGTCTCCGAACCCATGTCGGTAATTCAATTGACTGCGCTGCTTACGGAGCTGGCATCGATGATGAAACCATGCGACGTCAAAATCGACAGATTCGGCAAGATCATCGAGAACTATCCAGGCGCGCTAAAAAAGGTAGTCAACGCATGATCAAACGAGAAGTGCTCATGCCAATCGAGCTAATCCAAGAGATAGCGGAAATTGTTCACAAGGAAGGCTACACGTCATTGATGGATGCGTTCCCCGATGAGCATGTCCAGCCTCCTATCTTTCTCAGCGAAGAAGAGGCTCGCGACCTTATCGATCTTGCGGTTATCGAAAAGAAGAAGGCTCGACTAAGATTTCCTTATTATGATGATGAACATCCGAAGTACGACGAGAAGCACGAAGCGGAGTTCGATGACGTGCAGATGGGCATCTATGAGAAGACCATTTATTACGTTGAGTCGGCCTTCAAGAAAGGAAGCTTCGACCACTTGTTGAAGTGACAGTCGTTGTGAAGCGAAAAGGGCTGGAGGCGATTGAGGTTGATAACTACCTCCGGCCCTGAGGTTTCCTCACGTTTCGCACTAGTCAATCAATAAGTTGCATCTATTCGAGGTGGCGAAACAGTGCGCGCATGGCGCATTCTTCAAAGCGACCAAGCAACAAAGAGTGCCGACCCATGCGCGCAAGCGGAGTATTGCAGAAGTGTCTTTCACAGTCGTTAGGTGCCATGCATGCCTTAGTGAGCATCTATGCCAAGCGTATGCAGATCGAAATGTCGTTTCGGGATCTGAAGTCGCACCGGTATGGCCAAGGTTTTGAAGACAGTCTTACGCGCAAGGGAGCACGCATCGAGATCTTGCTGCTGGTTCATGCCTTGGCATCGTTTGCCAGTTGGCTCGCTGGGCTGGCTTGCGATGCATCAGGAATCGCCGATTGGCTGTCACCTATAAAATCAAAGCGAAAACTCTATTCCGTGCTCCTTGTAGGGCGCGAAGCATTGGTCAGGCAATGGCCCATCGAACCATCGTGGTTAGGCCTTGCAAGACTGCGATCACTTGTCGGCGGCACTCTTGATGGCATGCATGGTTCACTATGAAAAACGTGGGGAAACCTCAGCCTCCGGGCCCTTATACCCTTATTCTACAGACGCGCCACTGACGTAAAATCATTTGGGGAGGGACAACGTAGCAGCCGAAAACTTGGTTCGTACTGTGGTGATGGTCTATTCCAGACAGCGCTCAACAGGGAGGCATCTATGGAAAGGCGTAAGTTCATACAAGGCGCTTCGGTTATTGCAGCCATGACTCTGGCGGCGCAAGCAAAGGCACAAGGAAGCTCTTCCTCTGCCTGCATCAACATCAAGGACTTTGGCGCAGTAGGGAATGGTTCCACTGACGACACTGCAGCCTTTCAGGCCGCATGGACATACGCTGCTCAGGTAACGGGAACCCCCGGTGTAGTAATGAAAATTCCTGCGGGCAAGTACTTGATCTCGCAACCGCTGGTTTGGGACATGTCGTCCGTCTCCGGGCTGGACGGAAACGGGCGTGTGTCGATTGTTGGTGACGGCGCACATTGCACATCACTTGTCTTCAACAGCGCTTCGGCCAATAGCACGTTCGTCACTCTAACAGGCGGTGATTGGTCATCGGGTGGTTCGGAGCTCAGGATGGTAATAGGTGGTTTCAAACTGGAAGGGTTGAGCCCTGATACATCAGTGGGACAAACAGGCCTGCTTTTGGACCATCTAATCGACATAACTGTTTCTGACCTTCAAGTCGTTGCGTTTACAACAGGTTGTTCATTAGTGGATGCCATCGGAATTTTGTTCGAGCGCTGTGCCTTCAATTATTGCAGCTACGGTACATATGGCGAACAGAACCCTAACAGCGGTGCAACGACTGGTTCGACTCCCAACGAAATTGTGTTCCTTTCCTGCCATTGGATTGCCAATCGGCAACACGGGGCCCTCTTTTCTGGAGGGTCTGAGCTGACCTTTGTGGGTGGCTCATTTGAAGGAAATGGCCAGATGGGTTCGTGGACCAGCGAAGCCCAACGCTACGCAGTACGATTCAGTAACGCCGGTAGCTATGGCGTCGCCGCTGTCATCATGCAAGGGGTCCACTTTGAAGGCAACGGGAATGTTGCCGATGTCTGGATCGATCACTATCTTCACAACGCTTCTTACACCTTCACAGGTTGCGACTTCACGCGAAACGGCGCCGCCTCAGTGCAGGCAATGAATTGTATTCGCCTTGATACAACCGGCAATACCAAAGCCCAGTTGAACTGTTTTGGTTGCGGGTTTGATGACGTGAATGGTGCCACCGGAACAACGTCGAACCGCTATGTGGCGTATGGAGCCGTCACTGGCAATCTTCATAACGCTTCGATGGTTGGGAATATTTATGGGCAGAGCGGCGCAGCGCCAGTTCTTGACGGCACGGTTAGCGGCACTAATGCCATGGCCTCGGCATGGGTGGATTTCAACGGCAACTTATCCGGGCCAAGTGCAATCGCTGCCGCATTTAACGTCGCGTCCGTAACTCAGCTTGCTACTGGGACATATGAAATCCAATTCTCCAGGCCAATGGCAAATTCTCTTTTCGCAATCTCCGGCATGTTAGCGACTGCTCCCGGTTTCCTTGTTCTCAATAACAGGAATGCCTCACAGGTCACTGTGCAGACCTACAACACACAAGGGGCACTTGCCAACTTTGGGGAGATCTCTGTAGTGGTCTATGGCGGTGGCTCGGTTACCGAATAGTTATAAGGCCGGATTAAGTCAGCGAGTCAGCATGCCCATCAAGGCGATCACATGGAACGACGCAAATTTATTCAAAGGGCATCGGTCGTAGCTGCAATGGCGATAGCCTCGCAAACAAGGCGCAAAGCAACTCAGCAGCTGAGGTTTCCCCACGTTTCATGCCGCAAATCCCATCTGCTCGAGCACGTCGTGAGGAAGGGATTTTAACGACTCCAAACATTGTGTCGGAGATCCCAGGGGCCACCGTCTAACCAACGCCTCTCTTCCTGTGCGCAATACCGAATAGATTTTCCGTTTTGCGCTATGCGGAGCGAGCCATGCACCCATATCCATCGCTTCAGCGGCCATTCCCGTGATCCAACTCGCAAACGAAGCCAATGCGCTCAGCAGCAACAAGACCTCAATGCGGCGGTCTTTGCGGCTCAGGCTATCCTCGAACGCCTGGCCGTAGCGGTGTGACTTCAGATCGCGAAACGACAGCTCAATCTGCATGCGTCGTCGGTAGAGTTTGACCAACTGACGCGCGCTCAACGCCAACTCCGGCGACGCCACGATTAACCAGGGATCGCGCTCACGCGCTGCGGCCTGACGACTGAGCTTGCTGCGCGCCACCTCCCCGAAACACGTGCGATGTTTACGACCGCGCGGCACCTTGCGGTAAAGCACCAAGCACCCAAGCAGCGGGTCGCTTTGCGTCATCATCATTAAACCCAAATCCTGTGGCGCTGAGGTGGCCAAGAGGTACAGCGAGCGGCAAGGAAGCCAGCATGATGGATCGCTGATCGTGTCAGGCCGGGTCAGGAATGTGCGGTGGCGCAAACGTCCGACCCAATACCATCCCATCGCTTCCACTCCACGAAACCATGGGTTGCGAAAGCCCGCATCGGTGCCACGATGGGTTTGCACGCCGGAGGAACCAGCTGCTTGAGGCGATGGAGGAATAGCTTCTCTGCTGCCGGCGTACCTTGCTGCTTACCCGAAAACACCATATCCAGTATCGTGAGTGTCCGTCCACCGACGGGTACAGCTGCACGCAACAGGCACCAGGATTTATTCGCCTTCAGATCCGACCAGTCCACCACGATCACCGGCCGAGGACTACACAATAGCCAGCGCGCCATGTTGGTATAAATGTGCTCGCGTTCGGCATGCAGATAGGGATTGCTTAGCAATCGATCCAACGCTTTCATCGGGGCGCGCACTTTTTTCAGCGCCGGGCCATGCGCGAGCTATATCCATCAAAGTAAGTCGCCAACAGCCAAGCAACGCATCGACAGCGCGTAAGAGCACGCCCGCTCTGGACCTGTATATGGTCCCTAGTGAGGTCGACAAACACTTCTGCAATACTTGGCCTGCGCGCATGGGTCGGCAATCGTCTTTTGGTTTCGTCGCCAAGAAGATTGCGCCATGCGCGCACCTTCATCAACCCAATGTGTGGCCTAACACATTGAGGCTACGATAAAAAATGTGGAGAAACCTCAGGGCCGAAGGAAGTTAGGCAGGCTCAATAACTTCCAGCTCTTTGGCCTGGGCTGCGCGATGTGTTACCAAGGTAGGCAGCAACTCGAAGAGCGGGAGCTACGCACATGGCCAATAGCCTGTTGAAAAAGATTAAATTCTGTTCCGTCGCAATTCTTCTGGGAGATTTTTTAACGGCCAGCGCGCAGACAAGTCTATCTTCGCCGGTATCCGTGGGTTCGTCACTAAGTCCAAATATCACTGTGCCGGTTAGCACATCGGCCACCACAACGAGTGGCTCAACAATAATCGCTGTAAACAATCCTGCCGGCATATCCGCTGGCATGGGAATATACGGCCAATTCGTAGGTTTTTGCTCTCAAGCAATTGCAGGATATGTCAATGCTTATGTAACTGCAGTCAGTGGCAATGCCGTCACCATGAGTTGTCCGGCGACGTCTACCAACACGTCATTGGTTCCTGTGCAGTTTGGCCAGCAGCGTTTCGATACCGCGTCTACGCTTCTTTCGAACAGCATCGGTGCGTATTACGTCAAGATAGGTAGCGCATCTCAAGGCAATTCAGCCGCATGGCTGGATCAAGTTTCAGCGGGACAAGATTATAAAGCGACCTCCGCTCTGCAAGTCGTCGCCCCACCTGGGGGTGGCTATGGGATTACTACAGCCGCGCGCTCTTCTGATGCGACAGGTGGTGCAGCCGCCTTCCCATTTCAGAGCATCCTTCTTTTGGATTCTTGGCCAAATACCAATTACGGCTCCGAGAACGCGTACCTTCAAGATAACCTTGCATCCGCGACAGATAACCGCCAACTGCATATTCAAATGGAGCAGTCCATCAATAGCCTTTGGACTACCCGCGGAGAGAATCCGTATTCGATTAATCAAGTAGGTCAAACCATTCTGCATAGATATGATTGCGGTACAGGCCAGGCTGCAGCGCCATTCCCTAACAATTGCACGTCGGCAATCGACATTGTTAACAACGGTGCTCAGCTAGAAAATGGCATTGTGGTATCAAGTAACGCACTTGATACGACAAGTGGATTTGGCTCTGTTCTTAGCATGCCTATGTCCAATGGGCTTATATGGTTTTCTTCGGCAAGTCAGTACTCGGCAACAATTTCCTCAAAATCTCCAGGCATGCTCGACATCAATGTTCCGAAGACGGGATCGGGCATTCGCTTGAATGGATCCTTATTGGTTTCTGCACAAGTCCCAACGATCAGCTCCGGCTTTGGCTCAGGAGCATCAATTGGCCCTAGTAACGGTACCGCCGCATTCCGCATAATCGTGGGCCAATCACCGGGGGTTGGCGGTACTTTAGCGATGCCTGCCGCCCCGAATGGATGGGTATGTGAGGGCTATGATCTTTCACAGATTAACTCATCAGCCTTTTATTTTCGGGAAACGGCGTACACATCAATCTCGGTCACCATGGCTATGTACAACACTTCTGGCGCCCAATCGAACATTGTCGAGGGAGACACGATCGTCATGAAATGTACACCGTTCTAACACGCCCTAGCGCGAAACGTGGGGAAACCTCAGGAACGGAGGTAGTTAAACTGGATATGCCGGCTCGCTTTTCCGTATCAGCATCTCGCTTTAACCACCACCCGCCCGTTACCCAAGGATTACTTGGCTTCCTTCGCAGCCTTCAATTTCGACGACAGCGATTGAACGAAGATAAGGTCGGTAGCGGCGTCCTCCATGTCTTCGCCTTCTTGTTCCAGGAGCGCCTGCTCATATTTCCGAAGCGATAGCAGAAGATAGGTCAGTTCTTTTGCGGAGAATTCAATGTTAATCATGAATTGTTCCTCAAATGGCCGGACCAACAAAATCGGTCCCTTTTGGAATGAAGGTAATCATTGCAACTAAGCCTAGGAAAGACCGAACAGTCCGCCTCTCAGTCGTTGTAAGTACGCAATGTCCCGGCGGAACGCCGTCATAGACCAGTGAGAGGCCAGTGGGAATCGGCTTGTCTTGTTCGATACCCCACCACGAAATCTTCTTTTTCTTCTTCTTGTCGGCGTTTTTCCAAGTGGCTGCGTCCATGAGAACCAACCCTTCCGGAATCATCCGCTCCAGAAACAATGATATGCCTTGCCCGGGCTCTACCATGAACTTGTCGCCGTCTTCGGGAAGGACGCGACCTTCACCCTTATCGCTTTCGATATCAATATACCGTAGATAGTCAACGTTAGGCTTTTCTGCGGCACCCGATCGAAAAACGTCTCGCGAGAGGTCAACATCTACACCCCAGAGAACAGTTCCCTTTGCGGGAAAAGGCGCTGCACTTGACATACGTGGCTCCATGAGTGATCTCTAGCACGGCACAGGATTGTGCTTGTGCACCAGCATGTAACGCCCAAGCTTTTTACAACTCCGTTCAAGGATAACTTGGACAGCGGCAATCATATGGGGACCAGCTTGCAAAATCATCCTGATACCCGTTCGGTGTCAAGCGGGGCCGCTGGCTCGTTGTGTCGTTGGTACTCCCCTGCATGAAGGACCTGCTCTTTATCCTGCTGTTTGAGGTTCAACCACGAATTCCTCGCTCAGCAACCGCCCGCGATTTCACCTCATTAAACGCCACCTCATGCCGCCCAACCTGCGCGCTATCGCAAAACCGGCAAAAAAGCTTCGCCCCCTTCCCAGTCAACATCACTTTCGAATCCTGCTTGCACTCCGTGCAGCGACTGAACCCAATCCCAGCCAGATCAAGATACGGCTTGAACCAACGACATTGCGTGTCCGGCAGCATCGCCGACAGCCATGCGTACTCAGCCATCGGTAACCGATTTCCCATGTCGAGAAACTCAAGCGCCTGAAGATTCGCCAGTGGCCGCAATGTCTCGACCTTCCACGTATCGAGCGCTAGCGATTTGAGCCAGGTCATCTGGGCAAACGTTTCCAGGGCACCGACATTCTGCCGCGTCCACATACTGCCGGTCACAGCGAGGGATTCGAGCGACGTTAGCCGGGCCAGTGGCGAAAAATCGGTGATCAGTTTGAAATTCTCGATCTCGAGCAGGCGCAAATTCGATAACGCGGAAAATGGTTCGATCGACTCGACTTTGGTTGAGCTGCCGAAGTAGAGATAACGCAGACGCTGCAGATTTCCGATAGCGGATATGTCGCGGACATTGCTCCATTTGATCTGCAGGCATTCGAGGTTCGCCATTTGGCATGCGGCTTCGAACACGGGCGGTGCGACATGCGACCAAAGGCTGAGCCAGCGCACGTTGTGCAGTTCGGGCAGCCGCTCGGACCATTGCTTGATCGCCTGCTTCTTTTCCTTTTCGGAAAGGCGACCAAGATCCCACGAAAGTCGCAGGCGCTCGTTTCCGTCATAGTCGCTGTCATGCGCGATCGACTTCGGCCACTGCGAAACATGGAAGGGATAGGGGTCGATGTTCGTCCAGCGCATGCGTGGCTTCTCTCTCTCGCCTTACGGCCTCACGCCAACAATACTCGTCATTGCATCCACATAGGAGCCGCTCGCTCACCCATAGCGACAGCAATGGCGTGCCGGACACTTCGCTGGTCTTGGGTCGGCGCATCTCGCCGCTGTCGGCGCGGAATACCAGGCCGCCGACATCCAGGATCACATAGGGTTGCCCATGCTCCCGGCCGAGGAGCATCGTCACTTGGCCGGGGATATAGATCAGGTCGCCTACCTGCGCCTGGGCGATGGTCTGCATGCGTACCTAGCGAAGTTGGGATTCAAAAATACGCAGGGTTTTGCATGTCGGCGAGCAGGCTCGGGTGTTCCGGTTTCCAGCCAAGCACCGAGCGTGTGCGTTGGCTGGAACTGGGACAATCGAGGCTGACAAAACGTGCGAACCAGCTGAAATGTTCCGCCGCTTCCTCGGGCGATAGAGAGACCACTGGAATATTCAAGCCGCGGCCAATGGCTTCGGCGATGTCCTTCAATGCAATGCCTTCCTCGGCAATCGCATGGAACGGTCCGCCTTCGGCGCCATGCTCCAACGCAAGTCGAAAGACACGCGCCGCATCAAGCCGATGCACGGCGGGCCATCGATTACGGCCTTCACCCACATACGCCGAGACACCTTTTTCACGTGCAAACTCGACGAGGCGCGGAACAAAGCCGCGATCGCCGATGCCGTGCACCGTCGGTGCAAGACGAACGGTAGCAACGCGCACGCCGCGCGCGGCAAATGCACCGGCCGTAAGCTCAGGCGCGCGAGGAAATGATGCATCGGCAACGCGCGCTGCATCGTCTTCGCTCGCCACACGGCCTGGCGCTAGCAAGGCCACGCCGGACGTCACCACGAACGGACGGCCGGAACCTTCCAGGCTGCTGCCCATCGCCTCGATAGCACGCCGCTCCTGCTCGGAGCTTTCGGCAAACCGGGAAAAGTCATGGTGGAAGGCGGTGTGAATCACCCCGTCCGATTGCGCGGCGCCTTGCCGCAGCACGTCCAGGTCATCCAACGTGCCGCGCAGCACATCAGCGCCCAGCGCCGCGACTTTTTTTGCACCTTCATCGGTGCGCGCCAATCCCAGCACGTGATGACCTGCCGTAAGCAAATCGCTGACAACGGCCGTACCTACCCAGCCACTCGCACCCGTTACAAATACACGCATGAGCATTACTCCAAGGTATCAACGGGTATTACCATGGCGCCCGACGCTGTCGTGGAGAAGTAGTGACCGTATCGTGTTATATCGGCTAACAGGATGAGCGCAGACATCAAGAGTCCCAACCTGCTTGGGACCTACCTCAAAGAGCGCCGCAGCCAGTTGGATCCGGCGGCATTCGGCTTCGCCACGAAACGCCGCCGCACGTCAGGCCTGCGTCGTGAAGAGGTGGCGCAGCGAGCCCATATCAGCGTTGCCTGGTACACGTGGCTGGAACAAGGCCGGGGCGGCGCACCGTCGGCGGATGTGCTCGATCGCATCGCCCAAGCCTTGATGTTGACGCATGCCGAACGCGAGTATGTCTTTTTGCTGGGCCTGGGTCGGCCGCCGGAAGTGCGGTATCAGCAACGCGATGGGGTTACGCCGCGATTGCAGCACGTGCTCGATCGCCTTCTTCCAAGCCCTGCGTTCATTCGGACCGCCGCTTGGGACATTGTGGCATGGAATCGGGCAGCCACCCTGGTGCTGGCCGATTACGGCGCGTTGCCGCCCGAAGAACGCAATGTGCTCAAGCATATTTTTCTGGATACGCGGGTACGCGACGCGCAGCACCATTGGGAAAGCGCAGCCCGCTTTGTGGTAAGTGCATTTCGTGCGGATGTGGCGCGTGCAGGCGCGGCTTCGGCGGTCAACAATCTGGTCAAGGAACTATGCCGGCGAAGTGCGGACTTCGAGAGGCTGTGGCACGAAAACCACGTTCATACGCACGGCGAAGCGATCAAGCACATCAAACATCCTGTAATCGGACCCTTCTCCTTCGAATACTCGGCGTTCGCCATCGATGGTCGATCGGACCTGAGCATGGTGGTTTATAACCCTGCCACCCAGGCGGATGTGGAGAAGATAGAGAGCCTGCTTCGCGGATAGCCAATCCGGAATAAGGGTGGGCGCGCAGCGAGGTGGAAGCAAAAATAAACCCAGCCAGCACCGCGTCAACGCTTACGCCTGGGTTTCCCCGCGCGCGCACTGCTTGCTTCCGTTTGCGCAAGCACCGCATCCATCAATCCCGGAAAGCGCGCATTGAGTTCGTCCAGGCGCAACCGGTTCTGGTGATTGGTGCCTTCGGCTTGCGTATGCACCAGCCCCGCATCGCGCAGGATGCGGAAGTGGTGGGACATGCTCGATTTGGGACGGCCGCCGTCCAGCTCGCCGCAGGTGGCCATTTCCACGCGCGCCAGGTGCTGCACGATTTCCAGACGGATGGGGTCGCTGAGCGCGTGGAAAATCCGCTCGAGCGTCAGCTGATCGGGGGTAGGGTGTTTGTACGGTCGCATCTGGCGAATGGTAAGGCTTTTGATCTTTGTTTTACAGTTCGATTATTATCGAACTATCGTAACGATCACCGGGAGTCATCCATGTCCGCCTTGTTCGAGCCGCTCAAACTCAAGGGCGTTACCTTGCGCAACCGTATCGCCGTGCCGCCGATGTGCCAGTACACGGCCCAAGACGGGTTGATCAATGATTGGCATCGTGTGCACTTGGCAGGCCTCTCGCGCGGCGGTGCCGGCCTTGTCATCGTGGAAGCCACGGCCGTATCGCCAGAAGGGCGCATCACGCCCGGTTGCACCGGCTTGTGGACCGACGAGCAGGCCCAGGCATTCGTGCCGGTGGTCGATGCCATCAAGGCCGCGGGTGCGGCGCCTGGCATCCAGATCGGCCATGCCGGCCGCAAGGCCAGCGCGAACCTGCCGTGGGAGGGCGATAACCATATGCCCGAGGGCGATGCGCGCGGCTGGCCAACCATCGCGCCCTCGGCGATCGCCTATGGCGCGCATTTGCCGAAAGTGCCGCGCGCGATGAGCGTGGAAGACATCGCGCGCGTACGTGCCGATTTCGTCGCCGCCGCCAGGCGCGCTCGCGATGCCGGCTTCCAATGGCTGGAACTGCATTTCGCGCACGGCTATCTGGGCCAGAGTTTTTTCTCCGTGCATTCCAACCAGCGCGACGATCGTTATGGCGGCAGCCTGGAAAACCGCAGCCGCTTCCTGCAGGAAACGCTGTCCGCGGTGCGCGAGGTGTGGCCGGAGCATCTGCCGCTTGCCGCGCGCTTCGGCGTGATCGAGTACGACGGGCGTGACGAGGAAACGCTGGCCGAATCCATCGAACTGGCGAAGGGCTTCAAGCAGCATGGCCTGGACCTGCTCAATGTCAGCGTCGGCTTTTCCACGCCCACCGCCACCATTCCATGGGCGCCCGCCTTCCTGGCGCCGATCGCCGAACGGGTGCGTCGCGAGGCGAATATCCCGGTGGCGTCAGCCTGGGGCATCGACACGCCTGAACTGGCCCAGCGCGTCGTCCAGGATGGCCAGCTCGACCTGGTGATGGTCGGCCGTGCGCATCTGGCCGATCCGCATTGGCCGTACAAGGCCGCGCGTGCGTTGGGTGTGGAACGCGCGTCGTGGACGCTGCCTGCGCCTTATGCGCATTGGCTGGAGCGTTACAAGGTCGCGTGAGGTGCAATGGTACTGACTTAAGCATCGTCGCCCCGGCGGACGCCGGGCCTGGTGACTTTGAGAGCCTAAAGAGTCGCTGGCTCTCGACCTTCGCCCACTGCTGTCCGAGAAAAATGAGGCTCTTCAAAAAAGCGCCACACGCAGCTTGATGCCGACAGATTTTCAGAAAATTTAACGCTACCGATTCGCTGGGATGACGCCAGTGCAATTTTGAGAAAATGCAGCATGAAATTCACCGACAAGTACGTGTTTCCAGAAGAGCGCTTCGCTGTGGGTATCGAGGAGACCACCGGCAAGTACTACCTCTCCATTCCGGTGGCGAATTCTTATGTGGAATACGAGGAGTATTACGAGATGGACCCTGATCAATACCAGGCGTGCCCGGCCAATCTGGATCAGTTGAAAGAGATGGCGGCAAAAAGCCGTGCCAGGCAGAATGATGCGAAACTGATGGTGAAGCCGGGTAGGCTGCGCGGCAGTCCGGTGTAATGAGCTCTGGTAAAGGGCCGGTAGCGGGCCAGCGTTAGTCAATGAGTTGGGTGAAAATGGCCGGTGTGTCGTGGATGACACGGTACAGAAGTGCTAGGGGACACGTCTTTCGATAAGGAAAGTCCGATGCTGAAACGCTTGCGCGTTTACGGAACAGTTTGTTTTTACGCATGCAGCTTGGCCGCCTTCGCCGACGTCAGTCCGGCCCCGCCACAGGAACAGGCCGCGCCCGTTCTGTTTCCCGTTTGCGCCATGGTCTTCGACCATCGCTGCGGTTTGCTCGATCGCAGCGGGCATTGGGCGGTGGAGCCGCACTACGGTGAGCTCTTTGCCAGCGACGATAACTGGATCGCCACCACGCCGGCAGGGCGTGCGGGCGTGCTCGACGCGCAAGGACATCAACTGATCGCGCCGCGCTTTCAAACCATCGGGCGCTTTCACAATGGCGTGGCACCGGCAACGTTGTTCAGTGACGACCACTACGGCTACATCGACACCCTGGGACATTGGGTGCTTTCGCCCCGTTTTGAATTGGCTGGCGACTTTGTCGACGGCATTGCCGCGACGGCCACCGAGGCGGCCGGTCAATGGCGCTATAGCTATATCGACCCTCAAGCGCATCAAGCCGTGCCGGGTAGTTACGAGCGGGCGGCAGGCTTCCAGTTCGGTCTTGCCGAGATTTCGCGTGGCGAGGGCGACGAGCTGGAAGTCGCCTTGATCGACCGGCAGGGAAAGCTCGTGGTGCCATGGGGCCATCGCTATGGTCTTCAGCCGCTCATGCCCAATCGCGTGCTGGATACCTCCGAGCACGCTTTGATCCTGCGCGATGGTAAAGGGCAGGTGATCTTCCAGGCGAAGGGCGGCAGCGAGCCGGCCGAAGGGCGCCTGTTCTATAGCCTGGATGGCCAAAGCCTGGGCCTGCTCGATATCGAAGCCGGCAAACCGCTGGTGGCGCCGCGCCCAGACTGGCGAGGCTGGTATGCCGGCTACGGTTTTTCCGACGGCCTGGCATGGATCTGTTCGGCACAATCGTGCGATGACCACATGCTGATGCTGGTCGATCGGCAAGGCCAGGTCGTGCTGCCTGCGGCGAAGTATGAGGACGTTCGGCCCTTTGTGGCGGGCGTGGCGCCAGTCAAATACCCAGGCAAGGCTTGGCAGTTGATTGACCAGCACGGTCATGCACTGACGCCGCCACTTTATGACGGCACGCTCGAGCCAGCCTGGGAATCAAGCCCGCAAACGCCGCGCTCTGGTGATATCTGGCTGATTTCAACCGATGACGAAAAAAGCGGAGGACGCACCCAACATTGGCTTGATGCGCATGGTCGCACGCTGGCCACTGTCGAAAGCGTGGCCTGTGGTGTGGAAGTAGTGCGCAATGGTGCGGGGCAAATCATCTGGCCGCGTGATCTGGATGCTACCTGCGCCGTGAAGCATAAAGAGGCGGATGTATCCGATCCTGCGGACGCCCAAGTATCAGCCGAACGCATTGCTGCAATCGAGCATGCCAAGGCCCAGGATGTGGTCGATGGAGAAGTGGATGTGATGCAACGGGAGACCGGGCGACATGTCTTGCCGATGCTGGCCGGTCCACCGAGCGATTTGTGGAATGATCCGAACTGGCAACATGGTCCGGCTACTGTGCGTCTTGACGGCGCGGCTTCCTTGGCATTGCCCGAGGGGTATCGATATTTGCCGCCTGCGGCGGTGCGCGGTCTGCGCGATCGCCTCGCTGCGGCGCGCCTGCTGAGCGCCGATAACGGGGACGTACCGCTTGCCTTGTTGGCCCCGGACGACGCCACATGGAGCATGAGCGTGGTGTTGCTGCCGCAAGGACATGTCAGTACCCAATATGTGGATTTCGACGCCGAGCAATTGCGGCAGATCATGCAGGTGCGCAGCACCAATATCCTTGCCCAGCTTTCCAACCCGCACCCGACTTTGCACAACATCACCTGGGTACACCCGCCGCGTTGGGATGCCGATGCGCATCGCCTGGCATGGAGCTATGAAGACTTCACCATGGGCGGCAGTCTGCAAAGCACCATCTATCTCACCGCCGTCACGCTGGGGCGCCGGGCGACGCTGGGCATGCAGATCGAACTCGGCGGCGCGTACGCCAAAGACCGTGCGCTGATCGCGCAGGAAGCCTTCGACAAGCTGGTCAAAGGTGTCAGCTTTGACGCAGGCGAAACCTACGCCGATGCGCAGCCGGGCGACCCGGCAGCGGCACTTGGCCTGAGCGAATACGTCACGGGGCCTGCGACCAAGGAGGAACAGGAGCTGCCGAAGAAATTGGAGCGCAAACGCCTGCGGGATTTTTGGTACACCGTGGTGGAGCGTGTCGTGCCGACGTTGGGCCTTGCGTTGATAGGATTGGGGGCGCGAAAAAAATTCAAGAAATAAGCTGCAAACCGCTCGCTTCTTCCAAGCCCCCGAATGGCCGCAAGCTGCGGGTCAAGCATTATCGGGCCACAGTGCTTGCTGTTAGTGCATCGCGGCACGCTGTCGCCAACCATGCATGTTCTTTGAGGGGGTGCAGGGCACGAGTGCAGCAAGGGCTGCCAGTCTTGCAAAGGGCATCCATGAAACTATGCGCGGTCCCACTCCACTTCGATGGCATCTTTATTGAGCAGCCCTTGCCAATAGTTGCCGAGCCGTACCTGGGCGCCGCGCTTGCTGCGCATACTTGGGTCGTACACCGTCACCTGAGTCAGGCCTTGTTTTCCGCTGGTGTTGACCAGCATCGCCAGGGATTGAAAGATCGACGTTTTACACTTCAGCAGCTTCAAGCCATTGGCAGCGGCCCATTCGCGCAGCACCGCGCGCTGCCGTCGCGCTTCCCAGTAAACCGCCAATTCAATAGCAAGCAGAGCCAGCCCTAAAAAAAGATGCGTGTACGTTTGCACGGTTTTCCCCTGTTGCTGCTGGGTATTCTTTTCTCTGCGGTGAACGGATGATAGGCAAAAGGCGCGTGGCTGCCAAACTGCCGCGGTGCTTGATGGATGTCACGCGGGCCAGCCGAACTTCCGGGCCGGGGCTGGTTAAGTAGACTTGATCACCTACTGAGCCCTCCCGGGTTCTCCCGCTTCCAGGCCACGCCGATGACCGAACCTGTTCGCCTCGCCAAACGTATTGCCGCCATGACCCAGTGCTCGCGGCGCGAGGCCGAGATGTATATCGAAGGCGGCTGGGTGCGCGTGGATGGCCAAGTCGTGGAAGAGCCGCAGTTCAAGGTGCGGGAAGATCAGCTGGTCAAGATCGATCCGCACGCCGAACTCGTGCCGCCCGAGCCGGCAACGCTTTTATTGCACAAGCCGGCGGGTCTTACCGTTGAGCAGGCTCGCGCCCTGATCAGCACACAAAGCCATGCCGGGGACGACGCTTCCGGCGTGCGCATGTTGAAGCGTCACTTCGTCCGACTGGAATCGCCGCTGCCGCTGCCTGATAACGCCAGTGGCCTGCTGGTGTTCACGCAGGACTGGCGCGTCAAGCGGCACCTGGAAGAAGACGTCGCCCGCATCGAGCAGGAGTTGGTGGTTGAGGTCGCCGGAACACTGGCGCCGAACGGCCTTGCCTTGCTCAACCATGGGCTCAGTTTCAACAACTATGCGTTGCCGCCGATCAAAGTGAGCTGGCAAAACGAAACCCATCTGCGCTTTGCGTTGAAGCGGATCGCGCCGGAGATGGTCGAGCGCATGTGTCAGGCGGTGGGGCTCAAGGTGCTGTCGATCAAGCGCATTCGCATCGGTCGCGTTCCGATGTCGCGCCTTCGGGTAGGGCAATGGCGTTATCTCGCTGGCACCGATCGGTTCTGATCGCCGCCTGGAGACGCCTTCCATCACTGAGGTGCAGGTAGTCAAGTCGCCTAACGACCCCGCGCGTTGATTAGCAAAAGCAGCCGAGCTTCGCATCGTCACATTTCGTCCGGTGTAACAACGCGTATCGGCCGCGTCCCGATCTTGGCGCCCGTCACCTCATCGATGGCCACCGCCTTGATCTCGGTGCCTGTTTCCGCGTCGAGAAAGCGCGTCAGCTTGCCGCCCCCGCGGTATTGGCGTCCCCACGCGCCGATCATGAACAGCACGGGCAGGAAATCGCGGCCAGCAGGTGTCAGCAGGTATTCCTCGCGCGGTGGATGCTCCGAGTAGCGGTGTTTCTCCAGCAATCCCTCCTCGGTCAACGTTGCCAGCCGCTTGGTCAGGATCGTCGGCGCGATACCCAGGCTTTTGCGGAATTGGTCAAAGCGCGTAAGGCCGGCATGGGCGTCCCGCAAGATCAAGATGCTCCACCCGTCGCCTGCGAAAGCCAGGCTACGTGCAATGGGGCAGGGCTCATTGGAAAAATTTTCGTCGTTCATATCATTTTGATAGTGACTTACTTTCGAATCGATAGTATAGTCGGTTTCAAATCGATAGTAACTGTTGACCACGGATGGCCCACTTCACATGGGTTTTGAACGATGAACAAGAACGGCATGGGTATCGCCCTCGTCACGGGGGCCTCTTCGGGCATTGGCGAGGCCACGGCGCACGGGCTCGCCAAGGCGGGCTACACCGTCTTCGGCACCAGCAGGCGTGCTGGGCTAGCGGGGCAGCGATCGTTCGAGGTTTTGCCTCTCGATGTCACCCAGGATGAATCCGTCGAGGCGTTCGTCGGGGAGGTCATTAAGCGTGCCGGACGTATCGATTTGCTCGTGAACAACGCCGGCTTCGGCGTTGCGCCAGCGGCTGCGGAAGAAAGTTCCATCGCGCAGGCGCAGGCGATCTTCGATACGAACTTCATGGGCATCGTCCGGATGACGCGTGCCGTTGTTCCCCACATGCGACAACAAGGTAGCGGTCGCATCATCAACATCGGCTCCGTGCTCGGTTTCCTGCCCATGCCGTACATGGCTCTGTATTCCGCCAGCAAGCACGCGGTTGCGGGTTATTCGGAGGCGCTCGATCACGAGTTGCGCACGATGGGCATTCGAGTCTCTGTCGTCGAGCCCGCTTATATCAATACGCCGTTCGATGCGAATGTGATGAAACCCGATGCTCCTCTCGATCTGTATCACGAGGTCCGTGCGAGTGTCGGCAGGCGCGTAAAAGAAGTTGTCGCCAGTGCGGACGGCCCTGAAATGGTCGCGAAGATGGTGCTGAAGGCGGCGAGATCGAGCCACCCGGAGATCCGTTATGCACCGGGAGCGGCCAGCCGCTTGCGATGGCTGCGCCGCTTTGCGCCGGCCAGTGTGCTGGATGCGGGCGTTCGAAAAGACTTGCGGCTCGAAGCATAGGCCGCATCCATGCCCGGTCCTGGGCAGGCTGTGAACTGGTTCGATCATCTGCGAGAAAAAAGCACCATGAAGGCATTCATCATTGATCGGTACGGCAAGACGGATCCGATGCGGCTTGGTCAGGTGCCAGAGCCCACCTTGCGGGACGACGACGTGCTGGTCGAGATTCACGCCGCAGCCGTAAACGTGCTGGATTCCAAAATCAAAAGCGGCGAGTTCAAGCTGATCCTTCCTTATCGTCTGCCGCTGGTGCTGGGCCATGACGTAGCCGGAGTCGTCACTCGCGTTGGTTTGCGCGTTCGGCAATTCAAGCCAGGCGATGAAGTCTATGCGCGGCCGGCCGACCGCCGCATCGGCACCTTTGCGCAATGCATTGCCGTGAATGAAAACGATGTCGCGCTTAAACCCAAGAACCTCAGCATGGAAGAAGCCGCATCGATCCCGCTGGTCGGCTTGACGGCATGGCAGGCATTGGTCGAAAGAGCCCATTTGAAGAAGGGGCAGAAGGTCTTCATCCAGGCGGGGTCCGGTGGCGTTGGCACCTTCGCCATTCAATTGGCCAAGCATGTCGGGGCCACGGTTGCCACCACCACGAGCAGCTTCAACATCGACCTGGTGAAGCGCCTCGGCGCAGACATCGTCGTCGACTACAAAAAGGACGATTTTGAGAAGGTGTTGCAGAACTACGACGTAGTCCTGCATAGCCAGGATGCGGCGGCACTTGAGAAATCCCTGCGTGTGCTTGCGCCTGGCGGAGCCCTCATCTCCATTTCCGGCCCCCCTGATCCCGCGTTTGCACAGGCAATCGGCGCATCGTGGTTCATGGGTGCGATCGTCCGCCTGCTGAGTTTCGGCGCCAGAAAAAAAGCGACTCAGCGCAGCCTGACGTATTCGTTCCTCTTCATGAGAGCCAGCGGACACCAACTGGGCGAGATCACCCGGCTCATCGAAGCGGGGGCCATCCGTCCCGTCATTGATCGGGTCTTTCCATTCGACTCGACCAACGAAGCCCTGGCCTACGTCGAAGCAGGCCGCGCGAAGGGCAAGGTTGTCATCAAGGTCAAGTAAGACTTTCCCCCATTCCTGGAGTTGCTATGAAAATTGAAGACGCGGTTGTTCTTGTCAGCGGAGCCAATCGCGGCATTGGACTGGCGTTCGTGCGTGAGTTGATGGCTCGAGGTGCGCGCAAGGTCTACGCGGGAACGCGTGACCTCGAAGCTGTCCTGCCGCCCGGCGTTCATCCTGTTCGACTCGACGTTACCAAGCCCGATGACGTGGCGGCAGCTGCAGCGTTGGCGTCGGACGTGACGCTCGTGATCAACAATGCCGGCATTGCCCAGCCCGGCGGCTTTTTTGCACCGGACAGCGAAGACGTCGCGCGGCGTATCTTCGAGACCAATTTCTTTGCCGTTTTGCGCATGAGCAAGGCCTTTGCGCCAATTCTCAAAGCCAACGGCGGCGGCGCCTTGCTCAATGTTTTGTCGGTCGCCTCGTGGGTGAACGGCGGCGAATTGGCTGCTTATTCGGCCAGCAAGTCCGCCGCATGGTCGCTCACCAATGGCCTGCGCAACGAGTTGGTGGCGCAGAAGACGCAGGTGCTGGCTTTGCACATGGCCTACGTCGATACCGATCTCACGCGCGGGTTCGATGTACCGAAGTCCAGTCCCGAAGAGATCGTCAAGCGCGCGCTCGACGGACTCGAAGCAGGTCTCGATGAAGTGCTGGCCGATGAGCTCACCCAGCAGGTGAAGCAGGGCATGACGGCGGCCAGGCCCAGCTATCTAGCTCAGGTCTGATGTCAATGGCACAACTTGGCGTGTGCCGCTCTGTGCTCCATCTCCCCGGAGGGGAGAGGGAGTAGATCGCGATACATTCCATTCCGCGCGCAGAAAGAGCAGGGGCCGGAGAATATCCGGCCCTTATTGGTTCGCGCAGGAGGCGCAACTATCCGTTGCGGCATCAGGCAATGTCGTCAGCAATGCGCTGTGTCATCGGCATTGACGCGATAGCCGTCGCACGCGGCATCGCCTCCATCCCAAACATCGGCCGCAACCAGCGCACGCGCCGGATCACGCACTCATGCAACACCGCGCATCCGCCGATCGTGCAAACGATGATCAACGCCGGCTCCAGCACCGGCCCCAACCCCAGCGGCATCAACTGCCACGCGAACAACAGCAGCAGACTCTGGTGCAGCACATACCACGGATACACCGCATCACGCGCATACGGTAGCCAGCGGAACGGACGGTTGAGATAGGCGTGGCCCCAGCCGAGCACGGTGCAGATCGCCGTCCACAAGTACGCGTAGCGCAGCGCATGCACCACCCACCATACCGCTGCCGGCGCCGAGTCGGGCAGCAGGCGGATGCCGGCGAGGTAAAGCGCGAAGCAAGCCAGCGCCGATGGCAGCGAGATGCGGCGCAACCGTGCCAGTTCCGACCAGATGCCGGCGTCGGTGCCGAGCAGGTAGCCATACAAAAACATGCTGAAGTAGAGCGCGTGTGCGTACCAGTCGCCCCACAGCGCGCCGGTGAACGGATAGCGGTCGGCCAACAGGCGATCCCACACGAACAGCGGGATGGCTGGCAGCACCAATAGTGCGGGGCCACGCAGTTGCAGGATGGCGGCGCGCAGGCGTTGGCCGGTCGGGGATTCCAGCAACGGCAATAGCGCCATCAGCAGCATCGTATAGACCCACAGGTAGGGCAGGTACCACAGATGGTTCCAGGTGAAGCCGAACTGCCAGCCGGTAAAGGCCCCAGCTGGCCACGGGCCGCCGGTCCAGTAGCGCAACAGGAAGTGGCCGAAGCCGGGCTGCACCAGGTGCGTGGACAGGCCCTGCACGTAGGGCTGGATGGGAATCACCACCAGCATGCCGAACACCAGCGGCAGCAGCAGGCGCACGCTGCGCTTCCAGGCCATGCCCGGCAGGCTGGCGCGGCGGCGCATGAAGTTCACCGCCAGCCCCGAGATCAGAAACAGCAGTTCCATTCGCCAGCGGTTGAGGAACAGCATCGGGTCCTGCAGCCAGGCGGCAGTGTGGCTGCTCTTGAGATGGAAGCCCCAGTCGGCCACGTACAGCATGCTGGCGTGGTAGAGGATCAGCAGTCCGAAGGCGAGGACGCGCAGGGCGTCGATGTCGTAGCGGCGGTTCATGGGGCGGACTCCGTGGCGGGAAAGTGGAGCCAGCTTCGGCGCGCCGGTGCAGTGTGTCGTGCCTCAAGTGATTGTTTGCAGGGCGTTTGTGACGAACGGCGGAGGGCAGGGACGGATGGGGTGGCGTGTGCGTAGAATCCGCGCATGCAAATCTCTCGCGGCTTCGATACCTTCCAGCGCTGGCGGCGTCCGATCGAGGTCGGGTTCTGGATCGCGCTCCTGTCCCTCAACGTGATCTTCAACAGCATCGATACGCGCATCGACCACGCCGGCCGGATTGCGCCCTGGGAGCCTTGGGTATGGGAGGCAAGCAGCGCGCTGGTGATGCTGGCGTTACTGCCGGCGGTGATCTTCGCCGAACGGCGCTGGCCGATCCGCTTCGATACCTGGCGACGCAACCTGCCGCTGCAAGTGCTGCTCAGCGTAGCGTTCAGCCTGATCCACGTCGGCGGCATGATTGCCCTGCGCTGGCTGGCGTATGCCGTCATCGCCGGCTGGCATTACCGGTTCGGGGCGTGGTGGATCAATTTCGGCTACGAGTATCTCAAGGATGTGCGCAGCTACTTCCTGATTATCGGCGTGCTGATGCTTTATCGCCTGTGGCTGCTGCGCCAGCAGGGCGAAGCCAAATTGCTGGTTGCACCGGAAGAAGGGCCACCAGTGGAGCCGGTGGATCGGCCAGATCGCTTTCTGGTGCGCAAGCTGGGCAAGGAGTTTCTGATCAATGCCAGCGAGATCGAATGGCTGCAGGCCGCGGGCAACTACGTGACCCTGCATGTACGCGGGCGCGATTACCCGATGCGCAGCACCATGGCCGGCATCGAGGCGCGATTGGATCCGGCGCGCTTCCTGCGCGTGCATCGCGGGTATTTCATCAACCTCGACTATCTGGTCGAGATCGAGCCGTTGGAAACGGGTGACGCACGATTGCGTTTGCGCGATGGCACGACCGTTCCTTGCAGCCGTCGCTATCGTGCGGCGTTGCGTGAGCGGTATGGGCAGGCGGCTGCGGTGGCGTGAGTAAG
>NZ_JBQCHP010000110.1:0-46371 GCF_051954575.1 Dyella sp. | reverse complement strand
ACAGCCCAGCACGATCCGAATGCGCAGCTTTTCATCCGCAGGCGCTTTACGAATTGCCAGATGCGCTAGCAACTCTGCACGCTCTTGATCGGTGATCGTTAACGTTGAAGCAGGGCGTCCGCGCTTGGCCATGAACAAGAGTTCCCGTTTATCAAGGAACCAACCATGACACACGGCATGAATTAGTTAAAGTTATTTTTGAGACACCACACTAGGTACTCACATATCATGATGACGTCCGGAGATGACGTCGTATGTATCGCAAGTCTCCGACCAGTTTTCATGGAAATACTTCGCCACTGTGCTGGAGTACGGATCGTCTTGCACGCTGGTGCCTGATTGCGACCAAATAAACGCGCGTGATCGTCTTGCATTGTCGTTATTGTCGACAAAATGACCGCAAACAGTTGTTTGGAATCCTGGCTTGGCGACCACAAAGACATCCAGATATGTGACGTCGTGAGGAGGTCGGGAGGAAAGGGAAACTTCATACCGAGCCGTCGTTTCCGCAATTCTGGATTCTTCAAGCATTTTTCTGTGTTTGGCCTGAGATTGCCGAAGGGAATGAAAAAGGAACGGAAGGCAGCCGACAATGGCAAAAATGACTACCACAATGAGAAGGCGTTTAGTGGTCATCTGAAATAATTATCGCAGAGATAGGTTAATGGGGTAGTTCACGTCAGTGCCGCCCCCATACCCATACTTCGCCGTTTTCATCGAGCGCGGCGCTGCTGTTGTAACCCGCGGCGATCGCGGTGACCTTCCCGATGCCAGGCACCTTGGCGACATAAGGCGAGTAGGGCGCAACAGCAGTGAGATCGGTTTCTGATCCGCAAGAGTAGGAGACATGCGCATAGCGGTGCTCTCCTAATTCACCGTCGCTATTTTCACCCCAGGCCCAGACATTGCCTTCGGCGTCCAGCGCCAGGGCGTGCCGTTTCCCCGCTGCGATCGCAGTAATGTGCACCAAGCCGGCGATACGTACCGGGGACGCCTGGTACATGCGCTCGTCGATCTTTTTTGGGTCTTCTCCTACTGGGTCTATGCCTAGCTGACCACAGCTGTTGTAACCCCAACCCCAGACATGGCCGTCTCTATCCAAGGCCAGATCGAACGCGTGAAACGTCGAAATCGCTTCAATGGGGGGGAGTCCTTGTACTTTTGCGGGGAAAGAGTTCGGATCAGAAGAAAGGAATGGGAAATGCTCATTGACGTGTCTATCGCAGTAGTTGAAATTGGCTACTGGCTGAGTGCCGGCTACTGAATTGAAAAAAGAATCCGACATATTTCCCCATACGAAGACCGTGCCATCCCGAGTCAATGCCATGCTATTGCGCATGCCGGCGCCGACCGCTATCACATTGTGAAGCATCTCGACGGGCTCGGTTGTCCATTCGTGCAGCGGTCTGACTTCGCGGCCTAATTGACCACAATCATTCTTGCCCCACGACCATACTGTTCCATCCTTGCGCAAGAGCAACGCGTTCCAGTGGCCCGATGCTTCCTGAGCAATTCGGTTATCACCAAGGTAGTGGCATTGATTCCCTCCACCGGAGCATGGGGGCTCCTTATATTGATCCGTGGGTATAGACCGCGCTCTGCCGCTATCAGTCACCCCGACAGCACCAGATAAGCTGCTTGCAATCATGAGGAGCTTTCCCGCTTCAGGCTCATCTACCGATTGCTTGATGGGGAATACCTTGAGCGGTTTGGCCTTCGTGCAGCTTGCGTTGCCTTGATAATAAGCCCAGGCAGCTCCGTCACGGTCGACCGCCATGAGGACGCTTTTATCAACGAAGGCAATGGATGCGATATTTTTTAGATTGGGCACCTTCTGGGGAGGGGAGTAACCCAAATGCGGGCAGAAATCCTGAGCTTCTGTCCCGTATTTTGGCGTTGCAGCTTGTTTTGAATGCAAGATGGCATTCGATCCGTAACCGATTAGGCCTACAAGAATTATCGTAGCGATTAGGGATTTTGGCGTCATTTTTGGGGCTAACAGTGAGTTCGAGTGAGGGGCAAGCTCGTGCCGTGTTTGCTCACGCGCCGGTTCGGATTACGCATTTCATCAATCATTTTCGCAAATACGCCCTCTTCCTGTCGTAAGAGGGCGTTGGTTCGTAACGCGACTCAGTTCACACGTTTGATTATTAGGCCGCTTTGCCCAACCAGATCAGTCGGAATCAACGGCGGCTCGGCGATCAAGGCATTCCACCAAATGCTGCCGACAGCCTCCGAATGACCGCCTTTTGCATGGACATCGTCGCCCCAGGTCACGCACATATGGGAATCACCGCCAACAAAATGACTGCGTTTGCCCTGATTGATGATCACGTATTTGTTGTAGTCGCCCTCATTGTCATCGAGCTGATCTATTGAGGACTGGATCATGATCGTTTGGCTATAACCACAACCGTCGTCATCCTTGTTGTCTACAGACAAACTGACAATGGCTGTTGCACTATTGATGCCGTCGCTGACCGTGTAGGTAAACGCATCGGTACCACTGAAGCCGCTTTGTGGCTTGTATACGTAGACGCCATCTTCTTGACGGACAAGTCGACCATGAGCCGGTGAGTTGACGGTGATGGCAAGGACCGACTCAGCGTTTTCATCCGGATCATCAACTAGACGACGAAGATCGATAAGGACAGTACCATCGCTGTTCAGGTGGAATTGTGCGTCTTGCGCAGTCGGCATCGCGACCACTTTGATATGCACTGTGGCGACGTTCGACTTAGCCTCACTGTCATTGACGTAATAGCTGAAGCTGTCGTCACCGAACCACTCATCCTGCGGCACGTAGGTGTAGCTGCCGTCATCGTTATGCCGCAGATAGCCGTGGCACGGGCCTGCCACGATGTGCGCAGTGAGTGCCTGCCCATCCGGATCGTTGGCGTTGGCCAGGATGTTGATGGGCGACGGCTTTTCGGATGGCACGCTGATGGTGACATCGCTGGCGGCGGGCGGACGCTTCGGCGGCAGCACGGTAATGGTGACGGTGGCTGGCTTGGAGTCCAGTTCACCGGTGCTCAGTGCATAGGTGAAGGTATCGGTGCCGATAAAGCCCGCATCCGCCGTGTAGATCCAGCGTCCGTCGTCGTCCTGTTCCAGGTTGCCATGCTGCGGTTGGCTGAGAATCTTGGCGTACTGCTCGTCGTCGCCGCAGTCGTCATAGTCATCCGGTACCAATGTGATCGCCGTGGATTTGCCTGTGCGCACGCTGATGCTTTCGTTTTGGGCGACCGGTCGCGGATCGACATCGAGATGGATCACCCCGACATTCGAATCGTATTGCGTGTCATTGGCGACGAAGGCGAAGCTGTCTTCGCCTGTCCAGCCGGCGGTTGGGGTGTAGGTATAGGTGCCGTCTTGATTCAACGACAAGATGCCATGGCGCGGGCCACGCACGATACGCAAGGTCAGCGGGTCACCGTCCGGATCTGATGCTTCCTGCATTAGGTTGATCTGCTGTGATTCGTTTTCGGCAATGAATAGTTTCTCGCCCTCAGCGTGCGGCGGACGGTTGCGGGACTTCACATCAATGGTGGCGGTGGCGACGTTGGAATCAGCCTGGCCGTTATTGGCGACAAAACTGAAGCTGTCTGTACCCACATAGCATTGATCCGGCTTGTAGGTATAGGTGCCGTCGGCATTGAGGATCAGGTCGCCATGTTTGGGCGCACTGACGATGCGGAAGCTCAGCGTGGTGCCGGGCAGGGTGGTGGTGTCATCCGCCAGGTTGAACGTGCGCGTCCAGTTGTTGTGCAGCCAGAAGCTGAAGTTGCTGGCTGTCGGCGGCACTAGCGCCACATTCAAGCTGACCGTGGCAACGTTGGAATCCAACTGCCCGTCGTTGGCCACGTACGTAAAGCTGTCGTTGCCGTAATACAGGTCGGTCGGCTTGTAGGAGAAAGTGCCGTCGGCATTTTGCGTGACGGTGCCGTGCTGCGGTCCCTGGATGACGCGGTAGGTGAGGGGATCGCCATCTACGTCGTTGGTTGAGGTGTGGAAATCAACGTTGACGTTGCCGTCTTCGAGCACGTTGAGCGATTGATTCTTAGCCGTCGGTGCGTGGTTCACATGTGCGACGGACAGGCTCACGGTGCTGACGTTGGAATCCAGCTGACCATCGTTGGCGACGTAGGTAAAGCTGTCGCTGCCGTAGAACAGATAGCCTGGCGTATAGGTGAAGCTGCCATCCGCATTTTGCGTCAGGGTTCCGTGTTGCGGAGCGCTGACGATGCGGTAGGTTAGGGGATCACCATCCACGTCGTTATTCGACGTAGACAGGTTCACCTGTGCGTTGCCGTCCTCAAACAGGTTCAGCGATTGATCCTTGGTCGTCGGTGCATGATTTACATGTGCGACAGCTAGGCTCACGGTGCTTACATTGGAATCCAGCTGACCGTCGTTGGCGACGTAGGTAAAGCTGTCGCTGCCGTAGAACAGGTAGCCTGGCGTATAGGTGAAGCTACCATCCGCGTTTTGCGTCAGGGTGCCATGTTGCGGACCGCTGACGATGCGATAAGTCAGCGGATCACCGTCCACGTCGTTAGTCGACGTAGACAGGTTCACCTGTGCGTTGCCGTCCTCAAACAGGTTCAGCGATTGATCCTTGGTCGTCGGTGCATGGTTCACATGCGCGACGGATAGGCTCACGGTGCTTACGTTGGAATCCAGCTGACCATCGTTGGCGACATAGGTAAAGCTGTCGCTGCCATAGAACAGATAGCTTGGCGTGTAGGCGAAGCTGCCATCCGCGTTTTGCGTCAGCGTGCCATGTTGCGGGCCGTTGACGATGCGGTAGGTCAATGGGTCGCCATCCACATCGTTGATGGATGTGGACAGATTTACCTGGACGTTGCCGTCTTCGAGCAGATTCAGCGATTGACCATTCGTTGTCGGCGCATGGTTGACGTGCGCAATGCTCAAGTGAATGGTCGCGGTGTTGGATTGCGCAGCGCCGTTGTCGAGCAGGTAGGTGAAGCTGTCGTCGCCGTAGAACAGATAACCTGGCGTGTAAACAAAGCTGCCGTCCTGATTGAGCGTAACGGTGCCGTGTGCGGGGCCGGACACGAGCTTCGGTGCGGCACCGAAGAGATCGGTGTCATTGACCAGCACGTTGCCGGCCACGGTGCCGTCTTCATTGCCGCTGAACGATGCATCGTTGGCATGTGGCACCGCGAAGGTTGCCACATCGCTGATCGTGACATGACTGCCTGAGGGCTCAAAGCCGATCAGGTCGAAGGACAGGTTCACGGCCGTGCCGGTGGGTACGCTACGCAGATCGACGACGTAGGTGCGGCTGCCATCGGCGTTGTTGACGACGGTGATGCCTTGCGCAACGTGCGAGCTACCATCGCCTTGCAGGTTGAGCAGGGCATCGGTCTGGCTGAGGTCAATGGTGCCGCCAAGTGAAGCGCCGGTGGCTGCATTGAGCAAAGCCACTTGGAATGCGTCCTCGGGGCGATCGCCCGGGTTTTGCAGGGCGACGTTGCTGACGGTGAAGCGCAGGAAGCGATCATTGGCGCCGAGCGTGAATGCCTGATTGAGACGTGTCTGGGTCTTAATGGTCTCGCTCAGTACTGCCGTGCCGTTGATTAAGTTCACATCGCCTTCTGTCGACCAGCCCGTGCTTGACTGGAACGAGCCGGAGGCTAAGGACGGGTTGACCAGTACCTCGGCGTGTGCGGGCGAAGCCGCGGTTGGCGCGTTTGGGGTACTTGTTGACTGAGTTAGCGGAATGGTGACTTGCGTTCGGCCGGAGGCAACCGCTTGGCCCACCATCGCCATCTTCTGCGCAATCATTTGCTTGATAGCAGCAAGCTCGCTAGCTGACGGCAGGCGGCGCATGCCGGGTGTCAGCTTCAGCGACATCAAGTCATCGGCGTTCGTATCGTCGCCCAGCCCAAGTAGATGTCCATACTCATGCAGCACGACCGTCAGCAAGTCGACCTTGCCGTCGGCGGCGCTGCCTTGCTTGGCAACCCACACATTGGGATCGGACGTCGGCAGGAAGTCGGCATTCGAGACTGGATCGGTATTGGTATACCAGCCATAACCTTGTGCGTCGTCGTTGATGGAGATGGTATCGCCCTGGGTAAGGCCAAGTTCCGAATTACCGAGATGCGCCACGGATACGTTCGGGGTCATAGCCACGCCCAGCGCAGCCAGATCCTGAGCGCTCAGTCCCCATATTTGCGCAGCATCGGTAAGGATCGCTGCGATGTCGGTTTGTGATGCGACAGGAAGCGTGGATGAGGCCTGATTAGCATTCGGTGCAGTGACGTCTTGCTGCTGCCCAATGTCATGCGGCAGCAGCTTGACGTGAACCATGCCGGCATAGCCCGTCATCTGGTCGATATCGTGAATACCGAAGCGCGCGCTGTGCGGATCATTGGCCGGATCAGCGTTGGGTCCTTGGTACGCCTGCGGAATGGGCGTATCGAAATGAATCATGCCAAGAACGGCTGTCACCAGGCTATTGCGGAAGTAGGGGGCACTATCGCCGAGATAGGCGCCATTCCAGTATTGGCCAGCCGCTTGTCGCAGGCACGCGACATCGACGATCGCCGCCTTTTCGGCGGCATATAGCCCAGAGAGGCTCATGACGTATTGCAGCTGACTAGGTAGATCCTGCATGGCGCGCAAGGCCTGACCTACCTGGTTCAGGTCAACCGGATCGGTGCGGTGATCCGGTTGGGAGAGCTGGTCGTCAAACTTGATATCGAATTCCCGTCCATCGAGATTTTCAAGCTGATGCTCGATATCGGCGGCGGAAGGCGCTGTTTGCGGCTTGGGAGGTTCGCTCCAACCGTCATGCGACATCTGCAATAGGTTGAACTGGCTTCCGGTATAGGCGGAAGCAGCGCTGGAGGCTTGCAGAATCGTGTCGGTGGACCAACTGGTGCCGAAGCGTGTGTTGTTGCTGGTGCCGTTGACGATCGTGTCGTTTTTGTCGGCGGTGAATTCCATCCAGCGCGGCGCATTGGGGTCGTTGAGCCATTGCAACGTCTTGTCGCTGGTGTCAGTGGTGATGATGCCGGTGCGATCCTTGGGATTGGACGGATCGAGCGTGGATTCGATCTGGTTCGTATACACCGGTTCGTGATTAGGTGTACGTGCGCTGTTGGCGGCGAGCTGGTGGTCTGCGCCGACATACTCGTCGAGCTTGGCGCGCGCCCACAAAATGGTGTTCGGCGGCTGAGTGTGGGTGGGGTCTGCCGAGTACTGGGCTGCCCAGGCTGCGTACGTCTGGTCGTATGACTGGCCGGTAATGCCTAGGACCAGATCCTTCAAATCCTGCATGTAGGTAGAGGAATAAGTCTGCGATGTGTGCGATGTGGGATCGACGATGGTGACCGAGTAGGCGTGATCCTCCTTAACATCATCAGTAAGTTCGTCCGGAATTTGCTGGGCCTGAGGAAGCGGATTTTCGCCATCCGCGTCGTTCAGAAGATGGGGCAAATACGGCTTGTCATCGAAGAACAGGACGATGCGGCCAGTTTCGTTATCGACTACCGTGCTGAATTGGTCGTTGGTGCCCGGCCTCGGGTCATACACGGTATAGCGCGGATCGTTGCGGAATTCGGCTGGGCGATGGCCGAGCAATGCGTATGCCATGTTCAGACCCTGGTCGAACGAATTTTCAGCTCCTTGCGAGAAGATGGCGCTGAATGTGTTCCAGAATCCCGGTAGGTCGCCGAGGTTTATCGTCGGCATGCCGTTACCCGGCGTGAGGTACAAGATATTCCCCGGGAAATACTGTCCCAGTCCCTTGGATTCCCATGTGGCGCGGTCGGCGTCGAGTATCTGGGCATCCGTGATGCGGCCATTGCCGCCGTTACGGAGGTTCTCCCGAATTGCGCGGATATTGCCCGCGTCGATATCCATGGAGAATTGGTCCAGGTTGAGGTTGTACCAACCATCCCCGACATTCTTCTTAGCCATCGAGTTGCCGATCAGGCCGCCCGCGCCGAAGAAGCCCGCGTAGGTGGTGATCTGCGCTTGCACCAACAACATTGGTGCGCCAACCGCGCTGTAAAGCGTCATATAAGCGCCGGCACGATTGCCCGCTGCGAGTTGCGCTTCGGCACGCTCAAGCAAATCCTCCGTGACGGGAACAAGTTGATTGGCTTGCAAAGGCTGGTAAATGACGTCCGATGCCTCCGTTCTGGTGTCGTAGGTCTTCGGTGGCTGCACGGCCGAGGCTGTAGCGGCCTGGAACAAGTCCAGTGCCGCTTCCGTGCGATCAATCGGCGTCTGCGACGATGACGGCATGACATCACCGCCCCACTTTCCGTCGACGTTGATGACGTTTGGCGTCGAGAAATCGGCCGGATCAGCGGCTGCACGTGTGGCGTCGCTAATACCCTTGTCGTCGGCGCTGTCATAGGACGGATAGCCAAGGAATTTAAGGCGCTGCTGCACCCGGGCGACATCTAGTGGATTATTGGTCTGGCCTTTGCCTACACCTGCACCAGGCGTCAAGGTGAAGGCGGTGTATCCAGGATTATTGCTGTCCTGCAAGGTATTGGCGTTATAGCGAAGCAATACCTTGAACGTCATGTACTCATCGACTGTCTGGCCGTTAATGCTCCTCACTTTGACCGTAAAGTAGCCGAGCGATGACTGCGCCGGCAAGGCTTCACGTTGCTGGATCTTGGTGAAGTCGAAATCCGGTGCAAAGTAGAACGTGCCGGTGTCGGCAAAGGTATTGTTGCCTGGGGCGTTGGCGGTGGAATCGTCTTGCACGATTTGCCAGTTGTCGCCGTATTGATAGGAAAGCACATGACCGTTGTTGAACCAGCCGTAGCTCATGGTGTCACTGCTGGAGGGAGACGCGGAACCGCTTCCTCCTGCCTCTTGGTTTAAAACGGCATCCATCGAGAATGAGGGATTGTCGTCGACGACGATGCCTTGAGCAGACAGCATGGAGCGCAAGTCGACTTTGGCGATATCCCCATATTGCTGATTGTCCAACTCCAGCGTTTGCATCTGCGATTGTTGCGTGGGTGCTGCGCCAATACCATAGATCCACCCAAATTTCGTTGCTGCTGTGGGTCCGTCGTAACGCGCGGGATGGAGGCTTGAATTATTCAGGTCGATGGGCGTGGTAAGCCCTTTTCCGCCTTGATAGTTGGCGAGCGCGGCATTGACGATGTCGTCGACGTTGTTCCAGACCAGCAGTGCCTTGAAGTCCTCGGAACTAACGCCAGGTTCGGTACTGGGCTCGTCGACGAACACATCGGCATAGAGTCTGCCGTCGTCGCCCAACACGAGATGGTCAAAAGCACCTCCTACGAAAGGTGTCGTGGCGCCTAGATAGATCGGCCCGCCTTGCTTGCCGAAGGGGTCTTGAATGATGCCGATCTTGCCGCCAATCTGCTTGCCTAACAGAGTGCCGCCGGCGTAGTTGGCATCGTTGAAGATGAAGTTGTAATCGGCAACGAGTGCGTAATCGACGCCGCCCACGTCGGTAAAGACAACGCCGTTGGCACGCTGAATATTCTGCTGGAATTGACGCGTAAGCCACGACGGATCGCCGGAGGCCGGTGTCAGCGTAGGTGCGGTTACGGTTGGAGTGCTACCCAGATTGCCTTTGTCATCGACCGGCCAAGAGACGATGGCCAGGCCTCGGCTGTGGTCCATTGCGTCAGAAATGATGAACTCGCCAGGACGATCTCCTGCGACGACGTAGTCGGGGGCTTTGCCCAGGAATGAATCAGGCAAGGCAGACAGCGGCAACAGTCTCACAGCGTTCTTGCCCACCTTGCCGGTGTCGTCGATCAGATTCAGGTCGATGACATAAGTGTTGCCTGGAATGGCGTTGGCCGTTTGGGTGACGCCGATGGGTGACTGTGCGGCAGTCACCGCGAGGTAGCGGCCGGTATTGATCGCAAGGCCAAGGTAGCCGTCGGGCGCTTGACTTATGCCGAGATTTAGCACTTGCTGCGCGCGAAGGAATCCGTCGGAGGACGGATCGATGTTGACGCGAGTCAAACGACCCGCACCGCCATACGGACCGCCTTCTGCGGCATACAGCCAGGCCCCGTTGACAACCAGGCTGCTGATCGACCCGCTCGAATTTTGCAGCGCTATGGTGTACCCGATGGTGAGCGTGGTGGCGTCGATGACGTAGATGAGACCGTTTTTTCCGGCTACGAACGCCAGCGAGCGATTGTCGTTGTAAACAATCTGGCCGTACTTGGCGCCAAGCATTTGTAGCGGTCGATTCTGCTCATCGGTGATTTCCTGCTTGATCAGCTCAAGTTGCGAGTCGTTCTTGAAATAGCTGATGCTGTTGGCGTTCGTGACCAAGGTCGCGGGAATCACCTGGGTCGGGTCGAACGGATTCACTGCATCGCTGCGGATTCCTGTCTTCGGTACGACGACATTGCCCTGCGCGTCGACCATTTTGACGATGCGTTCGACGTAGATCTGATGCTGGGAGAGCAGAATTCCGGGAGGGATGGTCACGGCGATATTGCCGTTCCCATCAACAGTTCCGTCCAGGGCAGTCCAGATCAGCCCATGATCGGGCGTGGCGGTCGTGGCCGTTAGCTCCTTGCCACGCGGCGCAATCCAAACTTTGAGGATGACGTTCTGGGCAGGTGTGCCATCGGAAGGCAGGAAGTTCTGCCCTTGCAACGTCAGCTTCTGCGTCTGGGCGTCCAGGGTATACCCCGTGATGGCAGGCTTGTCCCAACTGCGCGGCGGCGCATCCGGGAACGTAACGCTAAAGACGCCGGATTGATCGGTGCTTACAGGTACGGACAGCTGATAGGAGCCGGCCAGCGTGTATTGCACGCAGCTCAACGGGCTGCCACTTCCTCCAAAGATATCGAGCATGGACAAGGCCATCACCGGGGTTGGGGCCATCGCGATGGATGACGCCTGTGCCCACAATGCATTCCAGTTCAGCGTAGCCGCTGTGACCTTTGTTTCGCCGGTATGCAAGTTGACTTTGCTGGTGGTGATGAGGATGTCGCCACTTGAAGTAAAGCCAGGGAAGGGCGGGCTGGAGGTATGTGCCATTCCGTCGGCACCCATCACACCGTTATCGACCAGCCACCAGGTGTCATGCGCAACACCCGCACCGTCGATAATCGTTCCCTTGCGCCAGAAAAACACTTGCGTGCCGGCAGCCGGGACGCTCGGCTGGCCGGTCATGGGATCGACTGGGCCGGTTACGTGCAATGCCATTTGCAGCGGAAGCGCCGAGTTGTTGGCGCCCACATCCACGTGATAGGCGCCAATGACGTTCAGCACGTTGGGCGCGGGCATCGGCATGTTGAGCGTCGCAGGATCGACCGCTGCAATGGAAACGGTGGTGTCGGACGGCAATGCACCCGGCGGCACCATGACTAGGTTGCCTTGTGCATCTTGTACCGACGCGCCAATCGCAGCTGAGATCAGTGTTGGACCCGTGGACGGTGCTTGTACATAGAGGAGAATGTCGTGCTGTAAGCCGCCGTGGATGATCGAAATGGTTGCGTAACCGGTTGCCTTGGCCGTGATGAGCCCATCGGGCGTGATGCTGGCGACGCTATCGTTACTGATGAAGTACAGCGTGCCACTCGCTGCCGCAGATATGCTCGTGCCATCGGCTGCAGTGACCTTGAGTTGGCGCGTACCAACATTGGCCGGCAAGTCGATTGCGCGTGGATATACGTCGACATCGAAGCCATTCGGATCGATCGGTGCTGTGGTATCAATGTTGAGTGCATCCACTGCCCGGATTCCTTGGGTGGACACTTCGATTACCGCGGTGCCCGTGGCGAGAGCGTGCACAGCGCCATTGTCGAAGATCTGCGCGATGGCCGTGTTGCTGGACGTAATGCTGACATAGCTGCTGTCGAGAGCGACGTTATCCTGATCTTCGAACTTGCCGGTGATCCGTAGGTTTACCGTGTCTCCCGTGGCTACGCCTGCGACGCGATTTATGTCGATCTCCAGCAATTTTGCTGCACTGACGTTGACGTTGAGTGCAATCGGCGCGCTCGCTACATAGCCATCATCGGCTACCACTGTCACGGTAGCCACCCCGCTATAACCCGTAGCCGGCGTAAAGATCACCGACTTGCCATCGCTGCTTAGCTTCGCCGTACCGTTCGTCACACCCGTGATACGCCAATAGATCGGTGCACCGCTGTAGTTGGTAGCGACTTGATCCAGCGCAATCGTGGTGCTCAATCCCACATGCGTCAGCGTGGTCGGCAAGTTGGTCGCCGCTTGCGGCGGCAATGCAGCCTGGAAGCCATAGTTGGCGTACAGAATTTCGCGATCGGTTTGATCGACCACCCCATCGCCGTTGATGTCGCCGGCTACGTTCTTGCTGGCGATGTCTTGATCCAACGCCGCAGCATCGCTGCCGTCAACCTTGCCATCGCGACTGATGTCACCGGCAATCGACACGTTAATCGTTGCAGTGCCGGTACCGCTGATGCGCAGCAGTTTCATGCCGGCATCGGTGATGCGCACGAGGATGGTGTGTACGCCATTGACGATGGTGTTGCCGAGCACGTCGCCGCCGACGACCTGCAGCGTGCTGCTTGGGTCGCTGAAGGTGGCGCTGATGGCGACGATCAATGCGCCGCTGCTGCCGGGCACCTTGATGGTGGAGGCCAGTTCGCTGTCGCGGATGGTGAAGGCGAGGCTGGTGGTCTGGCCGGCTTGCAGTGTGCCGCTCCACTGGTTGGCGGTGCTGTTGCCCATCCAGTTGGCGGCGGTGCCTAGGTTGGCGGTGATGGTGTCGGTCAGCAGGTTGCCGTTGCTGTCGTAGCCATACGGTGTGCCCATGCCGGTGTCGTCGAGTGCGCGGGCGAGTACGAGGCGGTTTTGGCTGTCGTACGCGTAGACCATGCTGCGGGTGTTGCCGCTGGCGTCGATCGGGCCGGTGATGCGCACGATGTTGCCGTTGGCGTTGCGCAGGATGTCGACGCGGTCGCTGGCGCTGCCGCCGACCAGTGCGATGCCTTCGTCGGAAACCAGCCATTGCTTGCCGTCGGCGAAGGTGACGCCGGTGATCTTGCCGGTGGTGTCGAGGTTGTACTGCGTGCCATCGGGTGCGGTGAGCACGTAGCCGTCCGGTACCCACGGCAGGCCGGTGGTTTCGTCGTAGAGGTGGCTGCCTTGGCGTTGCAGGGCGGTGCCGTTGGTGGCTTGCAGTGACCAGCCTTGGTTGGTGCCGAAGTCAGCGTTGTAGCTCAGCGGGGCGTTGGCGCTGCCCTGCATGGCGATGGCGTCGGCGCCGAGGGTGAAGCTGAGGTTTTGCAGCAGGGCGTTGGCGTCGCCGAGGTTGGTTGGGATCGACAGCCAGATGTGGCTGCCGGTGGTCCATGCGGCTGTTGCGTCGCTGCTGGTGGTGGCGGGTTGATCTGTTGTGAGGCCGATGTCGAAGCCGGCGATGGTCCAGTTGCCGAGCGAAAGTCCCTGGGCCCCGGCGTTCGCCGGGGCGACGGAGGTTGGGAGAGTGCGGTTTATGGTGAAGCTGTGGCCGCCGAGGGTGTAGGTGACGTCGGCGACGTTGGCTTGCGCGGCATTCTTTTGCGCGGTGTTGATGATGATGCGCGTGTCGATCTCGCTGGTGCGGCCTTGCAGGTCCCATGCGGTAAGGCGCAGCTGATAGACGCCGTTGTTGAACGCGGCCGGATCAAGCGAGGCAAGGTTGACGGCCTGGTTGACGTTGCTGGCGTCGTAGCTTTGGCTGCCTAGCGTTTGCCAGGTGCTGCTGCCGATCGGGGCGATCTGCAGGGTGTAGCCCATCAGCTGCAGTTCTTGCAGGTTGGCTTGCAGCGTCGTCAGTGCATCGATTTCAACCGGCTTGCTGGTGAGCGTGGCGTTGGCCAGCGCGCTGCTCCATGTCACGACGGGTGCGAGTGCGGCTGGGTCCTTGATCAGCAGGGTGCCGTCCTGCGTGGTGCTGAAGCCGTCGGCATCCGTGGCGATGACGCGCACGTCGATGGTGCCGGGTTGCGTGGCCTTGAGATGGAAGCGGCCGCTGCTGTCCAGCGTTACGGTTTGCCATTGATCCGTGCCCAAGCCGGTGCCGCGCATTTGGACGGCCAAACGGCTGACCGGGCTGAAGCTGGTGGCGCGCACGGTCACCATGATGTCCTGACCGGGCAGGGCGGGCGTGCTGGGTACGCTGTCGATCAGCACCTTGGGTGCATTGGCCGAGGCATCGGCCACCACGCGCACGGTAAAGGTGCGCTGCACGACGTTGCCATGACCGTCGTTGACGTTGGCGGTGATGACGAAGTCACCCACCTGGCCGGGGCCGGGTGTCCAGTTCAACTGTTGCTTGGCGGCGTCGTAGCTTGCGCCTTGCGGCAGGTTGGTGAAGCTTACGGTGAGCGCCTGCGTCAGCGCATCGCCATCCAGATCATTGGCGTAGATGCCTTGATGTGTATCCGTGCCGCCCAGCTGAATCGGCAAGCTCAGGGCCTGGCCCACTACCACGGCATGGCTGGTCGCGTCGAGCATCGGCGCGCGATACACGCCGAGTACGCGTACTTGAACGGTTTGCGTGGTGGTGAGCGTGCCGTCCGTGGCCTGGAAGTGGAAGATGAAATCCTTGGTTGGATTGTTCGCCTTGTCCACCGTGTTGTAGCTGGGTGTCCATTCGAAGGTGCCGCTGGTGGGATCGAACGCAACACCGGTGGGCGTGCTGGCGTCGTAGATCAAGCTCATGTGCACCGGCTTGCCGTCGGCATCCACGCTGTGCAGCTGGAACGACAAGGTGTTGCCTTCGTCCACCAGTTGCATCGGCAGCGGCACGATCTGCGGCGCCTGCGATACATGCGCAACGTGCACTTCGAGCGTGCGCGTGAAGCTCATCGCGCCATCGCTGCCGGTGACGGTAATGGTGTAGACGCCGTTGCTGTTGACGCCACCCTTGGACGCGAACATGTCCGGCGTCCAGCTGAGCGTGGCCTGGTTGCCGTTGGCAGCAGCAGGCACGTTGAGCATCATGCCTTGCGGCAGGCCGGTGGCGGTCCAATTGACTAGGTGGTTGGCGGCATCGGTGGCGAACAGGTTCACCGCGAGGGGATTGCCTTCCGTGGTGTTGACGATCACCGGCGTGGTGGCATCACCCGTGTCAGCCAGCGTGTTGCCATTGAGCTGCATGCCGAGCAATTGCGGCGGCGTGTCGCTGGCAACGACCACCACGTGAATGGTGTGCGTCACCACGTTCGGCACCGGATTGGCCGGGTTGAGGTAACCCTGGTTCTGCGGCGGTAGGCCGCTGTCGGTCACGGTGATGTCGATGTCGTGCGGGCCGATGTCGCTGGCGGTCGGCGTCCAGCTCAGCAGTGCCTGGCCGTATTGCGTGCCCATGGTCAGCGTGGCATTGGCCGGCAAGCCGTTGCTGGACAGGTGCAAACCATCCTGGTCCACGTCGCTGATGTTGATCGGCAGGCTCAGTGGCTGGCCAATCACCGCAACGATCTGCTGCGGCAGGTTGAACACCGGCGGTTCGGTGAGGCTGGTCGCCGTGACAACGAAGCGTTGCGCAGCGGCCATGCCAGTGGCGGTGTTTTGCGCTACCACGGTGAGCGTGTAATCGCCGCGATCATTGTCGCCCGGTGCGAGATGGATGGTGCCGGTGATATGGCCATCCGCCGTCGGCGGATTTTGCGTGAACGTGGCAAAGCGCGGCAGGCCATCGATGGTGACGTTGATGTTGTCGCCTGCGCCCGCGGCGATGCTGACCGGGATGTCCAGCGTGCTGTTCTTCGCGAGGGTGGCATCGCCGATCGGTGCGATGGTCGGCGGCAAATTCACCTGCACCACGGTGATCGGAATGGTCACCGTGCTCGTCATCGGCGTGCCGTCGGCATCCTTGCTGGCGACGACGGTGACGTTGTAGCTGCCGGCCTGGTTGTAGCCGGGCGTCCAGTTGATCTGAAGCGTATCGGGATCGAACGTGGCGCCTTGCGGCAAACCGGTCACGGTGTATGTCACGGTTGCCGCGGCATTGCCGCCGGTTTCGTCGACAGCTTGACTGCCTTGCGACATCCGCACCTTTGGAGCGAATAGCGGATTGTTGGGATCGAAGGCGAATACGCTGATGCTCAGCGGCTGACCTTCCAGCGTGGTCCACGGCTGGCCCAGGTTCCCGTCAAACTGCAGCGCACCGTTAGCGTGCAGCACATTGAGCTGCAGCGTTTGCTGCACGCTGGTTTGCTGCACGGAGCCACCAGGCAGGGTGTAGGTGGCGATAAGCGTAATCGTTACATTGACTGCGCCTTGGATGTCATAGCCAGGTGTCCAGCTTATCCAGCCTGTATCGCTATCGAGCACCATTCCTCCGGGCATGTTCGCGGCGCTGTAGCTGAGTTTTACGGTGGTGCCGTCGGCGTGGGTCAGGCCACCAGGCACCGAGCCACTCAGCTGCAAACCGAACGCACTGCCTTCACGCAACGTTTGCGGGGCAACCGGCAGAAGTACGGGTTGCGCCCAAGCAGTGTTTACGACGATGTCGAAACTCTCGCGTGTCGTGATCTTGCCGTCGCTGACGGTAATCGTGACGTTCTTGTAGGTACCGGCTTGATCGTAACCGGGTGTCCAGCTCAACGTGCCACTTCGCGCATCGAACGAAGCTCCTGGCGGAAGGTTGCTGACGCTCATCGTCAAAGCGTCACCATCCGCGTCGGAGGCACTGAGAGGCAGGGCCCAGGCCTGGCCTTCATTGATCGTTACCGTGCCTTGCGACGCAATCACAGGGGCGTGGTTGCCGTTGGTCACGGGGATGTGCAGCGTCTGCAAAGTTACGCTGCCGCTATCGTTGACTACTCGCAATACGACAGTGTTGTCGGCGTTGGCATTGGCACCCGGTGTCCAATTGAGCGTGGCGACAACATGGTGTCTACCCCAGTCGTCTACCGTGTCGGACGACGGGGGCGTCAGCGTGAAACCTGCGGGAGCTTGCACGACCTGCCAATAGACGGCGCTGGTCCCGTTATCGATGGCTTCAACCTGAGCCGTCCAAGGCTGTCCAATGGTCGCGGCATTTGGGAAGGTGTCAGGTGCATTGGTACTGCCGACCGGGGTAATGATCGGCGCCAGATCAGGTGTTGGCACGGCATAAATGCCATGCCCCAAGCTGAATTTAGCCAGATCCACAAGCCCGCCGGCGGCGAAGGCGCTGGCGGGCACCACGGTAACCGTTTGATTGGCGAACGTTGCGCCGGCCATCAGCTTGCCATTGGTTAGGCTGCCGGTGAGATCGAGCATCCAAAGGTTGGACTGATTACCGGTACCTGGCTGCGCGCCGGTAATCGTGTTGCCGAAATAGGCACCCGGGTCAAGCAGCAGTGTCAGCGGGCCGTGCAAGTCATCCGTACCGATATTGGTGACGCTGACGTCGTAGCTCACTGCACCGGTGTTGTCGTCGGCACGCGTATCGCTGAAATGTAACTCTACGTGGTTGCTGATATCCACCAAGGCAGTAAAGCTGGTTACGCTGTCCAGCCCGATACGTAACTGCATGGCGCTGCGCAGGTTACCGCTTACGGTGAGCTCGTAGTGGCCGGCCGGCAGTCCGGTTACGTCCAAGTATGCGGTGTGACTTGCAGTATCCCAGCGCACGCCCTTAGGTGAAATCGTCGTGCCAATGGCATCGCCTGCCAGTAGATAGTTGGATGGATCCATGACGCTCGATCCATCACTTTGCGCCGATTGCGGATCGGTACCCAGCCACATGTCCTGATCGAACTGCACTGCAATCTGGTTGAGCGGCAGCGGTACGAGCGCGCCATCCGGCACGCTGGTGGCAACTACCTTCGGCGCGGTGGCGGGTGCCAGCACATCAACGCTATCGGTCTGCGCAACCAGGATGCGGCCATCGGCCGTGGTGATCACGCCTTCGCCTTGTGTGCCGCCGCTGGCGACTTGCAGCACGCGGCGCGATTGCAGCTCGATCATCCACACGGCGGAGCCGTGCGTGCTGTCGGTGATGCCATTGATTTGCACGTGTTGCGACAAACCGCCCGTCGCCATCAACAGGCCATCAAGCAGCGAGCCGCTCTGGCCGAACGCGATGTGGTTCACCACGCCGTTGATGCTGTATTCCAGCCCCGCACGGCCCAGCGTGGCGCCGCTCATCGGGAAGCTGACAATGTTGGTGGTGCCATTGGGATCGGCGGAGGTGATGTTGCTGCCGCTCCATTGCACGCCCCACAGACGTCCATCCGGCCCGAAGGCCAGCGACGACACGCGGGTATTGCTGAAGTGTTGCCATTGCTGGTTGGGGTCGGTGGCGTTCGGATGGAACACCTCGATGCCGCTGCCATCGGACACGTAGATGTCGCCGGTGCCCGGTTGAATGGCAAGCGCATGCGTCAGCGGCTGGTTACTGGGGCCTTGCAGCGTACGCAACACGGCGCCGCTGTTGGCATCCACTTGCAGCAGTTCGTTACCGGTCATCACCCATAGCTGGCCGAGTGCATCGACGGCCATGTCCAGCACCGGTTGATCCAGTGTGAACAGTGGCGTCGTGCTGTGGCCGCCGTCCTTGGCGGAGTAGCGGTACACGGCGTTTCGCTCCGTGCCTGCGCTTACCAGCAATGAACCATCCGGCATTTGCACCATCGCCATGGCGCCGATGTCGCCTTCGCTGGTGCTGAAGCCATCGGCAAAGCTGCGCGTGCTGAACGGTGCGAGCACGCTGGTGAGATCGCCGGGGTTGTTGCTTGCCACGTTGCCGGGTAGCAACTGCGTGGCTTGCTGGAATAGCGGATTACTGTTGTACGTGCGGTCTTGCGGTGCTTGCGGCGTTTGTGCGGTTTGATCCAGCGAGGGCGTTACACCCAGGCCATCCAGCACGGCTTGCCGTGCGCCGTCATCCGGCAATACCGCATTGGTGACGTTGGCCGCTTCGCGATTGCCTGCGTTATCGGTGGCGACAGCAAGGAATTCGTACGTGTTGCCGGCAACACCGGTGAACACGGCCTCGTTGGTGCCGGGGTCAACCTGGCGCTGCCAGATCTGGAAGTCGCCGCCATTGGTGGCAACGTACACGGTCACGAAGCGAATGCCGCTGGCGTCGCTCTGTTCGTTCCACTTCACGTCGTATGTCGGCGCACCTTGCGTGTTGTTGCCCAGCGAAGTGACCGTCACGGTGGTGGTCGGCGCCTGGGCATCCAGCGTGGTGGTAACGGGCGTGCTGTCGATCGGCGGTGCGTCGTCGAAGAGGATGCGCGCTTGGGTGGTGATCTTCGCGCCCGTCGCAGCGCCAGCGGCGGCAGCCACGGTGAAGCTGACAAAACCGCCTTGCGCCACGCTCTGGCCGGCCACCGGAGCAAGCAGGGCGTTGGCGACGTTCTGCATCACTTCGCCGGTATCCGGATCGATCGCCTGGATCAGCCAGGTGGCGATATGCGACGCCACGTCGATACCGGCGCTTACGCGCAGGATGTAGCCCTTGCTGGCGGTGAAATCGAAATCGGCCTGGAAGTTCGCGCGATCGGCCGGCACGTGGATGTTGATGTCGCCGATCTTGAGATCGCCGAGACGCAGCGAACGCGGATCGAGGTTGGGATCCAACTGCGTGACGATGCGGATCTGGCCCACACCGGTGGCGCTGGGATTGCTGAAGGCGAAGCTGTAGGGCAGGGGCGTTGCCGCGGGCACGTATACGCTGCCGTCACTGGCCACGGCATTGCCTTGCGGGCCTTGCACGCTGATCGATGCCTGCGTGGCGCCTTTCTGCTGTGCCACCAGTTGCAGGTATTGCGCAAGGTTAAGGCTCTTGCCTGGCAGTGGATTGAACTGTTGGTCGAGCAAGCCTTGCGCGCGCAGGTATTCCAGCTCGGCCTGGCCGCCGACGAAGATGCGGAAGTTCTCGAACTGCAGCGTGACGCCGGCATGTTGGTCGTAGTCCGCCGAGTTGGCGAGCTTCGGCACGGGCACTTCCACGTAGTCGCCGTTCTGATCGGTGCGTATTTCGTAGTGGTCGATCGCATCCTTGGCGGCATTCGGATCACCGGCATAGGCGGCCGTGTTGCCGTACCACTGCTGCACTTTGCTGAAGAAGCCGGCGATGTCGGCTTGCGTGCGGTAGTTGTCGCCGCCCTTGGACAGCAGGATGCCGGCTGCGAGCGTGGCGTTGAGGCTCACCACCTGCGGGTTGGTGCTGATCGGCGGCGCCTGGTCGGCCGGTTGCAGCATGCCGGCTTGTTCCAGCGCGGCGAGATAACCGTTCACCCATTGAGAGGCGTCGGCGGCCAGTACTTGCAGCGAACTGGGCGCCGTGTTGTCGGCAAGGATCGCTGCGCGCAACTTCAACGCGTAAGCGGTCTGTTCGGCGACGAATTCATCGCGCGTCAACGCGGTGGCCGCGCCCACGATGTTGGTCTCGAACGATTCGGCCAGCACTTCCGCATCGGTGAGCCGGTGCGGGTCCGGGTCGATGAAGCGTGCGGCCAGGCCTTGTTCGATCTTGTCCAGATCCTGCACGCCGCCATCGAGCAAGCCTTGCGCTTTCCAATCCGGATGCGTGGCGTACAGCGCATCGCGTAATCCATTGAAGTCGCGATTGATCCAGGCAGTAAGGCCCGGATAGGTCTGCAACTGGAAGGTCATGCTCACCGTGCCCTTGTCGGCCACGTCGAAGGCATAACCCGGTGCAAGGTTGTAGCCGGAAGTGTTTTCCGTGCCGTCCAGCGACGCCCACGGGATATCCGTGCGCGCCTGCGTGCCCGGCGTCTGGCCGTAGCCCTGCGTATTGGCCGGTGCGCTGTCGATGTTGCCGAACGGCGAGCCGCCCACGTTGGAGGCGAACACCGCATACGGCAGGTTGAGTTCGCCCAGCAGTTCCTGGTTGTAGCCCATTTCCGCCGCGCCGATGTCGAAGCGCACGTACGGCGTGTCGACATTGGTCAGGCTTTGCAGCGAGACGCTATAGGTGCCTTCGGCACCCGGATCGAGCGTGCGCGGGCCGCCGATGCCGATGGTGACATCGTCTTCGATGCCACGCTGCACCAGGTAGCGATCCGCTTCGGTGACGCTTTGACCGTCCGGATTGGTAACGGTGGCGTCGTACAGGCCGAGCGGGAAATTGCGCGTGTCGAAGATGGCGCGGATATGCGTGGCATCCAACACCTGCCAGCGCGAGGGTTCCGCTTCGAACACACCAGGGCGCGAGAGCTTCACGATGGCGCCGGCCTGGAAGCTGGCGCCGTAGATATCCAGCGTCACCCAGCGATGCGCATCGTCGCTTACGCCGCCGGTGTCGGGAGTGACTTGCGTGATCGACAACGGCAGCAGATCGGCGCGCAAAGTGGTCGGCACATTGGTGCCGCTGCGCGAGCGCACCAGGATGTAGTAGTCGCCCGCCTGTGTGCTGGGGATCAGCACTTGCTGGTCGGCAGCCGAGGCATTGGTGTAGGCCGCGTCGTAGGCAAACGTGGTGGGCACGTCGCCGTAGCGGATGTACAGCTCGTTGTCGCCGCTGGCTTCCAGCGCATCGAGCATCACGCGCAGCGTCTGGCCGGCGGCAACGCTCACCTTGTACAGCTTCACGTCGCCGTTGGAGAGCGTGGTCTGCAATGGACTGGCAACCGCGAGCGGCGGCACCTGCGTCTGGATCACCGCCGCCGATGCGGTCAGCGTTCGCGGCGTGCCGGTTTCCTCATAGATGTCCGGGCGCACGATGATGCGCCAGCTGCCGTCCTTCAGCGGCGGCAGTTGCGCGGTGAGCGTGCCGGTGTAGCCCGCATTGGCGGCCACGTCGCCGTTGTGCACCACCTTGCCGAGCAGGATGTCGCCCACGTTCCAGGTGTTGTCCTGCGACAGGTAGATCGCATCGGTCCAGCTGCCCGTGGCCGGATTGGTGGAGTTGTTGGTGACGTTGTAGGTAACGGTGACTTGATCGCCCACGTTCGCCGTCGGCGGCACGGTGACGGCGCCCACGACCAGGTCGGCCGGCGGCGGCGCGTTGATCAGCATCGGCTGCGGCGCGGCGGTTTCGTTGTTCTTGTCGGTGCGGAATTCCAGCACGTGGCCATTCGGGCCGCTGCCGAACACGTTGGCCGGATCGGTCACCACGAACACGTAGTAGGGGCCGTCCAGGTCCTTCGGCGCGGTCACGGTGAACTGGCCGTCGTAGCCCGCACCCGCAGCAAGGCCGCCGGTGTGGCTGATGTAGCCCAGATAACGATCGTGCTGCAGATCGAGCGTGCGGTCGCGCGATATGTACACCATGTCGTACCACTGGCTTTGATCGTCGGGTGTAGCGCCGCCGTTGTTGTCGACGTGGTAGTTGACGGTGAAGCTCTGGCCCGCGGTGACGGCTTGCGGCGCGGTGACGGTGCTCACTTGCAGATATGGTGGCGTGACCTGCGTGACCGTGATCGGGATCGACTTCACGCGGTTGGCGCCGGTGCCTTCGTACACGGGTACTGCGCCAGGGCCGCTGCCGGTGACCACCGCCAGGCCTTGGCGGATCAGGCTGGGCGAGCCGCCGTTCCAATCCATCACCGTGGTGGTGTCGGTCTTCAGCACCACGTAGAACTTGCCGCCGATGGATTGCGGAATATGGAAGCTGGCGGTTTCGGTGTAAGACTGGCCGGGCTGCAGATAGGCCGGGTGGCCGTTGGCGTCGGTGATCGAGACCGGGAATACGCGCCCCGGATTGTTGTAGAGCGAACCTTCGATCAGCGGGTAGTCGCCCGATTCGATCGATCCGTCCGGCGAGAGGTAAATGCCGTCGTTCCAGCTTGTTGCACGCGTGGCGCGCGTGCCGGTATTGGTGACCGTCCAGGTGAGCGTGACCAGATCGCCGGAGTTCGGTGTGGCGTTGGAAATGCTGACGTTCTGGATCTGCAGATCGGGTTCGCGATAGGTGATGTTCAACGAGCCATTGCCAACGCGGCCGGTGACGTTGCCGCCTTCGTAGGCGTGGGCAGCGTAGTAGCTCAGTTCGTTGGTGTTGTCGCCACCGTTGAGATCGTCGCTGTGCGGCGTTGTCTTGGGCGTGGGATTGGGCAGGTTGTCGTAGGGATAGTAATCGCTATCGGCGATCACGTAGATGTAATACGTGCCGCTGGTGCCCGGCGGCAATTGCACGTTGGCGGTTGCCGTGTAGCTGGCGCCCGCCGCAAGGCCGTTGATGTTGTAGTGCGCGAACGCGCCCAGCGCCGTGGCGCGGCTGGGAATGAAAGTGGGATCGGTGCTGATGTACACCGAGTCCACCCAGCCGGTGCTGCCCGGCCATACCGCGTCGCCCTTGTTGGTGACGGTCCAGCTGATGGGGGTGAGTTCACCGGAGTAGTTCTGCGCCTGGCATTGCACGGCGGTGACCTGCAGGCTCGCCGGGTGCGCGGTGACGGTGTCGGCGGCCGCCTTGCTGCGCATGATCTGTGCTTCGGGCGCATGCGTCCACGCGTTGCTGTCGGTCTGCACGATCACGTAGAGGCCGTTGATGTCCGGCGCCAATTGAATCGTCTGGTTGACGGTGTAGCTCTGGCCGTTGTTGAGCGTATTGCTCTGATTGTAGTCGCCAAGCTTCCACACCTTTGTGGCCTTGGTGAGATCCGGATTGTCGGCAACGTAGACCGTATCGACCCAGTTGCCGGTGAAAGCATCGCCCTGGTTCTGCACGGTGTAGCTGAAGCTTAAGTTTCCGCCGGCATCGGTGCTCGTCGGCGCCGTGACCTGCGTTACCTGCAGGTTGGGCGGCGTAACGCCCAGCACGCTGATCGCGCGACCCAGGTAGTTGTCGTTGTTAGGTGTGTTGGCATCGTGGGTGATATTGCTGGCCAGCTCATTCTGCAGAATGGTGCCGTAGCTGTTGGTCCAGACGGTGATGAAGTACTGGCCGCTGAGCGTGTTGTCGGGAATGCTCACCTGCATGTTGCCCAGGTAGCTGTCGCCGACGTTGAGGTTGCCGGTGTGCGTGGTGGAGCCCAGCAATACGTCGCCCTTGTTGGCGCCGGGGCGGCTTGGGTCTTTCGCCAGCCATACCGTGTCGGTCCAGCTGTTCACGTCCGCCGTGAGCCCGCTCGTAGGCCCGCTGCCAAGATTGGTGACCTTGTAGGTGACGTTGATGCTGGCGCCATGCACGGCCTGATCGGGCGCTACGACGTTGCTGGTGACCAAATCCGCGAATGGCACCCCATCCACGTGGAAACGCGCGGCATTGGTGTTGTTGTTCTGATTGGGATAGGTATCGACGGTGTGGTTGCCGTTGGCGACGACGATCAGGTAGTAATCGCCACTGAAGGTGATCGGCACTTTGATGGTGCCGGTGACGTTGCTATAGCTCTCGGTACTGCCCAGCGCGCTGGCGTTGTCGAAGGTGCCGACCAGTTGCGCGGTGGCATCGAGCTGGCCGCTCTGCGACAGGTACACCTTGTCCTGCCAATGCCCCGTCGCCGGCACGCTGCCGGTGTTCTGGATGGTGTATTGAATGCCGACGCTGGTGCCTGCTGTCACGTGATCGGGCAGAGTGACGTTGCTGACGATCAGGTCCGGGCGCGGCTGCAGCGAGACAGTCATGCTGGTGCTGCTGGTCAGCGTGGCCTCGCTGCGCACGGCGGGGTCTTCATAGACCGCACTGTCCGCATTGGCGATCACTTCGATGCGATAGGCACCTTGGATGTGCAAGGGCAGACGTACCTGCTTGTCGTGCGAATACGTGATGCCTGGCGCCAGCGTCTGGTCGTAGCTGAAGCTGCCCAGGTCGACGGCCGGGCCGCTGCCGTCCACCGGCACCAGCTTCAGGTCATCGTTCCAGGGGCCGGTGGCCGTCGCCTGGCCTTGGTTCTTCACCGTCCACGACACGTCGATCAACGAGCCTTCCGTTGCTTGCGCAGGGATGGTGATCGACTGCACCGCCAGGTCGGGCGAGGGCGACAGCGTGACCGGCACGGCGGCGCTGTGGCCAACGTTATCGTTGCCGTAGATGAATTCATACGGCATGCCAAACGTGGCCGCGCGCACGTTGACGTAATACGTGCCCTGCAAACCATTGGGCACGGTCACCGTGATGCTGCGCGAATAGCTGCTGCCCGCCGACAACTGGCCAAGATGATCGGCATAGCCGAACTGCGCGACCACGTTGTTGCCGGCCGGATCGCTGCTCAACCACACCTGATCGGACCATTGCGTGCTGTCGGTAATGCCGATGCCGTTGTTGATCACCGACCAGCTCACCGTCAGCGGCTGGCCGCTGCTGGCGCTGCTTTGCGTTGTCACCGACTGCACTTGCAGATCGGCATACGGCCTGGGCATCACGTCTACGGTATGCGACGCCTGCGCGGTGTTCACGGCGGTCAGGCCGTTCTGGAACACCTGGCTATAGGCATCGCTGATCACGAACAGCTTGTAGCGTCCGCTCATGCCCGGCGGCAGCATCACGTGCAGTTGGCCGTTGTAGCTGGCGCCCTGCGCCAGCACGCCATCGTGCGCGACTTCACCCAGCACGAGATCGTCGTTGTTGCCGGGGGCATCGTGCGTGGTGAGCACCACGCGGTCGACCCAGTGCGTGCTGTTGCCGGCGCCGGTGCCGGTGTTGGTTACCGTCCAGCTCACATCCATCGACGCCGGGTCGGCAATCAATTGCGTCGGCGCGGTAACGGCGCTCACGGCCAGGTCGGCATAAGGCGCGAGCGTTACGTTGGTGCGTTCCTGTGCGCTGTTCTGGTCGTAAGCGTGTTCGTTGAGTACGTGATTGGCGTCGGCCACTACCAGCACGTCGTATTCGCCATTGGCGTTGAGCGGCAGCTGATAGTCGTAGGAAGCGGTGTAGCTCGCACTGGAAGCCAGCGGACCGGTTTGCGCCACGTCGGCCAGCTTGATGGTCTGGCCGTTGTGCACCAGGTACACGCTATCCACCCAATTGCCGGTGGCGTTGGCGCCGTTGTTGGTGACGGTCCATTGCACATGCAAATTGCTGCCGGATTGCAGCGTGGCCGGACCGGTCACGTTGCTCACCGCCAGATACGGCTTCGCTACGCTCACCGCGTTGCCGGTGCCCACGTCGTGATCGGTACCGCCGCGTTCGTAGATGCTGCCATCGGCATTCGCGCGCACCACCCAGGTGTAACTGCCTTCGGCGACACCCGGCGGCAGGGTGAAACTGATGCTGCGGTTGATGCTGGCGTTGGCGGCGATGCCGTCGGTGTAAAGCTGGTTGGCGACTTCGATCAGCTGGCCATTGCTCGCCTGCAGATACACACGGTCACGCCACGCGCCGGTGGTGGCGGCGTTGCCGGTGTTGTTGGCGGTGTAGGTCAGGGTGATCGCGTCGCCCGGCCGCACCGCGGCCGGGCCTGAAACACTGGTGACAGTAAGGTTCGGCACCGGCGCCAGCGCGATGTGCATCAGGCTGCTGGCCAACAGGTTGTCCGTGGTATGGCCGTTCTCGACCACCGCGCCGTCGCTGTTGCTGTACACCAGGATGTAGTAATCGCCGGTGAGATCGCGCGGCAAGGTCAGCGTGGCATTGCCGGTATAAGTGCCGCCGTTGGCGAGCACGCCGGTATGCGTGATGGCGCCGGCCAGCACGATGTCGTCGGGCGAGGGCGTGCTGCTCCTGGCCAGCACGATGCGGTCGTTCCACAGCGGCGAGCTGGTGGGCGCATTGCCGGTGTTCTTCACCGTCCAGCTCACGTTGATGCTGTCGCCGCTGTTCACGCTGGCGGGCGCATTGACCGTGGTGATGCTGAGATCGGAATACGCCGCGGCCACGGCGATGGGACTGGAGGCGCTGGTGCTGTCGGCGCGCGTATCCGGCTCCAGCACTTCGTGGTTGGCATCGCTCACCACGTAGATGTGATACGTGCCGTCGTTGAGCATCGGCAGGTTCACGGCGGCCGTCTGCGTATAGGCCTGGCCGACGGCGAGCGCGCCGTTGTGGCGCACGGTGCCGATCACGACGTCGTTGCTGCCCGGCGTGGCGCCAGTGCCCAGCATGATCACGTCGCTCCACGCATCGCTGGTGGAGGCCTGGCCGTTGTTGGTCACCGTCCAGGTGATCGTTGCCGGCTGCCCGCCGATGCCTTGCGCGGGCACGCCGACGTTGCTGATCTTGAGGTCCGCATACGGCGTGGTGGCCGACACCACGTTGGTGTTGGCGGTGCCGTTCTGCACGCTGGTTTCAAACAACTGCTGCACGCCGGCCGCATTGCTGTCGGCGGTGACGGTGATGCCGAGATTGCCGGCGCCGGCCAGGCCATCCGGCAAGCGGAAGGTGAAACTGCGCAGGCGATGGTCGCCGGCCACGATCGAACCATTGGGCTGGCCGTTGGTGATCGCCGTGGGGTCGTACACCAGGCTGGTGTTGAGCAGTACCAGTCCCGAGTCGGCACGCGTCACCTGGATGCGGTCGTTGAACGCGGCGCCGGTGGCGCTGCCGCCCATGTTCCAGTCTTCCCAGGTAATGGTAACCAGGCCACCCGCCTGGATCGTTGTGCTGGTGACTTGCAGGTTCTTCACCTGCAGCGCTGGACCTACCGCCTGATCGATTTCGGCTGTGTTGTCGGCTTTTACGGCATTCGCTTCTGCAATTTCATTGGAACTATCAGCGATCAGCTTGATCGCGAAATTGCCCGAGGCGTCCACGCCATCCGGCCAGGTGAACGTGCTTGTGCGCGAGCGGCTGCCGCCTGCGACGAGCGTGCCTTGCGTATCGCGCAAGGTGACGGTGGCCACCACCTTGCCGGTGCTGAGGTTGGTCACCTGCAGCAGTTCGCTCCACGGCTGCGTGACGTCGGCGGTGCCGTTGTTGAGCGTGGTCCACGTAGCGGTGACCGTCTGCCCTGGCTGGAAATTGCTGGCCGGCTGCAGCGTGAAATTCTGCACCTGCAAGTCAGGGTAGGGCGCGAGCGCCACGTTGATCTGTGTGCTGGCGGCCGTGCTGCTGGTTTCCTTGAAGATGCCGTCCGAATCGGCAATCACCGTCACGCTGAGCGTACCGGCGGAAAGGCTGCCATCGGGCAGGCGAATCTGTTGTTGCCGGTTGCGCGCATCGTTGACGTTCAACACACCGTTGCCGTTGGCGCTGGCGTCATACGGCACGGTGACATCGGCGACGATCGCACCGGTGGTGGTGTTGCGCACGATGATGCGGTCGTTCCAGTTGCCGCTGGTCGGCAGCGTGCCCTGGTTGGTATCCACCCATTGCACGGTGATGGTCTGGCCGGTTTGCAAGCCGCTGCTGGGAGCAACCGTCACCGCGCTTGCGGCAAGCGCCGGGGCTGGTGTGGCAACCAGCGAGTTGAGCACGACCGTCGGCGGATCCTGCTCCTGGATCACGTTGAAGGCAAGGTTGGGAATGACGTTGGTGTTGGGGTAGTCGATCACCAGCGTGTAGCGCCCGCCGTCTGCCAGCGTGCCAAGGTTGATCGGATATCCCCGGCCGACATAGTAGGTGGGCGAGCCCTGATAGACCTCATACCCCATGGTAGTCGTGCTGAACACCATGCGGCCTTGCGGATCGAACAGTGTCCAATTGGGCGACTGATCGTAATTGTTTGTGCCGGTGCTGCTGCCTGCCAGCACGTCGAGAAAATAACGACTGCCCGCTTGCGCATCGAAACTGTAGAGCTGCACGCCGTGCGGATCGTTGACGTTGGTGGTGACCGGCGTGCCCACCGTCACCGGCGTGGCGGTGCTCTGGTCGAGCATGCTGAAGCTGTAGGGCTGCGCGTCGGCGCTGTTGTTGATCATCGACAGCACGTAGTCGCCGGCCGGAAGATCGGCGGTGGTGTAGCCGTTGGCAGACATCACAACCTGCCCGTTGGCATTCACCAGTGACCAGTAATTGCCATTGACGGTGCTCAGGTTGTGGAAGGCCACGACCTTGGCCTGGTCCAGGTGCAGGATGTAGTGCGTCGCGACCCGGTGCGCCGGCAGAGTGCCACTGACCACCGTGTTGAGCGGCAGCGGCGTCGCGCTGGTATCGACGTAGAAACTGTAGCTGTCGTTGCGATAGATGCTTTCGAGCAATACGTAGTAGTTGCCCGCTTCCAGCGGCAGGTAGCCGGTGGTGTCGTTTGTCGACTTGAATGCCAGCGTTTTGCCGGATGCCGATACCAGTCGCAAACGAGTGTAGTAACTGCCGCCCGCCAAGCCCAGGGAGAAGTTGCCAGGCTGCGACACGATCAACCGGTACGCAACCACGCCGGGGCTGCTTACCGTGCCGGTAGTCAAGCTGTCCGTCGACAGCAGCGGCGCGCTGGTGATGTCGCTGACGACCAGGTTGACGTTGCGCGTGGAGCCGTTTCCATAGGCGTCGCTGAACTTGACCGTATACGTACCGGCAGCTGGCAGCATGATCGCGTGGTTGTTGGCGCTGTTGCCGTCGTCGTCCGACTTGGGGGTGCCCGAGTAGATCAGGGCGCCCTGCACATCGTAGACGTCCACGCGCAGGTTGGCGTAGTAGTCGCCGGTGCTCACCCACAACGTGGAGCCTTGTTGCACGGTAACGCTGTAGGCGGCGCTGCCGTTCTGCAAGGTGACGACGATGGGTTGACCCAGGGTGAGCGAAGGCAGCTGGTTGCTGACGGTAGCGGTGAAGGCGTAGGCCTGGGTAGTGCCGCTGCCGTCGCCCTGCGTGTCACGCACCAGATAATAGGTGCCGGTGCGCGGCAGGTTGTTGATCGCGCCTGCGCCCTGCACCTGCTGCACCAGATGGCCGAATTCATCGTACAGCGACCAACCGAAACTGCTGTCGTTGCTGGCCAGCGTGACGGTATCGCCGGCACTGGCGGTGAAGCTGTAGACGTCTGCGTTGCCAAGCGTGTCGCTGCCGCTCACCGCCACGCCGGAAGTCAGCGGCGTGGCGCTGGCCAGGTCGAGCAGGCGCAGGTTGGCCTGGTAGTAGTAGATGCCCTGCGTATTGAATTGATAATCGCCCGCTGGCAGCGACACCACGCTGCCCTGCTGCGAGTTGGCGAAGCCGCTGGCAACCTGCTGCCCGTGGCTGGTGATCGTCCAGTGCATGTTGTTGTATTGCAGCTGGCTGATATCGATCAGCACGTGCGTCGCCGCCGGAAGATTGAAATTGAAGCTGCTGACGTTGGTCAGCGCCACCGAGGTGCCCATCGCCGTCGTCGCGTTGTCGAGCGCAAACTGCACGGCGACCGGCGTGGTGGCGGAAGCGCTGTCGGCCTGCCAGGCCCAAACATATCGCCCGCTGGTGGACAGGGTGATATCGGTGTTGCCGCTGAACACGCCGTTGGCGAACGTGCCGCTGCCGGCGACCGTGCCGCCGGGTGCGTACAGCGTCCAGGCACCGTTGAACGTGCCCATCGCCGCGGGTGCGAAATGCAGCTTCTGGCCATTGCTGCCATCGAAGCTGTACAGCTTGACGTCACCGGGCACGAGGCTCTCGCTGATCGGCGTGTCGAGGCTGAGGGGCGCAACGCTTGCGACATCGTCGAAACGGAACGACAGCGAGCCGCTGGCGTTGCTCGCGGGGCGAACCGCGAACAGGTAAGTGCCGGCTTGCAGCTCGATGATTTGCGAGCCCGTACCGTTGGCGCTCACCGTACTGCTGAATTGGCTGTTGGCGCTGCTCAGCAGCCAGCTGAAGCCGACATCCTGGGTGGATGCATCGAGTATCAGCTGCGTGGGGGTTTTCAGGTCCAGGCTGTAGAGCGTGGTGGTGGCGGTGCTGCCGGCGTTGACCGCCACAGCTGTGCCCAGCGCGAGCGGCGTGACCTGTTGGGGCGGAGTGCTGTTGAGGCTGAATCCATAACCGCTGGTAGTGCCGGACGGGTCGATATTCCACAGCAGGTAATAAGTGCCGTCGGCGGGCAATGGCGACAGCGCCACGCTATCGGCCGAGCCACCCGATGCCACGTAGTTGCCACTGGCATCGACCAACGTCCACGATGCGTTGTCGTCTTCGCCATCGACGGGTGCGTAGTAAAGCTGCTGCCCCTGCTTGCCGCTGACGCGGTAAGCCGCGTAGCCATTTGCATCGAACTGCACGCTGGTGACCGTATCCGGCGTAACGACGGGCGCGGCATTGTCGACCGGCTCCAGCAACAAGTTGTAGCTGGACGGCGACATGTTGCTGCTGATGCGGATGGTGTAGCTGCCCGGCGGCAGGTAAAGCGGCCCGCCGTAACTCACGTCGGTCGGTTGCGGCATGCCGGGGCCGGTGATGCTGTAGCTGGTGGAGCCGCCTGCCGGCCCCAAGATATCGACCAGCTGGCCGCTGCTCACCTGCAGCGTATAGACGTCCGTTCCGCCATACGCCAGCGTGCCGGTGATGGCCTTGCCAGGGGACAGCGCCTGCGCCGTGGTGACGTGCAGATGGTTGCCGTTCTGCTGGTTGAAGGCGATGTACCAGGTGCCGCTCGTATCCGCATGCAGGTCCACCGCACCGTTGCCACCGGCAGCGCCCGAATACGCAAGCGAGAGATCCTGACGATAGACCGTATAGGGCAGCCAATTCGGGCTGCTGAAGTAGTAGTCCTGCCCGGCCGTTACGGTGATGGCCTGCAGCCCCGTTTGATCGGACAGGTCCGCCGGCAACGATGTGGCGGGCGTGGCTTGAGCCTGCGTGCCTACGGTTAGTGAGACATCGGCCGATTCGCCGCCGGAGAAATTGTTGAGCAGCAGGGTGTAGCTGCCAGCCTCAAGCACCGCGGGTTCCACCGTGTAGCCGTCCCAACCGCTGTCCAGCTGGCCATTGGGACCGAACAGTTGCCATAGCACCTCGCCTTGCAGCGAGGAGCTAAGCGCCAGCGAAACCAGCGAGGCGCTGTCCAGCGTAAACGTGTAGCTGGCGGTGCCCTCCGGCCCCAGGGTGGTCGAGCTGGCCTGGCTCAGCGTCAGTGGCGTGCTCGTTACCGGCGGAATGTCGGTATGGCTCTGCAAGGTGGTGCTGAAGTTGGCGGTGAGCGCCTCGCTGGCCTGGTAGACGACCAGCGCGTAATGGCCGGCCTGGGTGATCTCGAACGACGTCTGGAAGCCACCGTTGGTGGCGTAGCCGGAGGTCGCCACGGAACCATCCGGGCCGATCACTTCCCAGCTCGCATTGAGCGTGCCGATGGCGGTGCTGCTGAATGTCGCGGCCAGGTTGAGCGTATCGCCCACGTTGGCGCTAAGGTGCATCGTCTGCACGTCGCGGGATGTCGCCAGCGATACTGTGGCGGGCGTTCCAACCGCCAGCGGTGCGCCTGCATCCATGTCGAACAAGCGAAAGTGCGTGACGACGGCATCGCTATTGCTGCCGCTGCTGCTGCTGTTTGAGGCGACCATGGCGGTGGCGGTGGCCGCAAAACTGTTGCCCGAGCCGCCGCGGCTGTAATTGCCGAACTCCAGCGTGTAGCTTCCGGCGGCCAGCCCGATGGGATAGATATTGCCCAAATAGCTGGAGTACACCACGGCGCCGCGCACATCGACAATGCGGTAGGGCGTGTAGGGCGTGCTGTCGTCCGGCGCCGCCATCAACAAGCGCGTGGGCGCGTTGAGCGTGAAGGTGTAGTTGGCCAGCGAGGCGAAAGCGGGATCCAACGTCAGCGTCTGGCTGGTGCCCAGCGCAAGCGCGCTGGTGGGAATGCTGATGCTGTCGAGCGTGGTGGTGTAGGGCAGGGCGTCACTGCCGGCGTCGGCACGATATACCAGCAAGTGATAGCTGCCGCTGGGGAATACCTGCGTAACCGTGCTGTCCTGCCCACTGCTGGCGACGGCGCCGTTGTCGTCTTCATAGAGCTTCCATGCGATGCCGCTACCGCTTTGTGCGGCGGCGCCTACATTCAATGGCGTCGCACCGTCGCTGCTTACGCTGTAGATGGCCACGTCCTGGCCGGCGGCCAGGGAGGCGGTACTCGACGTGCCCGAGGGCACGGCTGGTGCGTTGGCGTAGTCGAGCAGGGTGAAGCGATAGTTCAGGTCGTTGGCGTCGCCCTGGATGACGAAATCGTAATTGCCCGGCGCAAGGGTATAGATGTGGCCATCCTGCGTGTATTGATCGCCTTGCGTCGGCTGCAACACATAGACGTTGGCGTTGCCGGCGGCATTTGCCCCGTACAGCATCACCTGGCCGCCTTGCGGCAGGCTGAGGCGGAAGCCGGTTTGCGGATAGCTGCTGCTCAGCGTGCCGCTGAGCGTTTGTCCCAGCGCGCAGGCGACAGGCGCCACCGGCGTGGCGGAAACGGCATAAGTGACGCTGCTGCCTGTGGCGGATGCCCCAAGCAGGCGCAGCGTGTAGCTGCCGGCGATCAGCGGCAGCGTATCCGTGTCGATGGCGCCTTGACCTGAGGTGGCGATGTTGCCCATGCCATCGAGCAGTTCCCAGTTCAGCGAAGCTGGCGTGCTGGCGCCGAAACTCAAGTGCAGCGCGTCGTCCTGCGCGAGCGAGATGCTATAGGCCACGGCATCCTGGCCGGCAAGGCTGCCGGTGGTGGCGGTGCCGGACAGCATGGGCGCCGCATCGAGGTCCAGCAATTGCAGCGCATAGTTCAACGCGTTGCCGTTGCCGTCGATCCAGAGTTCGTACTCGCCGGCCGCAAGTCGCTGGGGACGCGGATCGGAACTGCCTGCGGTGCTCCACTGCGGAGCATCGCCTGGCGCGGTGATGGCCCAGCGCACGCCTGCATCGGACCCGTCATTGTGCAACTGGATCAGGGTGGCGACCGGCAGGTCGAAACGATAGACGGTGAACGGCGCGGCAGTGGTCAGGCTGCCGCTGACCGGCGCGGCGAACGGCGCCACCGGCAAGGCTTGCGGCTGCACGCTCACGGTGACGTTCGTGCTGGCGGCGGCGGAGTTGCGGCTTACGACGAGCACATAGCTGCCGCGATTGATGAGCGGAGTGGTGTCGCCGGCTTTTCCAGTGGCCAGCTGATTGCCCAAGGTATCGAACAGAGCCCAGCTGTCGGCGCCATCCAACGCCACCGAGAGTGCTGCAGGGTTGTCGGTGCTGTAACGGTATACAGCGGCCTGCTGGCCGGCGGCGAACGTCGTTGCGACCGGGGTGTTACCGATGGATGGCGCCTGTACGCTGTCGATCGTCTGCAGATTGTAGCTGGCGTTGTCAGCGGTGGCGGCGATGGTGAGGTCGTAGTCGCCGGCAGCAGGTAAAAGGTTCTGGTAGTAGGCAGAATTCTGGTCTTGCCACGGCGCGGCGCTGGCGCCGATCGCGGTGAGCCGCCAGTGAATGCCGCTGGAACCCAGGTCGCGCAGCAATTGCGCGAACGGCAGTTGCTGGTCGTAGCCGACGGCAATGCGATAGGTTTTGCTATCGCCGATCGAAGCCAGGCTGCCACTGAAGGATGCGCCCAGATTCAATGCGCTTGAGCCGGACGAGGAGCCCGACGCCGCGCTTTGCGTAGCGGTAAGCGTGTAGGTGTTGGCGCTGCCGCCGTCGATCACGACATAGCGCGTGATGCCGTTGGCGACGCCATCGGCGATGCTGGTGAGCGCCAGCGCATTCGCACCGGACGCAATGAGATTGCATGCACCGTCATAGACGTAGATCTGCGCGCCGGCATTGGCAGCCGCGTCGACCTGCAAGGAGAGCGCGGCTTGATCGATCGTGCTCGTTACGCTGTAGACCAGCGCGTGGCCATCGACGAGGCTGCCTTGCGTAGCCTGGCCAAGCGGCAGCGCGGTGGCGCCGGACAGGTCGACCAGGCGCAGGCCATACGCGCCCAGCGCATCGCTGCTGGCGGCTTGCACTTGCAGCGTGTAGACATCTGGCGTGAGCACCAGCGGCGAGATCGCGCCCAACTGGCCGGAAGCCACCACGGTGCCGTTGCTGGCGCGGATCGTCCAGGCCTGATTGAGGCCGGTGAGGCCGTCGACGAACAGCTTGGTGGGCGTATTCAGCGTGAAGCGATACGTGTCGGGCACACCGGCCGTGCTGGTGCTGCCCTGGATATCGCTGCCCAGCGCGAGCGTGCCTTGTTGCGGGGTGATGAGCTTGGCGCTGTAGCTGATGTCGGTTTCGGCGGTGTTGGCGATGTCGCCGGCCACGATCAACTGGTACGCGCCATCGTGCGGCAGTGCGAGCGTGAAGCTGTCGGTACCGGTGAGCGTGGTGGTGGCGAGGACCTTGTTGCCGTTGGCGTCGACCAGCGTGACGCTGGCATTGCCGCCCGCCAGGCTGCTCACTTGCAGGCTGACGTAATCGCCGGCATGCGCGTTGATGGTGTAGGCCGTGCTGCTGTTGCCGGGCGCCAGCGCGATCGATTGCGACGTGCCGATCACCAAGGCGGGTGCCGCCGCCAGATCGAGCAGGTTGAAGGCGAAGTCGCCGAGCGCATGGCCGACCGGGACGATCAACAGCTGATAATTGCCGATGGCGTTGAGCGCGATCGGATCGCCCGCGCTGCTGCCTTGCGTGCCGGACAAGGCCGTTGGATTGACGACGGTGCCGTCCGGGCCGATCAAGGTCCAGCTGATGTCGCTGCGATTGCTCAAGCTGTCGAACAGCACGCGCGTGGGCGCGGCCAGGCTGAAATCGTATTCCTGGCGCTGAGCGATGTTGGCGATGGTGCCGCTTACGGCCGTGCCCAAGGTCAACGGCTGCGCGACGGTAACCACCTGGCGCAGCGCGAAGTCGATAGCCATGTTGGCTGTGTTGGGCGACTCCCAGGTCAGCACATACTGCCCGGCGCTCAGTTTGAAGGGCGTGCTGTTGTTGCCGGAGATCCAGTTGCTGGCGACCACGCTCCCTTGCGCATTGCGGATGATCCACGCCGCGTTGCTGCCGTTGTAGGGCGGCACGTCCATGCTGTAGCTGCCGTCGGCTGGCACGTTGAGCACGAAACCTTGCGCCTGGCCGTTGCTGGTAAAGGCGGTATGCGTGGTTTGATCGACCGCAAGCACCGGCATGGTCGACGTGTCGGCAAGGGTGAAATCAAAATTGCCGGTGGAAAGATCGCTATAGGCCACCGTGAGCACATAGGTGCCGGTGGGCAGCGACATCAGGTTGGGGCCATTGTTGAAACCCTGCAGCGGAGCTTCCGTGCCGCGCGGGCCGGTGAGGGTCCACTGCAGGTTGGAGCCGTTCTGCGAGGGGTTCATCAGCACCGTGGTTGGCGCATTGAGCGTGAAGCTGTACTGCACGCTCTGGCCCGGTTGCGCGATGCTGCCGGCGTTGTCGGCGCCCAGCGTCAGCGCAGAAGTGGTGGTGGTGCGGTGGCCGAAGGTGAAGCCCACCGTCATGGCGGTGGTGATGGAATAGTTCTGCGCAAACACCAGCGTGTATTCGCCGGTGGCGGTGATGGCGATGTCCGGTTTGTCGTAGCCGGTGTAGCCACTGTTGACGGCGACGCCGTCGCTGCGCAGCAGCGTCCAGTACACGCCATAGCCGCCCTGGCTGGCATGGTAGTAGTAGTGATCGCCGGCATTGGCGGTGAAGCGGTACATGCTCACCTGATCGGGCGCCACCGTGGCCTGCACGGGCGTATCCAACGACAGCGCCTGCGCGGAATCGCGATTGCGCAGGCGGAACGAGAAGCTGGTGGGCGTATCCGTGGTATTGCGCAGCACCAGGGTGTACTGCCCAGCTGGCAGGCCTTGCCACTGGCTGGTGTTCATACCGTTCCAGCCGTAGGTGGCGCCACTGCTGGAGCGGATCAGCCATTGCAAGTTGCCGGGGCGCTGGCCGTTGGCGTTGAGCAGGGCATCCAGGTCGAGCGTCTGCGGCTGATCCAGCGTGAAGGTGTATTGGGCCAGGCTTTGGCGCCCGGCCAGGTTGCCGCTGAGCGTGTCGTTGAAGCTCAGTGGCGCGGTGGTGACCACCTGCTGGCTTATCGTGAAGTTGTCGGTGCGCGATGAAGTGCCGTCGTTCTTGTAGCCGACGTCCAGAAGGGTGTAGATGCCATCGGCGGGAATACCGTAAATCTTGCCGAGGTTGTCGCCCTGTTGCGAAGGCAGCACGTGGCCGTAGGCGTCGACCAGTTCCCAGCTGTTGTTGTAGTTGGCGCTGCCGTTGAGCACCAGCTCGGTGCCGGCGCTGGCCTGTATGCGGCAGCCCGCGGTGGCGCTGGCCGGCGTGCGGGTCAGCGTGGCGAGCTGGCCCAGTTGCGCCATCGGCAGGGTGGAGGTGTCCGTTACCGTGAATGCATACGCGCCGTTGCCGCTGTAGTTCCAGGAATACTGGCTGCCTTGCAACGTCAGCGCGTAATCGCCCGCAGGCAGGTCGAGCACGGAAGCCGTATTCCAGACGGTGCTCTGGTTGAATTCGATGCCGCGCGGACCGGTGAGTGTCCACACCGCGTTGCTGCCGTACGGCGTGGTGGTGTCGAACAGCAATTGCGCCGCATTGGCGAGCGTGAAACGGTAGGTCTTGGTGGCGTTCCATGTCGCCAGGCTGCCCGCAGTGGCGCTGCCCAGGGTCAAGGCATCGCCCGACGGCAGCGGCGTCGGCGCCACGTTGCCGGTGGTGTCCAGCTCTACCTGGTAGTTGACCGGCGCGGTGTTGCCCGTCGCGCCTTCGATCAGCAAGGTGTAATTGCCGCCCAGCGCAAGGCTGATGGCGTTGCTGTCGGTGGACAGGTCGTTGGCACCGGCCACGTCGTGACCGTAGGCGTCGACGATGCGCCAGGTGGCGCTGCCGCCGCTGACACTGATGCTATGCAGCTTCACGTTGTCGCCGGCTTGCGTGGTGAAGCGATACGCCGCGGCGGCATTGCCTGGATTGAGTGTGCCGCTTACCGGCGTACCCTGAGTCAGCGCGGCCGCGGTGGCCAGGTCGTTCAAGACGAAGGCGTAGGCGCCGGTGGCGTTGCCAGAACCTTTCACGGTGAGCGTGTAGTCGCCGGCCGGCGCCGTGATCACGCTGTAGGCATAGCTGCCATCGCTGCGGCCCAGCCAGCGCGGCGGCACCAGTTGTCCGTTCGGGCCGGTGAGCGACCATTCGATATCGGTGCGCGTGCTTTGCGTATCGAACGCCAGTTGCGTCGCCGCGGCGAGATGAAAGCTGTAGATGGTTGACTGGCCGGGCAGGGCGACGCTGCCGGAGGTGCTTGCGCCCAGCGTCAATGCCACTGCCAGATCCGGCACGCTGTCGAGCTGGAAACCATAATTGACCGTGGCTGTCGCGGCGTTGCCGGAACTGCCCTGCATCACCAGCCAGTAATCGCCGCTCACGGTCGCCGTGAAGGGATCGCCGTTATTGCCCAGCGTGCCGTTGTTGACCTGTACGCCATAGGGATCGAGCAAACGCCAGTTGACGCTGCCGCCCGTGGGCGATTGCCCGTTGAGATAAAGCTTCTGCCCCTGGCTCAACGACACCTTGTAGAGGCGCGAGCCAAACGGATTGTCGAGACTGTCGGTGATTGGCGTGTTGGTGCTGAGCGTCTGCGTCGACGCGTCGGTCAGCAGGCGGAAGGCATAGTTGCCGGTACTGCTGCCATCGTAGTTGATCGACAAGGTATAGCTGCCAGCGCCGAGCTGCAGCGCGCTCGGCTGCTGCTGCTCCTGGTACGAGTGCCGGTTCTGCACGATCTGGCCGTTGGGCCCGAGCAACGACCAGTTGAAGCCGTCGCTGCTCAAGCGATCGAAGATCACCGAGGTGCTGGCATTGAGCGTGAAACTGTAATTGGCGGTCTGGCCCGATTGGGCGATGGCGCCGGTGGTGGATTGATCCAGCGTCAAGGCGTTCTGCGTGTCGTTGACGGGATTGAGCGTGAACGAGTAGTTCACCGGCAGGGTATTGCCTTGGTTGCCCTCTACCAGCAACAGGTACTCGCCGCTGCGTTGCACTGCGAACGGGCCGCTGCTGGAGTGCAGGTCGCTGGTATTGCCTTCCTGGCGGCCGTAGGGATCGATCAGGCGCCAGTTGACGTAGGCATAGTTGCCATCGGTACCGTTTGCGCTGCCGGCGTTGAAAAAGAATTTCTGCCCGGCCGTGGCATCGAAGCGGTACACGCTGATTTCATTGCCTTGCGCCAGCGTATCGTTGACCTGGGTGCCGGGGGTGAGGTTGGCCGCGGCGCTGGCGTCGACAATGCGCATGGCATACGCACCGGTGGCGTCGCCGGATGCGTTGATCGTCATGGTGTAGGTGCCGGCGGCCAGGTCGACGAACGGCTGGGTGTCGTCGGCGAAGTTATGGCGAGCCACCTGCCCGTTGGGGCCGGTGAGCGACCAGCTGATGTCGTTGCGATTGGTGAGGCTGTCGAAGACGACGCGCTTGTCGTCCTGCACGGTGAACTGGTAGTGATTCTGCTGGCCGGGCTGATCCAGCGAGCCGCTGATCGATAGCGCCGCCGGGTTCACGTCGCCGGACAAGAGAACCCTTGGCTCGAGCGCTTCGAAGCGAATGGATGGCCGGTTGTCCGCATTGTCGGGGTGGGTCTGCACTTCCGCGTTCTGACGCTGCTCGGAAAGACTGTCAGCCATGGCCTTGCCGTTGGCGTTGCCGTGCGACTGCTCCATATTTTTCTCCTGTGCGACCGCTGCCCTCGTTTGGCGCGGTAGATTCGTCAATGAATAATGCTTTGAAAAACGGTGATCCATCGTTTCGCCGTCCGGATGGTGTGGTCCGGCAGCGATGTGCACTGCACTTACTGCACTACTTGTTCAACGTCGCCTTGCACTTCACGCCGGAAGGCAGGTCGAACTTGGGATTGGGTAAATCGATAAACACGACGAAGGTCCCGCTGGCCGCATCGATGATGCGATCGACACCGGTGACCTTGGCCGCGTAATGCTGGTTCTGCAGGATCTCCGGCACGATCGTGGCGGACATGCCGGGCGAAGCTTCGCCGAACGCGCGCATTGGCATCACCACGCGCACGTGCAACGGGTTGATCTGGGCGAGCTTCAGAATGGCGTGCTTGGTCGAGCTGGGCTCGAAAATCTCGCCAGGCCACATCATCTGGTCCACCACTACGCCGTCAAAGGGGCTGCGAAGCGTGCGTAGATTGAGCTGGGCCGATTGCTGGACGAATTCCAGCCGGGCTTGTTCACGGTTTTCTTTGGCGGTAACCAGCTCGGCCTGCGCTTGTTTCAGCTCCGACTCGGCATCGTCGCTGTCCTGGCGCGACATCAGCTTTTCCGCGGCCATGTCGCGGCGGCGCTCGAACTTGCGCTGCGAGAATTCGATCTTGCTTTGCGCCAGTTGCGTCGGCCCGACCAGCTGGGACTTGTAATGCGCCAAGTCGGCTGCTGCTTGTTCCGCATGGGAATCCAGGGAGGCGAGTACCTGGCCGCGCGATACGCGATCACCGCGTTTGACCAGCACCTTGTCGATCAGGCCGCTTACGGGCGCACCCAGTTCCACCATCTGGGCGGGTTCGATCAGGCATTCGTAAGCATCATTCGCGGCCTGCGAGATGGCCGGTGCACATGTGAAAAAGGAGGCGGGCAGGGCGAGCGCGAAGGCGCGTAAGGCGATACTCGTCCTTGGGCCATATCCTGGCTTTCGCCTGGACCGAAGATCCATTGCTGTTCCCTGTAACGCGAACCTCGGCCGGCCCCCTGCCAAGTCATAGGTGTCGCGCCGCAAAATCTATCGATTCCGTCGCAAACCGGCAAGTGATTTTTTGCTGACGCGGCTACGCAAAAAGCAAGATTGTAGTGGCCTTTCAAATATTTACATGACGCAATTGAGGCGGCGGGTAGCCATGCACCCGCGAACGGCGGGCGGCTTCCCGCCGCAGGAATTGTCCTTATAAGTCATCCGGTGGCACCGGGAATGCACATCCGCGTTCGCTGGCTCGGCTGCCGTTTCCTGCGGAGCGCCAACCGAGGTTGTGGCGCGGTTGGCATAACAGCGCGGAAGTGACATCAGGGAGTCATGAATATCCCACGGAAACATGGATATTGGCGGCCGATGGGCGTTTCATGCGCGCATTTGTCCGAGCGCCTTGACATGACCAGCTATTGCTTTGCCTCGCTGGATGTTACTGATGGTCTCGCTCATCGCCTGCGGCGGTGTCGCGGGGGTTTCGGCAGTGACGTCCGCGCCAACCACGATGATTGCCGCTACGTTCGTCCATCCAGGCGTGATGCATACGGTGGGCAATATCCAGGAGTGATGCCAATCATGTCCGTTTCGCAATCGAAAGCGGACATGACTTTATTTCAACAGGCCATCGCGCCAGGTGGTTCGAAATGGGCCTGGTTTTAGCGGCGATGTTTGTCAAGGAATTTCAAGGTAAGGGCGGCCACCTCATCGTTTTTGGTGTCCATGGCGAAATGGCCCGCATCCAGAAGGTGGACTTCCGCGTGCTTGACATCCTGCTGGTAGGCCCACGCGCCTTCCACGGTGAAGGAAGGATCGTACTTGCCCCAGATGACGAGCAACGGCGGCTGATGTTCGCGCATGTACGCCTGCCATGCGGGATAGGACGCCACGTTGGTGCGGTAGTCGTAGAACAGATCTTCCTGGATGCGGTCCTGGCCGGGCCGGCTCAGGAAGGCGGACTCGTCCGTCCATGCATCGGGGTCGTACCGTTCCGGATGCGGATCGTGGCCCACGTGCCTTTGTTTTGCGGCTTCGGGTGCGATGAGATTGGCGCGGAGTTGCTCGGCATAGGCGCTGCGATTGGCCCAATATTTTCGCCGCGTTTCCCACAAGGGCCCAAGCCCCACTTCGTGTGAGACCGCATTCTGCACAATGATCGCGTCGATGCGTTCGGGATGGCGCAGCGCCAGGCGAAAGCCGACCGGGCCGCCGTAATCCTGCACGAACAGCGTGTAGCGATCGGTGCCTTGTTGCTGCACGAAGGCATCCATCACCGCAGCGATATGATCGAAGGTGTAGGCGAAGCTGTCCGGTGACGGCGCGTCGGAATGGCCGAAGCCGGGATAATCCGGCGCGATGACGTGATAGTGCTGCGCGAGCATGGGCATGAGCTTCTCGTACATCCTCGACGAGGAAGGAAAGCCGTGCAGCAGCAGTACGGTCTGATTTCGGCGATCGCCACCCTCGCGATAGAAGATCTGCAGCCCATCGACGGACGTGCTCCGGTAGGTCAACATGCAATCTCTCCGTTGTGGATGTCCATGGGGTGGATGTTTACAGGATGCGCGGTTATCTGCCCTAGCAGAAGGACCAATCGACATCGCCAAGCTTTCGCGTCGTCACAAAATCTCGACAAAGATGTCGAAGCGTTGACAAGCGACGACAGCGTCACGCAAGCGAATACATGTAGGTAGGGTTATGGCGATAAACGCCGTTCTATTTGACTATGGCTTGCAGGCTGACAAGCTATGGTTGCGTCGCATTTGCGACGAGCGCGCACGATGGGCAAAACGTGCGGCTTCTTGAATCACACCTACATGCATCGGGGAATTCTCATGAAGAGCAAGATCGCGCTGTGGTGTTTTGTCGTCTGTACGTTGATGGGGGTTGCCGCAATGGCATCGGCCGCCGACCAGGCGGTGGAATCGGAAGTCGAGCACGAACAATTGATAGCTACGCCCAACGCCAGTAGCGGCAGTTGCGGTGTGGAACGCTGGTCGGTCAAGACAGGTACCGATGCGGATGTGGGCCTGGTCAATCTCAACAATCCGGTTTCGCAGACCATCAGCTATCTGGATTCGTTGACGGCACCCAGCACGTTGCCGGCCAACAATCGCATCCAGCCCACCGAGACCACCTTGTTCGTGGTCGACGCCACCCTGGTGGAATACAAGCTGGAAACCGATTCGGATTATCACCTGGTGCTCAAGGATGCGCAGGGCAATACGATGATCGCGGAGATTCCCGATCCGGCCTGCGTGGGCGCAGGCAGTCCTTTCGCCGCGGGCATCCAGAATGCGCGTAGCGAGTTCGATGGCAGGTATACCGTTACGACCAGCTTCCAGACGGCGAATATTCCGGTGGAAGTTCGCGGCGTGGGGTTCTTCGATTTCAATCACGGCCAAACCGGCGTCGCGCCGAATGCGATCGAGCTGCATGCCGTGCTCGACATCAACTTCAATCCGACCAGCGGCGGCGATGTTCCACCGGTGGCGAACTTCAGCGATTCGACCAACGGATTGGCTGCCTCGTTCACCAACAGCTCCACCGACAGCGATGGCACGGTGGTCTCCAGCTCCTGGAATTTCGGTGACGGCAGCACCTCCACTGCCACCAGCCCAAGCCATACCTATGCCGCTGCAGGCACCTACAACGTAACCCTGACCGTCACGGACAACGGCGGCAAGACCGGCAGCAAGACCAGCGCGGTAACGGTGTCTTCGGGCAGCGGCGGTGGCAGCACGCAATTGCTGGGCAATACGGGGTTTGAAGGTGGCACCGCGTCGCCCTGGTCGATGAGCAGCGGCGCGTTGTGCACCAACAGCACGTGCTCCGGTGAGACGGCGCATACCGGAACCGGCTTCGCGTGGCTGGACGGCTACGGCAGCGCTACCGTCGATACCGTTTCGCAGGCGGTCACGATTCCGGCTGGCGAGACGAGCGCGATCTTGTCATTTTGGCTGCATATCGATACCGCCGAAACCAGCAAGACCAATGCGTACGATACGTTGAAGGTGCAGGTGCTCGATAGCTCCGGCAATGTGCTCGGCACCGTGGCGCAGTTTTCCAATATCAATGCCGCGTCGGGTTATCAGCAGCACAGCGTGGACTTGAGCGCCTATATCGGCAGGTCGGTCACGTTGAAATTCATTGGGACGGAGGATTCGGCGTATCAGACGTCGTTTGTGCTGGACGATGTGACGTTGAATGTGCAGTAAGGGAAATTTTTCTACAACGTGTCCCCTCCCCTACGTGTAGCAGGGGAGGGGTAGGGTGGGGTGAAGCAACCTCGCGACACATTTCAACGATGCGGCCAGCTCGTACAACCCCGCCCCAGCCCTCCCCTGCAAGCAGGGGAGGGGGCCGTCGTTCGCGCCGTTGAGGTTCGCTACACGATCGGCACTTGATTGACGTTGTTCTTAGGATCCATCCAGAACGCCTCATTGGCAAAGCGCCCAAAAATCTCGCGCGGCAGAATCGGTTGGCGTTCGACCAATTCCACCTTCGGTCGAACGGCATGCAGCCCTGGCATACCGACGCGGGCGTCGAATTCGTCGGCGTTGTAGTCGATGCGGTCGAAGTCGTGTTCGTACCACGGCTCGCCAAGGAACTGATACACGGCGCGCATGGCCGCGGCGGGATCACGCACCAGGCTTTCGTAGGTCAGCATCAGCAGGTGGTTTTGCGCGTACGAACCGTAAAACGCCTCCTTGGTGGCCTGGTAGGCGAAGCCGACCATGCCGCGCGGATCGGTCAATGCCTCCACGCGCGAATACACCGTGGTGTTGGTGTCGAAGCGGAAGACCTTGCTGACGCTCACCGGTTGCTTCTGCACCAGGCGCTCCATGCTGTCCAGCACCCAAGCCAGCTGGCGCACGCATGCGATCACCTTTACGCCGGGGAACAGCGTGTCGAGCAGGCGCATGCGGCTGCACCAAAGGCGGCTGGTATCGAATACGACCGCAGGGCCGGCTTCCACCGAATAGAAGTTTTCGACCAGTCCGCGCAACAGGGCCACGCGCTGTTCGTCGGAGACGTCGAACGAAAAATCGTTCTTGCTGCTGGCCTCGGCCATCACCACGCCCATGATGTCCGCCAGCGGGCTGGTCATGCCGGCGCGAAAGCGCGGGTTCTGGTTGAGGATCGCGGCCAGCAACGTGGTACCGGCGCGCGGCAGCCCGGAAATGAAATGGAACTTCCGTGGCGAGCTGTTGGCGGGCATGTGGCGGTCTCCTCTGGATCGTAACGCGTGTAGCTTCAGGGCGCGGGGGCGGTCGATGCGCGCAGGCGCATTTCGTAGCCGACTTCGACCATGCGCGCTTCACCCTTGCCGAGCACGCGCAGCAGTTCCTCGGTGGCACGCTTGCCCATGTCGCGCACGGGTTGATGCACGGTGGTCAGCGGGGGCCACACCTGCGTGGCGATGGTGGTGTCGTCGAAACCACAGATGGAGATGTCGCCGGGTACCGCTACGCCGGCTTCCGCGGCGGCCCAGATTGCGCCCACGGCCATATCGTCGTCGGCCGCGAAAATGGCGGTGGGCCGTTGCTTGAGCGCCAGCAACTTGCGCGCTGCGGCCACGCCCGATTCGAAGGAGAAGCGGCCTTGAACCATGTACGCCGGATTTTCCTTCAGGCCCGCACGCTTCAGTCCATCGCGATAACCGGCCAGGCGCCAGATGCCCGCACCGTGCTTGGGGTCGCCAATGATGTGCGCGATGCGGCGATGGCCCAGCGACACCAGATGCTCCACCATCGCCGCGGCAGCCTCACGCTCGCGCAGCATCACGCCGATGCAGCCCTTGGGCTGGCGTGGGGCGATCGAGGCGAACGGAAGCTCGCTCTTGCGCAGATGAGCCAGCAGTTTTGGATGATCGGTGATGGGCGGTGTAAGGATCAGCCCATCGGGCTGATGGCGCGAGAGAATGCTCTCGACTCGTTCGACGAAGTCTGCCGCAGTGGAGACCAGCGGCTGCACCATCATGATGTATTGCTTTGCCTCGCATGCCTCCAGCACGCCGGCCTGTACTTCCATGATGTAGCTGGGCGAGAGGTTGTCGTAGAGCAGTCCGATCATGAAGGAGCGGTTGGTGGCCAGGCTGCGCGCCGAAGTGAGCGGCCGGTAGTTGAGCTTGGCAACGGCCGACATCACCCGTTCGCGTACCTGGTCGCGTACGTTCGGCTCGTTGTTGAGCACGCGCGAGACGGTTTTTTTCGAGGTGCCCGACGCGCGGGCGACGTCGTTGATGGTCACGCGTGACATGCAAGCCTTGATGTCTTCACTGGTCTGTTCCCTGCGCGGCGGTTGCCGTAATGCTTTGGGCTGCAACGTTCCACCCGCTCACCTCCAGCACCGGCAGGGTGGTTCCCTGCGTTTCGTAGCGCGCGGTCAGGGTGATCGACTCGCCGGGCCAAAGCGTCACGTCATTGTCAGTCCAGCGAATCGGCAGCACAAGCTCGCCGTGCGCGCCATGCCGGATCGACACATGCTGGAACAGCGCCACGGCCTTGGACGATGCCGGCACCGACAGCGTCACCGTGGTGACCTCATCCTTTCCTTGGCGCCGCGTGGTCGCATGCGCCTCGCTTATCGCGGTCGGTAGGGATTTCAGGGAGGTGAAGTCCGCATACTGCGTCACCGGAGTGAGGTACCAGTTCGAGTGCGGCCAGTCGAGCGTGTCCTGTTGCGTGGACAACCAGTAGACGTTGCGGCTGACCGGCTTGCCTTCGGAAGAGGCGAGGTCGAGCTCGACGAAATAGACGGGTGACAGGCCGGCGATAGCCGGCAGCTTCGCCACGGTGCGCGTGTGGTTGCCTGCAAGCTCGATGCCTAGCAGGTGTTTTTCGTAACGCACACTGCCATCCAGATTGCGTACGCGGATCGTCGCCTGCAGGCCATGCACATCGTCCAGAGCATGGTTCACGAGCACGATGCCGTTGTCGTCATACGAATATTGGATATGCACCAGCTCATTGGCTTTC
>NZ_JBQCHP010000109.1:0-2920 GCF_051954575.1 Dyella sp. | reverse complement strand
TGCGCATTTACGGTGAGCTGAACGTCTGTCCTCAGCTTCTGATACGACAAGAACAGGTTGAATCATGGGTTTGCCGGTTCAAGGATGCTTGCCAGATTGCTGAAGGGTTGTACTGTGGTGTTTTGCGCGATCGCGGTACCTCTTGAACGCTGCTTCATCGATCAGGCTGACCGATTCGATGGCGCAGCCGGGCTGGTCTCTCGCGCGCACTTTTTCTCCGAGGCCGCCGCAGATGCGCATGGGCGTAGTGGCCTTGTCGGCTTCACTGGGTACGAACTGCATGCCGGGATTGCCGATGCCGAGCTTGTCGCAGCTTGCCTTGAGCTTCACTAGATAACGCTGATAGGGGCCGGTACGCACAATGGCGGTTTTCGGGTCCACCACATGCCATTCATTGATCTGGTCGAGGCGGATGCAATCCTTGTACGGTAGCGAATTGCTTGCCGGCGCCGCCGATTGCGCGGACGCGTTTGCGGCGGTTGCAGCAAATATAAAAACCAGCACTGCAGACATGACGGTCTTCATTGAAGTCACCTCAGGGCGCTGTATTGGGGCCATCTTCCTGCCATGTGCGCATCACGGAATATGAACAACTGCTGCGGCATGGTGGCTGTATGATCGTCCGCTGTTTCGTGCTCCACAAGGTGGGCCGCAGCACGCCCGCCCCAACCGAGACTGCGCCATGAATGTCCCCACATTCACCGTAAGTACCGAGGATGCTCTTGCGCGGTTCATGCGTATCCGCCGGCAGACGCTTGCGCTGTGCGAAGGCTTGAGCGGCGAAGACTTGCAAGTACAATCGATGCCCGATGCCAGCCCGGGCAAATGGCATCTTGCACATACCACCTGGTTTTTCGAGCAATTCGCGCTTGGCCATGATCCGGCCTATCGAAGCCCAAATCCCGAGTGGTATTACCTGCTCAATTCCTATTACGAAACCGTCGGGCCCATGCATGCGCGCCCGCAGCGTGGCCTGCTTTCGCGGCCATCGCTCGATGAGATCCGCGACTACCGCGAGCGCATCGACGAGGCCGTCGGCGAACAGCTGGCGCGCGGCGTCGATGCTACCCTAGCAGCCCGTATCGAGCTGGGCCTGCAGCACGAACAGCAGCATCAGGAATTGCTGCTGACCGACATCAAGCACGCGTTCTGGTGCAATCCGTTGCGGCCGGCTTACCGCAATACACCGACGAGACACGAAAGCCGCAGCTCGCCCCTGCGTTTTCTTCCCGGACGGCAAGGCCCGGTCGATATCGGCGACGAAGGCGACGGCTTTGCCTACGACAACGAAACGCCGCGGCATACCACGTGGCTTTCCGCGCATGCCTTGGCTAACCGCCTGGTGACCAATGCCGAATACCTGGCCTTCGTGCGCGACGGCGGTTACCACGAGGCGAGTCTGTGGTTGTCCGACGGCTGGGCGTGCGTGCAGCGCGAAGGCTGGCAGCGGCCGTTGTATTGGCAGGAAGACCTGTCCAGCGAATTCACGCTGGCGGGTGTTCGCGCGCTGGATCCACATGCGCCGGTGTGCCACATCAGCTATTTCGAAGCGGACGCCTTCGCGCGCTGGGCCGGTGCGCGCCTGCCGACCGAAGCGGAGTGGGAAGATGCCGCATCCCGCTTGCCGATCAACGGCAATTTCCAGGACAACCAGCGCTTTCATCCCGCCGCGGTGCCGGCCGGCGATGGCCTGCTGCAAATGTACGGTGATGTGTGGGAATGGACCGGTTCGCCTTATGTGAGTTACCCCGGCTTCAAGCCCCTGCCAGGCGCGCTGGGTGAATACAACGGCAAATTCATGAATGGCCAATGGGTGCTGCGTGGAGGTTCGTGCGCGACGCCGCACGACCACATCCGCGCCAGTTACCGCAATTTTTTTCCGCCCCACGCCCGCTGGCAATTTGCGGGCATCCGATTGGGACAGGACCGATGAGTGTGCAAGCCTATGCAGTGCGGGACGAACAGCGCCCGCCGGATAACCTGTTGTTGCAGGTGGTACAGCGCGGATTGCGCTCGCAACCCAAACGCCTGCCTTCCTGGCTGTTCTACGACGAGCAGGGTTCTGCGTTGTTCGAGCAGATCTGCGAACAGCCGGAGTATTACCTGACGCGTGCCGAGATCGCGCTGCTGAATCAGCACGCCGGCGATATTGCGCAGGTGCTCGGTCCAGACGTGCGCCTGGTCGAATACGGCAGTGGCCACGCGATCAAGACACGATTGCTGCTGGAACATCTGGCCACGCCGGTAGCATGGGTGCCGATCGAGCTTTCCACCGATCCCCTGCGTCACAGCATGGAACGCATGGCGCAGCATTTTCCGCAGTTGCCGATCCAGCCACTGGCGGTCGATTTCACCCGGCCACTGCGCCTGCCGGTGCCGCCACGCGCACCTCGCCGCACGGTGCTGTATTTCCCGGGTTCGACCATCGGCAATTTCGAGGATCGCGAAGCGGCGCAACTGTTGCGCAAGATGCGCAGCGAAATGGGCGACAACGGCGGCATCCTGGTGGGGGTGGATTTGAAGAAGGATCGCGCCACCATCGAGGCCGCCTACAACGACCGCGCCGGCGTCACCGCCGCCTTCACCCTCAACATGCTGACCCGCCTGAATCGCGAACTGGGCTGCAATTTCGAACTCAGCGCATTCCGTCATCGCGCGCATTACAACGCCATGGCCGGACGCATCGAAACGCATATCCTCAGCAATCGCGAACAGCGTATTCGCGTCGGCCGCTTGCAGGTGCTGTTCCGCGAGGACGAAGCGATGCTGGTTGAATACAGCTGCAAGTATTCGCCGGCGGATTTCGCGGCGCTGGCGGCGACGGCGGGCCTGGCCGTGCAGCAGGTGTGGTTCGATCCGCAGCGCATGTTCAGCCTGCAATACCTGACGCGAGCGGCGTGACTGTTCCCTCCCCTACGTG
>NZ_JBQCHP010000108.1:0-36064 GCF_051954575.1 Dyella sp. | reverse complement strand
CACGCCAATTCGCTGCCCAAGTCGACGCGCACTTTCGATATCGCCATTGAGCAATAGATGGGCGCCATGCTGCACGACGCTTGCCTGCAAGCGGGCCGCCAGGGCACGAACCTGTTCCGATGACCATAGCGGCAAACGCAGCTGGATCAGGCGCGCACCGCGTTCGATCGCGGCCGTCACCTTTGCATGCCATGCATCGGCCTGGTCCGGTATCACATCTGCCGGCGTGATCGCGTACAGAGGAGGCAAACGGAGCGCCTGCAGGATGGGACGATCGGCCGGCGCCAGCGTTGCCAGATCGATCTCCCAAGGCATCCGCCACTGCAAGGCCTGCCCTTCCAGCGATTTCGGCACGCCCTGCCAGCGCGTAAAGAGCCATGCGTCGAGCAGCAGGCCGCGCTCGCCGTAACGCCAGGGGATGCGGATCAGTGGCGTGCCGTCCTGCGGCCGGATGTCGATATCCAGTTCTTCACGCAGTTCGCGCACCAGGGCGAGCTGGGGCGATTCGCCGGGCTCCAGCTTGCCACCTGGGAATTCCCACATGCCGGCCAGATGCTTGCCGGGCGGACGTTGCGCCAGCAGCACCCTGCCCTGCGCATCGCGCAGCACGCCGGCCATCACATGCAGCATGGCGCCGGCGATGGCGTTCACGCGGTGCGGATGTACTCGACCATGTCGAAGTCGTAGCTGTGCTGCGCATCCTTCTTGTGGTGCGTGCGCTTGACCTCGGTCCAGTCGCTGAAATGGATGCCGGGGAAGAAGGCATCCGCGCCATCCACCGCCGCGCTCACCCAGGTGAGATAAAGGCGTTGCGCCACCGGCAGCGCGTCGTGGAACACCCGGCTGCCGCCGATCACCATCAGGCCGGTGCCGTCGGCACGCGCCTGCGCCTCTTCGATCGAGCGCACCGTGATCTGGCCCGGGAATGGCGCTTCATGCCGATGCGACAGCACCATGTTCACGCGGTCCGGCAGGGCCCGGCCGATCGAGATGGCGGTGTTGTAGCCCATCAGCACGTGCTTGCCGACGGTCAACTCCTTGAACCATTTCAGATCGTCCGGCAGATGCCAGGGGAGCTGACCCTTGCGACCGATTGCAAAATTCTCGTCGAGGGCGGCGATCAGCGAAATGGCCATGGAAGCTCCGGCAGAAAGCGGTGGATGTCATAAAGGCCGGGGCTGGGCCGGCCGACCGCCCATTATAGCGTTTCAAGCGGTGTGCGAGCGGCGCAGGTTGGATGCAAACCCCAACACCGCATCCCTTCCGTCAGGGTTTAACCCCAATCTACACGGCCACCGGCGCCTTGATCGCCGGGTGCGGGTGGTAATCCTCGATCGCCACGTCCTCGAAGCGGAAGTCGAACACCGAGGTCACCTCTGGATCGAGCTTCAACCGCGGCAGCGGACGCGGCTCGCGCGTCAACTGCAGGCGCGCCTGCTCCAGATGATTGCTGTACAGATGCGCATCGCCCAGGGTGTGCACGAAATCGCCGACGCCGAGCCCGCACACCTGCGCAATCATGTGCGTCAGCAAGGCGTAGCTGGCGATGTTGAACGGCACGCCGAGGAAGATATCGCCGGAGCGCTGATAGAGCTGGCAGCTCAATCGACCGTTGGCGACGTAGAACTGGAACAGCGCATGGCACGGCATCAACGCCATCTTCGGCAGCTCACCGACGTTCCACGCGCTGACGATCAGGCGGCGCGAATCGGGATTGCGCTTGATCTCCTCGATCACCCAGCGGATCTGGTCCACCGCGTGCCCGTCGGCCGCGGGCCAGGCACGCCATTGCTTGCCATAGACCGGACCGAGATCGCCGTGTTCGTCGGCCCATTCGTCCCAGATGCTGACCCCGTGTTCCTTCAAGTAGGCGATGTTGGTGTCGCCCTTGAGAAACCAGATCAGCTCATGCACGATCGATTTCAAATGCAGCTTCTTGGTGGTGACCAGCGGAAAGCCTTGGTTGAGATCGAAACGCATCTGCCAGCCGAACACGCTGCGCGTGCCGGTGCCGGTGCGATCGGTTTTTTCCGTGCCGTGTTCGAGCACGTGGCGGAGCAAATCGAGATAAGCGTGCATGTTAAGGATGCTCTGTTCAATTCTGCGTAGGCGTCACCGGTTCTGCCGGCGCCAGCGGCAAGGTTGGCGCCCTGCGCGAAAGCCACAGCAACCAGATGCCGATCACGATCAACGGCAGCGACTGGATCTGCCCCATCGTCAGCCAGCCCCACGCCAGGTAACCCAGTTGCGCATCCGGCACGCGCACGAATTCCACCGCAAAACGGAAACAGCCGTACATCAATGCGAACAGGCCCGAGATCAGGTAACGCGGCCGCGGCTTCAACGACACCAGCCACAACACCGTGAACATCACTACGCCTTCCAGCGCCAGCTCATACAGCGGCGAAGGATGCCGCGGCAAACCGCCGAACTGCTGCATCAGCTGCGCCAGATGCGGATCGTTCGCCGCCAGCGCGGCATCTTCATCGCGCGCATTGGGAAAAATCATCGCCCACGGCACGTCGCCCGGCTTGCCCCACAACTCGCCATTGATGAAATTGCCCAGGCGCCCCAATCCCAGCCCCAGCGGCACCAACGGCGCGACGAAATCCACCGTGTCGAAAAAATGCAGCTTGTGGCGACGCGACCACCAGAACCCCGCCACCAACACGCCCAGCAGTCCGCCATGGAAACTCATGCCGCCATCCCATACGCGCACCAGCGCCAGCGGATCGGTCCACAGCCATTTGATGCCGCCGGCGTAATAAAACAGCATGTACCAGATGCGCCCGCCCAGGATGATGCCCATCATCAGGTAGAACATCAGATCGCCCAGCGCATCGCGGCTTACCGGCAGGCGCCCACGCTTGCGACGGTATTCCCCAAGCAACCAGCCGCCAAGAAATCCCAGCAGGTACATCAGGCCATACCAGTGGACCTGGAGCGGACCCAGATGTACGGCGACCGGGTTGAATTGCACGACAAAAGGCTGGGTCATGAGCTGCATCGGCCAGATCAAAGCCGGCAGTTTAGCCGGGCGGCGGCGACTCGTCAGGCCGCCCCAGCCGCGTCGGCTCGGCCACCGGGCACGCATCCACCGCCCTCGCCATAAATCAACCTACCCGAGCCCTCAGTACATCACCACGGAGGCATCCGCCGGCAACACACGATCGCCCGCAAGCTCTCGCGCCGTCTGCCGGTATCGCTCCCACGACGCCGCCTGCCCCAGCGCACGGTAGGCACATGCCTGCGCCCATGCCGCGCGCCAATCCAGTTGCGCCCAGGTGGAAAGCTCGCCGCTGACGGCGACGGCCTCTTCCACCTTGTCCGCGGCGAGCAGGGATTGGGTATACGCCTGGCCGGCATCGACGATCAGCTCCGGCACGCCCAGCTCGTTGGCCTTGCTCATGGCAAGCTTCAAATGATCCAGTGCCTGCTCGTGCTGGCCTTCGCTCCAGGCATCCAGCGCTTGCGCGCGCAAGAGCGGGATGGCGATCCATTCGTCCTGATTGCGCAGGCCCGCAGCCCATGCCTGCATGTCGGCCACGGCATGCTTGAGCTCTTGCGATTTACCGGCACGCTGCAACACCAAGGCGTTGATCAAGCGCGCATCCGCCTCGTCGCGCGGGTCGTTGTCTTTCTCCAGCAGGTGCCCGGTCATGGCTTTGTTGATCCACGATGGGGCGGCCTGCATGTCGTTGCGTTCCAGCGCGAGCTTGGCCAGCAGTATGTAGACCGTTACCTGCAGGCCCGGCTCGCCCTTGGTGTCCAGTGCGATGTCCGCAAGCAGATGCTCCAGCTCGCTGCTTGCCTCCGTTGTGCGGCCATTGTCGGCCAGCGCATGCGCACGCTCATAAGCGAGGATGTGCCGCGACAGCTGATCGGGGATGTCCAGGTGCGTCTGTTCGAACGGCCAGTAGCGTTCGGTGGTGGCCAGTTCGTCGCGATGTTGCAGCAGCATGCGTTGCGAAATGATCAGATCCCGCAACGGATCGACAAGAAACTGGCGCATGCCCAAGCGCAGGTATTGCTCGTATGCGCGCTGGATCACCGGGATGGCGCGTGCAAATTGGCCGCGTCGCATGGCCAGCGCTGCGATGGATTCGTCCACGCCGAGGGCGCCAGCCGTGTCGCCGGCCAGCGCGTAGTTGACGCGAGCCAGGCCGAAATCCGATTGCGCCTGGTCGGTTTTGCCGTCGAGCGCTTCCAACTCACCGCGCTGGGCGTAGGCGAATGCCAGGTAGCCGGCGTTCTTTTGCTTTTGCAGCAGTTGTATCGCTTCGCTCAATGCCGCTTCGCCGCCGGCGTAGTCATGCTCGCGAAAATACACGTAGTACTGCTCCGCTAGCGTCCGGCCGCGCAGCACCGGCTGGGTGGAGGCCGGCAGGCGCTGCAGCAGATCGGCCAAACCCTGCTTGCACGGCTCGTATTCGCCTCGAATGCAATGGAACTCGGCTTTGACAAAATCGAACTCGGGCGTCTCGCGCAACGCGGGCGGCGCTTTCTCGATCAGTTCGCGCTCGACGTCGAAGGCGTTGGCGTAGCTCGCCGCGTCGATGCGCGCCAGATATTCCTGCTTGACGTCGCCGGTCGGCACTCGACCGAACTGGGCCGCCACGCCCATCCGCGCCAGCAGCAATTGGTTGGCCGCGCGCGTCGCGTTCAGCACGTTGTCGGAGGATGCTTCCGCCTGCCAGTTGCCGCCGGCACGCGTGGTGGCGTCCAGACGCACATGCCAGACACTGTCGGCCAGTGTGACGTGCGGACGGATGACCAACGTGAATGACGCAAGCCGTGCGCTATCCGGCGTATCCGCCTTGCCGAGCAGGCCGAGCACGGTCTGGGTGCTTTCGACTGGCAGCTTCGCTTCGCGCAGATCGCCACAGAGCAGATCCATCAGCGCCAGGCGCAGCCATTTCCAGTCTTCCGGTGCGTTCACTTCCGCCGGCAGCACGATCGCCGTGCCCTGGTCGAGCCGCACCGGCTTGCGATGATCGCCCGACCATCGCCAATAACCGGCTGCGGCGAACAGCAGCACGAGCAACAGCGCCAGCCATGGCCAATATCGCAACCAGGGCGATCGCTTCGATGCTGTACCTATCGCATGATGTGTACTGTTGGCATCAACCGGCGCTTGCTCGACGGTTTGCGCGGAATCATCCACCACCGTCGTATCCGGCATCCAGCGATAGCCCACGCGCGGCATGGTCTTGATGTACTGCTCGTCGCCCAAGGCGCGGCGCAATCGCGCAATGGTTTGCGCCAGCAGGTTGTCGCTGACATCGACGCGTCCCCATACCGCCGACACCAGTTCGTCCTTGCCGACGGCGCGCTCGCGATGCTCCACCAGGTACACCAGGCAAAGGAAAGCATTGGCCGCCACGGTGAGCGGTGCGCCGTTTCGCGTCAGCTCACGCGCAAGCGGATCTAGGCGAAATTCGCCAAAGTGATAGACAGGCTTTCCCATGCGTCGATTTTACCACTCAAAAATCAGGCCTCATGGAAGGATTGCAAAGCGTGCGCGTCAGCCGCCACCCGGCGGCGCAAGCTCGTTTTTCATCGACGCCAACGCCACCGCGCGCGACGGCGAGCGCCCCATTGCCGTTTTCAGTTCCTTGTAGACGTTCAACACCAGCTCGCCATAGCCGCGCGCCAGCGTGGCGTCATGGCTGTGGTAGTAGCCGATGCGCAGCACCGGATCGCTGGTTTCGCCCATCGCCTTGCGCAACAGGCGCGTGCCGATGTCGATGTTGCGCGCGGGATTGAGCAGCGCGATCGGATCGGGCTCGATATCGCGATGCACGGGGTAGTACACCTGCATGATGCCGACATCCTGCACCGGCACGGCCAACAGATGCGCCAGCTCGATGGCGTGTTCCGTTTCGGCGCGCGTACCACTGTGCAGATGACCGTTGATGCGCACGATCCACGGGCTTGGCGCCACCGAACCGTCCGGTTGCGTGCCACGCGTTTCCACCAGCGCGACGGCGTAGATCAGCACTGGATCGACGCGATAGCGCGCACCGGTCCTCGCCCACAGGCTGCCGGGCGAGGTGATATCCAGATTGAAGCCGTCCGCGTGATCGATGCGCGGTTGCGCCACCACCACGATGGTGCCGTCGTCGGCCAGCCCCAGCGAAGGTGTGGTCTGCTGCAACGGTTTGGATGGCGCGATCGCCGCCCGCTTCGGCGCACTCACCGCCGAACCGCTCACTTCGACGAACGAGGCCTGCGCAGGCGCGATCACCGGCCTGGCAAAATCCTTTGCCCTTGGCGTCGCAGGTGCTGGCGCACTTGCATGCCACGCATGCAGGCCGATCATCGCCACGGCAGTGCCCGCAACCAGGCCCAGGCCACCAAGCAGCGGCGTCCGGTGTGCCTGGGCATGTTGCTTCATGACAGGCAACAGTCTGGAGCTGTCGAACGCGAGCTTCGCTTGCCATGACGGCAGCTTCCGAAGCGGATCCGTGCCGCTCGAACCCGCCGTGGCCTGATGGCGCTCGCCAAGGCGCCGCCGCCTGGCCCATCCGCCGGGCGCGGCGATCAGCACCTTCTCGTTGCCGGCGTCCAGGCGCCGCGCCCGGAACGCGGCCGGCGCGCATAGATAGACCCGCCGCGTCACTTCCGGCCGGCTCATGCCGTGCGCCCGCGTCCGCCCGGCGATTCCACACACAGGGAAAATGCCGGGGTTGTGCATCGCAGTGAGGACGCTTGCGGGAACAGCACCTGTCTTTTCCTTCTGGGCCGATCGGCTGAGCCCGCTAGACAAGCACAAATCGGGCCGGCAGCCAAGCGCAGAACAGGCCAACCGGCGTCAAAACGAAAACACGGAAGGCTCCGTCAGTTGCATGCGGTCGCCCGCAAGAGCTTGCGCTTTGCCGCGGGATTTCTCCCACGATGCGGTTTGCCCCAGGGCACGATAGGTGCACGCTTCCACCCAGGCCGCACGCCAATCCACGTTGCTCCATGCCGACAGCCGGCCGCCGATGGCGACGGCCTGGTCAACGTTGCCCGTGCTCAGCAACGCCAGCGCATAGGCCTGGCCAACGCCGACCACCAGTTCGGGAACGCCCAGCTTGTCCGCCTTGGCCATGGCCAGCTTCAGTTGCTCCAGCGCTTGGCCCGGCTGCCCTTCGCCCCACGCTTGCGCAGCGTTGGCGCGCATGATGGCGATGTCGATCCAGTCGTCCTGCTCCGTGCGATGCGCGGCCCAGGTTTGCAGGATGGCCACGGCCTGCCTGAGTTCATCGCGCTTGCCGGCGCGCAACAGGATATTGATGCGGGCGAGCGACGCGTCCACGTAGTCGCGGTGGTCATCGTCCTGCTCCAGTGCGGAATCTGCGAATGCCTTGGTTATCCACGCTACCGCCGCCTGCGTTTCGCCACGCTCCAGCGCAAACCTTGCCAGCATGGCGGTGGCCCAGGCGGTCAACGCCGGATCGTCTTCGGGTTTCGGCTGCGCGATCAACTGCTCCAACACGGCGCTCGCCTCCGAGGTGCGGCCGTTGTCGGCCAATGCGGTGGCGCGCAGGACGACAAGGCCGCGGCGCACGTTGTCGTCGCAGAACTCCATGCCTTTCTGCGTGAACGGCCAGTATTCGTCGCTGGTGGTCAGCTCGTCGGCGTATTGCAACAGCATCTTGTGCGAGACCAGCAGGCCTTGCAGGGAAGTGGACACCAGCTGCCGCATGCCCATGTGCTGCTCGTGTTCGTAGGCGTGCTGCAACAGGGGCAGCGCCTGATCGAACTGCCCGCGCCGCATGGCGATCTGCGCCATCGAGGTATCCACTTTCGCCTGGCCCACGGTGTCGCCGGCCAGCGCGTAGTTGACGCGGGCAAGGCCAAGATCGGCCGTCGCCTCGTCCAGCTTGCCGTCGAAGAATTCCAGATGGGAGCGATCGAGATAGGCCTGCGCCAACGGCTCGTTGTCTTTCTGCGCTTGCAGCAGGCGTATCGCCTCGGTCAAAGCGGCTACACCCTCGGCATATTGGTGCTTGCGGTAATAGATGTACCACAACGTGGTGAGCACCTTGCCGCGCAACAGCGGCTGCTTGTCGGCCGGCAACTGCTTGAGCAGATTCGCAAGTGCGCGTTCACAGGTTTCGGTTTTGCCTTCGTCGCAATGAAAGCCCGCCTCCTGGAAGGCGAACTCGGGTGTTTCGCGCACTTCCGGCGGCGCTTTGTCGAGCAGCTCATGTACAAGCTCCGGATGGCCGGCGAGCTGCGCCGCTTCCATGCGCAACAGATATTCCTGCCGCGCATTGCCGGTACCCGGCTTGCGGGCAGCGCCGCCGAAACCGAGCTGCGCCAGCAATAGATCGCTGGCCGCGCGTGCAGCATTCAACACATTGCTGGATGACGACTCGGCCTGCCAGGTACGCCCTTCGCGGCTTTTCGCCTCCAGATGCACGCGCCAGGTGTTGTCGACCAGGGCGACCTTCGGCCTGACGACCAGCGCGAACGAGGCGATCGCGGCATTTTTTTCCGCACCGTCCTGATTCACCAGGTTGAGCACGTTGCGGCTGTTTTCGGTGGGAACCTTCGCCTCGCGCAGGCGGCCCGAAAGCATGTCCATCAAGCCTAAGCGCAACCAATTCCAGTCGCTCGGACCGTTCACCACCGCCGGCAGCACGATGGTCGTGCCCTGGTCGAAATGCATCGTGGCCGCGGCAGCCGGCTGGGCCTGATGGAGCCGCCATCCCAGGTAGACGGCCGCAAACGCCGACAGCAACAGCAACACGGCCAGCAGCGGAACACGCAGCCATTGGCGATAGCGCGGCCTGGCCGGCGCCGCATCGGCCGCATCGATGGCAGGCAGCTGCGCGTTCGCGGCTTGCGCGGCCAACGACTCCTGCGCCGCCACGCGCGTATCGAGCGTCCAGCGATAGCCCACGCGCGGCACGGTCCGTATGCAGCGTTGTTCGTTGCCGGCATCGCCCAGCGAGCGGCGCAAGCGCACGACGGTTTGCGCAAGTAGGTTGTCGCTGACGTCGTCGCGACCCCATACCGCGGAGATCAATTCATCCTTGCCGACCGGACGTTCGCGATGCTCGACCAGGTATACCAGGCAATCGAAGGCGCTCGCGGCAAGCGCGACCGGTTCACCGTTTCGACTCAACTCCCTTGCACGCGGACGTAGGCAAAAATCATCGAAATAAAAAACTGAATTCCCCATGCCGGTATGTTATCAGCCGCCCGTGCGCGATCTTTTGCTTCAAACGGTTAGTGTGCGATTTATGCGATACCGCTGCGTCAATCGATAAATATCGCAATGCGATTGCCGGATATCGCAATACGCGCCGGACGGCACGATGCATCCTGGATTACGCATCGCCTTCGTCCGCCTTCACCACCATGCGATACACCCGCGGCGACATGCCCACGGTGGCCTTGAATTGCCGCGCGAACGCACTCTGGTCGACAAAGCCGCAGGCCATGCCGATCGATGCGATCGTTGCGTCCGCATGCAGCAGGCGCATTGCCGCCTCGATGCGCAACTTGGTCAACACCTGCTGCGGCGTCAGCTGGAATACACGCCGGAAATGCCGCTCCAGCTGCGCGATGGACAGCCCTGCCAATTCCGCCAGCGCCTGCACGCGAATGCCTTCGCCGTAGTTTTCCTGCATGTGGGTAAGTACGCGTTTCAGGCGGTCGTAGATGGGATGCTTGCCGTCGGGAATGCCCAGGTCGCGCGAGATGCCGATCAATCCTTGGATCTTTCCGCGCGAACGCAACGGCCGCTTGCAGGTAAGGCACCAGCCGGGCACGCGATTGGCGAAGATGTGCACTTCCAGCTGGTTTTCGATGATTTCGCCGGCCAGCACGCGCCGATCCTGCGCCGCGTAGGAACCGCCCATGGCGGTGGGGAAAAGCTCGGTGACGGATTTGCCGATCACCTCGCTGCGCTGCTTCAGGCCCAGCCGCCGCACCAGGGTGAGGTTGGCGTGGGTGTAGCGGCCGTCGGGGTCCTTGACGAAGAACACCACGTCCGGCAACGCATCGAACAGCGGTTCCAGTTCATCGGCGGAAATCTTCATGGGACGAATGATGGCGGCACTCTCTGGCCTGGTCGGGAAAAACGGGTATCCATGCCTGAGCGGCGCCGCCGCCACGGCGTTTGGACGCCGCGGCCCGCTTCCTGCCCGGCAGCGGCGCCATGCGCCCGACTATGCCGAATTCCGCATGCCAGGTCCACAAGCTTTTCTAGACGCTCAGCGCCGGCGGAGACGAAGATGCCGGCATGCATACCATCGACTTCATCGACTCGCACACCGGCGGCGAACCCACCCGGGTAGTGCTGACGGGGTTTCCGGACCTGGGCAACGGCTCGCTGGCCGAACGCCGCGACCGGTTCCGCACCCGCTACGACCGCTGGCGCCAGGCGATCGCCTGCGAACCGCGCGGTTCGGACACCATGGTCGGCGCATTGCTGCTGCCGCCGACCGATCCGTCCGCCTGCGCCGGCGTGATCTACTTCAACAACGTGGGTTACTTAGGGATGTGCGGCCACGGCACCATCGGCCTGATCCGCACGTTGCACTACCTGGGGCGCATCACGCCCGGCAAGCATCGGCTGGAAACGCCGGTGGGCATGGTGGGCATCGAGCTGCATGCGGACGGCCGCGTGGCGATCGACAACGTGGAAAGCTATCGCCACGCCAAGGATGTAACGCTGGACGTGCCAGGTTACGGAAAAGTCACCGGCGACATCGCCTGGGGCGGCAACTGGTTCTTCATCAGCAACGACAGTCCGCTGCCGCTCACCCTTGCGAACCAGCGCGCGTTGACGGTGTATACGGAAGCGATACGCCTTGCGCTCGAGGCGGCGAACATCCGCGGCGCCGACGGCGACGAGATCGACCATATCGAAATCAACGCCCCTTCACCGCAAGCCGACGCGGATGCGCGCAATTTCGTGCTGTGTCCAGGCTTGGCCTACGACCGCTCGCCTTGCGGCACCGGCACCAGCGCCAAGATCGCCTGCCTGGCCGCCGACGGAAAACTTAGCGCCGGACAGGTGTGGCGCCAGGGTGGCATCCTCGGCAGCGTGTTCGAAGCGCAATATGCGCCCGGCACGCGCGGCGTGTTGCCACGCATCACCGGCAGCGCGCATATCACCGCGCAAGGTCAATTGCTGATCGACGCCGACAATGATCCGCTGGCATGGGGTATCGGCAACGCGTGAAGAGCTACGACCTGATCATCGTCGGCGCTGGCATCATCGGTACGGCCTGCGCGGACTACGCCAGCCAGGAAGGCCTGCGCGTGGCGATCGTCGAGCCGGGGCCGATCGGCGGCGGCGCCACTGCCGCGGCCATGGGCCATCTGGTGGCGATGGACGACGACCCGGCCGAACTTGCGCTGGCGCATTACTCGCTGGACCTGTGGGAAAGCTTCACCGATATCGCGCAGATCGAATACAGCCGCTGCGGTACGTTGTGGGTGGCGAGTAATGAAGCCGACTACGCGCGCATTCCTGAAAAGCTATCGCGCCTCGCCACCGCCGGCGTGCAGGCCGAGCTGATCGACCGCGAACAGTTGTATCAACTGGAACCGCATCTGGCACCTGGCTTGTGCGGCGGCATGCGCGTGCAACGCGAGGCCGTCGTCTATCCGCCTGGCATGGCGCAGCATCTGCTTCAACGTGCCCGCAGGAGCGGCGCGGAATTTTATGCCGATCGCGTCATCGCCCTTACTGACCATGGCGTGCAGCTGTCCGATCAAACGCAGCTGAGCGGCGCCGTGCTCGTCGCTACCGGTTGCGCCTTGCCTGAATTACTGCCGCAGTTGCCGGTACGTGGTCGCAAGGGACACCTGGTGATCACCGATCGCTACCCCGGCATCGTGCATCATCAATTGCTGGAACTGGGCTATGCCGACAGCGCGCACGGTAATGCCGACAGCAGCGTCGCCTTCAACGTGCAACCGCGGCCCACCGGGCAAATCCTGATCGGTTCGTCGCGCGAGTACAGCAGCGATACGCCGGAAGTTTCGATGCCGATGGTGCGGCGCATGCTGGAGCGAACGTTCCGCTTCCTGCCCGTCTTGCGCCAGCTCGATGCCTTGCGCATCTGGACCGGCTTTCGCCCGGTGAGCGCGGATGGCTTGCCGTATCTGGGCAAAGCGCCGGAACGATCCAACGTCTGGGTCGCTGCCGGTCACGAAGGCCTGGGCATAACCACCTCGCTGGGCAGTGCGCGGCTGGTGATCGATCAATGGTTGGGACGGACGACAGCGATTGATGCGCGCCCTTACGATCCTGCGCGGGTGGCGGCATGAGCACCGTGCGCATCAGGATCGATGGCGAAGCGCTCGACGTGCCAGCCGGCATCAGCGTGGCCGCGGCGATCGCGCGATTGCCGCGGCCGTTCCGTCGCTCGGTGAAAGGCCAGGCGCGCGCGCCGTTCTGCGGCATGGGCATCTGCTTCGAATGCCGCGTGCGTATCGACGGCGTCGCGCAACAACGCGCGTGCATGGCCACCGTGCGCGAAGGCATGCAGGTGGCGACCGATGGCTGAGCCTTTCAACATCGTGGTTGTCGGCGCAGGCCCCGCCGGACTGGCTGCTGCCGAAGCGGCCCTTTCAAACGGTGCGCGCGTGGCGTGGCTGGATGCGCAAGCGACCGCCGGCGGCCAGATGTGGCGCAAGGATGTTGCGCACGGTTGGCCGCGTGACGCGCAGAACGTGATTGAACGGGTTACACAGCATGCGAACGCCACCTGGATGCCGCAGACGCAGGTCATCAGCGCCGAATCCGGTCAACTGCTGCTGCAGGATCCTTCACGCGCATGGCGCATCACATACGATGCATTGATACTCGCCACCGGCGCACGCGAACTATTGCTGCCGTTTCCCGGCTGGACCTTGCCTGGCGTCACCGGTGCAGGCGGCTTGCAGGCCTTGGCCAAACAAGGCTGGCCGCTGGCCGGACGGCGCGTGGTGATCGCCGGCAGTGGCCCGCTGCTGCTCGCTGCGGCAGCAACGGCAAAGCGGCATGGCGCGCGCGTACTCGGCATTTACGAACAGGCGAACAAAGCCACGGTGCAGCGCTTTGCGCGCAAGCTGTGGCACTGGCCCGGCAAGGCGCTGCAGGCGGCATCGCTGCGCGCGCAACTGGCAGGCATTCCCTATCGTTACGGCAGCATCGTGGCGCGTGCGATCGGCGACGGTGCACTGCAGTCGATCGAAGTGGATGGACCACACGGCGTAGAGCGCATCGCATGCGACCAGCTCGCGGTGGGCTATGGCCTAGTGCCCAACGTGGAGCTGGCGCATTGGCTCGGTTGCGCGATGCAGAACGAAGGTGCGCATCCGTACTTGACGGTGGACGCCACGCAACGCACCAGCGTTGCAAACGTCTACGCGGCCGGGGAAGTGTGCGGTATCGGCGGACGCGATTGCGCCTGGCTGGAAGGCCGCATCGCAGGGCTGGCCGCCACCGGTGCAAGCATTGATGGCTCAGTGCTGCGCAAGCAACGCCATGCACGCGCGTTTGCAGCGGCGCTGCGCGAGCACTTCGCGCTCGATCCCTATATTTACGATCTGCCAGACCTCGACACATTGATTTGCCGCTGTGAAGACGTTCCGCTGCATGCGTTGGACCATCACGACAATGCACGCAGCGCCAAGCTCGCGACACGTTGCGGCATGGGCGCCTGCCAAGGTCGCGTGTGTGGTACCGCGCTCGCGGAATTGGGCCGTTTCCCGCGCGGCGGATTGCGCCCGCCCCTGTTTCCCGCCCGGCTTGCCACGCTGGGCGAACTCGACTCCCCCTGTAGCCAAGGATCTTTCTCATGAGCAATGTCTCCATGTGGCACGGCGTACTGCCCGCCATCACCACGCCGTTCACTGCCGACGACCAGGTCGATCACGTGTTCCTCGCCAAGCATGCGAAACAGATGATCGATGCCGGCTGCCGTGGCATCGTGCCACTGGGTTCGCTGGGCGAAGCGGCCACGTTGAGCTTCGAAGAAAAGCTCGACATCCTGCGTACGCTGGTGAAAGCGCTGGAAGGCCGCGCGCCGGTGATCCCAGGCATCGCCGCGCTTTCCACCCGCGAAGCGGTGAAACTGGCGAAGGAAGCCAAAGCGATCGGCTGCGGCGGCCTGATGGTGTTGCCGCCGTACGTGTATTCCACCGACTGGCGCGAAATGGGTGCGCATGCGCGTGCGGTGATCGCCGCCACTGACTTGCCGTGCATGCTGTACAACAACCCCGTCGCCTACAAGACCGATTTCGCGCCGGCGCAGATTGCCGAACTCGCCGCCGAATTCCCCAACCTGCAGGCGGTGAAGGAATCCTCCGGCGATGTGCGCCGTTTCGCCGGCATTCGCGCTTTGCTGGGCGATCGCCTGCAACTGCTGGTGGGCATGGACGATGCGATTGTCGAAGGTGTGGCGATGGGCGCGGTGGGTTGGATCGCCGGCCTGGTGAATGCATATCCGAAGGAATCGGTGAAGCTGTTCGAACTGGCGCGCGATGGCGGCCCGAAAGCGGCCGAATCGCTGTACAACTGGTTCCTGCCGCTGCTGCGCCTGGATACCGTGCCGACCTTCGTGCAGTTGATCAAGCTGGTGCAGGAAAAGACCGGCATGGGCAGCGAACGCGTACGTGCACCGCGTCTGCCGGTGGCGGGCGCCGAGCGCGAGCAGGCGTTGAAGATCATCGATCACGCCATCGCTATCAAGCCGGCCGTTTGATCATGAGCGCTCTCGAACAGGTATTGATCGGCGGACGCTGGTGCGCATCGCTGGATGTGCAGGGCAGCTTCCGCGCGGAAGATCCCGTCCGCGCCGAAGCGATCGGCCCTGCCTTTCCCATCAGTGGCGATGCGGATATCGAAGCGGCGATGCGCGCTGCGTTGGATGCAGCGGATTCACTGCGTGCAGCATCTCCGGCACGCATCGCCGATTTCCTCGAACGCTATGCCGCCGCGATCGAAGCGGATGCCGATCAGTTGGTGGCCTTGGCGCATATGGAAACGGCCCTGCCCGCCGAACCGCGTCTGCGTACGGTGGAACTGCCGCGCACCAGCAATCAGCTGCGCCTGGCCGCGAAAGCCGTGCGCGAGTATGCGTGGACCGATCCGGTGATCGATACGCAAGGCGGCTTGCGTGCGCATCGCGCGCCGCTCAACAAGCCGGTGCTGGTGTTCGGCCCGAACAACTTTCCGTTCGCGTTCAACGCCATCGCCGGCAGCGATTTCGCCTCGGCGATCGCAGCGCGCAATCCGGTGATCGCCAAGGCGCATCCCTCGCATCCGGCTACCAGCCAGCGCCTGGCGCAACTGGCGCATACGGCGCTGCTCGAAGCGGGCCTGCCGGCGGCGTCGGTGCAGATGCTGTATCACTTCGATAACGCGCTTGGCCTTGCCTGGGCCGGCGATGCGCGATTGGGTGCGATCGGTTTCACCGGCAGCCGCGTGGGTGGCCTGGCGTTGAAAGCCGCGGCGGATAAAGCCGGCGTGCCGATCTACGCAGAGCTCTCCAGCGTCAATCCGGTGTTCCTGCTGCCCGGCGTGCTGGCCGAACGCGGTGATGCGTTGGCGCAGGAATTCTTCGCCTCCTGCACGATGGGCGGCGGCCAGTTCTGCACCAACCCCGGCATCGTGATCGTGCCTGCAGGTGCGCAAGGCGATGCGTTCGTCGCCGCTGCGACCAAGCTGTTCGCCGAGGCCGAACCCAAGGTGCTGTTCTCGCGCGGCGTGCAGCAGAATCTGGTGCGCGCGGTAGCGGGTCTGCGTGCGGCCGGCGCACAACGCCTGGCCGGCGGCGATGCGGGCGAAGGCTATCGTTTCCAACCGACCTTGCTCGGCGTGGACGGCGAGACGTTCCTTGCGCACGCGGAAAGCTTGCAGGCCGAAGCATTCGGGCCGGTCAGCCTGATCGTGCGCGCGGCGGACCTGGCGGCGATGCAGCGCATTGCCGCCTCGTTCGAAGGCAATCTAACCGGCACCATCTATCGCGCTGCCGACGGCAGCGACGATGCGGCATGGCAAGCGCTTGCGCCGGTACTGCGCAACAAGGTCGGCCGCCTGATCGCCAACAAGATGCCGACCGGTGTCGCGGTCAGCGCGGCGATGAATCATGGTGGCCCTTATCCCAGCACCAGCCATGGGGGTTTCACTTCAGTGGGCATGCCTGCGGCGATCCGGCGGTTCACGGCGTTGCACAGTTACGACAATGTGCCGGAAAACTTGCTGCCGGCGGAATTGCGCAATCGCAATCCGGGTGGCGTGCAGCGGTTGGTGGATGGGCGGTGGACGGATGGTGATGTCGCGTAGTACCGACGCAAAGTATTCATCAAGCCAGCGATCCCAGTCTGGCTTGATGAACTATGGCGCCTCACCGTCATCCCGGCGCACGCCGGGATCCAGTGAAAATACGCGTGCGAAGCACACGACATCGATTCGGAGCGCTTCGCGTAACGCACTTGACTGGATCCCGGCGTTCGCCGGGATGACGTGTGCTTCGGTCACGCCTCGACGGCACTCATTGATGGCCGCACGTTTGCTGCTCGTATTCCTCTTCTCCATCCAACCCGCTTTTGCCGCCACCACCCCCACCCAGACCTTCCACCAGCTCTACACCCGCGAATGGCAATGGCGCCAACAGCAATTCGCCGGCGCGGACGACGAAGACAGCCAAGGCAAAGCCGCCGGCCATCTTCCGAAAGTGGATGCGGCCACGCAATCGATACGCGAGCATTACTGGGCCGACGTGCTCGCCCAGCTCCACGCCATTCCCGAGCAGCAACTCAGTCAGGAAGACCAAGTCAACTACGCGGTCTACAAACAGCAGATCGAAACGCTGCTGACAGACCAGAAATTCAAGGCTTGGCAGATGCCATTCAATGCCGACTCGGCGTTCTGGAGCGATCTCGGTTTCACGGCACGCGGGCATTTCATCAACGCGAAGGATTACCAGAACTACCTCGGCAAGCTACGCGATATTCCGCGCTATTTCGACGAGCAGATCGCCAATATGCGCCTGGGATTGGCGCGCGGCTTCACGCAACCGAAGGTGATCCTGCAAGGGCGCGATCAATCGATTGCCGCCGTCGCGGATGCACCGGATGAGCAGAACCTGTTCTACACGCCGTTCAAGCAGATGCCGGCGATTATTCCCGCCGATCAGCAAGCCCAGCTGCGCATGCAGGCGTTGGCGGCGATCAGGCAAGACGTAATTCCCGCCTACGCCAAACTGCTGGCGTTCATGCGCAACGAATACATGCCGCATGCGCGCGACACGCTTGCGGCGGAAGATTTGCCGGACGGCAAAGCGTTCTACCAGGCACAGATTCGCCAATACACCACGCTCGACATGAGCCCGGATGCGATTCACGCGCTGGGGCTGAAAGAAATGGCCGGCATTCACCAGCGGATGCTGGATGTCATCAAGCAAACCGGCTTCAAGGGCAGCTTCGCCGACTTCCTGCATTTCCTGCGCACCGACCCGCGCTTCTACGCCAAGACGCCGGAGGAACTGCTGAAGGACGCGGCGTGGATCGCCAAGGAAGTCGACGGCAAGGTGGGCGATTACATCGGCCGCCTGCCACGTCGCCGTTTCGCGATCAAGCCGGTGCCGGCGGATCTTGCGCCGATCTATACCGGCGGGCGTGGTGGTCCGGGCATTTATCTGGTCAACACGTATGACCTGCCTTCGCGCCCGCTCTATTCGTTGCCGGCGCTGACCCTGCACGAATCCTCGCCGGGCCACGCATTGCAAATGCCGCTGGCGGAGGAAATGCAGGGCCTGCCGGATTTTCGCCGTTACACCTACATTTCTGCCTATGGCGAAGGCTGGGCCTTGTATTGCGAATACCTGGGCCAGGAAATGGGCATGTACCAGACGCCGTACGAGCAGTTTGGTTACCTGAGTTATCAGGCCTGGCGCGCGGCGCGGCTGGTGGTGGATACCGGCCTGCATCACCTGCATTGGACGCGCGAACAGGCGCGCGATTACCTGCGCCAGAACACCGCGCTGGCCGAGCATGAAATCGACACCGAAGTGGATCGCTACATCGCGTGGCCGGGACAGGCGTTGTCGTATTACCTTGGCGAGATCGAGATACGCGAAGATCGCGCTCGGGCGGAGAAAGCGCTTGGGGAGAAATTCGATATCCGCGCATTTCACGATGCGGTGCTTTCCACCGGCTCGGTGCCGTTGCCGGTGCTGCGGGAGCGGATCGATCGGTTTATCGCCGAGGGTGGGAAATCGCCGTATGCACAACCGTAGGCGACGTTTCGTAGGTTGGGGTGCAAACCCCAACGTCTTTAATTATAGGCATGGCGATGTTGGGGTTTGCACCCCAACCTACGCAGCAGGGGGAGAAAGCAACCCATGAGCTTGATCACCGACATCACTCGCCGCAAATCCGTCGCCGCCATGCAACGGGAAACCGGCGAACGCAGCGGACTGCGGCGCGTGCTTGGGTTATGGCAGCTCACCGCCATCGGCCTGGGCGGCATCATCGGTGTGGGTATCTTCGTGCTCACCGGCACGGTGGCCGCCACGCAGGCGGGACCGGCCGTGGTGCTGTCGTTCCTGCTCGCAGGCATCGCCAGCGGAGCGGCGGCGCTTTGTTATGCCGAGTTCTCCGGGCTCATTCCCGTTTCCGGCAGCGCGTACACCTACGGCTATGCCGTGCTCGGCGAATTCGCAGGATGGATCATCGGTTGGGATCTGCTGCTGGAATATGCGTTGATCGCCGCGGTGGTAGCGGTGGGATGGTCCGGCTATGTGCAGGCGCTGCTGGATGCTGCGGGCATATCGCTGCCGGTCTGGGCACAAGGTGCGTATGGCAGTGCGCCGGGACGGTTGTTCAATCTTCCGGCGGTCGCGGTTTCCGTGGCCATCACGATCTTGCTGGCGATGCGCATGCAGTGGGGTGCGCGCTTCAATACCACGATCGTGGCGATCAAGATCGCGGCGGCCGCAGCGATCATCATCGCCGGCGCCGCTTACGTAAAGCCGGAACGCTGGCATCCGTTCATGCCCTTCGGCATGCATGGCGTGGTCACTGGCGCAGCCGTGGTGTTCTTCGCGGTGTTCGGTTACGACATGCTCACCACCGCGGCAGAAGAATCGCGCAATCCGCAACGCGACCTGCCGCGCGCGGTATTGCTGTCGCTGGCCATTGCGATGGCGTTGTATTTCGCCATCTGTCTGGTGTTGACCGGCATCGTGCCATACACCACGCTGGATACGCCCGCGCCGGTAGCGAGCGCGTTCACCGCCATCGGCATGCCGCAGGTGATGGTGGCCATTTCGCTGGCGTCGATCTGCGGCATCACCAGCGTGATCTTCGCCAACCTGCTGGCCGGCGCGCGCATCTGGTTTGCACTGTCGCGCGATGGCCTGCTGCCCGGCTGGTTCGCCAAGGTACATCCGCGCTGGCATACGCCGCACCGCACGACCTTGTTGCTCGGCGCCGTTACAGCAACGGCGTCAGGCCTGTTTCCGCTGGATGAGCTGGCCAAGCTGGTGAACATCGGCGTGCTATGCGCGTTCATCGTGATCTGCACGGCGGTGGCAGTGCTGCGTTGGCGCCATCCGGACATGCCGCGCCCTTTCCGCACGCCGCTGGTGCCGCTGGTGCCACTTATCGGCGTGGGTTTTTCGTGTTGGCTGATCTGGGGGCTGCCCACCATTACGTATTGGCGTTTCGGGCTGTGGTTGCTGCTTGGGCTGGTGGTGTATTTCGGGTATGGGCGCCATCGCAGTCACCTGAATACGCCTGCCGCAACGGCAGCGCCTGTGCACGAATCCACACCTTGAACGCAGGGTCTCAGCCTGCCACACATCATGTGGGCGGACGCCTGCACTACACCATTTCTACCGGTCGAACACGCCGATGTTCGCTCTTCTCTCGATGTGTGCAAAGGCCATTTTTTCAGCACCGGGATATCGCGCGGGTATCGTCAAATTTTTGAAGATTTGCTGAGCTTTGATGGTTGAGCGCATCGATGCACATTGCGTGGAAGAGATCGATCGTTGGGACCAAATGCTCGCCAGCACCCATCCATTCCATCTGCAAGAATTCCAGCATCCAAATGCAATGCGGCCGGGCTAGGCATAACTTTCACCAGCATCTGTGTACACCGCAACAACAGCTCAGCGGCCTGCACCATAGGTGTCGAGCAGTCGATGCAACGATGTCCTCAGGCTCTCGATATCAGGATCGCAATTGTTTAGGCCGCCAGAGCTGATGCTTAGTTCCGTAATTGCGCAATCGTTGGCCGTCGCATGCTCGCCAACGACGAACAGCGCCCCCTTCAGTGAGTGGATGCGTTCCAGCAGCCCGGCTTCGTCACGTCGGCGCCACGCGTCATCGATGCTTGCCAAGTCGTGGGTGACCGACTCGATGAGCACGCGCCGGTCATCCATCGACAATGCGGATTGTCGACGGATGACCGGCGTGGCCTGCGATTCCGACACGGCGGAAAAATCCTTTGACGTTGCCATCTGCGTTTCCCCAGTGAAGCGGACCGTGGGTGAATCATCCCGCCTATTACGCCGGATCGGTGCAACGGAATATACGGTCTGTTGTGGCAAGACCTATCCACCCGGTTAGCGGAGCGCCATTTGCAACAGCTGCTGGATTGATAGCGATGGAACCGGGCACGTTAATGTTTATTGCGGAACGCCCACGGTGCAAGCACCCATTGCCTTGTTCGATAGGGTTACCAAAAGCAGAAGCAGAATAATTTTTTTGGAACAGGTTATTCATGGAACCAAACCTCCATGCGAATCACTTTTACCGGCGAACGACACGAACATTTGGTCCATTTTCCCCATGCGATCTTTCTCGCTGCTTCGGCAGCGTGACATCTAGCGCCGAAGATTGCTCACCACTTCCGCACGATGCATTGATGCTGTCTGGCGCTTTCTGGCGCCCGCCCGCCAATGGCGGCAGGTTGTAGTCGATACGGCAGGAGTCTTCAGCTGCGCTTCCCCACTTCACCGTCAGCGTGCCTCGATCGGCCACACCACGCACAAACAGGCGACTGGCTTGACCAACCACACCCACACTCTTGCCGTCCGCGTCGTACACGTCGGCGCCGAACGGTAGCGGCGTACCGTCGGGGCGCGTTGCCTTGATTAGCACTGCACGACCGCTTTCGGTTTCATACTTGATCGGAACGATCGCACCTTTACGTGGTGCAACGTTCTGCGAGGCCGTTTTGAGCTCGACGTCGGCGGGAATATCTGCAGGATCCAGTTCCACGGAATTGAGCCGGTATGGTTGCAAATAAGGAACCACGGCGTAACCGCGCTTGTCGAGCTTGATATTGGAACTGCTATTTAGCCTGGCGCCTGCCGCGTTGGCAGCGTGGACGATACCGATGGTATCGCTGAGCGTTTGCGCGAAGGTGATGCCGCCCTCGTGCAGCACGATGCCGCCCGCTGCACCAAACGAGGCGGAGCGGTAGTTGTCGCCCTGCGAATAGGAGCCGGTGAGAACCGTAAGCGGTGCGCTGTATTGCACATTGGCATTGCCCGATACGCCATTTTGCTGATAATGCGTAACGGATGCGCCGTATGTGCCTTGCGCCAATTTGCCGAACGTACCGTTGACGCCGATCAGCTCACTGCTGTTGTTGTTGCTGTCGCGCACTAGGCTGGCATTGAACGTCGGCGCGCGCTCGGCGCGTCCCAGCGGGATGGACGCCATGAAGGTGACCTGCGTATCGGTAAAGCCAGAGGCGAGATCGCGCTGGCGCTGGGCGCTTAGAGTGTAATTGAGCAGCCTCCAGGTGTTGTTGTAGCCAAGCGTGAAGTTGACGGTATTGGTGCGCCTGTTCCAATAGTTCTGCGCGGCGCCCTGAAGGTAGAGCATGCCATTGCCATCGCCCAGCGTTTGGTTGAGCGAAATGTCAAGACGGCTGCGCAGACGGTCGACATAGTACGCATTGCCGTCCCTCAACGCCTGTTGGCGCAAAGCGACGGCATCACGCACGCTCAAATAACCGCTGGTGGAATACCGGTAGGCACCCAACGAGAAGTTGGTGCCGCTGTTGAAATTTTTGTTGTAGCGCACCTGCACGCTCTGGCCGCTACTTTTACCGCCCCTGGGCACGCTGGCGCCCGCATGGGTGACGTCCACCGAAAACGCGCCGATAGGCGTATTGATTGCGCTGCCGATTTGCCCCGCCGCATAGCCTTGCGATGCGATGGCGCCACCGTAGACGGTGAAGCGGTTGCTAAGCCCACGCTGCAGCGTACCTTGGAACAGGAAAGGGTGGATGGAAAAGCCGAGTTCGTCGAACTGGCCCACCGACACCGAATAACGGCTGTATCCTTCGCGCAGCAGCATCGGCGTGGCCGCGTAGGGCACCACGAAGGCCTTGCGACGGCCATCAGCCTCCATGATTTCCACTTCCAGGTCGGCGCCGAAACCGGTGGGGTTCAGGTCGTCGATCACGAACGGACCAGGCGCCACCGTGACCTGATCGAGAATCACGCCACGCTGGCGGATCGTGACCCTGGCATTGGTTTCGGCCACTCCGCGCACCACCGGTGCGTAGCCGGTCTGCGAGGGTGGCAGCATGTTGTCGTCCGTGGCCAGTACCGCACCGCGCAGGCGCACGCTGTCGAACAGGTCGCCAGGCGTATATACCTGGCCGGCATACAACTGCGATTGCATCTTCGGCAGATCACGCTGCACATACGTGTTGCTGCTCTGGTAGTGCAAGCCACCGGGGCCGCCACTGATCAGCGAACCGGAATGCCTGAAGTGCCAGTCCCCCAGATTCAAGCCAGCATTGAGGCCCAGATAGGTGCTGGTGGAGGTACGCCCGTCATAGGTATTGCTGTATGTATTGAAGTTATAGCCGAGCATGGCCGCCGTCTGGCCACTGTCCCAGCTTTCCGGGCTGACGTAGCCACGCGCATTGCGACGCATGTAAAGCTGCGGAACGGTGAGCGTGAAGCTCTGCTCGCCGACGTCGAAGCTGGCGGTGGCATCGGGGACATATTGCCCGATATCGCCGCAGAAACGTCCTTCCGGCAAAAGCAGAACCGGCTTTTTCGCCACTTCGCCCGCTTGTGCCGCCTGGGCGGTCTTGGTCTGAATGCCAAGAATGTCGACACCCAGCCGGATCAACATATCGCGGTCATAACAAGGTTGCGCGCTGGCTTGGCCTTCGACGGCAACAAAGTTGATATCCATGCGGTTGCTGAGCAGACTACCGTTGATGACGACGTCGGCGCGATAGGTGCCTGGCAGCACCACATTGCCATGCTCGAAACGCGAAATGTCGATCTGGCCGGTATGGGTGCCGCGCGGGAAGAACGCCGAATCGAACTGCACGATCTCCGGCGAAGTCGGTTCGATGGCGGCCGCGGGCGACGCCGGATCGGCCGCCGCCGCACCAGATGCGCACAGCAGCATGCCATGCACAAGCATCGCCAGGCGTTCGCGTGGAATGCCAATGCCCGGTTCGGCGGCGTAAATCCTTGGCTGCGAGCGCAGAGACATCTCAAACTTCCTGATGGATGACAACGCGTTTCTTGCGGCGCTTGCTGCATACCGCAAACGCATGCTTCATGGGTCGCTCCCAAACGCGGATGCGTGGGACTTGTGAATCTCGATCAATGGCAAAAAACGACGCAACTTTGCTACAGGTCGACATTGGCCTTGCCCGGAATACGGGCACCGAAATCGCTTATGGTGCTGAATTCCACTTGCGCGCCGCCGGCCGGCATGGCTTTCAGATCCGGCAATGGAAACCGTGTTGTGCCGCCCGGCGCCGTCATGCTGTCGTGGACGTTGTTGGCGTTAGTGCGTGGATAGCTGCGTGCGCCATCATGCAACTCCACTTTCTCGAACGATACGTAATACGGCGACGGATTGCTGACTTCTAGCGCGTAGCCCCTGTCGACGGAAACCAGTTTCCAGGTCAACTTGCCGGGCGCGTCGTTCACGTCGTAGGGCAGGCCCTGAGGACGGTAGAAAACTTTGATACGGGTACGGAAAGCGAACTGCAGCAAGTTGCGTTCATTGCCTTCGCCATCCTTCGCATCCGCCTTCGGTGGCACTTCAAGCATATTGAACCAGAACAGGCTTTCCCTGTCGGCGGGCAGCGCCTGGCCGACAAACGCCATGCGTACCGCCTGCTGCTTGCCTGGATCCATCCGGAAGATGGGCGGCGTCAGGGTGAACGGCACGTCGATCTTGTCAGGCGTCGCATTGTCGTCGCCATCGTCCATCCACACCTGGATCAAGGCGGGGCGCTGGCCCTTGTTGTCTAGCCTGACCGTAATCTCCTTGTTCTTTGCCGGATAGATCACGCGCGTACTATTGATGATGACGCCAGCCCGCGCCGGCATGGCGCTCAGCGCCGTCATGAGCACGACGAGCGCAGCAACAAAGCGGTTTACGGTTGCCATAGCTCAAACTCTTCAAAGTGAGAGAAAAGCCCGCCCTGGAACCGGGGCGGGCCTGCTGCGCAGACGCGTGGCGCATCTGTACAACGTGGGGCTTAGTTGAAGACCACCTGGTAACCGACGCGGCTGGCCACCGTACCGGCGGTGGCAGCGCCCGTGGCGTAGTACTGCGCGGCCAGGTTGATGGTGGCCGTGTTGTTGGCGATCACCACGCCCTGCGAGTCCTGGCTGCGCAGGTCGATCACCGAGCCCGTGCCGGTACCAGCGGTCGCACCATTGAGAACCTGGATCTGCACGTTCGAGGCGGCGCCGGCGCCGGCGTCGGTGTTCAGGCGTCCGCTGTTCGGATCGATCGCCGCACTAGTGGGATCGAAGCGCACATAGGCGGTGCTGCCATTGGTGCAAGCCGTTTCACCGGCACCGCCAACCACGATCTGGAAACCCGCGGTGTTGGCGGTGTCACCGGCTTGCGCCAGGGCGGAAGTGGATACGTTCTTCAGGTTGACGTTGACGTTCGCCAGATTCTGACCCGGCTGCTGGCCGTTGATCTGGCAGGTGGTGGCCGAGACGTTGCCAGTGAAGTTGATGGTGCCGTCGTTGGCAGCCGAAGCCTGGAAGGAGGCGACGCCGAACGCAAGCGCCACGGATGCAGAGACGATGGAAAGTTTCATGAATAGATCCCTTGGTTGGGTTATAGGGGAACGAGCCCGCGGTTGCTTGGGCACCCGCACCTCAAGGCGCATTGTGAGAACTCACCTGCAACGCCTATATAGGAATCATTTGATTTGTAGTGTCATCAACCGGTTGTCTACTAGGGCCTGCTTACACTATTTGCGTGGCGCGCGCTGGGAGCTGTTTGCGCGCCAGACAAGGAAGAGCGAAGGAGTGCACGTCGGTACACGACTTAAGTGATGACGCACGATGGCGGGCAAACAGACCCAGCCCTTGGGGTTGCCGCTGTGTAGCCGCCATGCGCCAGCGCGCGGCTTGCCTTGGCAGCCAGCCATGGCGGCGCCCCGAACTCCCCCCTCCCGGCTACCCAGCGGCAACGCGGGCTACGCAAATAGTGTAAACAGGCCCCAGTACAGCGCAGACCAGGTTGCTTTTTTCAGCGTTCGAGCATTGGAATTTTCCACGCATGCTCATCGCATGCGGGCATCATCAAATCATGTCCGTAGCGCGCTGCTCAGTGACGCCTGAGCGCAATCCACTTGGCGATTTCTTCCTGCAATGCCTGCAAGGCTTCGCTTACACCCAGACCATTGGCCGCTTTGACCAATTCCTCCAGGCGGCCAGCCGATTGCGCCATGCCCTCGGCGCCGATCATCAATGCCGCCCCCTTGATGCGATGGGCGAAATGGATGATGTTGTCGCGGTCTTCCTTCGCCAGGGCATCCTTGAGTGCTTGCGCATCCTCTTCGATCGACGCCTTGTAGAGTTCGAACATGTCGATGGACTGGTTTTCCGCCGCAGGCGGGGCGACCGATTCGACGGATTGCAAGCGATCCATCCACAAGCCCAGCATGCTGCGCAGTTCGTCAAGACGCAGCGGCTTCTTGAGCACGCTGTCCATGCCACTGTCCATGCAGCGCTTCAGATGCGCCGCGTCGGTGGCGGCGGAGATGGCGATGACAGGGACGCGTGGCAGGTTCAGGCTAGTTTCGCGTTGACGGATGCGGCGCGTGGTCTCGTAGCCGTCCATCTCGGGCATGTGGCAATCCATCAGCACCAGCGAAATGGGGTGCTGCCCGATCGTCTCGATGGCCGCGCGGCCGTCCGCAACGAAAATGGTATCGACGCTGAGCGCACGCAATTGCTCAGCCATGACGAAACGATTCTGAGGATGATCTTCCACCACCAGCACCTGACCACCCGATTCCAATGACACAGCGCTTTCGCTCATGGAAGGCACCTCCGATTCCATCGAAGCGGCAACCAGGCGCGCCGGAATGCTGAAGCTCACCGTGGTGCCGACATCCTGCGTGCTTTCCAGGCTGATCTGTCCCCCCATCAGCTCGACCAGTTCCTTGCAGATCGTCAATCCCAGGCCGGTGCCGCCGTATTGGCGCGTGGTGGCGCTGTCGGCCTGCACGTAGGCCTGGAACAGCTTTGCTTGCTGATCTTTCGCAATACCAATACCCGTATCGCGCACCCGCGCATGGACGCGGCCCGGATGACCCTGCACACCTTCAACGCGAACATCCAGCGTGATGCTGCCGCGCTGGGTGAATTTCACCGCATTGCCCAACAGGTTGAGCAGGATCTGCCGCAACCGCGTCGGATCGACCACGGCATGCGCACCCGACGGATTGTCCACAAATAGATGCATGGGCAAGGCTTTGTCGCGCGCCTTCACCGTCACCACGTCCACCACCTTCTGCGCCAATCGCTCGATGTCGGTCGGCATGGTTTCCAATTCCAGGCGGTGCGCATCGAGCTTGGACAGGTCGAGCACGTCGTCGAGCAGGCCCAGCAAGGCTTCGGAGGCAGTGGATGCGGTAAGCGCGAGCTTGCGTTGATTCGGTTCGAGCGGTGACTGCTGCAACATCTCGATCGAGGCGAGAATCGCGTTCATCGGCGTGCGGATTTCATGACTCATCACCGCCAGAAAACGCGATTTGGCCAGTTCGCTCTGCTCCGCCTGCCGCTTCGCCACGCGGGCGCGGTAAGCGAACCAGATCAGCAACAGGCCAGCGATGCATGCTGCCGCCAGCTCCGGCAGATACTCCATGACGAGTGAGCGCAACGTCGGCGCGCCATAGCCCGCCTCTTGCAATGCGCGCTCGTTCAGGACGTCCGTCTCTTCGGCCGACAGGCTTTTCAGCGTCTTGGCGAGGATGGAATACAGCAGCGGTTCGTCCTTGCGCACGGCCATCTGCAGGTTCACCGGCAGGTCGTCGACTACACCGGCGATGCCGAGCTGGCCACTGTATTTCTGTCGGACCAGAGGCTGTTGCACGGCCGCGCTGCCCAATGCCGCGTCCGCCTCTCCATGCACGAGTGCTTCCAACCCCTGCTGAGGCCCCGCCACCAATACCGGCGTGATCGACGGAAGCCGCCCCATATAAAAGCGCACATTGGCGTTGTCGCCATAAATCGCCACGCGTTTGCCTTCCAGTTCGTGCGGGTCGAGAATGCTGGGGTTGTCGGCGCGCGTGACGATCACGCTCGGCGAGGAAAAATACGGTTCGGTAAACAGCACGCGCTCGCGTACGTCCGGCTCGAGCCGCGTGTAGAAGCTCACCGGCAACAGATCCACGGCGCCATCGGCAATAGCCTTCTTGGCGCCGCTGAAGCCGTCGGTGTGCACGAGCTGGAAATGAAGTCCAGTCTTCTTTTCGATAGCGGCAAGATACTGGGCGGAAACGCCTTTGTAGACGCCATCGTCATCGACGTAACTGACCGGCTTGAGCTGTGTGCCGACCGCAAAACGAACCTGCGGATGGCCCTTGATCCATTGTTGCTCCTGTGCGCTGAGCACCAGTTGCCGAGCATGCAGGGCTCCGGCCCATCCCGCCATCGCCAGTAGGAGCAGAAGGATGCGCAAAAACAGGCGGATCATGATCGTTCCAGCTGGTGACGGATCTTGAACAGCTGGCTGTCGTTACGAATGCCAAGCTTGCGATACGCCGCAGTTTTCTGCGCGCTGATCGTGGTGATGCTGCGCGAGAATTTCGTGGCGATTTCGGTAACGGACATGCCATCCAGATAGCAGCGCAGCACCTCGCGTTCGCGCGGCGAAAGTTTTGCGTCATTGACCAATGCCGACTCGCCGGTATGCTCGGACAACTCGGTCGGCTGCGACGCCAGTTCTCGCGACATCTCCTTGCTGAGATAAACACGCCCGGCGGCGACGGCGCGAATGGCCATCATCAGTTCCTTTTGGTTCTGGCCTTTACCGATGAATCCACGCGCACCGGCCTTCATGGCCAGGGCAACGGTGGCCGCGTTGTAGTGCGCGGACATCACCAGCACTTTTTCGTTGGGAAAGCGCACCCTGAGCGCCCGTATCAAGTTCAACCCGTCAACCTCGGTGGGTCCGAGCGAATAATCGACGATCAGCACGTCCGCGGTTTTCTCGCGCAGTGCTGCGAACAGTTCGCGGCTGGTCGTAAAGCTTCCGATGACATCGAGCAGGTGTTCCTGCTTGAGCAGAAGCTCCAGACCTCGGCGCATGACCTCATGGTCGTCCAGCAACATTACGCGTAATGAAGGCGTCACTTTATAGGCCGACATGAAACTATCCTTTTTGACTAAGATACGGATCACGCGAGAGAGCGGTGCTTCGCACGGTGGAACGAAAACTCCTTCTTCGTCTCGCGAAAGCAACCGCTCATTGCTGTATCACTTGTACCGGAAGCGGGGCGGAGCACCGGCATTCGATCTACCGCCCACACAACCTTCCTTAGCCACATCGGGAACCGCAGACGCATTCAATCTGGCCCGAAGCCTGAGACTTTCACAACAGCGCGGACCATTATCCGATGCCTTGGAGCACCCGCGCCTGACCTACACCGACGCAGGGACACGCCGGGATGATGACAAACCTCGCGCCGTCCCGGGGACGGCTGCCGGTTGCATAGGACCCGTCTGCCAGCCCGCGGTAAATCTTACTCTCACCGCCCGGCATCCTGACGCCACGTATGCCTGCCAGGGCAAGCGGCGGCCCGTCCGCATTTCGGATACTTTTTAGATACCGTCCGAAGGTTTGACCGGATACTTCTTTTTACGTCATCCAAAAACCGTGAATCCAGCTTGCCGCTGAACGCGCCTGGCGACGCCGCCGATTGAGCGAAGGCCCCAAGCCTTGCGGGAAAACGTCCCGTGGCAAGGCCGGCGCGCCGCCTTGCTGCGCAAGCAAGGCATCGAGGCGACCACGTTGTCAAGCAAAAAAAGACCGGCGCGGATGACCGAACTGCCCGCTTGGGCCCCATTCACGGTAACGCCGTGCGTCTTCGGTACCCGCCGGCCTCGCCCCTGCCCTCCAACAGACGATGATGATATTGCGATACGCATACCGGCTCATCATGTTGTGCGCGCTGCTGCCGGCGATCGGCTGGGCGCAGACGCAAGAACTGTTCACGCCGGAGGAACGGGCGTGGATCGCCGCGCATCCAGTCGTGAAGTACGCGGGATATCCGGACTGGCATCCTTTCGAGTACATCGAGAGCGGCAAGGTCTCCGGTGTGGCGATCGAGTATCTGGCAGCGATCTCCCGTGTCAGCGGGCTGCGCTTTGAGCCCATTCTGGAGACCGACCCAAACCAGAAGCACCAGGCCCAGCACGCGCTGGAGCGCGGCGAAGTCGACCTGCTTCCTGCGGTCGCCGCGGAAAACTTCAGCAATACTTCCGCTTATCCGCAGGCTCTGCTCAGCGACCCATACTTCGTGGGCACGGCGGTGATCATCACGCACGACTCCTCCCCACCGATCTTCGCATTGGAGAGGTTACGCGGCATGCGAGTAGCCGTGCGCGACCAAGGCTTTTTGCGCCAGCTGCTGAATGAGCGCTTTCCGGATCTCAAACTGATGCCATGCGCCAATACCGAAGAAATGCTGGCAGCCGTCGCGCAAGGCAAGGCGGACGCAGCGATCGGTCTGCATGCAGCGCTGATGCCGTTGTGGCGGCGCAAGTATCTCAACACCTTGCACGTTTCCGGCACGGTCAACGATGCCTTGCTCAGCGTTCGCATGAGCGTTCGCAGCGACATGCCCGAACTGGTTTCCATCATCAACAAATCGATGGCCTCGCTTACTGCCAGGCAAACCGACGAGATGATGGCCAAGTGGATGGACGACACCGACTACGGCGCGCCGTCGTGGCGGGTGCTTATACGCTTTCATACGGTGGAGGTGATTGGTTTCGCCAGCTTGTTGGCAGTTATCGCCGTTTTGCTTTTTGTAGCGCGCCGCGACCGGCGGCGTGCAATCCGCAGCGAACGCGACAAGGCCGCCTTTCTCGCGATGATGAGTCATGAAATCCGCCTACCGTTGGGTGCAGTGCTCTCGTCCGTGGATTTGCTGCGAGAAACCACGCTTGGCGCCCGGCAACGGCAGATCGTCGACAACGCCATCGCTGCGGCGGACGCATTGCACCATCTGCTTGACAATGTGCTCGACCTCTCGAAGCTGGAGGTCAACGGCATCACGCTCGAACGGCTGCCGTTCGAACCGGAAAAGCTCGGGCACGGCGTGGTCCGTATGATTCAGCACAAGGCGCAAACCAAGTGCCTGCGGCTTGTATTCATTCCGCATCTTCCCACGGGCGTAGTGGTTGTCGCAGACCCTACACGACTGCGCCAGGTGTTGATCAATCTGCTCTCCAACGCGATCAAATTCACGGAGCGCGGGAGCGTGACGCTGAAAATGCGCTTGCAGCGCGGCGAGGGCGCTTCGGCGCAACTGTTCGTGGAGGTCCGCGATACCGGCATTGGCATTTCCACCGAGCGCCGCCAACGCCTGTTTCATGCCTACTCGCAAGCCGACGCCACCATTGCGCGTCGCTACGGCGGTACCGGACTTGGCCTCACCATCTGCCAGCAGCTGATCGAACTGATGGGCGGCAGCATTCAATTGCATAGCGAAGTGAATGTGGGCACCACGGTATCATTCGCCATTCCGATAACGCTTGAGGCTACCGGCAGCGCGCCGGACGCAACCGATTCACCACCTCATGCCGCCGTCGCACCGCCACGCCGCAAACCCGCATCTGCTTCCGAGCCCGCTTCGATTCTTCTGGTGGAGGACCACCCCGCCAATCGGTTTCTTATCGAGCAGCAACTGCAGGTCAGCGGCTGCCGGGTAACCGCCTGCGTGGATGGCTCTTCCGCACTGCGTGCGACACATGGCAAAGCGTTCGACATGATCCTGATGGACTGCGATCTGCCGGATATTGACGGCTATACGCTGACGCGCATGATCCGCGAGCAGGAAAACACGACCCATCGCCGCACTCCCATCCTCGCACTCTCGGCCTCCACGGACGCTGATCACTACATGCGCTGCATCGATAGCGGCATGGACGGCCTGCTGAAGAAGCCGCTGCAAATGGGACGGCTTCGATCCGAGTTGGCGTTGTGGTGCGATATCGAATTACCGCCCCAGCCGTCCGCGCAGGCGAGCGAGCACCCACCGCGGGGCTGCGCCTGAACCTCCAGGCAGCCCTTACGACGGACAGACAACCCTGGCGCGTGTTGCCTAGAATGCTCACGCACGTCCGCCAAAGGAGCATGAATCGGTCATGGCCACTGCCACGCAAACCATTCGAGTATCGTTCCTGGACGATCACGCACTGGTACGACTGGGTCTTTCACGCTTCGTGGAGCAACAGCCCGATCTCGTCATCGCCGGTAGTTACGGTGCGAGCGCCGAGGCGCTGACAGGCCTTGCCACCAGCCCAACTGACGTATTGGTGCTGGACTACGCGCTGGCCCCTGGCGATCTCAGCGGCAGCGAACTCATTCTCGCGCTGAAGAAAAAATACCCGGCACTCAACATCATCGTCCTGACTGCCAGCATCGATGAAATGCACATGTCCGCTTGCCTGGAAGCAGGGGCAGCCGGCGTAGCGCACAAGAAACTCCCCTTGCCGGAACTGATGAACGCCATCCGCACGATCCATGGCGGGCAGCGGTTTATCGATTTCCAGCTGTCCCAGCCATGAGCCGGCGCGGAGACGTCCAAGTCGGCCGGAACGCGAACAACAAAACCCCGCCATGAGTACACTCCTTCGCTCTTCCTTGTCTGGCGCGCAAACAGATCCCAGCGCGGGCCACGCAAATAGTGTAAACAGGCCCTAGATACAGATGCTTCTTTTGGAGCTTCTTCGTAGCTGTAGATTTCGTAGGTCGATGCACTTCAGTCCCATTCACTTCGCCGATGCCGGCCCTTTCACCGCCGTTACGAAGTCATCCACACGGATGTGTTTGGCATAGGCCTGCTGTACGTCTGCTGCGGTTAGCGACAGATAGTGCAGGCCGGCTTGGGTATTTTCATCTACAGGCAAGCCCCACTCGGCACTGCTTAGTAATTGCCCCCGATACCCGTGAAACTCGACGCACTCAGCAGGAATTGGTCCGCAGCACTGCATAACATCAAAGGGTTACGCGGGAATTTTATGCACTGGCGAACTTCCTGCGCCGCCTCAAGTCAATGAAAGGGCCTGCCCGGCGCTCGGCCCGGGCCATCGACGGGGGACACACCTTGAACAGGATGTACCTAAAAGCGGGCGGCACCCTTATGCTGGCCATGATATTCGGCCAGGCCACAGCCACGGCCACCGATGCCAGCCACGCCACCACGCCGCAGCGCATGCCGGACAGCTATGCACAGGCGGCGAAGCTGATCGACCTCGGCCATGGCCGCGACCTCAATCTTCGCTGTTCGGGCAGCGGACCGCAGACCGTCATGCTGGAGGCCGGCGCGGTCGCCGATTCCTCTACGTGGTTCAAGGTGCAGCCACTCTTGGCCGCCCATGCGCGCGTCTGCGCGTACGACCGGGCCGGGTTCGGTTTCAGCAGCGAGGGGCCATTGCCACGAAGTCTCGACGCCGACGTGTCGGATCTGCACGCGCTGATCCAGCGCGCCGGTCTTACGACCCCGCTGGTGATGGTGGGGCATTCGCTGGGCAGCAATATCGTTCGGCAGTACGCGAGCCGCTATCCGGCGGACGTGAGCGCGATGGTCCTGCTTGATCCGCCCGCGCAGGACATCGGCCGGTTTGCCCCCGGCTGGCAGAAGGATGAAGACACTCTCTCGGTACAGCGGTTCGCGTTTCTTCGCCGGTGTGAAGCTGCCGCCGAAAAGCACGAATTGCCGTCCACCGATAAGGAATTGAGCCGGTGTCTCGGCGAGGCCGATCCGCTCGCCAGCGCCAAGCTCAACGCGGTGAACCTGGCCCTCATGTCGAAGCCTGCGTATTGGCGCACCGTGCTGTCGGTACTCCAAAACAATGTCGAGGTGTTCAAGCAGCCTGTGTCAAAGCAGGAGGCGCACGGTTCGACGCCCCTGATTGTACTGTCTGCTGCCAACACCTATGCCGATGCGCTGCCACGTGACCGCAAAGGGCTGGAAGAAGCCCGTGCCCACACGCAGGCGCAGATAGTCGCTACCTCCTCCCGCGGTACGCTGGTGCACGTTCCGGATACCTCGCATGACATCCAGATCGATCAGCCGGACGCGGTGGCCAAGGCGGTCATGCAGGCTCTAGGGATGGAGCAACACACACCGAAGTAGGAAGCCATGCAACCACTGGCTTCAAATTCAGGTGTCAAGAACAACTCAAGAGCTCAGATGCATAGGGAGGATCAAGCCGACTGGGACTCTTGCGATTCGGATAGCGCAGACTGGTCTCACCGCTCGCCAGATACTTGGTAATGGTGTTGCGTGACAGCTTCGTGCGTCGAGCGATCTCTCGGATCGAGATCTTGTCGCGAAGGTGCCACTGTCGAATCACGTTCAATAGGGCCACGTCGATCACTCCCACTTCCGACCGAGGCCGTGTGAAAACGTAAAGCGGGATTTTTCGATGCGTAGATTTTGATCGAAATCGCCGGGGTGGACGCGATTCTGACCAACTCGCGGTTAGTAAGTTGATCATATTTCGCGTAGGAGGCATGTCGCTGTTGAGCAACTTACGTTTTCACACAGCCTGGCCCGGAGCGGACACTTTGAATTCACCAGTCCGGACAGTCGACGATGTTGGACGATGAGCAAAGCCGGTCGCATTTTTACCGTATAAAAATGCATAAAAACAAAAAGGACCTACCTGAAGGTAAGTCCTTGATATTGGCGCCCGAAGTTGGACTCGAACCAACGACCCCCTGATTAACAGTCAAGTGCTCTAACCGGCTGAGCTATTCGGGCGGGGAGCTGTATAGTTTGGGGAATCGGGCCCGAGGCTGTCAAGCCGTGCGGGGCACCGAATTTCGATCTTCAGCGCGTGAGCACCCGATAGCAGGGCACATAGGCGCTGCCGCCCGGGAGCTTCATGCGGTGCTGCTGCACGAAGGCCTGCAGCAGGCGGTCCAGCGCGCGCATGATCTGTGGCTCGCCGTCGATCTCGAACGGGCCGTGCTGCTCGATGGCGCGCACCCCTTCGTCCTTCACATTGCCGGCGACGATGCCGGAGAAGGCGCGGCGCAGGTCGGCGGCCAGTTCATGGCGGGGGCGATCGCGGTGGATGGCCAGCCCGCGCATGGCGGCGTGCGTGGGCACGAAGGGCTGCTGGAAGGCCAGCGGGATGCTCAGCGACCAGTTGAAGAAGAACGCGTCCTTGTTGTCCAGGCGATGATTGCGCACCTTGTCCACGCCGCGTACCGCCGCGTGCGCCACCGCGATCGGATCGTCCACGATGATCTTGTAGTGCTGCGCCACCTCATCGCCCAGTGCGAGACGCAGGAAAGTGTCGATCTGTTCGAAATAGGCGGCCGACTGTTTGGGCCCGGTGAAGATCAGCGGGAACGGAATGCCGGCGTTGTCCGGATGCAACAGGATGCCGAGCAGGTAGAGGATTTCCTCCGCCGTGCCGACACCACCGGGGAACACCACGATGCCGTGCCCCATGCGCACGAAGGCTTCGAGGCGTTTTTCGATATCCGGCATGATCACCAACTGGTTCACGATCGGATTGGGCGATTCGGCGGCGATGATGCCGGGCTCGGTCACGCCGATGTAGCGATTCTTGCGGCGACGCTGCTTGGCGTGCGCAATCGTGGCGCCCTTCATCGGACCCTTCATGGCGCCGGGGCCGCAGCCAGTGCAGATGTCCAGCCCGCGCAGGCCGAGCTGGTAGCCGACTGACTTGGTGTATTCGTACTCGTCGCGCGCGATCGAATGGCCGCCCCAGCAGACGATGAGGTTGGGATCGATCTGCGGCTTCAGGATACGCGCGTTGCGCAGGATCTCGAACACGGCATGCGTGATGCCCACGGTATCGTGCAGATCGAAACCGCCCTGCTCCAACTGCGTCGACACATAGACGATATCGCGCACCACCGCTACCAACAGTTCGTTGATGCCGCGGATGATGTGGCCGTCGACGAACGCCTTGGCCGGCGCATGCGACAGCTCGATCTTGATGCCGCGATCCTGCTGCAGCACCTGGATGTCGAAGTTCGGATATTGCTCGAACATGCCACGCGGATCGTCGCCGATCTCGCCCGAGGTGAGCACCGCCAGCGCGCAGCGGCGCAGCAGTCCATGCAGGCCGGAACCGCTGGCGTCGCGCAGGCGCACCACCTCGTTGCGGGAAAGAATATCCAGGCCGCCGGCGGGCGAAATGCGGGCGCTCACCGTGGCGGGCTTGCCGGATTTGTCGATCTGCGTGTCGTTCATTCCCATCGTTCTCCTGGATGCTTTCCGCGCCACAAGCCCGCGGTTTGCAGGCGTGGCCGTAGGGATGCTCTGATCTATTCCACGCACCCGTCACCGCACGGTATGCGTCCCTCGGTTTGCCGTGTCGGTGCAGGCAGACTGGCCGTCTGTCAAAACGACGGGGCGAATCGAGGGACGCATACCGTGCGGCCCCCACGTTTTGAAATCAATGAAGGGGTGACGTCCACAAGGCCCGCAGGCCGTACCCCCCGGCTTTAAAAAAACGCCAGTCAGCCCAGCGCCCCGCCAGAAACCCGGCCACCCATCTGGACCTCAAGCCGGGGACAAGGAAAACATCAGAGC
>NZ_JBQCHP010000107.1:0-110050 GCF_051954575.1 Dyella sp. | reverse complement strand
CGGTGAAGGAGCCCCACGCATGATGCGCCTCTCCGAGATCGCGCTGTGGACCGGCGGCCGCCTGCTCGGCGCCGACCTGCAGGTCGACGGGGTGGCGATCGACACCCGCCGGCTGCAGGCCGGCGAACTGTTCGTCGCCATCAGGGGCGAGCGCGTCGACGGACACGACTTCGTGCGCGAGGCCGCCCTGCGCGGCGCCTCGGCGGCGCTGGTCACGCGCCGCGTCGACGTGGACCTGCCGCAGGTGCTGGTCAACGACACCCAGCTTGCGCTCGGCGACCTGGCCAGCGCGGTGCGCGCCCAGCGCGACGTTCGGGTGATCGGCATCACCGGTTCCAACGGCAAAACCACGGTGAAGATGCTTACCGCCTCCATTCTTTCGCGCCATGGCCGCACGCACGTCAACACCGGCAGCTACAACAACGAGATCGGCCTGCCTCTGACCCTGTTGTGGATGCCGGAAGACACCGAATACGCCGTGCTCGAAATGGGCGCGGGCAAGCCCGGCGACATCGACTATCTGGCTGCCATCGCACGGCCCGATATCGGCCTCGTGAATCTCATCGCGCCGGCGCATCTTGAGCGCATGGGTACGATCGAAATGGTGGCCGAAACCAAGGGCGCGCTGTATCGCGCGCTGCCGGCCGACGGCGTGGCGGTGATCAATGCCGACGACGCCTTCGCCAGCTTCTTCAGCGGCCTGGCCGGCGGGCGCCATGTGCTGCGTTTTGGCCTCGATCACAAGGCCGATGTCGGCGCGGAAATCCTGGAGCAGCGCGTGGATGGCTCGCGCTTCGTGCTGAGCACGCCGCATGGCGATGCCGAAGTGCACTTGCCGTTGCCGGGCCGCCACAACATCGCCAATGCGCTGGCGGCCAGCAGCATCGCCCTGGCGCTGGACGTGCCGCTGGACACCATCGTCGCGGGGCTGGAGCAGGCCAGCGCAGTCGAAGGGCGCTTGAAGCGCATCGCGATGCCGGATGGCTGGACGTTGATCGACGACAGCTACAACGCCAACCCGAGTTCCATGCACGCGGCGATCGATACGCTGGCCCTGGCCGGTGGCGAGCGCTGGCTGGTGCTGGGCGACATGGCCGAGCTGGGCGCGGATGCGCGCGCGCTGCATGCGAGCGTCGGGCGCCATGCGCGCGAGCAGGGTATCGATCAGCTGTACGCGGTGGGGCCGCTGAATGCGGCTGCGGTGGAGGCGTTCGGCACAGGCGGCAGACATTTTGCCGACAAAGCCGCGTTGATCGACGCGTTGCGCGCCGGGCTGCAGGCCGGCGTCACCTGCCTGGTGAAGGGCTCGCACTCCTCGGGCATGGACCAGGTCGTGGCTGCGCTCAAGAGCGCTCATCCGAAGGAGGGCGCGCACGATGCTGCTTGAGCTGGCCGAGTGGTTCGCACGGCATTTCGCCACGCCGCACCTGTTCCAGTACATCACCTTCCGCACGATCATGGCGGCGCTGACCGCGATGGCGATGTCGCTGCTGTTTGGTCCCGCTCTGATCCGCAAGCTGACCGCGCTCAAGGCCGGCCAGGTGGTGCGCAAGGAAGGTCCGCAGACGCATCTGTCCAAAGCCGGCACCCCGACCATGGGCGGGGTGATGATCCTGCTGTCGGTGGCGATCGCCACGCTGCTGTGGGTGGATCTCAACAACCGCTACGTGTGGCTGGTGCTGTTGGTGCTGCTCTGCTACGGCGCGATCGGTTTCTACGACGACTACCGCAAGCTGGTGCTGAAGGACAGCCGCGGCCTGGCCTCGCGCTGGAAGTATTTCTGGCAGTCGGTGTTCGGCCTCGGCGCGGCGTGGTTTCTTTTTCACACGGCGACCATTCCGGCGGAAACCGCGCTGTACGTGCCGGTGTTCAAGCACGTGGCGGTGCCGCTGGGCGTGTTTTTCATCGTGCTCGCCTATTTCATGATCGTGGGCTTCTCCAACGCGGTGAACCTTACCGACGGCCTGGATGGCCTGGCGATCATGCCGACGGTGCTGGTGTCCGGCGCGTTGGGTGTGTTCGCGTATCTGGCCGGCAACCGCGTGTTCTCCGAATACCTGGGTATTCCCTCGATTCCCGGTGCGGGTGAACTGGCGATCTTCTGCGGTGCGTTGTCCGGCGCGGGCCTGGGCTTTCTGTGGTTCAACACCTATCCCGCGCAAGTGTTCATGGGTGACGTCGGCGCGCTGGCGATCGGTGCGGCGCTGGCGGCGATCGCGGTGATCGTGCGGCAGGAGATCGTGCTGCTGATCATGGGCGGCGTGTTCGTGATGGAAACCGTGTCGGTGATGATGCAGGTGGCCAGCTTCAAGATGACCGGCAAACGCATCTTCCGCATGGCGCCGATCCATCACCACTTCGAATTGAAAGGCTGGCCCGAGCCCCGGGTCATCGTGCGCTTCTGGATCATCAGCGTGGTGCTGGTGTTGATCGGTTTGGCAACGTTGAAGGTGCGTTAGCAGATGTTTGGTTTCGGCACATCGCAAGCAAAGCGCCGGCAGGGCCCGCGCGGCAAGTTCGACTTGCCGTTGCTGGTGGCCCTGGTGGCGCTCGCCTGCGTGGGTGTCGTGATGGTGACCTCCAGCTCGATCGCCGTGGCCGATAGCGCGCACATAGGCGACTTCTACTACCTGAAGAAGCACCTGCTGTTTCTTTCGCTCGGCGCCGTGGCGGCGGGCGTTGCCATGCGCACCGAGCTCAAGGAAGTGGAAAAACATGCGTTCTTCCTGATGCTGGTGGCGTTCATCATGTTGCTGGCGGTGTTCGTGCCGCACTTCGGCATGAAGATCAACGGTGCGCGGCGCTGGCTCAACCTGATCGTCACCTCGTTCCAGCCGGTCGAGGCGGTGAAGCTGATCCTGGTGGTGTACCTGGCCAGTTATCTGGTGCGTCACCGCGAAAGCATCGAAACGCGCTTCTTAGGTCTGATCAAACCGCTGGCGGTGTCGGGCGTGATGGTGCTGCTGCTGCTGGCGCAGCCGGACTTCGGCTCCGCTACGTTGATCATCGCCGTCACCATCGCGATGGTGTGGCTGGGTGGCGCGCGGCCGGTCTTCCTGTTCCTGATGGGCTTGCCGCTGATGCCGCTCTTGGCGATTGCGGCGACCAGCGAAAGCTATCGCATGAAGCGCCTGACGTCTTTCATGAACCCTTGGGCGCATCCGTTCGACGACGGTTTCCAGCTTACGCAGTCGCTGATGGCGATCGGCCGCGGCGAATGGCTGGGCGTGGGGCTGGGCTCGAGCGTGCTGAAGTTGTCGTACCTGCCCGAAGCGCATACCGACTTCATCTTTGCGGTGATCGGCGAGGAGCTGGGCCTGGCCGGCATCGTGGCGGTGATCGGGCTGTTCGCGATGGTGGTGTGGCGCGGCCTGCACGTGGGCCTGAAGGGCGTGGAGATCGGCCAGCGTTTCGCCGGCTACGTCGCCTTCGGCATCTCGCTGATGATCGGCTTGCAGACGATGGTATCGGTGGGTGTGAACCTTGGCGCGCTGCCGACCAAGGGCCTCACCTTGCCGTTGATCAGCTACGGCGGTTCGTCGATCGTGCTGACCTGCGCGATGGCAGGCGTATTGCTGCGTGCGACGTTCGAAATCTATCGCGCGCTCGATGCGCGGCAGATGGCCACGCGCGTACCGGCGTCCGCCGTGCCGGATGCGAACCCGAACACCGCGCGCGAGTGCGAGGCGGTGGCGGCATGAACGCGCAAGCACCCGTGCTGATCATGGCTGGCGGCACCGGCGGCCACATCTTCCCCGGCCTGGCCGTGGCCGAAACGCTGCGCGCGCAGGGCGTGCCGGTGGTGTGGCTGGGTGCGCAGGGCGGCATGGAAACCAAGGTGGTGCCGGCGCATGGCATCGAACTGCACACCATAGCCGTGGGCGGCCTGCGCGGCAAAGGCATGAAGACGCGCCTGCTTGCACCATGGATGCTGTTGCGCGCGTTGTTGTCGTCGCTCGCGGTGCTGCATCGACTGAAACCGCGCAGCGTGCTGTCGATGGGCGGCTATGTGGCCGGTCCCGGTGGCGTGGCGGCGCGGTTGTTGCGTCGGCCGCTGCTGGTGCACGAACAGAATCGCGTGGCGGGTTTCACCAATCGCAAGTTGGCGCAGCATGCGCGCCGGGTGATGGCCGGTTTTGCCGATGCCTTGCCGAACGCGCAATGGGTGGGCAATCCGGTGCGCGCGGCGATTGCGTCGCTGCCGTCGCCTGCGCAACGCATGGCCGAGCGCAGCGACAGGCCGCGCTTGCTAGTGCTCGGCGGCAGCCTCGGCGCACGCGCATTGAATACCTCCTTGCCGCAAGCGCTCGCGCATATGCCGGTGGAGCAGCGGCCGGATGTGCTGCATCAATGCGGCAATCGCGGCATCGATGAAGCGCGCAGAGCCTATGCCGATGCAGGCGTGGAGGCGCGCATCGTGCCATTCATCGAAGACATGGCCGGCACTTATGCATGGGCCGATCTCGCCGTGTGCCGTGCCGGTGCGCTCACGCTTGCCGAACTTACCGCCTGTGGCCTTGGCGCCGTGCTGGTGCCGTTCCCGCACGCGGTGGACGACCACCAGACCCGCAACGCCGAGGCGCTGGTCGCCGCTGGCGCGGCCGAATTGATTCAGGAACGTGATTTGAAGACGAATGATCTGGCGCAGCGTTTGACTGCGCTGCTGAGCGATCGCACCAGGCTGATCGCGATGGCGGAAGCCGCGCGTACGCTGGCCAAGCCGGACGCTGCCGTGGACATCGCGCGCGCCTGCGTGGAGGTGGCTGCATGACGCCGCGACGTTTGCTTGCGCACGAAGACTTGATGAGCACCTTCCGCCGCGTGCACTTCCTCGGCATCGGCGGTGTGGGCATGAGCGGCTTCGCCGAAGTGCTGCACAACCTCGGCTATGCCGTGTCCGGCTCGGACCGTAGCGAATCGCCAACGGCGCAGCGCCTGCGCCAGCTCGGCATCGACGTGCGCATCGGCCATGCCGCGGCGCATGTCGGCGATGCGGATGTGGTCGTCACGTCGAGCGCGATCAAGCTCGACAATCCCGAGCTGGTCGCCGCGCGCGAAGCGCGCATCCCGGTGATTCCGCGCGCGGAAATGCTGGGTGAGCTGATGCGCTTTCGCCGCGGCATCGCCATCGCCGGCACGCACGGCAAGACCACCACCACCAGCCTGGTCGCCAGCGTGCTGGCCGAAGCCAACTACGATCCCACCTTCGTGATCGGCGGGCAGCTCAATGCCGCGGGTGCGAATGCGCGCCTCGGCACCGGCCAGTACATCGTGGCCGAAGCGGACGAATCGGACGGTTCGTTCCTGCTGCTGTCGCCGGTGATCGCGGTGGTCACCAACATCGACGCCGATCACCTGGAGAACTACCAGGGCGACTTCGCGCTGGTGCGCAAGGCATTTTCCGATTTCCTGCATCGCCTGCCGTTCTACGGCCTGGCCGTGCTGTGCGTGGACGATCCGGAAGCGGCTGAGCTGGCGAAGATCACCGCGCGCCGCGTGATGACCTACGGCATCGATAGCGCACATGCCGATGTGCGCGCTGCCAACGTACGGCAACAAGGTTTCGAGATGCATTTCGACCTGCTGCTGCCGGGCATGGCCAAGCCGATGCCGATCACCTTGAATTTACCGGGTCGCCATAACGTGCTCAACGCGCTCGCGGCAGCGTCGATCGGCTGGCAGCTTGGCGTGGAAGCGGATGCGATTGCGCATGCGCTGAAAAATTTCCAGGGCGTGGGACGGCGTTTCCATCGTCGCGGCGAGATCGCGCTCGATCACGGCACGGCGATGCTGGTCGACGACTACGGCCATCATCCGCGCGAGCTTGCGGCGGTGTTCGCTGCCGCACGCGGCGGCTGGCCGGATCGTCGCCTGGTGGTGGGCTTCCAGCCGCATCGCTACAGCCGCACGCGCGACTTGCTGGATGACTTCGCCAACGTGCTGGCCGAAGCCGATGTGCTGGTGCTGACCGAGGTTTATCCCGCCGGCGAAGCGCCGATCGCGGGCGCGGACGGCCGCGCGCTGGCGCGCGCGGTGCGTGCGCGCGGCAAGGTCGATCCGGTGCTGATCAGCCATCCGCGCGAACTGAAAGACACCCTGCCGACGCTGCTGCGCGACGGCGATCTGCTGCTGCTGCTTGGCGCCGGCGATATCGGCGCTGCAGCGGTGGAGCTGGCGCAGACCGGTCATCTGAGGACGAGCGAATGACGAAGAAGATCAACGATCCCGCCCAGTTTGGCCGCGTCGCCGTCGTGATGGGCGGCAGTTCGGCCGAGCGCGAGGTATCGCTCGACTCCGGCCGCAACGTGCTCGCCGCGCTGCAGGCGCGTGGCGTGGATGCGCATGCGATCGATGGCATTCCGGCCTTGCTGGATGCATTGCGCGCAGGTCATTTCGCGCGCGTGTTCAATATCCTGCACGGCCAGCATGGCGGCGGCGAGGATGGTGTGCTGCAGGGTGCGCTGGAATCGCTGCACGTGCCCTACACCGGTTCGGGCGTGCTGGGTTCGGCGCTGTCGATGGACAAGACGCGCTCCAAGCGCGTGTGGCAATCGCTCGGTTTGCCCACGCCGAAGTTCGTGGCGCTGCCGCGCGGCGCCGACGTGCATGCGGCGGCGAAGGAAATCGGTTTTCCATTGATCGTGAAGCCCGCCTGCGAAGGTTCCAGCGTGGGCGTGACGCGCGTGTTCGAAGAGAAGGATCTGGATGCCGCGGTAGAGCTGGCGCAGAAGTATCCCGGCGATCTGTTGATGGAAACCCTGATCGTCGGCGACGAACTCACGGTCGGCATTCTTGGCCGCCAGGTACTGCCGAGCATCCATATCGTGCCCAAAGGCGCGTTCTACGATTACAACGCCAAGTACGTCGCCGAAGACACGCGCTATATCTGCCCCGGCCTGGAAGGTGAAGCGGAAGCATCGTTGCGTGCGCTCGCACTGGAAGCCTTCGATGCGCTTGGCTGTTCCGGCTGGGGCCGTGTCGATGTGATGCGCGACCGCGAAGGCCGCAACTGGCTGCTGGAAGTGAACACCGCGCCGGGCATGACCTCGCACTCGCTGGTGCCGAAAGCCGCCGCCGTTGCGGGTATCGATTACCAGGAGCTGTGCTGGCGCGTGCTGGAAACCAGTTTCAGGGAGGCGCAATGAGGGGAAGCATTCGCCTCGTCGCCTGGTGCCTGGCCATCGCTTTGGTGGTCATGCCGATCGTCGGCGTGTTGAGCGGCTGGTTTGCCGCCGACCGCTGGCCGGTCACCCAGTTGACGCTGCAGGCCGAGTTCAAGCACGTGAGCGCGGAGCAGATCCGCGCCGCCGTGCTGCCGCGCCTGGGCAAAGGCTTCTTCGCATTGAACCTGGACACCGTGCAGAAAGCGGTGGCTGCGTTGCCGTGGGTGGAGTCGGTGGAGGCGAGCAAGCGCTGGCCCGATACCTTGCTGTTGCGTGTCTACGAACGCCAGCCGTTTGCGCGCTGGAATACCAGCTCCTTGATCAGCCGCGAAGGCAAGGTGTTCACCGTGCCGGACGCGGTCGACTACAAGCAGTTGCCCGATTTGCATGGTCCTGACGATCACCTCGCCGAGGTGGTGAGCTTCTTCGCCGATGTGCAGAAGGCGTTCACCGGCACGCATCTGAAGATCACTGGCGTCACGCTGACCGAGCGCGGCAGCTGGAGCGTCACCACCGATTCCGGCGCGCAGATCGTGATCGGCGATCGCAACCAGGCCGGCCGCCGCCTGCAACGTTTCCTGGATGTGTACCCGCAAGTCGCCGCGGCGCATCCGCAGGGTTTCGAGTACGCCGATCTTCGCTACACCAACGGCTTCGCCGTGAAATGGCCGCAAGTGACGGCCGCCCCGACCGCTGCCAATGCCGGAGGCACGCCACGCACATGAAAGGCAAAAGCGATAAGCAATTGGTTGTAGGCCTCGACATCGGCACTTCCAAAGTGGTGGCGATCGTGGGCGAGTACGAGCCGGGCGAGCCGATCGAGGTGATCGGCATCGGCTCGCACGTCTCGCGCGGCATGAAGCGCGGCTCGGTGGTGGATATCGAATCGACCGTGCATTCGATCCAGCGCGCGGTGGAAGAGGCTGAGCTCATGGCCGGCTGTGACATCCGCTCGGTATACGCGTCCATTTCCGGCAGTCATCTGGAAACGCGCAACTCGCACGGCACCGCGGCGATCCGCGACCGCGAAGTCGCGCCCGGCGATCTGGACCAGGTACTGGAAGCGGCCAGCGCGGTGGCGATCCCGGCCGACCGCAAGGTCTTATATAAAGAGTCACAGGAATACCGCATCGACGGCCAGGACGGCATCCGCTCGCCGGTCGGCATGAGCGGCGTGCGCCTGGAAGCCTCGGTGCACTTGGTCACCGGTGCGGCCGCGGCGGTACAGAACATCAGCAAGTGCATCCAGCGCTGCGGCTTGTCCGTCGATGAGTTGGTGCCCTCCGCCGTCGCCAGCGCGAAGTCGGTGCTGACCGACGACGAACGCGAGCTGGGCGTGTGCCTGGTCGATATCGGCGCCGGCACCACCGATATCGCCATCTACACGCAGGGTGCGATCCGCTACACCAAGTCGCTGCCGGTGGGCGGCGACCAGGTCACCAACGACATCGCCTATGGCGTGCACACGCCGACCGCGCACGCCGAGGAAATCAAGATCAAGTATGCCTGCGCGCTGGCGCAGCTGGCGCATGCGGAAGAAACCATCCAGGTGCCGAGCGTGGGCGATCGTCCGCCGCGCCGTCTGGCGAGGCAGTCGCTCGCGCAGAGCGTGCAGGCGCGCTACGAGGAAATCTTCGAGATGGTACAGGACGAACTGCGCCGTTCCGGATACGACAGCCTGGTCGCCGCGGGCGTGGTGCTCACCGGTGGCGCCTCGCGCATGGAAGGCGCGCTGGAACTGGCCGAAGAGATCTTCCACAAGATGGTGCGCATCGGCGTGCCGCAGCACGTGGTGGGCCTGGGCGAAGTGATCGCCAATCCGTTGCATTCCACCGGCGTGGGCCTGCTGTTGCACGGTGCGCGCTCCGGCGGCATGCGTGCGAGCGGACCGGCCGGCGGCAGCGTCGGCGGGCTGGTCGACAAGTTGCGTACCTGGATCACCAAGAATTTCTAGAAACGAAAGGGTTAGGCGGCGCAGGAGGCGCAGCTCGGGCGAATGGAGGTTCGCTCACCACCACGGCGAGGCAGGAGTCGAACCGCGGTTACAACGACAACGAAAGCTCTACGGAGGACGGGAAATGTTTGAACTGGTCGAAAAACTGGCACCGAATGCGGTGATCAAAGTCATTGGCGTGGGCGGCGGCGGCGGCAACGCGGTTGCGCACATGCTCAACTCCAACATCGACGGCGTCGATTTCGTCGTCGCCAACACCGACGCGCAGGCCATGAAAGGCTGCGGCGGGCGCATGCATCTGCAACTGGGCGCCAACGTCACCAAGGGCCTGGGCGCAGGCGCCAATCCGGAAGTGGGCCGCCAGGCCGCGCTGGAAGATCGCGAGCGCATCGAGGAAATGCTCGAAGGCGCGGACATGGTGTTCATCACCGCCGGCATGGGCGGCGGCACCGGTACGGGCGCGGCGCCGGTGGTTGCCCAGCTCGCCAAAGAGAAAGGCATCCTGACGGTCGCGGTGGTTACCAAGCCGTTTCCGTTCGAAGGCCGTCGCCGCATGCAGGTGGCGTTGAAGGGCATCGAGGATCTCTCCCAGCACGTCGATTCGCTGATCACCGTGCCGAACGAGAAGCTGCTCTCGGTGCTGGGCCGCGAAGTGACGCTGCTCAATGCGTTCAAGGCCGCCAACGACGTGCTGCAGGGCGCGGTGCAGGGCATTGCCGACCTGATCACCAGCCCGGGCCTGATCAACGTCGACTTCGCCGACGTGCGCACGGTGATGAGCGAAATGGGCCTGTCGATGATGGGTTCGGGCACCGCTCGTGGCGACGACCGCGCGCAGGCGGCAGCCGAAGCGGCGATCAACAACCCGCTGCTGGAAGATGTCAACCTCAATGGCGCCTGCGGCATCCTGGTCAACGTCACCGCCGGTCCGAACCTCACCATGCGCGAGTTCGATGAAATCGGCCGCATCATTCACGATTTCGCCAGCGAAGACGCCACGGTGGTGATCGGCACCTCGCTGGATCCGGAAATGCAGGACGACGTGCGCGTGACGGTGGTGGCCACCGGCCTCAACCGTGCGACGGCCCGCCAGTCGGTGCGCCCGGTTGCTACCCAGCAGGTGGAGATGCGCCAGCGTCCGCGCCCGATGGTGCTGCGCACCGGCACCGGCAACGAAGTGGTCGATTACGCCCAGCCGGAACTGGCGGCCAGCAACCCGCGCGGGGGCGAAGGCCCGTCCAAGAGCGCCGACCCGAGCTTCGACTACCTCGACATTCCGGCGTTTTTGCGCCGTCAGGCCGACTAAGAGGCACTCATTATGTGAAAACGTAGAGAGCGTATGAACTAACGACGCATTAACTTGTCCATGTTCCCTGTGCCGGGCGAGGAGGGTATCCTCCCTGTCCGCTGCCTGATTGCCGCCGGAATGCCGGCCGTGATAAGGGGAACATCGCAAGTCGGCTGGCGTCGCGTTCATGCGTTGAATGCGATAGGCAGTGCGAACTTAAGGATGGCGCACGACGGGTGAAGTGGGCTTTTGGAGCCGCCTCACCGGTCCAGAATCCCGTTGCCGGATCTTCCCGTCCCCGGCCGGGGTTCTGTGTCGAGTCGCAAGTGCTTGATCTACCTATAGTGCTTGCAGCATCGGGATGCGAATGACTCGCATTATTTGATGAAAGGAAAATGAAGGATTGTCCGTTCGATACGGTACGGTTTGTTTTTCCGCAGGTTAAGACTGTGTTAGCATCCCAGCTTGAATTGGCTGCTGCCCCTATAGGTACCCAATAAATGATTAAGCAGCGTACGTTGAAGAACATCATCCGTGCCACCGGCGTCGGTCTGCATACCGGCGACAAGGTCTATATGACGCTGCGTCCGGCGGCGCCGAACACCGGCATCGTTTTTCGTCGCACCGATCTCAATCCTCCGGTCGAGATCCACGCGCGTCCCGACCACGTGGGTGACACGCGTTTGTCCACCACGCTGGTCAATGGCGACGTACGTGTTTCAACCGTGGAACACTTGCTGTCGGCGATGGCGGGCTTGGGCATCGACAATGCTTACGTCGATCTTTCCGCGCCGGAAGTACCGATCATGGACGGCAGTGCCGGTCCCTTCGTATTCCTGCTGCAATCGGCCGGTATCGAAGAACAGTCCGCGCCGAAGCGCTTCATCCGCATCAAGAAGCCGGTGAAGGTGCAGGAAGGCGACAAATGGGCCAGTTTCGAGCCGTTTGAGGGCTTCAAGGTCGGTTTCTCGATCGAGTTCAACCACCCGATCATCTCCAGGCGCACCTCGCGCGCCGAGATCGACTTCTCCACCACCTCGTTCGTGAAGGAAGTGAGCCGCGCACGCACCTTCGGCTTCATGCGCGACATCGAGATGCTGCGCGAACACAATCTCGCGCTCGGCGGTTCGATGGACAACGCGGTGGTGCTCGACGACTACCGCGTGCTCAACGAAGACGGTCTTCGTTACGAAGACGAATTCGTCAAGCACAAGATCCTCGATGCGATCGGAGATCTGTATCTACTCGGCCACAGCCTGATCGGCGCCTACTACGCGCACAAATCCGGTCACGAGTTGAACAACAAGCTGCTGCGCACGCTGATGGCCGACGCCTCCGCGTGGGAAGAAGTCAGCTACCAGGACGATCCGGCCACCGCCCCCATCTCCTACGCCCATCCGGCCCAGGCGATCTGAAAACCTTCAAAACGGGTTAACCCCTACCCCAGACCGAGTCCCTTGGACTCGGTCTGTTCATTTTTGTGATCGAAATCACGCTTTCCTCGTCCCGGGGTTCACGTTATCACCACAGGTCATAGAGACCTGGGTAGGCCATGCCGTGGTATAAAACCGCCTCCGCACCGGAGCAGGCGATTGCGTGCCTTGCCTCGGATATGACGTCTGCAGCTCAGGGCGTTGCGGGTGAGGTGGAATTCGCGGTTTCGGCGACGGACGCCAGCTCCAGGAACATTGCCCGCAATTCGGGGTCGTTGATGGAACCTGCGGCAGCCTTCAGATGAAGCGCCGCGGCAGGCGAAAGCGGTTTTGATTGCTCCGGCTGTGGGTCAGGCGGAGGAAGGGGGGCCACTTTCACGGTGATTGAGCTGGCATTCGCGCCGATGGCGCGTGCGGCAGCGAGGATCTGTGTCTGTTGCAGACGCAGGCGCGATGCCCAGGCCGGCGAGGAAGCCAGGAAGACAAGACGGTCGCCGCGGAAATTGGCGAATCTCACCTGCTCGCGCAGGGGCGATGACAACGTCTGGCGTAGTGCGCGGTCCAACGCCTCGAGCTTGCCGGCCTGTTTGGCCAGCGCAGCGACAGGACCGACATCGGTGATGGGGCGGGGCCCATGGCCGGTGCGGAGAGAGGCGGGAACGTCGCGCTGCATAAGTAAAACTTTAAACCGGTAACGACATGCAAATCATACTCGTCTCACGCGCAGGGAAGGTGCCCAAAACCTTGGACTTCACCCACCCGCATCTGCGTTGGCGTGTATGGAGCATCGGAGCGGCGATCGTGCTCGCCCTGGCAAGCATCGGCGCCGGCGTGGCATTGGCGGTGGCCAGCCCGCGCGATCGCGCCTTGGCCGAGATCAACGCGCTGCACCAGCAGGTGAAGATGCAGGACAAGCAGCTGGGCGACCTGCGCGAAGACGCGCACCGGCAGCTCGATGCGCTCGCCATCAAGCTTGGCCAGTTACAGGCCCAGGCCACCCGCATCAACGCGCTGGGCGAGCGCCTGGTGCAGGTCGGCAAGCTCGATAGCAACGAATTCAACTTTGACCAGCCGCCGCCGGTCGGTGGCGTCGAGGTGACGGACGGCAGCGGCGCCTACGCATTGCCGCAAACGCTGGACGTCGGCATCAGCCAACTGGCCACGCAGTTCGAAACCCAGCAGGCGCAACTGAAAGCGATGCAGAGCCTGTTGATGAACGCGCGCATCGATTCCAACTTGAAACCCACCGGCATGCCGGCGGACGGTTACATTTCCTCGTACTTTGGCACGCGTGCCGATCCCTTCGACGGTCTTGCCGCCCGCCATACCGGTCTGGACATCGCCGTGCCTTATGGCAGCCAGGTGCGCACGGTGGCCGAAGGCATGGTCACCTACGCCGGCGTTCGTAGCGGCTACGGCAACGTGGTGGAAATCGACCACGGCAACGGCTACATGACGCGCTATGCGCACAACAGCAAGCTGTTGGTGCGTCCCGGCCAGCACGTGCGCGTGGGCGAGGAGATCGCCCAGGCCGGCTCTTCCGGCCGTTCCACCGGCTCGCACGTGCATTTCGAGGTCTGGTACAACGGCCGCGTGGTCAATCCGTTGGCATACGTGAAGAACCATCGCTGAGCCAAGCGCAGTTCACTATCGGCGGCACCCTTGAAAGCGGGCCGCCGTACCGCCACCCCTTGGGGCGGGAATCGCGAATAGGGAATCGGGAATCGTTAAAGGCAGGTGCGCCGCAAACCTGCGGCATACGGGTTTCCCACTATTCCCGATTGACGATTCACGATTCCCGTCCACGGGCGTTCCCGCGTTTGGGATACCCGGCGGACCCTAGTATCATCAAGCCTTTGTCCGGCGGGACTTACCGCCTGGCGGACATCCCCATTTCCTGATCCGGAAGATCGATGCTTAACCGTGCCCTGACGAGCCTCTTTGGCAGCCGTAACGATCGAGTACTGCGCCAGCTGTCCAAAACCGTCGCGCGCATCAATGCGCTGGAACCTGAGTACGAGAAGCTCAGCGACGAGGCCCTGCGCGGCAAGACCGACGAATTCAAGCAGCGCATCGCCGACGGCGAGTCGCTCGACAAGTTATTGCCGGAAGCCTTTGCCGTGGTGCGCGAGGGCGCCAAGCGCGTGCTCGGCATGCGCCACTACGACGTGCAGCTGATCGGCGGCATGGTGCTGCACATGGGCAAGATCGCCGAAATGCGTACCGGCGAAGGCAAGACGCTGGTGGCGACCGCGCCGGTGTACTTGAACGCGCTGGAAGGCAAGGGCACCCACGTCGTCACCGTCAACGACTACCTGGCCAAGCGCGACGCCGCGCAGATGGGCAAGCTCTACAACTTCCTCGGCATGAGCGTGGGCGTGGTGTATCCGGGCATGGATCACGCCGACAAGCATTCGGCCTACGCCGCTGACATCACCTACGGCACCAACAACGAATACGGCTTCGACTACCTGCGCGACAACATGGCGCTGTCCAAAGACCAGCGCGTGCAGCGCGGCCTGCACTACGCCATCGTCGACGAAGTGGACTCCATTCTCATCGACGAAGCGCGCACCCCGCTGATCATCTCCGGTCCGGCCGAGGATTCCCCGCAGCTATACATCGCGGTGAACAAGATCGTGCCGCGCATGACCCGCCAAGCAGTGGAAGATGGCCCAGGCGACTACTGGGTCGACGAGAAGCAGAAGCAGGTGCATCTCTCCGAAGAAGGCATGCAGCACGCAGAAGAACTGCTGCAGCAAGCCAAAGTGATCGACCCGGAAAGCAGCCTGTACGACGCGCGCAACCTGGCCATCGTGCACCACCTCAACGCCGCGCTGCGCGCCAATGCGATCTATCAGCGCGACGTCGACTACATCGTGCGCGACGGCGAAGTGATCATCGTGGACGAATTCACCGGCCGTACCCTGCCGGGTCGTCGTTGGTCCGACGGCCTGCACCAGGCGGTGGAAGCGAAGGAAGGTGTGCCGATCCAGCGCGAGAACCAGACGCTGGCCACGGTCACTTTCCAGAACCTGTTCCGCATGTACAAGAAGCTGGCCGGCATGACCGGTACGGCCGACACCGAAGCGTATGAGTTCCAGACGATCTACGGCCTGGAAGTGGTGGTGATCCCCACCCACAAGCCGATGATCCGCAAAGACAACGCGGACATGGTGTTCCTCAGCCAGGACGTGAAGTACAAGTCGGTGATCGAGGACATCCGCGACTGCCACAAGCGCGGTCAGCCGGTGCTGGTCGGTACGGCGTCGATCGACGTATCCGAACTCCTGTCCGGCCTGCTGAACAAGGAAAAGATTCCGCACGAAGTGCTCAACGCCAAGCAGCACGAGCGCGAAGCGCACATCGTGGCGCAGGCCGGCATGCCGGGCGCCGTCACCATCGCCACCAACATGGCCGGTCGCGGCACCGACATCGTGCTGGGCGGCAGCCTGGAAGCGGCGCTGCACGCGCTGGGCGAGGACGCCAGCGAGGTCGATCGCGCACGCGTCAAGTCCGAATGGCAAAAGCGCCACGAGCAGGTCATCACCGCCGGCGGCCTGCACATCGTCGGCACCGAGCGTCACGAATCGCGCCGTATCGACAACCAGCTGCGCGGCCGTTCCGGTCGCCAGGGCGACCCGGGTTCCTCGCGCTTCTACCTGTCGCTGCAGGACAACCTGCTGCGCATCTTCGGCGGCGAAGGCCTGGTGCGCTGGATGAAGCGCTTCGGCATGAAGGAAGACGAAGCGCTGGAAGACCGCATGATCAGCCGCCAGATCGAAAAGGCGCAGCGCAAGGTCGAGCAGCACAACTTCGACATCCGCAAGAACCTGCTCGAATACGACGATGTCGCCAACGACCAGCGCAAGGTGATCTATCGCCAGCGCGACGAGCTGCTGGAAGAGGAAGAAGTCTCCGCCACCATCGCCGACATCCGCGAAGACGTGGTCACCGACCTGGTGCGCCGCTATGTGGCGGCCGACAGCATCGACGAGCAGTGGGACATCGCCGGCCTGGAGCGTGAGCTGGAAAGCGACTTCGGCATCTCCGCCGAGCTCAAGTCCTGGCTGGAACAGCAATCAGAAGCCGATGCCGGTACCGTGCTGGAGCACGTGCGCGCGCTGGTCGAGGAAATGTTCCAGGCCAAGGAAAAGCAAATTGGCGCCGACACCATGCGCCAGCTCGAAAAGCACATCATGCTGAGCGTGCTGGACAACGCCTGGAAGGAACATCTCTCGAGCATGGATTACATGCGCCAGGGCATCTATCTGCGCGGCTATGCGCAGCAGGATCCCAAGCAGGCGTTCAAGCGCGAGTCCTTCGAGCTGTTCTCGCAGATGTTGGCGCGCATCAAGACCGAAGTGATCCAGATGCTGGCGCGCATCCGCATCCGCAGTGAAGAAGAAGTCGCCGCGATGGAAGCCGAGCAGCAGCGCATGGCCGAACGCCTGGCGCGCCAGATGCAGACCACCGGCGGCGGTGCCCCGGCGGGCGGCGCGCTCGGCATGGATGCACCCGCCATGCAGTCCGAGGCCGCGACCGTGGAACCGCTGGTCAACGGTCCGAAAGTGGGCCGCAACGATCCATGCCCGTGTGGTTCGGGCAAGAAGTACAAGCACTGCCACGGGCAGTTGAACTGATCGTAGGTTGGGGTGCAAACCCCAACTCCCGCATGTCCGTGTAGAAGGCGACGTTGGGGTTTTGCACCCCAACCTACGTCAATCCGCGCCAGGCGTGCGCTTGCGATGCGGTTCTGCATCCACCGTGATGTACTGCGGCTCTTCGCTATCCAGCCGCAGCGCGGTGAGCTTGCCGCCCCATACGCATCCGGTATCGATGCCGTAGATCCCCAAGCCTGCAAAACGCCCGAGCGCCGACCAGTGACCGCATACGATGCGGTTGTCGCGTTTGCGCATGCCGGGCACTTCAAACCATGGATACATGCCGGGCTTCTGCGTGCCGGGCGCGCCCTTGCCTTCGAAATCGATGCGGCCGTTGACGTCGCAATAGCGCATGCGCGTAAGCGTATTGATCGACGCGCGCATGCGCTCGATGCCTTGCAGGCGACTGCTCCATGCCGCGGGCCGGTTGCCGAAAAGATTCTTCAGCAGGCGCGGATGACGCGGGCTGGCCAGCTCGCGCTCGATTTCCGAGGCGCAACGTTGCGCCTGCCGAAGCGTCCAGCTCGGCGCAAGGCCGGCATGCACCATCGTCCAGCCGATCGTTTCATCATGATGCAGCAGCTTCTGCGTGCGTAGCCAGTCGAGCAGGGTGGACGCGTCTTCCGCGAACAACACTTCGCGCAGCTCCGGATTCACGCGCGCCTGCGCATCCTGCTTGCGCTGGCCGATGGCGAGCAGGCTGAGATCGTGATTGCCGAGCGTGACTACCGAGTTGTCGCGCAACGAATACACCAGCCGCAGCGTTTCCAGCGACTGCCCGCCGCGATTGACCAGGTCCCCGCAGAACCATAGCCGATCGCCGGCCGGATCGAAGCGCAGCTTGTCCAGCAGACGCTGCAGCTCCGGATAGCAACCCTGGATGTCGCCGATTGCGTAGGTGGCCATCAGCGCATCACCTCGAAGCTCTGCCGCGCGCCTGTCATGAGCGGATCCTCGATCAATGCAGCGTGCGGGGGATGGACAGCGTGAAAGCCGGGATCGGCGCTTCGAAGCGCGTGCCGTCGTCGGCCACCATCTGGTAGCTGCCCTGCATGGTGCCGACGGCCGTTTCCAGCACCGCGCCGGAGGTGTACTCGTAATCGTCGCCCGGACGCATCCACGGTTGTTCACCCACCACGCCTTCGCCGAACACCTCCTCCACCTTGCCATTGGCGTCCGTGATCACCCAGTGACGGGTGAGCAGGCGCGCGGGCACGAATCCGGCATTGTGCAGCTTGATCGTGTAGGCGAAGACGTAGCGATTCTCGTTGGGGGCGGATTGATCGGGAACGAAACGGGTCTGCACCCGCACGTCGATCGTGTAGGGGGTTTTGGCTTTCATGGTCCGCATTGTAGCGGGACTCGTTGCGGGACGCGGGCTCGTCGATTACCTGCCGGCAACGGCGAGCGCGGTACGCGAAGGCCCAGATATTCGACGATTTATGCGTCCCGCAGCTTGGCTAGCGCCACAAAGTCCATCGGCGCCAGCACTTCCGCGCGCGCCTTTGGATCGATGCCGGCCGAGCGGATGGCGTCGGCATCCATTAGCTGGCGCAACGCATTGCCGAGTGTCTTGCGGCGCTGTGCGAAGGCCGCTTTCACCACGGCATGCAAACGTGCGGGATCGGCATCGTGCCGCGCATCCGCCGGCAAGGGCACGAGGCGCACCACCGAGGAATCCACTTTCGGCGGCGGCCGGAACGCGCCGGGCGGCACGTCGAACAACGGCTCCACGCGGCACGCGAGCTGCAGCATGACAGATAGACGTCCATACACTTTGCTGCCAGGTTCGGCTGCCATGCGATCGACCACTTCCTTCTGCAACATGAAGTGCATGTCGGCAATCGCCGCGGCATGGTCGACGCAATGAAACAGGATGGGGCTGGAAATGTAGTACGGCAGATTGCCCGCGATGCGCAGTCGCGCGACGCCCGCACGCTGCGCCATCGCGGTGAAGTCCACCTTCAGCACGTCGGCATGCACGATCGACAATGCGCCGACGCTTGCCGCTTTGGCCTCGAGGGTTGGAATCAGATCGGTATCGAGTTCGATCGCCGTGAGCTTGCCGGCAGCGGCGAGCAGCGGAAAGGTGAGCGCGCCTTCGCCGGGTCCGATTTCCACCAGGAAATCTTCCGCGCGGGGTGCGATGACGGAGACGATGCGATCGATATAACGGCGCTCGTGCAGAAAGTGCTGGCCGAAACTTTTCTTGGGGCGGGCAGGAGCATTCATGAGGTTTTGTCGGCGGCGCTGCGCGTGACCAGGTCCAGCGCCATGCGCGCCGCGGCGATCAGGCTGGCGGGATCGGCCTTGCCGGTGCCGGCGAGATCCAGCGCGGTGCCGTGATCGACCGAGGTGCGGATGAAGGGCAGGCCAAGGGTGATGTTCACCGTGCGATCGAAGGCTTCGCTTTTCAGCACCGGCAATGCCTGGTCGTGATACATCGCCAGCACCGCGTCGTAGCGCGCGCGCTGCGCGGGCACGAAGGCGGTATCGGCGGGAACGGGCCCAAGCAACTGCATGCCTTCCTGGTGCAGCTTGTCCATCACCGGAATGATCGTGTCGATTTCTTCGTGCCCGATATGGCCGCTTTCGCCGGCGTGCGGATTGAGGCCGAGCACGGCGATGCGCGGTGCAGCGAAACCGAATTTCGCCCGCAGCTCCTGGTGCACGATGCGCAGGGTGCGTTCCAGCGATTGGGCATCGATGGCGGCCGATACGGCGTGCAACGGCAAGTGCGTGGTGGCCAGCGCTACGCGCAATTCGGGGCTGGCCAGCATCATCACGACCTCGGCGCGGCTTTGTTCGGCGAAAAACTCCGTGTGGCCGCGGAAGGGAATGCCGGCTTCGTTGATCGAGGATTTCTGCAGTGGTGCCGTCACGACGGCAGCGTAGCGCCCGGCCATGCTGCCGCTTGCCGCTTCGCTCAAGGTGGCCAGCACATGGCGGGCATTATGCGGATCGGGCCGGCCGGGCGCTTCGGTGGCGGCGAGCGGCATGTGGCGCACGCGCAACACGCCGGGCGGTCGCTCGGTGATGGCTTCGCCATCATCGTCGATCAGGCGAACGGATGTGGCGCAACGCGCGGCGGCACGTTCGAGTAGGGCGCGATCGGTGATCGCAACGAAATTGGCCGCCAACGACGTGGCGGCCAATCGAACGAGCAACTCCGGACCGACACCCGCCGGCTCGCCGGCGGTAAGGGCGAGCCGCGGCAGCACGAGCGTGGCCATGGCTTACCCGCGCGGCATCGCCATTACGACGACGCCTTGCTGTTGTTGTCGGCGGCAGGCTCTTCCAGTTCCGGCGCGAGAATCTTCACGTAGGAACTGGAGCGCAGATCGCGCAGGAAGTCGTCGTAGGCCTGGTCCGCCTTGCGGTTGCCGATGGCCTGGCGCGCCTGGTTGCGTGCGATCTCGTTGGTCATGTCGCTGTTGCGCGTGCCCAGGCGCTGCAGGACGTGCCAGCCCGCTTCGCTCTGGAACGGCTGCGCGACCTCGCCATCCTTCATGTCGGCAAGCTTCTGGCCGATCAGCGTGCCCCAGTCGCCCTGCTGGAACCAGCCCATGTCACCGCCGGCATTGGCAGTGGTGTCGTCATTGGAGTTGTCCTTCGCCAGCTTGGCGAAGTCTTCGTGCTTGTTGACGATGCGGTTGTAGAGGTCCTGCGCCTTCTGCTGCGCCTGCGTGGGCGAGAGCAGCTCGCTGGGGCGGATCAGGATCTGGCGGGCGTGGTACTCGGTAACCATCTGCTTGGACTGCGCGCGCTGGTCAACCAACTGCAGAATGTGGAAGCCGGTCGGGCCATGCAGGATGCCGCTGACGTCGCCGGGCTTGAGGCTGCTGATGGCATCGACGAACGCCGGCGGCACCTCGTCCATGCGGCGCCAGCCCAGGTCGCCACCATCCAGCGCGTCCGGCGCGTCGGAGAAGCGGATCGCCGCGGCCTTGAACGGCATGCCGCCCTTGATGGCGGCTAGTGCCTGCTCGGCCTTCTTCTGCGCGGTATCGATATCCGCGGCGGAGGCGCCGCCGGGGATGCTGATCTGGATATGCGCCAGATGCACTTCACCGGCCTTGTAGCTGGGACTGTTGAGCAGGTTGTTGATTTCGCTTTCGGTCACCGACACGGAACTGCGCACCACGTTCTCGTGCAGCTTCTGCACCACCAACTGATCGTGCAACTGCTGGCGGTAGGCGGCGTAGCTCATGCCACTCTGTTCGACGGCGGCACGCAACTGGTCGGGGCTCATCTTGTTCTGGGCGGCCACGGCCTGCACGGCCTGGTCGACGTCGGCATCGGACACGCGGATGCCCTGTTCGTCGGCGCGCTGCAACTGCAGCTTCATCAGGATCAGGCGGTCGAGCACCTGCCGGCGCAGCACGTCGATCGGCGGCAGCTGGCCCGGCTGGTTGGCGTATTGCTGCTGGATCGCGGCGACGGCGTCGTTGAGTTCGCTCTGCAGGATCACCTCGTCTTCGACGACGGCGACGATACGGTCGATCGGCTGCTGTCCGGAGTTCGAATCCTGCGGCGCCAGGAACTGGGCCTGGGCCAGCGACGGGATCGCCATGACGATCGTCAGCAGGAACATCGCAAAAATCTGCTTCATCAGTGAACAGCCTTCTGTCGCCCGGGGGCGAAGGGGTTGGTGACGGTATTGCTCAAAAACCAGCCGGGGCGGCCGCTTTTCCGAGGGCGCGCCCAAAACCGGCCGGAACGCGCTTATTGATAGCCAAGGATATCACGCCGCAGCACGCTCTCCGTCTGGCCGCTGAAAGTGCCCAGGCCCTTGAATTCCAACTGGAACATGACGGCCGTGTCGCTGCGCGGCGCGGTCTGCCCCGGAGGCAGCGTGGCGACCACGCCGTAGTAGCCGGTGACGTAGTGGCGGGCCACCATGCTGACCTTCACGCAGCATCCTTCGTACTGCACGCCGGCCAGGGCTTCCACGGTGCGCTTGTCCATCATCGAGTAGGTCCACTCGCCGATCAGGCGCCAGCGTTCCGTGAGCGGATAGACCGCCGAGGCCTGATATTGTTCCACCAGCCCGCGGCGATAGCGGTAGGAGAAGTTGAGGATGCCGTCGAAGCCCAGCCGGCGCTGCAGCGCGAAGGTGCCCAGGTCAGTGCGGCGGGAGTTGGGGTTCCACAGATACTCGGTGCTGGCGGTCCACTGGTCGTTGAGCTGGGTGCTGAGCTCGGTCACGTAGTCCGAGCCGCGCCAGTCGGTGGTGGCGGTGCAGCCGGCGACAGTGCTGTTGGAAACGATGGTGCACGGCACCTGCACCTTTTGCGGAGTGAAGTAGCGGATCTGGCCGAAGGTGGCCGAGAGCCGCTCCACGCCGCCGTCGTCGAGCAGGCGCGTGGTGACCGCGGCGGTGAGATTGTTCGCATTCATCTGGCGATCGGCGCCGGAGAACTGGTTGGGCGCGAACAGCATCCAGTCGTCGAACGACATCGGCATGGTATCGAACAGCGGCAGGTTGTTCTGGTTGCGGTACGGCACGTACAGGTAGTACAGCCGCGGCTCCAGTGTTTGCGTGTAGTGCGTGTCGAACAGCGAAGTGCTGCGTTCGAAGATCAGGCCCTGGTCCAGGCTGACGACCGGCAACGAGCGGCTCGGGTTGCTCTGCGTGAACGGCGTGGTGCCGCTGCCGAGCTGGCCGAAATAGCTGTAGCGCTGATAGCCGCTGTCGAGCGAATAGCCGGTGTAGCGGTAGGCCAGCTTGGGCCGAATGAACCAGGCCGCCCCCTGGAAATCAGCATCGACGTATGGATACAGGTCGACGCGCGCGCCTTCCACCTGGTTGAACTTGTGGAACTTCACCGCTTCGCTGGTCATGCCGACGTCGTACCAGCGCGCGAACGGGATATCCATGTTGAAGGTGGCGCGCGGCAGGCGCTTGTACGGTTCCACGCCGTTGGACTGCGACGGATCCACGTTCTGCCACATATCGCCGCCGACCGACGCGCTCCACCAGTTGCCCGAGCCGTTGAGATACACGCTGGAGTACAGCAGCGCGGTGGAGATCGAGAACAGGTCATTGCCGAAGTCGCGCAGGTAATTCTGGTCCGAGGCGCGATTGATATTCGTGTTCAGCGACCAGCCCGGCAATACGCTGGTGTTGTTGACGATGCGGTAGAGATATCGCTGCTGGCCCTGCGTATCGATCGAGGTGGAGGTGAGCTTCTGGTCGTTGTAGTTGTCGCGCGGCAGGAATTCGAACTGGAACTCGCCGCTGGTCCTGGAGAACAGGTAGCGGAACTCGCCGGACAGCATCGCGCCGCGCTGGGTGTAATAGCGCGGCGTAATGGTGGCGTCGTAATTGGGCGCCAGGTTGAAGTAGTACGGAATGCGGAACTGGTAGCCCGCACGGCCGGTGTGCTCGAAATACGGATACAGGAAGCCGCTCTGGCGCTGGTTGCTGAGCGGAAAGCTCATCCACGGGAAATAGAAGAACGGCACGCCGTACATGCTCATCGTGGCGCTGTGCGCGATGCCGCGGCCGGTGGTGTCGTCGGTGTCGATCTGCTTGGCGCGGATTTCCCAGATATGCCGCCCGATGTCGCAGGTGGAATAGGTGGCCATCGAGTAGCGGTTGCGGTCCGCATCCAGCATTTCCGCGCGCACCGCAGTGCCGTTGCCGTGCGAATCGAGCATCTGGTAGCGCACCGCGCCGGTCGCAAGGCCCGTGCTGTTGTCGGTATTGCCGGTGATGTGGTCGGCCGACACCAGGTGCGTGGCTTCCTGGTAATGCACGTTGCCGCGCGCGTCGTAATCGGTGGTGTCGCTGTTGTAGTCGGCGGCGTCCGCGTGCAGTTCCTGGTCGGCGCGCACGGTTTTGACGTGGCCGCTCAGGTGATAGGTGACCTGGTCGGGGCTCTCGACATGGTCGGCCCACACCTGGGTGCTGGCCGATGCGCGCAGGGACGAATCCTTGCTCAGGAACGGATCGTAGAATTCCAGCATGCCGTTGGGCTTGCACAGCGCGAAGTTGTCCGGACGCGGCGGGCAGATGAAGCTGCCGAGCGGGCAGATCACTTCGGTGCCGTCGAGCGTGGCCTTCGGATGCTTGGTCTGGGACGAGGCATGGACGCCCTGGCTGCTGAACAGGGCAGCGGCAGCAGCGATTGCTAGCAGGCGGCGTGGAGGCAGAGAACGCGAGGGCGAGAGGCTCTTGGGCTTCACGGAGGCAATCAATCGGCGACGAAGGGGCGTTAAGCTATCAGAAAGGCCCTGTCGACGGCACGCATCCGTAACGAGGAAGCGCATGAACCAGCACAAGCCCTACAAGTCCGACGAGCAATGGCGCGCGACCTTGACGCCGGAGCAGTACGCGGTTTGCCGCTGTTCGGCCACCGAGCCGCCTTTCAGCGGCAAGTGGTGCAAGCACAAGGAAGCGGGCGCCTACGTATGCGCCGCCTGCCACGCGCCGCTGTTCGCGTCCGAAGCCAAATACGAATCCGGTTCCGGTTGGCCGAGCTTCTTCCAGCCGATCAAGCGCAGCGCGGTGGGCCTGGCGCCTGACGCCAGCCATGGCATGAACCGCACGGAAGTGCGCTGCGCGGTCTGCGACTCGCACCTGGGGCACGTTTTTCCGGATGGCCCCAAGCCGACCGGCCTGCGCTATTGCATCAATTCGGTGGCGCTGGATTTCCAGCCCGACCAGCATGGGCTATCCCCATAGGCTGGGGTGCAAACCTCAACGTCGCCATGCTTTTGGGGTTTGCACCCCTACTCCATCAAGGCACTGACGTGTGCACTGGCGCTGGCGGCCAGCGCCTGCAGGTCATAGCCGCCTTCCAGCGTGGAGACCAGCCGGCCGCCGGCGTGCGCATGCGCCAGATCGACCAGGCGCTCGGTGATCCAGGCATAGTCCTCGGCCTGCAGCTCAAGATTGGCCAGCGGATCGCGCTGGTGAGCGTCGAAGCCGGCCGAGACCAGTACCAGTTGCGGCTTGAACGCATGCAGGCGGGGCAGCAGCACGTCGCTCCACAGGGTGCGGAATTCGTACGAACCTTCGCCAGGCGAAAGCGGTGCGTTGATGATGTTGCCCACACCGTGCTCGTCCGCGCCGCCGGTGCCTGGATACAGCGGCTGCTGGTGCGTGGAAATGAAGAGCACGCGCGATTCGCGCTGGAAGATGTCCTGTGTGCCGTTGCCGTGATGCACATCGAAATCGGCGATCGCCACCCGTTTCAGGCCATGCGCAGCCAAGGCATGCGCGGCGCCCACGGCGATGTTGTTGAACAGGCAGAAGCCCATCGCGGTATTGGGCGTGGCGTGGTGGCCGGGCGGACGCACCGCGCAGAACGCGCGCAGGGCCTGGCCTGTCATCACCGCATCCACGGCGGCCACGACGGCACCCGCCGCACGCAGGCCGGCTTCGGCCGAGGCGGGGGACATCAGGGTGTCTTCGTCCAGCCGCACCGTGTCCGATTCGGGCGTGATCGCCAGGATACGGTCGACATGGGCCGGAGTGTGGACGCGCAGCAACTGCTCGCGCGTGGCGCGCGGCGCTTCGATGCGGTCCACGGTGGCGAAGCGGTCCTGGTCCAGCGCCTCCAGCACCGCGCGCAGGCGCGCCGGCGATTCGGCATGGCCCGGACCGGGATCGTGCTGCAGGCAGACGCTATGGGTGAACAGCTGCAGCATGCGCCAACTCAGCCGGCAGCGGGCTTGCGGCGACGCTCATGCTGCCACAGCACTTCGCCATGGCCGCTGCCGCGCGCCAGTACTCGGCACAGCACGAACAGCAGGTCGGACAGGCGATTGAGATAGCGCTGCGCCTGCGGCCGGATCGCTTCGACCCGGCCCAGGGCGATCACTTCGCGCTCGGCGCGGCGGCATACCGTGCGCGCCAGGTGGCAGCACGAAGCGGCCATGCCACCGCCCGGCAGGATGAAATCCTTCAGCGGCGGCAGCGGATCGTTGAAGCGATCCAGCACCTGCTCCAGGCGATCGATGTCGGCGTCCTCGATCATCGCCATGCCGGGAATGCACAGCTCCCCGCCCAGGTCGAACAGCTCGTGCTGCACCTGGGTGAGCGTTTCGCGGATGTCCTCGCCGACACCGTCGCAGGCCAGCACCATGCCGATCGTGCTGTTGAGCTCATCCACGGTGCCGTAGGCGCCGACGCGCGCCGAATCCTTCGCTACGCGCGAACCGTCGCCCAGGCCGGTGCTGCCGTCATCACCCGTGCGGGTGTAGATCTTGGAAAGACGATTGCCCATGACTGGCTCAATGTTGCACTTCGCCGCCATGCGACAGACGCGCAAGCTGCGTGGCCAGCACGTGCAGCACCGCGCCCAGGCCAACGTAGGTGGCCGTGGTGGCGAGGAACGGCAGGTACCAGTCGCCGAAGTTGGCGAACCACGCCGTGAAGCTCTTCGGCGCCGGCACGTGCGCGCTTAGCCAGTAGAAGCTGCCATTGGAAATGGTGTAGCACGCCGTTTCGCTCACCAGCAGCACGACGGCGGCCAGCGCCAGGGTGGAAAGCGTCAGGCCGCGCTGCTGCCTGGCCAGCCAGCTGCCACCCATCCACAGCGCGCCGTAGGCGGGAACAAGGAACCAGTAGCCCAGCGACACGCAGTAGTGATCCCAGAAGCTGATGCCCATGTGCGTGATGACCAGGTAATCGACCAGCACCGCTTCGGCCATCAGCAGCGGGAACGCCCAGCGGCCAGTGCCGCGCAGCCAGAAGCCGGCCAGGAAGAACACGCCCCAGGAGGCGTCCCAGATGTCGTGATGAAACAGCGACAAATGCACGCGGGTCGCCGCCATCACCAGGGCGAGCGCAGCAAGGATGCCAAGGCGCTGGGTTTGTGTCGTAGCCATGAAGAAGAACTCCCTGGGAAGCAGACGGCTTGATAAGAAAGTTGCAGTTTAGCCCAATGCGGAGTGACGCAGGCACCGCGTATCATCCGCGCATGATCAAGAGCCTGCCTTCATACCCCAAGCACCTCGCGTTGCGCCCGAGTGGCTGCCATGCGGCAGCGCGCGGCTTGGCCAGACGGCCAGTCTGGCGCTGCGCCACGCGTTACTACCTGGCGACCACTCAAACGCGACGCGAGGCACTTGGAATATGAAGGCAGGCTCTTCCCCCCCCTTTGCAGCCGAAGGCAACGTGCTGGTGGTCGGCGGCGGCCTGGTCGGCGCCAGCCTGGCGATCGCGCTGGATGCGGCCGGATGCCGCGTCACCCTGGTGGAAGCCGCCGCACCGCGCGCGAACGCCCAACCCAGCTATGACGAACGCAACCTGGCGCTGGCGCGCGCCACCGTCAACGGACTGGACGCCATCGGTGTATGGCCGCTCGCCGTCGCGCAGGCCACGCCGATCCGACACATCCATGTCAGTCGCGCGGGTGAATTCGGCAGCGCGCGCCTGGATGCCGCCCGGCATGGCGTGGATGCGTTGGGCTGGACCTTGCCCGCGCGCGAACTGGGCGCGGCTTTGCTGCGCCGGCTGGATGGCTGTCGCCGGCTGAGGCGTCTTGCACCGGCCAGCCTCACCGGTCTGGAGAAGTTCGACGGCGGCTGGCGTGCGCAGATCCAAACGCCGGAAGGAACGGAACATATCGATGCCGCCTTGCTGGTCGGCGCGGACGGTACGGATTCTTTCGTGCGTGCGCAGCTGGGCATCGAGGCTGACGTGCACGATTACCGCCAGACGCTGTTCGTATCCACGGTGACGCCCGAGCGCGATCACGCCAATCGCGCATGGGAGCGTTTTTCCGACGAAGGTCCCATCGCCATGCTGCCGCTGGGCGAACGCCGCTGCGGCCTCGTGCTGACGGTGGATGCGGATACAGCGGTCGAGGTGGCGAGCTTGAACGATGCGGATTTCATCGCGCTCGCGCAACGGCGCTTCGGCTGGCGGCTGGGTCGACTGAGCCGTCCCGGCAAGCGTCACCCCTATGTGATCAAGCGTGTCGCTGCGCGCAACCTGGTCGCGTCGCGCGCGGTGCTGGTAGGCAATGCTGCGCAGACCGTGCATCCGATCGGCGCGCAAGGCTTCAACCTCGGCTTGCGCGATGCCTTGACGCTCGCCGAGCTGATCGCCGGCCGCGACGATCCGGGCGCGCAGGATCTGCTCGAGCATTACGCCGCACGCCGTGCGCCGGATCGCGAAGGCACCATGGCGATGAGCCACGATCTGGTGCGTTTCGCCTGCATGCCGCAACCCTTGCTGGCGCCGCTGCGCTCGCTCGCCTTGCTGGCCTACGACCGCGTGCCGCCGCTGCAGCAGTTGCTGGCGCGACGCGGCATGGGTTTCCGTGGCGAACCGCCGCGTGCGGTTTTGGAGCGCACGCCATGAGAACCGTTCCCGCAACGCAACGCCGCGCGCCGGCGCTGGATATCGCCGTGGTCGGCGGCGGCATGGTGGGCGCCGCCGCGGCGCTCGCACTGAGCCGCGCGGGCTTCAGCACCGCCCTGCTGGAAGCGCGTCCACCGTCGCCGTGGCAGCCGCAGGACGACGTGGACCTGCGCGTGGTCGGCCTCGCGCCGTCGTCGATCAAATTGCTGGATGAACTGGACGTCTGGACGTCCATTCGCAATGCGCGTGCCTGTCCGTATGCGCACATGCAGGTGTGGGATGCCGAGAACGGCGCGGCGATCCATTTCGACGCCGCCGACGAAGGCCGCGATCAGCTCGGCTACATCGTCGAGAACAACCTGGTGCAGTGGACGCTGTGGCAGGCGCTGGACGCGGCTGGCGTGCAACGACTGTGTCCGGCCGCGGTGCAGGATTTCGAAACGCGATCCGATCGCGTGGTGCTGGCCTTGGCCGATGGCGAAAGCGTGGCGGTGCGCCTGCTGGTCGCGGCCGATGGCGGTGGTTCGCCCTTGCGCGAGCGCGCCGGCATCGGCACGCGCGGCCGCGATTACACGCAGCGCGCGGTGGTGGCGCACGTCAGCACCGAACGCCCGCATGCGCAGACCTGCTGGCAGCGTTTTCTGCCCACCGGTCCGCTCGCGTTGCTGCCATTGCAGGATGGTCGCAGTTCCATCGTGTGGTCGTTGCCAGAAGACGAAGCGCGGCGCGTGCTGGCGCTGGACGACGAGGCGGTCCTCGACGAACTCGGTGTCGCCAGCGATTTCCGGCTTGGGCGCATCACCGCCACTACACCGCGTACCGCGTTTCCCTTGAAGCTGCAGCTTGCCGAACGCTACCTGGCAGAGCGCTTCGTGCTGCTCGGCGATGCAGCGCACGTGGTGCATCCGCTGGCCGGGCAGGGCGTGAATCTCGGTCTGCGTGATGTTGCCGAACTGCGCGACAGCTTGGCGGCTGCCCGCGACACGGGCCGCGATTTCGCTTCGTCGCAGGTATTGCGTCGCTATGCGCGCCGCCGCCGCAGCGCTGATACGCTCGATGCCTACGGCTTCGATGCGCTTGCGCGTATTTATGCGTTGCAGGGCGCGCCGTGGGTGGCGATGCGAGGTCTTGGCGTGCGCATGGTCGATCGCCTGCTGCCATTGAAACGACGCTTGGCTGCGCACGCGGCGGGGTTGTGATTGTACGAACGCTTCTTCCCACAAAGGAAATCACGTATGCGTTTCATTCGAGCGGTCTGTCTCGCATTACTCGCCGGCCTGAGCTTCGCCGCGCACGCCAAGATGGTGCATCGCCCGGTGGAGTGGACCCTGGACGGTACGCATTTCAAGAGCGTGTTGATCTATGACGACGCCACCCACGCCAAGCGCCCTGGCCTGGTGATGGTGCCGAATTGGTTCGGCGTAAATGACATCGCCATCAAGAAAGCCGAAATGATCGCCGGCAAGGATTACGTGATCTTGCTCACCGATATGTATGGCGAGAATGTGCGGCCGCAGGTCGGTAACGCCGATCAGGCGAAGGCTGCCGTGGCGCCGCTGTATGGCGACCGCGCGTTGATGCGCAAGCGCATCAACGAGGCGCTTGCGCAGCTGAAGGCGCATGCGGCGAACGCGCCGATCAACGCGAGTAAACTTGCCGCGATCGGCTTCTGCTTCGGCGGCTCGGCCGTGCTCGATCTGGCGCGCAGCGGTGCGGACGTGGCGGCGGTGGTGTCGTTCCATGGCAACCTGGCCACCGACAATCCCGAGCTGGCGAAGAACATCAAGGCACGCGTGCTGGCAATGAACGGCGCCGACGACAAGGGCACCATGCCCGACGCCGACAAATTCATGGATGAAATGCGCGCCAGCCCGGCGGACTGGGAATTCCTGGTGCTCGGCAACGCGGTGCATTGCTTCACGGAAACGGAAGAGAACTCCGCAGGCTGCAAATACGATGCGCGCGCGGCGGCACGCAGCTATCGATTGATGCATGACTGGTTGCGGGCGGCGTTCAGCGGCACGCCCTAGCGCTTGCCGTTCGGTAGGTTGGGGTGCAAACCCCAACATCGAATCGCGTGTGGGCGGCGGTGTTGGGGTTTGCACCCTGAGGTATCCCCACGTTTTTGCTCGTCATTCCGGCGAAGGCCGGAATCCAGTGTGGATGCGTGCGAAGCACTCAACATGGGTTTTGTGTGCTGCGCACAGCGTATTTAACTGGATTCCGGCTTCCGCCGGAATGACGTCATGATCTTTTGATTTTGATCGACCAGCACACAGCCGCCTGATTTCCCCGGGATTCCAAAGCAAAAGCGTGGGGATATATCAGGGTTTGCACCCCAACCTGCTAGCTAGAACGTGCGCTGCACCGAGTAATCGGCGAGCGACGCCAAGGCATCCCGATACGAAGACGGCGGCAGCGAGGCCAACGCTTCATGCGCGGCGCGTGCGTGCCGCATGGCGCATTCGCGGGTGCGCTCGATGGCGCCCGATTCGCGGATCGCGGCAATGATGTGGTCGAGTGAATCCAGGCCGCCGTGCTCGATCGCATGGCGCATTTCGCGTACCTGCTGCACGCTGACGCGCTGCATGGCGTAGATCAGCGGAAGGGTCGGTTTACCTTCGGCCAGGTCATCGCCGATGTTCTTGCCCAGGGTGCGGGCATCGCTGACATAGTCGAGCAGGTCGTCGGCGATCTGGAACGCATAGCCGAGCTGCATGCCGTAACGGCGCAGCGCCGCGACCTGCGTTTCCGACAGGCCGCCCAGCAGGCCACCAAGTTGCGTGGCGGCGGCGAACAGCACCGCGGTCTTGCGCTCGATCACGGCCAGATACGCCGCTTCGTCCACATCCGCATTGCCGATGTTGAGCAGCTGCAGCACCTCGCCCTCGGCGATGGTGTTGGTGGTGTCGGCGAGGATGCGCATGATGCGCATGTCGTCCAGTTCCACCATCAGCTGGAACGAGCGCGAATAGAGGAAATCCCCCACCAGCACGCTGGCCGCGTTGCCCCACAGGGCGTTGGCGGTCTTGCGGCCACGGCGCAGGTCCGACTCGTCCACCACGTCGTCGTGCAGCAAGGTGGAGGTGTGGATGAACTCGATCACCGCCGCCAGCTTGATGTGCTTGTCGCCGCTGTAGCCGGCCGCGCGCGCGGCCAGGGCATGCAGCATCGGGCGCAGGCGCTTGCCGCCGCCGGCGATGATGTGGTCGGCGATCTGGTTGATCAGCACCACGTCGGAGGCCAGCCGCTGCCGGACCAGGGCATCGATGCGCTGCATGTCGCCCTCGGCAAGGGCGCGCACCCCGGCAAAATCGCGTGCGGGGTCGATGGTCTGCAGGACGGAGGTGTTCATGCGGCTGGGGCTGGACATAGAACCTCGATTATAGAGGCGGCGACCGCACTACGTGTGATTCTTCCGAAGCCTGGCCGTCAGACGGGCGGATCGGGCACGCTACCATGGCGAAGGCTGTCCGGATGGAGCAACGATGAGCGACCTGGTACTCAACCGCAGGCAGGAGCAACTGGTGGCGCGCGTGCGCGAGCAGGGCTTCGCCACCGTGGAGGATCTGGCCGGGCATTTCGACGTCACCCAGCAGACCATCCGCCGCGATCTGGCCGCACTGTGCGACGCAGGGCTTTTGCGCCGCTATCACGGCGGCGTCAGCCTGCCTTCCAGCGTGGAGAACCTCGCCTACGCCAAGCGCCAGAATCTGTGGCAGGAAGAGAAGCTGCGCATTGCGAGCCTGCTGGCCCAACACATCCCCGACGACGCCTCGCTGTTCATCAACCTGGGCACCACCAACGAGGACGTGGCGCGCGCGCTGATGAACCACAAAGGCCTGCGCGTGATCACCAACAACCTCAACGTGGCGATCATGCTCAGCGAAAACCCCAGCTTCGAGGTAATCGTGGCCGGCGGCGTGGTGCGCGGACGCGATCATGGCGTGACCGGCCAGCCGGCGATCGAGCTGATCCGTCAGTTCAAGGTGGACTTCGGCGTGATCGGCATTTCCGGCATCGACCTGGACGGCACCTTGCTCGATTTCGATCTCAACGAGGTGCGGGTGGCGCAGGCCATCATCGAGCACTCGCGGCAGGTGTTCCTGGCGGCCGACCACAGCAAGGTGGGACGCAACGCCCTGGTTCGCCTTGGCCCGGTTTCCGCGGTGCACGCCTGGTTTACCGACCGCGCGCCGCCGCCGGAGCTGGCGGCCGTGCTGGCCGAAGCGGGCACGCAGGTGCATGTCGCCGATGCGGCCTAAGGCTCGCTGCGCTGCAGCGTGCAATCATCGAAAATGTTCGAATACGCTCACGTACTGAGCAAATATGTACTTTTCTCCGAGACAAATGTTCGTTGATGCGCTTTTGATATTTGGCTGATTGAAAACGAACATCTGCAAGGCAGGTTCACAGGACAGGCGATGACGGAGCAGTTCGATCTACTGGTGGTCGGCGGCGGCATCAACGGCGCCGGCATAGCGCGGGACGCGGCCGGCCGGGGCCTGTCGGTGTGCCTGTGCGAGCGCGACGACCTGGCCGCGCACACCTCCAGCGCCAGCACCAAGCTCATCCATGGCGGCCTGCGTTACCTGGAGCAATACGAATTTGCCCTGGTCGGGAAGGCGCTGGCCGAACGCGAAGTACTGCTGCGCGCCGCGCCGCACATCATCTGGCCGCTGCGCTTCGTGCTGCCGCACCAGTCGCACCTGCGGCCGGCTTGGATGATCCGGCTGGGCTTGCTGCTGTACGACAACCTGGGCCGCGGCCGGCGCACGCTGCCCAAATCGCGGCGCGTATCGCTCAAGCGCCACAAGTCGGGGCTGCCGTTGCGCGACGAATTCCATATCGGCTTCGTCTATTCCGACGCCTGGGTGCAGGATGCGCGGCTGGTGGTGCTCAACGCGATGGATGCGATGGAGCGCGGCGCCACCATCTACACGCGCACGCGCTGCGTCAGCGCCAGCCGCGATGCGCAAGGCTGGACCGCGCAACTGGAATCGGCGCACGGCGAACGCTCGACCATCCGCGCCAAGGCGCTGGTCAATGCGACCGGGCCGTGGGCCGTGGATTTTCTCGATAACGTCGCCAAGGTCGGCCATGATCACGCGCTGCGCCTGGTCAAGGGCAGTCATATCGTGGTGCCGCGTTTGTTCGAACATCCTTATGCGTACATCTTCCAGCAGCCCGATCGCCGCATCGTGTTTGCCATTCCCTACGAACACGACTTCACCCTGATCGGTACCACCGACCTGGACTATCGCGACGATCCTTCCGCGCCGCATATCAGCGAAGAGGAAACACGCTACCTGTGTGATGCGGTAAATCGCTATTTCAAGCGCAGCATCACGCCGGTTGATGTGGTGTGGAGCTACAGCGGCGTGCGTCCGTTATTGGATGACGAGGCAGGCAACGCGTCGGAAGTGACGCGCGATTACCTGCTGGAACTGGATCAGCAAGGCGCGCCGCTGCTCAACGTATTCGGCGGCAAGCTCACCACCTATCGCAAGCTGGCGGAAGAGGCGATGGATCGTCTCGCGCATGTCTTTCCGCAGGCGTCGGAAGCATGGACGGCCGAAGGCCATCCGCTGCCCGGCGGCGAGCGGCAGGACGTGAACACGCTGCAGCGCGAACTGCAGTCGGCGCATCCGTGGTTGCCCGAAACGATGGCCTGGCGCCTGGTGCACAGCTACGGAAGCCGCACCATGCGCATACTCGGGCAGGCCCGTTCGCTGCAGGATCTTGGCGAACATTTCGGCGCGGATCTCTATCAGGCCGAAGTGGATTACCTGCGCGCGCTGGAATGGGCGGTGGACGCCACCGACGTGCTCTGGCGCCGCAGCAAGCTGGGTTTGCGCCTGACGCCCGAACAGGCGCAACGCTTGACGGCGTATCTTGCCGACGCGCCGCCGCGCCGGGCGTCATTCGCTTGAGTCAACGTCGAAGGTAACCATACCCCCATCCATGAAATCCCTCTTCTCCACCGTCATTCCCGCGAAAGCGGGAATCCATTTCCGCTCTTCCGCTTCGGAGCAAGATGGATTCCCGCTTTCGCGGAATGACGGCCAGTTGAGTGGGATCGCCAAGGGAGCAATGCCATGTCGAACTGCACTATCCACTTATCCACCGCCACGCGAAAGCCCGAGGTAAACGCATGACCCGGCAAAGCATCGGCGAGCTGATTTCCGAAGCGCTCGCCACCTTTATCATCATCGGCCTCGGCGATTCGGTCGCCTGCATGTACGTGCTCTACGATCCCAGCCCTTATGCCAACGCGTACTGGGGCGTGTGCATCGCGTGGGGCCTGGCGGTCACCATCGCCATCTACGTCACCGGTTCGGTTTCCGGCACGCATGCGAACCCGGCGGTAACGCTCGCGCTCGCGCTGTTCCGCGGTTTTCCGTGGAAGAAAGTGGTTCCCTACAGCATCGCGCAGGTGATCGGCGCCTTCCTGGGCGCGGCCATCGTGTACGTGCTGTTCCAACCGGTGATCGATCACTACAACACCACGCACCAACTCACGCGCGAAGCGGGCGGCGCGGCGGGCGTGTTCTTTACGCATCCGGGTCTTGCGATCACGCCGATGCACGCGCTACTCGACCAGATCATCCTCACCGCCTTCCTGCTGTTCGGCATCTTCGCCATCACCGAGCAATACAACGAGCTGGCGCCGGGCGCGAATTCCGGTGCGCTGATCATCGGCTTGCTGGTGGCCACCATCGGCGCCTCGATGGGTTACCTGGAAGCGTGGGCGATCAACCCGGCGCGCGATTTCGGCCCGCGCCTGTTCGCCTATTTCGCCGGCTGGGGTTCGTCCGCGCTGCCGTCACCGGACAACTATTGGTGGATTCCCATCGTCGGCCCGCTGATCGGCGGCGTAGTCGGTGGCGCCGCGTATCAGTGCTTGGTGTATCCGTTCCTGCCGGCGCGCCTGCGCGCCCTGCAGCCGCCGCAGGCAGCCAGCGGCCGCGACGCCGTGGTGGCCGACTCAACCCGTTGAAGGAGCCTTGCATGGACAAGTCATACATCCTGGCCATCGACCAGGGCACGACCAGCTCCCGTGCGATCCTGTTCGATCGCGCCGGCAGCATCGTCGGCATCGCACAGCGCGAATTCGGGCAGATCTTTCCGCAACCTGGCTGGGTGGAACACAATCCGCGCGAGATCATGACCAGCGTGCTCACCACCATCACCGAGGTGATGAACAACGCACAGGTGGATGCGCGCGCGATCGCCGGCATCGGCATCACCAACCAGCGCGAAACCGCGGTGGTGTGGGATAAAGCCACCGGCCAGCCGATCTACAACGCCATCGTGTGGCAATCGCGGCAGACGCGCGAGATCTGCGATCAACTGATCGCCGCCGGTCACAACGACATGGTGCGCGCCAAGACCGGTTTGCTGATCGATGCGTATTTTTCCGGCACCAAGGTGAAGTGGATCCTCGACCGCATCGAAGGCGCACGCGAACGCGCCAAACGCGGCGAACTGCTGTTCGGCACCATCGACAGCTGGCTGATCTGGAACCTCACCGGCGGCAAGGTGCACGTCACCGATTACACCAATGCGTCGCGCACCTTGATGTACAACATCCATGAGCGTCGCTGGGACGACGATCTGTTGAAGATGCTGGACGTGCCACGCGAAATGCTGCCCGAGGTGCGCTCATGCAGCGAAATCTACGGCAACACGTTGGGTCAGCATTTCTTCGGCCAAGAAGTACCGATTGCCGGTGTTGCCGGCGACCAGCAGGCGGCCTTATTTGGTCAAGCCTGTTTCGAACCGGGCATGGCCAAGAACACCTACGGCACCGGCTGCTTCATGTTGATGAACACCGGCGACCAAGCCGTCGCATCCAATAACGGCCTGCTCACCACCATCGCCTGGGGCGTGGATGGCAAGGTGGAGTACGCGCTGGAAGGCGCGATCTTCGTGGCCGGTTCCGTCATCCAATGGTTGCGTGATGGCTTGCGCATGCTCGGTCGCGCGAGCGATTCGGAAGAATACGCCGAACGCGCCAAGACCAACGAAGGCGTCTACATGGTGCCGGCCTTTGTGGGCTTGGGCGCGCCGTACTGGCGCAGCGACGTACGCGGTGCCGTGTTCGGCCTTTCGCGCGGTACCACCAAGGAACACTTCGTGCGCGCCGCAGTGGAATCGATGGCTTATCAAACACGCGACGTGCTCGCCGCGATGGAAAGCGACGCCGGCCTGAAACTGAAAGAGCTGCGTGCCGATGGTGGTGCGATTGCGAACGGATTTCTCGGCCAGTTCCAGAGCGACATTCTCAACGTGCCCGTGCTGCGTCCGAAGGTGGCCGAAACCACCGCGCTGGGCGCAGCGTATCTGGCTGGCCTCGCCACCGGTTTCTGGTCCAGTCGCGAAGACATCGCGCGGCATTGGGCAGTCGATCGCAAGTTCGAACCGACGATGCCCGAAGCGCAGCGCGAAGAACTTTACGCAGGCTGGAAACAAGCCGTGGAGGCCACAATGGCTTTCAAGATCTGACCTTTTTACTCCCTCTCCCCATTCAACAAATTGGTAAACGGGGGAGAGGGCCGGGGTGAGGGGCCAACCTCGCCTGAAGTTACAAAGCAAAAAAACTTCCCCGCGTCACTGAGCTTCCCCACAAGCCTTGACCCATCACCCTAACCCTCTCCCCGGAGGGGAGAGGGAATAAAAAAAGCCAGCACGCCGGAAGTCGATCCACCGCTGCGACACCCCAGCGAGCACAGCCGTGCCCGCTCGATCCCCTCATGCCCGTCGCCAGCAAAAACGATGTTGTTCCGAAGGAGAATCCGCATGCGCAAAAAAATCATTGCCCTGATCGCGATGGCCGGATGCATCGCCAGCACCAGCACCAGCGCCATCGCCGACGACCCCGATTACGCCCACACCACGCTCACCGGCGATTGGAACGGCGCGCGCCAACGCCTCTACGACCATGGCGTCGACATCGGCCTGGATTACCTCGGCGAATTCGCGCACAACACCAGCGGCGGCATTCGCAACACAGATGCCTACGCCGATCAGATCCACCTGCACGCCGCCTTCGATTTCGAAAAACTATGGGGCTGGACCGGCGGCTCGCTGCATATGGACATCAACAACCGCAACGGCAGCCAGATCGATGCGAAAGCGCATCTGGGCACCTTGCTGGAATCGCAGGAAATCTACGGCGGCGGCAATGTCACGCGCCTTACTCGCTTCTATCTCGAACAGGCGCTATGGAACGGCCTGGTCGACCTGAAGTTCGGCCGCATGGATATCGGCGTGGATTTCTTCCCGTTCGCCTGCGACTACCAGAACCTCAACTTCTGCGGCGCGCTGCCCGGCTGGATTTCCAAGGGCGTGAATGCCTGGCCGCTGGCGCAGACCGGTGGCGTGATCGCGATCAATCCGTCGTCGGCGTGGTCGATCAAGTTCGGCGGTTTTGAAGTCAATCCGAACAACGCATCCACCTCGCAGGGTTTGAAGCTGTCAGTGCCAGGGCCGAACACCGGCACGCTGATGCTGGCCGAACTGGACTGGCGCACGAACCTGGGCGATGCGCAGGGTGCACTGCCCGGCGTGTGGCGCATCGGCGGCTGGCGCAATACCGCCCGCTATAGCAACGTGTTCTATAGCGTGGATGGCGCGCAGCAACTGCTGGGCAGCGATGCGCCCATCCTGCAGAGCAGCGTGTCCGGCAGCTATTTCATGGGCCAGCAGCAGATCACACGTGGCCTGAGTGTGTTCGGCAACATCGTGCAGGCCGATCCGCATACCGACCTGATCGACCAGATGATCTCCATCGGCCTGCTCTACGACGGACCGCTGGCCTCGCGCCCGGACGATCGCCTGGGGCTGGCCATCGGCCGTGACAGGGTCAGCGGACGCGTCGCCAGCGCGCAGCGGTTGCTCAACGCCGCCGGAGCCGGTCCCGTCCCGGTGCAGGGCTACGAATACATCGCCGAACTCAACTACCAGTTCCAGCTCTGGCACGGCCTGGCGCTGATGCCCAACGTGCAGTACATCCGCCATCCCGGCGGCAGCAATGCCAACCGTGACGCCACCGTGTTCGGGCTGCGGACGGTGGTCAAATTCTAAGCAGCGGGCATCGGCCGGGGCCGGGCATGTATCATGGCGGGCCATGGGCTTACGCTCGGCGGCTCCGGCAGGCGCTGGAGGCGGCCCGGGCAGCGTCCTAAGCTCATCGGGCGCACGACGCAAAGCCCTTATCCCGATTCAGTTTCTCGAGGTTATTCATGGCACGCGGTATCAATAAAGTCATCCTGGTCGGCAACCTCGGCGCAGACCCCGAAGTGCGCTACACCGCCGGCGGCACGGCCATCGCCAGCCTCAGCATTGCCACATCCGAACAATGGACCGACAAGCAGAGCGGCCAGAAGCAGGAACGCACCGAGTGGCACCGCGTGAAGCTGTTCGGCCGCCTCGCCGAAATCGCCGGCGAATACCTCAAGAAGGGTCGTCAGGTGTACGTCGAAGGCTCGCTGCGCACCGACAAGTACACCGACAAGCAAGGTGTCGAGCGCTACTCCACCGACATCATCGCCAGCGAACTGCAGATGCTCGGCGGCATGGGCGGTGAAGGTGGCGGCGGCGGTGGTGGTGGCGGTTACCGCGAACGCTCGCAAGGCGGTGGCGGTGGCGGTGGTGGCCAGCGCCAGCAGAACCGCGGCGACGACTACGGCAGCGCTCCGCAGCGCCAGTCGGCTCCACCGCCGGACATGGGTGGTGGCAATCAGTTCGATGATGACGATATTCCGTTCTGAGACCATATCTCCCAAAGTGGGGATGGAAGTAAAGAAAAGCCCTTTTTTGAGGGCTTTTTCTTTTTCAACATACAAGCTGTAGGTAGATCGCCGGGGCAGATAGATGAAAGCAGGGCCGCTTGTGCCTGAGATTCTTTTAGATCGCTAACCCTGCGGCAGTTAAATAACCAAAGAGACAAAAGCCTCTTTGGTTATTCCTGCTGCAAACGCTCACATCCGCTCAGAACGAATAAGTAAGGCTCAGATGCGCAGCCTGATCGTTCACTCGCGCAGCAAACTGCCCGTTGTAGGTTGCATCCAGCGAGAGCTTTGGCGTAGCGATGATACGCAAGCCCGCCGCGATGGCCATCGCATTGCGTGCGACAGGTACGCCTTGCACGGTGAATGCATCGCTGCCGCTGAGCAACTGCAGGGTGGCGGTAGAGCGCGTGTCGCCCCAGGCATGCTGCCAACCCAGGCTTGCGTGCGCTTGCACGGTATCCTGCGCGTTGAGCTGCAGTGCGCCGCGCAGACCCAGTGTGCCGTAGGTCTGCGTGTCGCCTTGCGCATGGCTGGTGAGCGCCGCCGGTGTGCCGGTTTCACCGAACGCGTCGGTGTGCAGGCGTTGCGCCGCCAGGCCGACGAACGGCGCCAGCGTGCCATGGCTAAGCGTGAACGCATAGCTGCCATCCACGTAGGCCTGCACGGTATTGGCGTGGTAATGGCTGCCGGCGGTGCCGGCTGCGGCGGGAAAGCTGATGTGGCGGTCGGTGTCCACGTTCTGCCAGCCGTAGAACGCGCCGCTCATCAGGCGGAAGCTGCCGGCTTGCACGCTGGCGTATAGACCGGCGTGGCGGGTATGCAAGTGTGCGGAAGAAGCTGCCCACGCGCCGATGCTATCGGAAAGATTACCCGTGCCGATCAAGCCGCCGATGCGTGCGACGTCACCCACCGGCGCGTCCATGCCCAGCAACATGCCGCTGCCGTTGGCGTCGAGCGTGGATGCATTGCCGTCGCCCTGATGGCTGCCACCGCGAGCCGTCGCCATGGCCCACACGGCGGCGCCGTTGTCCATCCGGCCGGCTTGGCTGTTGTCGAGTGGCCAGTCCAGCAGATGATTCGTCACGGCATCGCGCAGGCTGCGTTCGTCGTCCATGATGGCGGTGCGGACCGAGGCATGGATTTCACCGCTCATCTGATTGAAGGCCTTGCGCGCCGTATCGGCATTCGACAGCAGCAGCGCGTCGTAGATGACATTGCCGTCGCTCAGCTTGTTGAGGCTGGTTGCGACGGTGAATTCGTTGGGCGTTTTCGCTACGGCATTGAAATCGATGGTGTTCCGTTGCAGCGTCAGGTTCACTGCATTGCTGCCGTAACTCAATGTCGGCGTCAGGAACACGAAGTTGCTGCTGGCAGAGGCGAACTGCCCGCTCACGCCGCCTGCCGCGGTAAGAATGGTGTACTGGGTGCGCGGCAGCCAGGCGCCGTTGTCGGCCACCACCAGGGCGCTTCCGGCCAGGTTGGCGGTGCCGCTCACGCTGACCAGGCTGGCCTGCCCATCCGGCGTGGCTTCCACTTCCAGCACGCCATGGGCGGCTTGCACGTAGTTGCCTCGCACGGTGAGCGTGCCGATCGAGCCGCCCGCCCATACGATGCCGCTATTGCTCACGTCGCCGCCGATCGTGCCGTGGCCACGCAGCACGCCACTGCTGTCCACCGTGACGTTGCCGCCGAGATAGGCCGATGGCGTGGTCGCGTCGCCAATTTCCAGCGTGCCGTTCTGCACGGTGGTGGCGCCGCTGAAGCTGCTGCTGTTGCCGTCCAGTATCAGCAGACCTGCGCCGGTCTTGGTGATCGTGCCGTTCCCGTTGATAGCGCCGTTGAACGTGCCTTGGCTGGCCTGGTTGAACACCAGAGCTGCGTTATCGGTAACCGCTCCAGACAGACTGCTGCTGTCGGCGATCAGCGTGCCGGCGTTGATCGTGGTGACGCCGGCATAGCTGTTCATACCCGATAGCGTCAGCGTGCCTGCACCTTCCTTGGTCAGCGAGCCGCGACCGGAGATCGCGCCATTGAAGCTCACCGCATCGCTGCGATCGAAAATCAGCGCGCCATTGTTGACGATAGGGCCGCTCACCGAACCGGTGGTGCCGCCGTCGCCGATCTGCAGGCTTCCCGCACTGATCGTGGTGCCGCCGGCATAGCTGTTGTCGCCCGTCAGCACGAGGCTGCCTGCGCCGGACTTGGTCAATGCGCCACTCCCGCTCAAGGCCTGGCTGATCGCGAAGCGGTTGGCGGTATCGGTGATGTCCAGGGTGCCGCCGGCATGACCAAGCGTGATCGCACGCGACGTGCTGCCGAAGGCATGACCGGTGATAGCCAAGGCGCCGCCATCGATGCTCACCGCACCGCTTGCAGCGCCAAGATTCGCGTCGCTGGACACCGACAATACGCTGTTGTTGATCGATGTGCCGCCGCGATAGGTGTTGATGCCGGTGAGCGTCTCGCTGCCGTTCGACAGCACCAGGCCACCGTTGCCTGCGATGACGCCGGTATAGCTGCCGTTGACGTGGTTCAAACTCAGCGAATGGTTGCCGAGCAACAGCGTGCCATCGCCGCCCAGATTGTTCATCGATACATCTGCCGTGCTGGCCGATACATCGAGCGTACCGTGGTTGATGACGCTGCTGGATGCGAGGTCGCTCGTCAGTATCAGTGTGGCGTTGCTGGCGATCGTTGTGGCGCCGGTATAGGTATTGGCGCCGGCCAGCGTTTCGCTGCCACTCGCCAGTGTCAGGCCGCCGCTGCCATTGATGGCACCGCTGAAATGGCCATTGGCCTGGGTGAGCGTGAGCGTTTGGCTACCCAGGTTCACGTTGCCGCTGCCACTGAGCGTAGCGATCGACGCGCCACCGGTGCTACCACTTATATCGAAACCCGCGCCGCCAGCTACGCTGACACCACTGGAACTGGCAATGCTGCCGTTCCCTGACAAAGCCAGCGTGCCTGCCGTGATCGATGTACTGCCGGTATAGGTGTTGGCGTTGGAGAGCGTGATATGGCCCGCACCGATCTGGCTGAGCGAACCGCTGCCGGAAACCACGCCACCAAAGCTGACCGCATCGCTGCGGTCGAACACCAGCGCACCGTGGTCGACGACGTTGCCGACGATCGCGCCGGTAGTGCCGCCGTTGCCGATCTGCAAGGTGCCGCCGTTGATCGTGGTACCGCCGCTATAGGTGTTGTTGCCCGCAAGCACCAGTGTGCCCAGATCGCTCTTCACCAATCCGTCGCTCCCGGTAAGCACATTGTTGATCGTGGCCGTCATGTTCGCGCTGGCGCTGCTGCCGTCGCCCACGCGAATCACCGGTGCGCTGCCGTGGTTGCCGATCAGATTCAGTGTGTCGCCAGTAAGAACGTAACCGCCCACATCGAACTGCATGCCGGCCGCGGCGACGCTGCCTGCGCTGCCGTCCAGCATCACCGTGCCCGCGGTCCCACCAAATACGGCGAAGCCCGGTTGTGGCTGAATTGCTACGTTCGGTATGTCGCCATTCGCATCGGTCCACATCTGCGAGGTGACTGACCAGGTGCCGCTACCGCCACCCATCTGGCTGCTGGTAGCCTGGCCATTGGCATTCCACACGTCGAGCGTGAGGCCGCTAGTGTCGACCAGGTTGATCTGCTTGCTCGCCGTAAGGTTTTGCAATTGCAGCGTCTGGCCGGCCGGCATGCTGCCCAGCGTGATGCCGCCGTTGCTTTCGCTCAACGTGCCAATGTAAGTGAACACGTTATAGATGCCCGGCCCCATGCCGCCGGCATCGGTGACGTTGAGCGTCATGCCATCGAGCGTGAGATTGCCGCCCACCACGACGCTGGTGCCGTTGCCATAACTATGGAAGTTCGCGGTGGGCGCGCCGAACGATTCGTTCAATACGCTGTTCTGCGCAGCGGTGAAGTTGCCATTGACGCCCAGCACGCCGAACGCGGTGCCGGGCGTGACGATGCCGCCGGATTGCACATTGACGTCGCCGCCGATGGTGCCGAGGCCGCCCAGTGTGGCGCCGTTGTCGACAATCACGTTGCCGCCCAGCACCGCCGTGTTGCCCACGGTGCTGCCCACGATCAGGCTGCCGTTGGCGACGGTGGTGGTGCCGGTGAAGGCGTTGTTGTTGCCGTCCAACGTCAACGTACCGCTGCCTTGTTGCACCACGGCGCCGTTGCCGGAGATCGTGCCGCCATAACTCACCGCATCGCTGCGATTGAAGATCAGCGTGGCGTTGTCGACGATGTCGCTGATGACGGAGCCGGTCGTGCCGCCGTTGCCGATCTGCAAGCTGCCGTTGCTGATGGTGGTCACGCCGCTGTAGTTGTTGACGCCCGTCAGCGTCAAGGTGCCAGTGCCGACCTTGGTCAGGCCATCGTTCATGCTTTGCCCGGCGAACGCGGTGTCGTCGATGATGCCGCTGATGGTGTCGTTCCGGTTCAGTGCGCCAAGCGTCAGGGTGAGCGGGATGTTGTTGTTATTGGCGTCATCGTTGCTGCCCAGCAGAATGTTGCCGCCGCCGGATAGTGAACCGATGGAGATAGTCGCGTTGTCACCCGGAACGCCGGTGATGAATACAGCGCCGCCGGCGTTGTCCACCACCGTGGCGTTGGCCATATCGCTGTTGCCGAAAAACCCAAGCGCACCGCCCGTATAGGCAAATGGATCGCCAATCTGGCTTCCGCTCGGCGCGGTAACGCTGCCGAGATTGGTCAGCACGGCGTTGCCGGCGGTGGCATCGGCCACCATCACCATGCCGGCATTGTTGAGATGGGCATTGCCGAGGTCAGCGCCGCCGAGGGTGCCCGACGAGCCGGCAGCCATATTGATGACAGAGGATCCCAGCGACGTGCTGTTGCCGAAGCTGATCGACGCGGTACCGTCGACGTTGATCGTGCTTGAACCTGCACTGACGATCGTACTGCCGCGACCAATGAAGTCGAGTGCGCTGGACGCGCCGACCGTCACATCTCCGCTGCCCAGGGCACCGGTCGCCTTGACCTCGACCACGGTGGTGCCGCCCAACACGTTGTTGATGAGCGTACCGCCCTGATAGTTGCTGTTGGTGTTGGTCAGTATCAGGGTGCCGCCGCCGATACCCACAAGGGTGAGGCCGCCGGCGCCACCGCTGACCGCGCCATCCAGTTGCAACGTATTGCCCCCTCTGACGGTGAGCACACCACCATCATCGCCGAGCACCACCGGCGCCGAGGTCGTGAAGTTGGTGTTCGACAGACTCAACCCGCCGCCATTCAAATGGATGGCCGTTGTGCTGGCCAGTGCTTGCGCCGACGCATCGATCAATGTGGCACCGCTGCCGATCGTGGTGGTCCCGGTGTATGTATTGCTACCGGAAAGCGTCAGGCTGCCGCCGTTGAGCGTCAAGCTACCGCCGCCGTCGATGGCGCCATTGAAAGCACCGCCGTTGGCGTTCGTAAGGGTGAGCGTCTGTGCTCCAAGATTGACGTTGCCGTTACCCGTAAGCGTAGTGATCGAAACGCCGTTGCTGCCGCTGATATCCAGCGTGGCACCACGGTTGATCGCCACGCCGCTGGAGCTGGCGATGCTGCCGCTGCCCGACAGCGCCAGCGTGCCCGAGTCGATGCTCGTGAGTCCCTGGTAAGTATTGGTGCCGGTGAGTATCTCCGTACCGCCCGACAGCTTAAGCGCGCCGTAGCCGCCGATCACGCCGCTGAACGTATCGTTTGCGTTGCCAAGCGTCAGTGTTTGCGCAGAACCTCCAACGTTTACGCTACCGTTGCCTCGCAACGAAGCAATCGGTGCACCGCTGTTGGTACCCGCAATGCTGAAGCTGCCGCCCGCGAGCACGTCGACTGTGCTATTGGCGAGATTGCCGCTGTTCAACACATCGAGTTCGGCTCCGGCATCGATCGTGGTGATGCCGCTGTAGGTGTTGGCGCCACTGAATTGTGTTACGCCGTTGACGAGCGTCACTCCGCCGGAACCTTCGATCACCCCGTCGAATCGGCCCGGGCTGGTCAACACAAGCGTCTGGCCGCCAAGGTTCACATCGCCTGTGCCCTGCACCCACGGAATCGAAATGCCTTGCGTCGCGTTGCTGATATCGAAGCTGGCGCCGCTGTCCACTTCCACATAATTCGTGTTCGCGATGCTGCCATTGCCGGCAAGCGCCAGCGTGCCTTGCTGGATGATGGTGTTGCCGGAATAGGTGTTGGCCCCGCCCAGGATCAGCGTGCCGTAATCGGTCTTCACCAGGCCAGTGCTGCCCGTCAGCACATTGTTGATGGTCGCCATCGTGCCGGCGCTGGCGGTAGTGCCGTCGCCCACGTTGATGGTGACCGGGTCGCTGCCGCTCTGCGCGATCAGCGTCAGCGCGTCGCCATTCAACACGTAACCGCTGGTAAAAAACTGCATGCCGGTAGCACTCACCGTGCCGGCGCTGGCATCAATGGTTACCGTGCCCGGCGTGCCACCGAAGATGGCGAACCCTGGCTGTGGCTGCATGGCCGAGTTCGGCACGCTGCCATCGCTGTTGGTCCACATCGGTGAAGTGGCAGACCACGTGCCGCTGCCGCCGCCCATTTGCGCCGCCGAGGCCTGGCCATTCGCATTCCACATCGTGAGCGTGAGGCCGGTGGTATCGATCAGATTGATCTCTTTGCTGGCGGTGAGATTCTGCAGCGACATCGTTTGGCCCGCCGGTGTGCTGCCTAGCGAGATGCCGCCGTTGCTTTCGCTCAGGTTGCCGCCATAGGTGAGCACGTTATAGATGCCGCCACCCATGTTGCCGAAATTGTTGACGTTGAGCGTGACACCGTTGAGCACAAGATCGCCGCCGACATGCAAGCTGCTGCCGCTGCCGAAAGTGTGCAAGTTCGCGCCAGGGGTGCCGTAGGTCTCATTCAATACGCTGCCTTGCGCGGCGGTGAGATTGCCGTTCACCGTCAACGTACCGCTCGAGCTACCCGGCGTGACGATGGCGCCGCTTTGCAGGTTGACGTTGCCGCTGATCGTGCCAAAGCCGCCGAGCGTGGCGCCGCTGTTGACGACGACCTGACCGCCGAGCGTGGTGTTGCTGGCGGAGCTGCCTACGAACAGACTGCCGTTGGCGACCGTGGTCGTGCCGGTAAACGCGCTGGCGTCGCCGCTCAAGGTCACGCTGCCGGAACCTTGTTGAATCAAACTGCCGCTGCCGGAAATCACATTGCCGGCATTCAATGCATCACTGTGATTGAACACCAGCGTACCGTTATCGGTGATGCCATGGACAATTGAACCTCCGTCGCCGAGCTGCAGCGTGCTGCCACTACCGATCGTGGTGGCGCCGCCGTACGTGTTGGCGCCGGCAAGTACCAAGGTGCCGGCACCGGACAGCACAAGACCGCCACTGCCGGAGATCGCCCGGTTCAGCGTAAACGTGTTGGCCGCATCGGCGATGTCCAGGCCGCTGCCGAGCGCGTTAACGCTGATCGCGCGGATGGTGCTGTTGAACGTATGCCCGTCGATTTGCAGCGTGCCGCCGTTCAACGCCAAAGCGCCCGTGCTGGCGCCGAGATTGCTGTCGCCGGATACCGACAACGTGCCGCCACTGATTACCGTGCCGCCCGTATACGTGTTAGCGCCGGTGAGCGTCAGCGTCCCCACACCCTGCTGCACCAGTGCGCCGTTGCCGGAAATATTGCCGCCGAAACTGATCGCATCGAGGCGATTGAAAATAAGGCTACCGTTATCGACCACATCACCGGTGATCGAACCCGCGGTACCGCCGCTACCCAATTGCAGGCTGCCACCGTTGATCGCGGTACCGCCGGTATAGGTGTTGGCACCGGTGAAAACCTCTGCTCCGCCGGATACTGCGAAACCGCCGGTGCCGCTCATGATGCCTTTGTAGGTATCCATGGCATCGGTGAGTGTCAGAGTCTGATTGCCGAGCACCACTTTGCCCTTGCCGGCGAGCGTGGTGATCGACGCGCCGTTGTGGGTGCCCGATATATCCAGCGTGCTGGAGCTGCCGACCAGCACGGAGCTGGACGCGGCGATGCTGCCATTCCCCGATAGCGTGAGTGTGCCGCTGTTGAGCGTGGTCGCGCCGGTGTAGGTATTGATGCCCTGGAGATCGACGCTGCCGCTGCCTAGTGTCGTAAGGTCGCCATTGCCTGAAATGGCGCCGGCCATTGAAATGCTATCGCTGTTGACGAAGGTGATGCCGCCGTTGTTGGCGACGTTGCCAAGCATCGCGCTTCCGGTTTCGACTTGCAGCCCATTGTTCGAGGTAATGGTCCCCGATGTGCTCAGCGTGCCGAACAGGTCGGTAAAGCCAGTGGGGGAAAGGTTGATGTTGGCGCCGGTGACCGTGGCGGCCTGGTAGACATAGATATTGCCAGCGGTGGTGGCGAGCGATACGCCGCCTGCGCCGCCGTCGAGGGTGGAACCGCTCAGCACGAGCACACTTTCGCTGTTGACGAGCGTAAAACCGTTGGCGGAAAACGGGCCGATGCTCGCGATGGCGTTAGTGCTGGTGTCCAGATGGGTCGCATCGGTCGAACTGCCGGTCAGCAAGTTGGCCGAGAGCGCGGCACCGGGCATTTCGTCGATGCCACCGCTGCTGTTGAGCGTGGCAGTGCCATTGATGTTCCACGACTGATAAAGCGGAATGCCGGCGCTTGTCACGGTGATGTTGTTCAACGCCTGCGTGGCACCGATGGAACCTTGGAAGCTGGTCATCCCGCCTGTCGTGATCGTCAGGTCATGTGCACCATCGATCGTCGAATCGAAATTGATGCTGCCGGACTGGTTATCGCTGAGCGTTATATCGCTGGTGATGCTTACCGCATTGCCGAAACCCTGGCCACCGCCGCTTGTGGCTACGTCCGCGGCCAATACAGTGTTTCCACTGCCTTCCGAAACAAGGCTGGACAACCGGGTCTGGCCGCCCACGGCTTGATCGAACGTGGTTGTGCCGCCTGCATTGACGTCCAATCCGAATGCGCCGTCGACGGTCGATTTGAATTCAACATTGCCGGTCGAAGCGCGCGCCGTAACGGCGCCGCCCAGCGTGACGGGTCCGCCATACGACTGGTTGCCGACCGTGGAGACATTGCCATCGAGCGTGATCTTGCTCGCATCGTTCACGGTCAGGCTATTCAGCGCGCGGCTGGCGCCTACCGGGCTATTGAAAAAGATGGTACCCGTGGTATCGGCGATGAGATCGTAAGGCCCGTTGATCGTACTGAAACGGATGCTGCCGCCCTGCGTGTCGCTGGCCGTGATGGCCGCGCCGAGCGTGACAGGTGAGTTGTAGGTTTGGCCGCCACCGCTGGTGGTGACGTTATCGTCGAGCGTGGTCGATGCGCTGCTGTTCAGCCCGCCAACGTTGACTGTGCCCAGCGTGATCGCGCCGGCGCCTGCGATGTTGAGTGTGCCGCTGCCGTTGATGTTTCCCGAGACAGCGAAGGTCGGTGTATTGACGTTGATATTGGCGGTGCCGTTGACCAGCAGCGCATTGCTGCCGAGCGAGCCGCCGTTGAGATCCAGTCCGGCTGCATTCGCGTACAGGGTGGCGGTGCTGCCGCCGTCGATCTCCACCATGCCGTTCAACACCGAGCCGCTATTGAGCGTGAGCGTGCTGGTACCGCCGGTGAAATGCACGGCATCGCCACTGACGCCGGGTTGGCCGGCCTTGATGCCGTTCGCAGCGACGGCGGGTCCGGCCGCGCCGGCCTGGCCGCCGCTGATGCTGCCGCTGTTGGTTACCGTCAGGTTGCTGCCAAGAATGCCGTCGCCACCGTTGCCGCCGCTGCCGGAGGTTCCGCCGAGATAGGCAACGCCACCCGCACCACCGGCGCCACCGGTGATGCTGGCGGTGTTGTCGAGCATGAATCCATCACCGGCAACCCCCGCGCCACCGCCGCCTCCGCGCTCGGTTCCGTGGTAGTCCGTGCCGCTGGCGCCCCCCGCGCCACCGACGATGCTGCCGCTATTGCTGATGTGGCTGGCGCCATGGCTGTTGATGGCAGCGCCGCCTTGCCCACCTGGGCCTGCCTCGCCGTAAAAGGTGCCAGCGCGGAAGCCGCCACGCCCACCGGCGCCGCCGGCACCACCGGTAATGACGCCGGTGGAGAAGTTGTTGAGGATGAAGCCGGTACCACCGACCGCCGTACCTCCCGCGCCGCCTGTACCACCGTTGCCGCTGTAGGCGCCGTCACCGCCGGCAAGAGACGCTTCCCCGCCGATGCCCCCGTTACCGCCCGCGCCGCCGGCGATACTGCCGTAGTTGCCCAGCTGGAAAGCGCCCGTGCCGCGGATGCCGTACGCGCCCGCGCCACCGTTGCCTCCGTTACCGCCAAAGCTCGGCCTTCCGGTAGCCGCCATGCCATCGCCGCCATTGCCGCCGGCGCCGCCAGTGCCACCAGCAACCTGGCTACCGACATCGACGCAATAAAAAGTGGAACCAACCGTTGTGGCATCGCCACCATTGGTGCCAATCCCTCCGGCATGGCCGTTGGGGGCGGCGCTTGTACCGTCGGTACCCGCCGTTCCGGCCGTACCTGTCACCGATGGGATGACGGTAGGGGCGCAACTGGCGCTCGATATGGTTGGAATGAGCGACAACGTCAGGCCCAACGCCGCGGCGCAAGCCATCGGCAGTGCGTGGCTACGCAGCGGCTGCGTGTCCGCCGTGCCTTGCGCGCCGCCGCGCGCTGCGCATGCGAGTTCGGAAGCCACCTGCACGGTGCCCAGGGCACGGTTCCAGACCAAACGGTAGATACGGTTCACGGTGTTGCCCCTGTCATGGATGGTGACGCGGATCGGCGCGTCGTTTATTGATTTGTTGGAATGCCGCGCTGTCGTTTGGAATCAGACGATGCGCACGCCGCGCGGATTGAGTTGCGGATCGCGCCAGAACGGATCGCTTTCGAAGCGGTGGAACAGATCCGGCGGCAAAATGGTTTGCCGCGCTGTGGCAGCGACATGCGCGCGCACGTGATGCAAACCCGGTGTGCCGGCGCGCTGGTCGAAGCCTTTGTCGTCGAAACTGACGCGCTCGAAGTCGTGCGCGTAGCGCGGTTCGCCGATGAAGTCGTACACCGCGGCCAGCGCGCGTGCGGGATCTTTCGCCAGCGTGTCGTACTGCAACAGCATCAGGTTGCCGCTGTCTTCGCCGAAGTACGCTTCCTTCAGCGCGTTGTAGGCATAGCCGATCATGCCGTCGCCGTTGACCAGGCCCTCGGTGCGCGAGTACACCGTGCCCCCGGGCTGAAAATTGAACATCGAAGAAGGCTGGAACGCGTTGTCGCGCACCAGCCGTTCGATGCTGTCGACGATCCACGCCGTGTCCCGCACGCAGGCGATGACGCGTGCATCGGGAAACAGGGTCTTCAGTACAGGAAGCCTGCTGCACCACGCCCGGTTGGTATCGAACACGACGTCGGCGCTGACTTCGTCCTCGTAATAGTTGGCGACCAGGCCGCGCAAGATGCGTTGGCGCTGCGCATCGTTGATGAACACCGAAAACTCGTTGCGTCCGCTCAATTCGCCAAGCATGGTGGTGACCATCCCGGCCACCGGACTGCTCATGCCCGCATGGAAGCGCGGGTTCTGCTGCAACAAGGCAGACAGCAGCGTGGACCCGGACCTGGGCAGGCCCGAGATGAAATGAATGCGGCGATCCATGTGGTCCCCTGTGGATAACGATGGAGCGTTAGTCGATGACGGCTACCCACCCTTGCAGCGCGGCCCTCCGGATCACGCGGTCGACGCGGCTCGCGGGGTTGCCCTGCAACATGAGGAGCGCGAGTGGGAGCGCGCGGCCATGGCGGGGTATCGTGAGGACAACCGGCAAGGCTGTCTGTAGAACAAAGACGCTACACACGTGCTTGCCTGTCAGGCGGCAAAATGACGTCCTTTTAGGGGCCGCGCCGGTGCGAAAACGCGCATCGCGTGGCGGGACTTATGGCTGCACCCGGCTATTCCGGTATCGTGGGCTGCCTGTAGAACAAAGGCGCTAATGCGCGTAGCCGCCCGTCGCGTTACACCACGACGCACTTTTAAAATCCTGGACTGTTCATGGAATTACCGGCCGCCGATGCGACTCCGCCCCTGATCCACGTGGCCATCGTGGAAGACGATCTCGGTTTCAGGCGTGCCCTGACGGAGGCGATCGAGAGTGCGCAAAACATCCGGCTTGCCGGTATCGCCAGAACGCGCGCCGAGGGGCTGAGGATGCTCTTGAGTGCGCCGGCCGACGTGCTGCTGGTGGATCTGGGCTTGCCGGATGGCTCCGGCATCGATGTCATCAAGGCCGCCGTGCAGCAGTGGAGCAGTTGCAGCGTCATGGTCGCCACCAACTTCGGCGACGAGACCCATGTGATCCGTTCGATCGAGGCGGGTGCATCGGGTTATCTGCTGAAGGACAGTTCCCCCGCAAAAATCGTCGATGAAATTCGCAGCTTGGCCAGCGGCGGCAGCCCGATCAGCCCTATCATTGCGCGACAGGTGCTGGCACGGTTTCGGCAGGGCGGGACAGGGGGCGCAAGCCAAACGATCGGGTCGGGCGAAACGCCGCAACTTCTGTCCGCGCGCGAGAAAGAAGTACTGGAACTCATTACCAAGGGTTTTACGGCCCCTGAAATCGCCAGGCTGATGTCGTTGTCACCTTTTACCGTGCGCAGCTTTGTGCGGCGTATTTACAGCAAATTGAATGTGACATCCAAGGCGGAAGCGATTTATGAAGCCAGAAATCAGGGGATTCTGGGCGGGTAGTGCGGCACGCGTGGCCACGGCGCAGGAGGTGGCGAAACCTGATCGCCCTTTACGCCCTTTTTCTGCCTTCGCTGCGCTGATTTTTTCGCTGGCGCTGCTGGCCGCGCTGGGCGCCTTTCTCTCGCTGGCGGTAAGCGGCATCCAGCGAGCAGATGAATGCCTGCATTTGACCCAGGCCAGCTGGCAGGAAGTGGCATCGTCCGGCTTCAGTGCGCCGCCTGCTTCGCTGGACAGCCGCAGCTTGCCGGACGAGTGGCGTGCTACCGCGCTGCCGCTGTCCTTGCATGCTGCATCGCCGGCCAACGCGCACCGCATCATATGGGTGAGGCTGTCGGTGACCGGACCGCAGTCGGTCACCGAATCGCTGGCGTTGTATGGCGCGCGCCTCAAGACCGACGGCCCCGTCGCCCTCTACGTCAACGGCAAGCTGGTGTATCGGGGCCAGCAACGCGGCCAGCAATGGAACAGCCTGTTTACGCCGCTATGGGTGCCGCTGGAGCCGGGGGTGAGCGAGGCGCCTGTGCGGGAAATCCTGGTCAGGCTGGAGCACACCGCCCAATACCCAGTGGCGGTGTCCTCACTTTGGCTGGGGCCAGCCGATGCCTTGCGCGGCCGTTACCAGACCCGGCAGTGGCTGCAGCAGGGGCTGCCGGCGATGTTGAATGCGGCGTTTCTGGCCGTGGGCGTCTTTGCCTTGTTCGTATGGTTCAAGCGCAAGCACGAGCCGGGCTATCTGTTGTTCTTCAACCTGGCGGTGATCGCCTTTGCCGCGCATCTGCACTATTACGTGGATCTGCCCATCGCCAACGACTGGTTCGGCTGGCTGGTGGTCAATTCGCTTTGCTGGCTGCTGACGGTGGGGCATTTCTTCTTGAGGCTGCTGCACGGCCGACCGCTGCGTTGGCTCAGTCGCGGCATGATTGCCGCGCCGGTGCTGATTGGGGTCGCGACGATGCCGGTGTCGTGGGCCTTGCCCAACACGCAATTCATGCTCGCGGTGATCTATGCATTGGAGCTGATGATGGCGATGGTGGTGGGCCTGGTAGGCGGTATTTGCACCTGGCGGTCCTCGCGGGAAGGGCGGCTGGTGGTCGTCGCGGTCGCCATCTGTGTGTTGCTCGGCGTATCCGATTGGATGATGCACAACAACGTCGTCAGTCCGGAAGGTTGGTTTCTGGGTGCCTACACCAACGGTGTCACCTTCATCTTTTTCGGACTGCTGATGTACCGGCGTTACATGCATGCGATCGAAGAAGTAGAGCGGGTCAACGCCAGCCTCGCGGAGCGATTGCGTTTGCGTGAGGTCGAGCTGGAACAGAGCCACCAGCGCTTGCGCGAAATCGAACAACGCCAGTTGCTGAGCGACGAACGCCAGCGTCTGATGCAAGACATGCATGACGGGCTCGGCTCTACCCTGATCAGCGCCATCCGCTCGGTGGAGCAGGGGCGCATGGGCGATACCGAGGTCTCGCAAATCCTCAAGGACTGCATGGACGACCTGAAACTGGCGATCGATTCGATGGAACCGGTCGAGGCCGACCTGCTGCTGTTGCTCGCCACGCTGCGCTTTCGCCTGGAGCCGCGCATGGAGGGCGCCAACGTTGCATTGGTCTGGGACGTCGGGGAATTGCCGCCGCTGGACTGGCTGGATCCGTCGAGCGCGCTGAACATCCTGCGCATCGTGCAGGAAAGCGTGGCCAATATCCTGCGGCACACGCGCGCCACGGTCATCCGGGTGGCCACGGCCGCCGAGAGTGCCGGCGTGCAAGTCATCATTGAAGACAATGGCCAGGGTTTTGACGTGGCGACGGCCCTGTGGCGCAGCACTGGACGCGGCCTGCAGAACCAGCAGCGTCGCGCGCAGGCGATCGATGGGCGTGTCGATTGGAAGTCAGGGGACACCGGTACCCGATTTACGCTGTGGCTACCGCTGCAACGTGGCATTTAGCGTCGAGGTGAAGTCATTCGTCGCTTCGTTGCATTCTGGGCATTTGGTTGACGGAACGTAACAAACCCAGCGGCCTGTTGTAGGGCGGCTCAGCCACAAGATTTATCCCCGATGCGGCCGTTCAACAATCCGCCGCCAGCAGGCCTTCCGCGGCCTGAAGACCCGAGTACATCGCCGATGGCACGCCGAAGCCGGGAAACGTCGTCTGTCCTGCGAGGTACAGGCCAGGAAGCGGGGTGCGGTGTGGAAAGTACAGGGCGGGGTTGGCGCCAGGAGCGATGCCGTAGAGCGCGCCCTCGTAAAGATGCCGCTGCTGCGCGAAGTCCTGCGGGTCGAGTGTGCGGATGGTTTCGACGCGCATGCCGGGAAGGTGCCGTTGCAGCGCCGCCACGTGCCGCTCGACCGCGTGTGTCGTCATGCTCGGTGTCCATTCCTGCGCACGGGAGATCCCCGATACCGGCGCGAAAAGCTCGACGACTGCCTTGCCGGCCGGCGCGAGCTCCGGTGAAACGCTGCTGGGTGACGTCCAGGAAAGCCAGCGTGGTTCATCCAGAGTCACCCGGTGCATGTCGCCCTGCCGCGTCATGTCCGGAACATGGTTGACGATGAAGGCGCCGGATGTCGGCGCTATCTGGCCGCCAAGCTGGATCGCGACCGCACGGTGCGATAGCGGCGCCTTGCCAGCCAGGCGCCGCATGGCCCGCGGTCTGGATGCGGGTGGAAGCAACTGATTGACGACGCTGAAACCGGCACAGGTGGCGATGACGTCACGCGCGGCCATGCGCTCACCGCTATCCAGCAGCACGCCGCTCACTGCGCCGCGTGAAACCTCGATGTGCTCGACCTTGCTGCCGCATCGTATCTCCACGCCAGCGCTGTGAAGGGCGCGGTGCAACGCAGCGGTGATCGCGCCCATTCCTCGGCGAGGCAGGTGAAAGCCTTCGTCCAGCAAGGCAAGCACGCCGATCAGTTGCGATGCGGGCAGGCGCTGCGGCGCGGTGCCGGTGTAGAGCAGCATCGAGGCGACCGATGCCTGCAGTGCGGAATCGGCAAAGTAGCGACGAATCAGCCGATCCGCATGGCCGCTCATCTTCGGCAGGTGACGCCATAGGAGGGCAAGCGTGCGCATGGTGGAGAGCTCATGCGGCAGAATGTCATCAACCAGGCGGCGATAGAGCGGTTGCCAGTCGCGCTGCAGTTTGCCGAGGCCATCGCGCAGCTGCATCGAGCGGAGCGCGGCTTGCGAGCCTTCGACCCGACTTGCATCCAGCGATCCCAGGTGAACGACCGTGCCATCATCCAGATGCGTCTCGTGCGGCTGGGTGATGGGTATCAATGGCACTTCGTCGTCAAGATCCAGGCCCAGCCGGGCGAACGCTCGACGAAGCAGCGAGGGAAGCGCTACATAGACGGCGCCATTATTGAACGTATAGCCGTCCACCGTGGTGTTGGAGCAGCAACCACCGACGCCGCAGGTAGCTTCTATCACGGTGACGTCGCGTCCGGCCCTGGCCAGGGCCAAGGCGGCGGAAAGGCCGGACAGTCCGGCTCCGATCACGATGGTGGGCGCAGAACGTGTGGACATGCAAAACCTCACTGGGCTTGAAGCTTCCTGGCTACGAGACAGACGGTGGGGCCGGTTTGAAACCCTCGTCTTTGGCGAGACCTAAAATTAAACAATGTACAATTATGGACATTGTCCAGTTATGAAGGCAAGCGCACCGATGTCTACTGATTCCTATCGCAAACGCGATCGCACGCGCGCGCACCTGGCTGAAGTGGCCATGACGCTGTTCGAGGAGCACGGCTTTGGCGGCGTGACCATGGAGCAGATCGCGGCGGCCGCAGGCGTTGCGCGCGGCACGCTGTACAACCACTTCGCCGTGAAAGAAGCCGCGCTGGTGCATGCCGTGCATGCGCGGCTGGCGGGCGACATCGGACCTCTTCTGCAACAGGTGATCAAGCGCCGGGGCCTCAAGGCGCAGCTCACCGCCGTGTTCAAAGCGTCTGCGGATTGGTGGGAGGCGCACCGCGACTATGCCGCACCGTATATCCGTTTCCGCTTTCAGACGATCGGTGATGGCCAGGCGGGGCAGGGCGATTCGGACATGCAGGCGCTGTATGCACAGTTGATTGCGCGGGCTCAGGACGGTGGCGAAATCCGCAATGACATCGCATCAGGACGCCTCGCCAGCCACCTGCATTTTCTCTACCTGGGCGCGGTATTGCGGTGGCTGGAGAATGATCGGATCACCCTGGCAAGGGAGCTTGCGGGTGTGCTGGCGTTCTTCATGGACGCTGCGAAGCTGGGTTAGGGGAATCATGTTTGCGGCGGCGGGCCCATCTTCGGTATTGGAAACGCGTATCCCAGCGACCGGATCTTCACGCCCGAACGGCCTGGCTTATAGTTGACGCCTTGCCCTCGCGTCCGCTGTTGGCCAGCTATGCATCCCATGTCGAATACGCTGTTGTTCGCGCTGGGCGTCGCCATCGTGCTGATCACGCCCGGCCCCACCAACACGCTGCTTGCCGCGGCGGGATGGCAGCGAGGTGTGCGGCGTGCGGCGCCGCTTGCCGGCGCCGAGCTTGCCGGTTACGTGGTGTCGATCTCGGTGTGGGGCGGCTTTCTCGTGCATGTCGAGCACTCGCTTTCCTGGCTACCCTTGCTGGTGCGGATCGCCAGCTGCCTGTATGTCGCGTACCTTGCGGTTCGCATGTGGCGCACGAGCCTTATGGTTCGAGCCTCCTCGCAAGCGGATATCGGGCCGCGTACCTTGTTCGTCGCGACGCTGCTCAACCCCAAGGCGCTGCTGTTCGCCGGCACGGTTTTTCCGCCTGCGGCGTTTGCGCAAGAGGCCGATTATCTGGCGGCGATGAGTGTTTTCTCGCTGCTGCTGTTGCCCATTGGGCTGGCCTGGATCGCGTTCGGCGCGGCATTGGGCAGCGGCCGATTGACGTGGATCAGCGCCAAGGGCATGCAGCGTTGCGCTTCGCTTGTACTGGCTGCGTTTTCCCTGTCGCTGGCGTGGAGCCTGTTGCCTTAATCCAGCGGCCGCACCCAGATATTGCGAAAACTGATCGGAGGCGAAGGATCGCCATGCGCCTGCAGCTTGATCGGCGCCGTATCGTAGGATTTGTATTTCGGTTTGCCGATATAGAACGTTTCGCCGGCAAGCCGGGTATGGTTCTGCACGAGCACGCCATTGTGGAACACGGTGACGTAGGCGGGTGACTTGAGCGTTCCGTCGGTGGCGAATACCGGTGCGGTCCACACGATGTCATAGGTCTGCCATTCGCCCGGCGGACGCATCGCATTGGCCAGCGGAGGCGTCTGTTTGTAGATGCTGGCGGCTTGCCCATTGACATAGGTTTTGTTGTGGTACGAATCCATGATCTGGACTTCGTAGCCTTCGTCGCCCGGTCCGGTGGAGGCGAGGAACACGCCGCTGTTGCCGCGCTTCTGGCCTTCGCCGGTGATGGTGGTGGGAACGGACCATTCCAGATGCAATTGGTAGTTCTTGAACCTCTGCGTGGTCTGGATGTTGCCGCTGGCTTTGTCGACGGTGACCACGCCATCGTGCACCTTCCAGCGTGCTGGCGAGTGGTCCTTGGAAGTTTCCCATTGCTTCAGATCGTGACCGTCGAACAGCACGATGGCATCGGACGGTGGCGCGCTGTCCTGCTTGCCGGGCGCGACGATCTTCGGCACCGGTTGCCATTGCTCGGTGGCTTCGGGGGTAGTCGGCTCAGCCGTTTGCGCCAACAGCGGCGAGGAAATCATGGCTGCGAGCAGGAGGGCGGTGACAAGTAGCTTCATGACGTTCTCTCGCATCAGACCGTGCACAGCTTGAATGCCTCGGCGAACGAGGCGAAGGGATCGGCTTGCGCCGGCATGAACTCGTGCGCGATATAGCCCTGGAAATTCAGATCGGCGATCGCCTTGGCAATGGCGTGATAGTTGAGCTCCTGCGTGCCGTCGATCTCGTGCCGGCCTGGTACGCCCCCGGTGTGGAAATGGCCGATCCACTGGATGTTGTCGCGGATGGTGCGGATCACGTCGCCTTCCATGATCTGCATGTGATAGATGTCGTAGAGCAGCTTGACGTTGGGCGAGCCGATGCCTTTCATCACGGCGACGCCGAAGGCGGTGTGATCGCCCTGGTAACCGTGGTGATCGACCTTGCTGTTGAGCAGTTCCACGCACAGGGTGATGCCATGTTCGGCCGCCAGCGGCGCGATCTTCGACAGGCCTGCGACGCAGTTGTCGATCGCCTGACTGTCGTCGATGCCGGGCTTGCGATTGCCGAACATCGTGATCACGTTGGTCACGCCTGCTTGCTTGGCGAGCGGAATGGTCGTCTCCAGTTCCTTCAGCAAGGTGGCGTGGTTGGCCGGATCGTTGAAGCCCATCGTGATGAAATCATCGCGGCGCGCGGGATAGCCCATGGAAACTTTCAGTCCACTGTCGTTGACCACTGCCCATTCATCGGCATACAGCAAGTCGACCGCCACAAAGCCGATCGCCTTGAGGCGCTTGCACAGTTCGGGCAATGGCGCCTTCGAGGTCCAGCGACTCAATGATTGCTTGAGGCGGCCGGGAGAGGTTTTCTCGGGAGCAGGAGCGGCGAACGCGCTTTCCATCGGCGCCAGCGCGGCGGTGGCGCCGAATGCTGCGGCAGCAGCTATTCGGCCGAGCGCCTCGCGGCGGGTGATGCCTTGCGTATCGTCGGACATGGTTAGTCGAGTCCCAATAGCTGGCGGTTGAAGGTGCGGTCGGCGCCGCTCGCAGCGAAATCATCGAACGCGCGCCCGGTCACCTTGATGATGTGATCGCGGATAAAGGCGGCGCCTTCCTTTGCACCTTGCTCCGCATCTTTCAGGCAGCACTCCCATTCCAGCACAGCCCAGCCCGGATAGTCGTACTGCGCGAATTTGCTGAACACGGCTCCAAAATCGATCTGCCCATCGCCCAGCGAGCGGAAGCGCCCGGGGCGGTCGATCCAATTTTGATAACCGCCATAGACGCCAGCGCGTCCGTTCGGGCGGAACTCGGCATCCTTCACATGGAAGGCGCGGATGCGCTGGTGGTAGATGTCGATGAACTCAAGATAGTCCATCTGCTGCAGCACCATGTGGCTGGGGTCGTACAGGATGTTTGCGCGCGGGTGATGATCGACCGCATCGAGAAAACGTTCGAAAGTCGCGCCATCGTGCAGGTCCTCGCCCGGATGCAGCTCGTAGCAGACATCCACGCCGGCATCGTCGAAGGCATCCAGGATCGGGCGCCAGCGTTTGCCCAGTTCGTCGAAGGCTTCCTCGATCAATCCCGCGGGACGTTGTGGCCAGGGATAGAACAAATGCCAGGCCAGTGCGCCTGAAAAAGTTGCGTGCGAAGAGAGGCCGAAATTCCGGCTCGCCTTGGCCGCCAGCTTGAGCTGTTCCACTGCCCACGCCTGGCGTGCCTGCACGTTGTTGCGCAGCGCCAGCGGTGCGAAGCCATCGAACAAGCAGTCGTAGGCGGGATGGGAAGCGACCAGTTGCCCTTGCAGATGCGTGGAAAGCTCGGTGACGGCAAGGCCATGCCCGGCCAGCATGCCGGCGATGTCGTCGCAGTACGTCCTGCTCGCCGCCGCCTGCTCAAGATCGAACAGGCGCCGGTCGTTGGAAGGGATCTGCACGCCGACGAAGCCCAGCGATGCGACCCAGCGGGCGATTTCCGGCAGCGTATTGAACGGTGGTGCGTCCCCGGCGTATTGGGCGAGGAAAATGCCTGGGCCCTTGAGTGTCTTCATGCATGGGTACCTGGTGTGTGCGCGGAGGCGTGCATCTGGGTAGTGCGCTCCCTCCCCTGCGACAGTAGGGGAGGGTTGGGGTGGGGTTGCTTGTGCTTTAGCGTGTAGCTACATGTCGCCAGGACATGCGTCGGGGCGATGACTTCTTTCTGACGCTCGCTGCGCTCGCACCCCACCCTAACCCTCCCCTGCAAGCAGGGGAGGGGACGACTTTTCGCAACGATAGAAATGCGCGCTTCGTTCATATCGTCAATTCCGCCTCGATCGCCCAGGCCTTGCCATTGCCCGCCTGCGACAGCGGAATATCGGCATGGTAGGCGCCCGGCACGGCGACGTACTGCAGCACTTCGGTGCATCCAGGTTGCGACATGAAGAAGCCCAGCATCGCCAGTTTCTTTGTCATCAGCACGAACGCAGGCGCCGAGGCCGGCTTGAGGTTGTTCTTGGCCAGCGCTTCCTCGTGAAGCCTAGTGACCAGTGCCTTGCGCTGCGCGGGGTCGAGCTGGAGGAACGGTTTGCTGCTCTCCTTTTCGAAGGCCGCGAGCGCCTGCACGTAATGCTGCTGTTCTTCCTTGGTGTAGACGTCCCGGAACATCAGGTCGATAAAGCGCGGCACGCCCGCTTCGACTGCGCCCGGCGTATCGGACTGCGGAAGGATGATGTCGACCACCGCGACCACCACGTCGCTTTGCGCCTGGGTAAAAAAAGGTGGGGTCGTTTCGGTGCGTTGTGCTGCGGCGTGCGCGTTGAGCACCGCCAGCAGCGATGGTGCGGCAACTGCACCTACGGCCAGCGCGGACATGCATTTCAACCATTCGCGACGATTCATGGCGAGCTCCTTCAGATATTGCCGCGCTTGAGTTCTTCCACCGCATGGCTGGCCGCGCGTGCGGTCAGCGCCATATAGGTCAGCGATGGATTCTGGCAGGCCGACGAGGCCATGCAGGAACCATCGGTTATGAACACGTTCCTGCACGCGTGCATCTGGTTCCATGCGTTGAGCACCGAGGTCTTCGGATCGCGTCCCATGCGTGCGGTACCCATTTCATGGATGCCAGCGCCGACGTTGGCCTGGACCTTGAACGATTGCACGTCGCGATAGCCGGCGGCGGTGAGCATTTCCATCGCGTCGTCGATGATGTCCTTGCCCATCAGGATCTCGTTCTCTTCGTGCGCCGCGTCGAAGTTGAGCAGGGGCAGGCCGTATTTGTCCTTCCGGTTGCGGTCGAGCGTGACGCGGTTGCGATGGGAGGGCAGCATTTCGCCGAAGCCCATCATCGATACGCGCCACGGCCCGGGCGTTTCGGCGGCGCGCTTGAGTTCGTCGCCGATGGCGGGCATGTCCGCCAGCCGTGTCCAGTCTTCGCGCCGTGCGCTGCCCTGGTAGCCGAAGCCACGCAGGTAGTTGCGCTTGTCCTTGCCGATGTTGCGGTAGCGCGGAACATAGAAGCCATTGGGCCGGCGGCCGCTGTAGTAGCGATCTTCATAGCCTTCGGCCAATGCTTGCGCGCCGCTGCCGAACAGGTGATCCATGATGTTGTGGCCCACTTCGCCGCTGTCGTTGCCGAAGCCGTTGGGGAAGCGGCTGGAGGTGGAGTTGAGCAGGATCTGCGTGGTGCCGAAGGTGGATGCGCACAGGAAGATCACGCGCGCGAAATAATCGGTCTGCTTGCCGGTTTCGGCATCCTGCACGCGCACGCCGGTCGCCTTGCCCTTGGCGTTGTCGTAGATCATTTCGTAGACGATGGCGTTGGTTACCATGGTCATGTTGCCGGTTTTATCGGCCGCGGGCAGGGTGGAGGAATTGCTGCTGAAATACGCGCCGAATGGGCAGCCGCGCATGCACAGGTTGCGATACTGGCACGGCGCGCGTTGCGGGCTCTTGTCATGCTTGAGCGGCGCGGAAAGATTGGCGGTGCGGCCGATGATCAGCTTGCGGCCGAACTTGTCGGCCAGCTTGTCGCGAAAATCCTTTTCCACGCAGGTCAGTTCCATCGGTGGCAGGAATTGCCCGTCCGGCAGTTGCGGCAGGTGCTCGACCGAACCGCTGACGCCGATGAATTCCTCCACGTAGTCGTACCACGGCGCCACGTCTTCGTAGCGGATCGGCCAATCCACGCCGACGCCTTCCTTGGCGTTCGCTTCGAAATCCATCTGGCTGAAGCGATAGCTTTGCCGTCCCCACATCAGCGAGCGGCCGCCGACGTGGTAGCCGCGGAACCAGTCGAATGGCCGCGTTTCTTCGTATGGATTGTCGATGTCGTCGACGAACCAATGCTTGGTGGATTGCTTGATGCCGTAGAACGAAGGGCGCGTATGAATCGGGTGGCGCGCGATATCCTCGCGCGTGGGCTGATCGGCATACGGCAGCTCCCATGGCGCCTTCATGGCGGTGGGGTAGTCGCCGTGCCTGACCATTGGGCCGCGATCCAGCACCAGCGTCTTGAGGCCTTTTTCGGTCAGCTCCTTGGCGGCCCAGCCGCCGCTGACACCCGTGCCGACGACGATGGCGTCGTAGGTATGCTTGTTGTCCATGCCTGTTCCCTTTCGGCTATGCCATTGAGCGCAGTGGTTGCAGGTAGCCATAATCGACGCGCGCGGCATCGAGCTGGCTCATGCGGCTGTACGGTCCTTCCTGCTCGACGAAGCAGTGCTTCAAGCCGGCGCGATTGGCCGCAATCAGGATCGGCTTGTAGTCGATCGTGCCGCGCCCGAGCTCGGCGCCCGGGTATTCGCCGGGCCCCGGAGAGGGCAGGAAATCTTTGGCATGCATCAGCGGGATGCGGCCGTGATTGGCGTTGAAGACATCCACCGGATTCTTGCCGCCGATATGCACCCAGCCGCAATCGAGTTCGAACTTGACCAGGTTCGGATCGGTTTCCTTCAGCAGCACGTCGTAGAAGGTTTGGCCCTGGCCGACATCGGTAAATTCGCGGTGATGGTTGTGATAGGCGTATTGCAGTCCCGCCTTCTTCGCTTTCTCGCCGACCTGGTTGGCGAAGGCCGCGGTGCGCTTGGCATCGTCGCGCGAATACGTCGGCTGTTCGCTCTTGCCCGCCATCTTCTGCATGAAGGACGGCAGCATGCTGCTGACCAGATATTGCGCGCCTAGCACGTGCGCCGCCTCAATGCCCGGTTCGACGCCGAGGCTGTCGAAATGCAGGCTGGGACATGCCAGACCGGCTTCGTGCAGCTGATCGCGCAGCGTCTTGGCGGTGCTGGTCACGATCGCTTCGATCTCGCCGTAGCCGATCGTCTTGAGCGTCTTCAGCGTCCCTAGCGGATCGTCCTGATAGGCCTTGAGCACCATGTAGAGCTGGATGCCGAGCGGCTTGCCTTGCGAGGTGCCGGCCAGGAGTTTTCCGGGTGTGCTGCCGGCCAGCCATGCGGCGGTGCCGAACAGTGCGGAGCGGGTGAGGAACTGCCTGCGAGTCATCGTCATATGGGGTTTCTCTCGGGGCGTTGAGTCAGTTGATCACCGTGGCGGCGCTGCCGACGGTGCTCTTGCGATCCTTGAACAGCAGCACGAACAGCACCAGCACGAAGGCGGCGCAGGCGCCGGCCATCAGCCAGATCGGTCGCCAGTCGTGCCCCGCCGCGGTGGTGTGAGCATCGACCACGGTGCCGGAAACCCACGAGCCGACGAACATGCCCAGGCCGTAGGTAAGGAAGGTGATCAGGCCCTGCGTCGCCGCGCGCAAGGCAGGCGGCGCTTCGCGATCGATATAGATCTGGCCGACCACGAAGAAGAAGTCGAAGCAGATGCCATGCAGCACGATGCCGGCCCACAGCATCCACACCAGCTCGCCGGGCGCGCCGAAGGCGAACATCACGTAGCGCAACACCCAGGCCAGCATACCGACGGCGAGCATGTACTTCACGCCGAGGTGGCGGAAAAACCAGGGAATCAGCAGCATGCAGAACAGCTCGGACATCTGCCCGCCGGTCATCTTGCCGGCCGCGTTGACTACGCCGATTTCGTTGAGAAACAGGTTGGTGAACGCATAGTAGAACTGCAACGGGATGCAGATCAGGAACGAAGCCAGCGCGAACACCGCCATCGAGCGGTTGCGCAGCAGCGTGATGGATTCGAACGGAAACGCGTGGCGCAGTTCGAAACGTTGATGACGCGCCAGCGGCGGCGTTGCCGGCAAGGTAAGGCAATAGCCGGCCATCACCAGCGACAGTGCGGCGGCCAGGTACAACGGCGATGCGGTGGCTTCCACACCCCAGGCGCCCACGATCAGGCCCACCACGATCCAGCCGATCGTGCCGAACACACGGATCGCACCGAATTCCTCGCCGGGATCATTGATGTGGCGCATCGCCAGCGAGGTGGTCAACGCCAAGGTCGGCATGTAGCACAGGCTGTAGATCAGCAAGACCGTGTAAAGCATGGGGAATGCGCTTTGTGTCGCAGCGACGGCAAGCAGTGCTGCGCCGAGCAGATGCAGTATTGCCAATACGCGCCGCGTGTCGAACAGGCGGTCGGCCAGCAAGCCCACGAACAGCGGCGAGATCATCGCGCCGATCGCGGTGGTGCCAGCGACCGCGCCGATTTCCTGGCCAGTGAAGTGCAAGGTCTTGCCGAGCCAGGTGCCGACCGTCACGTACCACGCGCCCCAGATCGCATACTCGAACAACATCATCAAGCGAAGGCGCCATTTCATGCGCGTTTCCTCTTTTTGGTTGATTCACCGGGCGCCTCGACGTTCTGCCAGACACCGCCTGCCGCATGGCTGCGGAGCATCGCGTCGATTACCAGGCTGTTGCGGTAGCCATCGGCAAAGCTGGGCAGGGCGGCAGGCTTGGTATCCGGCGTGCCGCCTTTGCGAATCCACGCATACGCATCGCTGATCAGGTTGCGGAACGCATCGGCCCAGGCTTCAGGATGGCCGGCGGGCAGGTGCGCGTAACTGCGTGCCAACGTATCCAGCAGCGCCGGATCGCGCGTCAGCAAGGTATTTGCCTGCGCGTGATGGCCGATCCATAGTTCATTGGGTTGTTCCTGCTGCCACGCCAGCGATGCGAGACGGCCATTCACTTCCAGGCGCAGATCGTTCTTGTGGCCAGGCAACACTTGTCCGACAAGGAGGCTGCCACGTGCACCGTTATCGAAACGCAGCAGCACGCAAGCGAGGTCTTCGCTGCTGATGGTGACCTTGCGCCGCTGCGTGGATTTGTTCTGTTTGGCGAAAGCTTTGGCCGAAGCGAGCGGCGCCTCGCGTACCGGCACGGCGGTATGCAGATCGGCCAGCACCGCGGAAATGCGCGCGCCGGTGACGTGTTCGGCAAGATCGCACCAGTGCGAACCGATATCGCCGAGTGCGGAACTGGCGCCGCCCAGCTTGGGATCGAGCCGCCAGGTATAGGTGCGCTCGTCGGTCAGCCAATCCTGCAGATAGCGGCCATGCACCAGCACCGGCGCGCCGAGCTTGCCCTTGGCGATCATCGCGCGCGCCTGCTGCACCAGCGCATGCCCGCGGTAGTTGAAGGTGACCACGTTCGCCACGCCGGCGTCGCGCGCGGCGTCGAACAGCTCGCGGCTTTCCTGCACGTTGGCGGCAAGCGGCTTGTCTGAAATCACGTGCTTGCCGGCGCGCAGGGCCGCCAGGGAAATTTCCTTATGCAGATGGTTGGGCGTAGTGTTGTGCACCACCTGCACGGCCGGGTCGGCGAGCAGCTCGCGATAACTTGCATAGGCGTGCGCAACGCCGAGTTCGCGTGCACGTTTCTTCGCCGAATCGGGACTGGAGCCGGCGATGCCGATGATGTCCACGTCAACCAGCCGGCGCACGGCATCGAGGTGATGGGCAGCAATGAAGCCGGGGCCGACCAGGCCCATGCCGAGTTTGCTCATCGGACGGTTTCTCCGGAGCCAGAAAGAGGCCATGGGCTCGACTGCAAGAGCGATGAAGCCTTCAGGCCGTCATTCCCGCGAAAGCGGGAATCCATCTGCATCTTCGCGTCAGGGCAAAATGGATTCCCGCTTTCGCGGGAATGCCGCTGCGGGAAGGCATCCGCATCGGCTGCATTACCGATTGTCCGCGGTCTGCCGGTTGATACAGGTACTGCCATGTCCCCTCCCCAGTGTGATGTCGAAATGTATTCGATTACATTTTCAGGACATCAAATTTCCGATCAAGACGATGCTTGCGTGGACGTTTCCGGAAAAGCAGCGTAAAAGCCGGAAAGACTTGTAACAGGTGCGCTTGGGCCTATGCAACAATTTCATGTAATCCATTACATTGCACCGCACAAAGATGGGCTAGACTGGTTGCCTGGGCGCTACTCGCAAGGCGGGTGGTATCGTCCTGAATACAAAGGCGATGAGAGGGGATCAACGGGTGAGTGCGGACGGATCCAGGCGTAAGCGGCAGCGCGGCAAAGGTGATCATCCGGTCGCGGCGCAACCTGTCCGTGGCAAGACGGTCAAGGAGATTGCCGCCGCGGCGAACGTGTCGGTGGCGACCGTATCGCGCGCCTTGCAGCGGCCGGAGATCGTCAGCGAAGCCACGCGCCAGCATATCCAGGAAGTGGTCAAGCGCCTGGGCTACACGCCCAATGCGCTCGCGCGCAACCTGCGTACGGCGCGCACGCGGCTGATCGTTGCGTTGTTGCCCGACATCGCCAACCCGTTCTTCTCAGAGGTGATCCGCGGCATCGAGCAGGTGGCACACGAAAGCGGCTATTCGGTGCTGCTGGGCGAAACGCAGGGTAGCCTGGTGCGCGAACAAGCCTATGCCGACATGGTGGCGGCGCGCCAGGCCGACGGCATCATCACCATGTCGCCGCGCGTGCCGGCCATTCCCATTCAAGGCCGGCTGCCAGTGGTCAATGCCTGCGAGTACGTCAAAGACAGCCAGATCTGCAGCGTCTACGTCGACAACGTCACGGCGGCGGCCACCGCGGTCGACTATCTGCTGACACTGGGTCATCGCGAGATTGCATTCATTGCCGGACCGCCTTCCAGCCCAATCTGCGTGGATCGCGAGCTGGGTTATCAGCGCGCATTGCAGCACGCCCGCATCGCCGCCAATCCCGCGCTGACCGCGGTGGGCGATTTCTCGATCGAGGCGGGCGAACGCGCGATCGAACTGCTGCTGTCGCGTGGGCAATCGTTCAGCGCAGTGTTCTGCTCCAACGATGAAATGGCCATCGGCGCAATGCGCGCCTTGATCTCGCACGGACGGCGCGTGCCGGAAGATATCTCGGTGGTCGGCTTCGATGACATCCGCTTCGCGCGTTATACGTCACCGGCGTTGACGACCGTCGCCCAACCGAAGAATGCATTGGGTCGCGAAGCGACGACCATGCTGATCGAGCTGCTCAACGATCCGGCCGTGCCGCCGCGCAAGCGTGTGCTGTCGGCGGATCTGGTGGTGCGTGGTTCCACCGCGCCGCGATCGCCCAAACCGAGGTAAACCCTGCCCAAAAAGAAAGGCGCTTCACGCTCATGAAGCGCCTTCGGTATGCGCGGCAATGAAAAGCGACTTACGGCTTGTGCCAATCCAGTGCGTAGCCGGTGGTGACCTTCCAGTCCCTGAGGCCATCCGCGGTGAGGATATGAACTTCGCTGGGCCAGGTCTGGTCCGTAGCGCCGTATGCAGGGGTTGTAGTGCGATTGACCAGAAGCTGCTTGCCGTCTGGCGACCATGCGACCGGTACCCATTCCACCGCCAGCGGGTTTTGAATGGGGCCTTGTGCAGTGAGCTGGCGCAGATTCGTTCCGTCCGAGTTGATGACATAGACGTCCGCCTCGTACACGCCGGTCGATTGATACATGAACGCTACCTGCGAGCCGTCCGGCGACAGCAGCAGCGGGAAGTCCCAGTGACCTGCCCACCAGACGCCGTACTGTCCCCAGGTTTTCCATATGCCCTGCGGCAGGACGGAATGGATGTGGCCGGTGCGCATGTCTCTTACGCACAGGTTGATGCTGACGGCCTTGGGGTTCCAGTCGGCGCAACTACCGCCATATTTCTGGTAGAGAATTTTCGTGCCGTCGTAGGAAATGTCGCCGCTGGCAGCATCGACCGCATTGGTGTCGATCAAAGTGCCCACGCCCGTTTGAACCTCGATCCGAAAAACCGCTGCATGTTCGTAGTAGCCACCGTTGGGCATGTAGCGGACGAATGCGAGCAAGCGCTGGCCATTGCCAGCCCAGCGGATCGTGTCGATGCCCGCGGTCGGAACGGCTCCGCCTGATACGGTCACTTGCATTGGTGTGCACCACAAGGAGTGCTTATTGCTGCCGTCAGGCTGCATCAAATAAACGCAGGCGGCGGTCGTCCCATCGATCGGACTGGCATAGGCAATAGCGTTGCTGCTCTCCGGACCCCATGCAAGATAACCCAATCCCGGTGCGGCATTGTCGTTGCCGCCGTCGAACAAGGCCTGCGTGGCGCCCGTGCCCAAGTTCATCGTGTAGTACTTGCCGCTGGTGGGGCCGCCGGCGCTCGGATCGGTGGCCTGGCCGTAGAAGTACTGGATGCTTAGACCGTCGGGCGAGAAATTCCTCGTCAACCATTGACCGGGACCATAAGCAGCCACGCCACTCGGCACGTACCATGCATTCGCCGCCAGTGGCGTGCGCTCCTTCAAATTGGTGCCGTTGTCGTTGATGGTGAAAAGCGCCGACCCTGTTTGTACGAGTTGGCCGTTGTAGGCGCCATTGATGGGGCGCGCGAACAGAATAGTGCCGCTGCCATATGCAGCCGCGCACGAACATGTCATCGCAAGCGCGATGGCAACACAAGATAGTGATCGCATGTCACTCTCCTCGATGTTGAAGTAGCAGAACGAAATACCCGCGTTTTGCTCCAGCACGGGCTTGTCAGCGAAGAACCCTCAGGTTCGATCTCGCCGCTTCGCTTTACTGTCTTGTGGCTACGGCCCCTGGTGCCAATCAACGGCATAGCCGTTGGTGACTTTTGTGTCGTCGCCGTTGCTCGCGTTGATGATGTGAACCTCGCACGGCCAAGTCTGGTCTGTGCTGCCGGCGATGGGAGCGGTGCAGCGATTGGCGAGAATTCGCGTGCCGTCAGACGACCATGCCACGGGCGTCCAACCTGTGGGGATGGTGGACGGGTTGGCATTGGGGGTGAGCGGCCGGAAGTTCGTCGTGTCCGTTCTTATCGTATAGAGGTCTGCTTCATTGCTGGTTGTCGATTGCATGGAGAACACAGCTTGAGAACCGTCCGGAGACAGCAATATCTCGGCATACCAATCGGGGTAGTAGAAGTTGTTCCACCAGCTTTGGTAGTCGCCATAGTTGTTCCAGACCGTCGGCGGGAACAAGTCGGTCACCGTGCCCGTGGTCAAATCGTTGAAGCACAAGCTGGCGCCGAGCGCCTCCTGGTCTTCATCGCCGCACTGGGCATAGTCGTATTGCTGGTAGATCACCTTCGTGCCGTCATAAGAGATATCGCTGGCTGGCGGATCGATCACGTTGGCGGCGACTTTTACGCCCGTGCCCGTCGCCACATCAACGACAAACAGGGCCGACCAGCCGAAGTCTTGGCCCTCGACCGGACCGGTTGCGTCCGTTTTGTAGAGCGCCGCCGGCTTGGGCCGAACGAACATCGAACGCAGCGCGGCGGTGGGGGGCTTTTTCGCTACCAAACCCAACGGAGGCGGTTCGTAAGAGGCAAATACCATCAGCTTCTTGCCGTTTCCCGACCACCGGATCGACTCCACCGCGAGCAATGACCATCCCGGATAGTCCGGCAGGTCGATGGTGGCTGGCGCGCACCACAATTGATGCTGATTGCTGCCGTCGGCATGCATCAGATTGACGCACGCAGGTGAGATGGGATATTCGCTAGTCGAGTTGGTATAGGCGATGGTATTGCCATCGGCTGGATCCCGGGCGAGATAACCGTAGCCGGGCGCAGCGTTGTCATTGCTTCCGGCAAACAATGGTTGCGTCGTGCCGGTGCGCAGGTTCTTTACGTAGTACTTGCCGCTGTATGGGCCGCCTGCAGGGTCTGCCGATGGATTTTTGAAATACAGAACGCTTTGGCCGTCCGGCGAAAAATTCTTCGTCAGCCAGTAGCTGACTCCCGTTTGGTAATTCACGAAAGCCAGCCAGCTCGGCATGTAATACGAGCCGGCCACGAACGGCGTAATTTGCCGCGGATTTTCCCCATGGTCGTTAACGGTAAACAATCCGGTGCCTGCCGGGGCAAGTGTGCCGTTAAAAACCGCATTAACAGGGCGAGTTAGCAAAATGGTGCCGTTCGCATAAGCGGACGCGCACGTACAAGCCATCGCGAGCGCGACGGTAGCGCTTGAAATAAATCGCATATGACCCTCCACGTATCGTAGTTGACGCCAGACAGTTGGAACGCAGTACCCCTGCCAAGCCGCAGATTTCTGCGGAATGTCGTTGTGTAGCCCAGTCATCCCCGGGACGCGAAACTACGCTGGCGCAAGTCTATGGAACGTGAGAAAGCGTTTACATTATTTTTGTGGATGAGCTTGTTCGATTGGTTTTCTTTTTCAGCGACTTGCGTAACTGGATTGAAGGTGAAAGCGAGGGCGATTCGGTTATGTGAATAAAATAAACCGTCGTTTTTCCTGGATATATGAATAAATAAAAAACCCCGTATTAGAAAATACGGGGTTATATGCGGCACCATCGTGGCAAAGCCCACGATGGCAGGCGTGATCAATGATTGCTGATGCGGTACATCGCCGTCGCGTGCGGCTGTAGCGACATCTTCAGCGTCCCGTCGCCATTGGCCTGCGTATGCGCCCACAAGTCACGCACGGTGTAGTTGCCGCCCGCCTTGAGGCCGATCTCGGTGGCCGAAACGGCGACGTCATGCGGCGCGTCGCCTTCGTTGAACACTGCCACGGCGCGGCTGCCGTCCTTGAGCGGCTTGACGATCACATGGATCCCATCGGCATCGCGCACCTGCTTGCCCTGCACCCCGAGCGGATCCTGATCCACCGCAATCACGTCCTTGTTGAGCAGGATCTCCAACGCGTCCGGCTTGATCGTGCGCAAGTCGGTGCCGATCAAGAGCGGTGCGGCCATGATCGACCACAGGCTGAAGTGGCTGCGATATTCGACGTCGGTCATGCCGCCATTGCCTACTTCGAGCATGTCCGGATCGTTGTAGTGGCCGGGCGTGGCGTAGCGATCCAGCACGACGTTCTGCTTGAAGTTCTTCAGCATCGACGCGTAGCTGTCGCTGATGTCGCCGGTGGTGCGCCAGGAGCCGGCGTCGACCGGCGGCTTGCCGGCCCACAGCCAAGGTTTGTTTTCGCCCCATTCGCACACGCTGAAGAAGATCGGTCGGCCGGTGCTGCGCAGCGCCTCGGCCATGGCGGTGTAGCGCTTCAGGGCCGGGACTTTCTGGTTGTTGCAGTTGTCGTACTTCAGGTAGTCGACGTCCCACGAAGCAAACGTGGCGGCGTCTGCTTTTTCATGCCCCAGGCCACCGGGGAAGCCGCGGTTTTCCTGCAGCGGTTCGCAGGTGGAAGTGCCTGCACTGGAATACAGGCCGAACTTCAGGCCGTGCTGATGGATGTATTGGGCCAGCGCCTTGATGCCGCTGGGGAAGCGCTTGGGATTGGCTTGGAGCTTGCCGTCCTTGCCGCGCTGCCAGTTGGCCCAGCAGTCGTCGATGTTGACGTAGCGGTAGCCGGCGTCGCGCAGCCCCAAGCTGATGAACTTGTCGGCGATGCCACGGATCATCTGTTCGTTGAATTCGTCGCGGCAGTGCGTGGAGTTCCAGTTGTTGAAACCCATTTGCGGCGGTGTCGGCGCGGGCGCTGCGCTGGCGCCGGCGGCACACACAACGAACGCAAGGGAAGCGGCGGTGCGCCGCAGGGATGCAGGGGAAATGATCATGGATGTTTCTCCACCACTAGGAAAATGGGTGTTGTGATGTGTACTCCCTCCCCTTGCGAGCAGGGGAGGGCTGGGGTGGGGTTGTGCGAGCTTGCTGTAAGCTTTAATTCGACGCGAGATTGCTTCACCCCACCCCACCTCCTCCTGCTTGCAGGAGGAGAAAGCTAGGTATGTTCCCCTACTGCACGTAGGGGAGGGAACAGATTTTCGTTTGATTGAGGGCAACGCCATTGGCTGGCTTACGGTGCGTTCTTGGGCGTGCCCAATAGCGGGTGCTTCAACGTATGCAACGTGGGCTGGCCTTCCGTCAACAGATCCAGCACCACCAACTCATTGCCGCTCGGCTTCAACCAGGCGCCCGGCACATACAGCGTGCGCTGCGGGCCGATGTTCCAGAAGCGACCCAATGGATGGCCATTGAGCCAGATCATGCCTTTACCGAGGCCGGCAGTATCCAGGAAGGTGTCGGCATCCGCGCTGCCGGAGACGGGTGCATTGAAGGTTGCGCGATACGTGCAGGGCGCGTGCTTGCAGGGCCCGTGCGCATACTTGAGATTGTCGTTGAGGGCGAAGGGCAACGCGTAGATCTGCCAGTCCACCAGCGGCTGGCCTTGCAGGCTCACCGAACCGACGATGCCTTTGCGCTCATTCACCAGCTTCTCGCCGAAGTTGATGCGGCCATCGTTCTGCACCAGCAGGTCCAGCGTATCGCCCTTGGCCAGCTTCACTGGAAGCGAATCCTGCTTGAGGCGACGATCGAGCGTGCCAACGCGCTTGCCGTTGACGTAGACGATGGCGTAGTCGTGCAGGCCGTCGATATGCAGTGTGCCTGCGGTGGCGGCGTCGATGTGCTTGCGATAAAGGATGTCGCCGTAGGACTCCCCCAGTTCCTCCATCGTCTTGAGGTCGTGTGAGGCGACGGGCGTCGGCAATGCATCCCATAGCGATGCCGACTCGTCCAGCTTGATGTCGGCGATGGCCTGCGTGCCGGGTGTGGCGGGCACGGGTGGCGGCGTCACGCCGGTGTCCTGCGCGATCACCTTGCGCAAGGCGTCGTACTTCGCTGTGGGACGTCCGCTTTCATCCAGCGGACTGTCGTAGTCGTAGCTGGTGACGTCTGGCTGGTAGCTGTTGTCGTCCCAGTTGGCGCCGCTCATCCAGCCGAACGAGGTGCCGCCGTGGAACATGTACAGGCTTACCGAATAGCCTTGCTTGAGCATGCCATCGAGTTCTTTCGCCACTTTTCCGGCATCGATGACGTAGTGCGGTCCGCCCCAGTGATCGAACCAGCCGACCCAGTATTCGCCGACCATGTACGGGCCGCCCGGCTGCCACTGATGCAGTTTGGGAAGTTTTTCCGGCGCATGGCCGACGCCGAAGTTGATCACCTTCAGCAGGCCGGGGAGGGAAGCCGGCTCCGGCGCGCTGTCGGAGGTGTACAGCAGCGATGCATCGAAGCCGCTGTCCACGATGTCCTTGCGGATCTGTTGCAGGTAGGCGTCGTTGTCCTTGCCGAAGCTGCCGTATTCGTTCTCCACCTGTACGGCAATGATGTTGCCGCCATGCGTGTATTGCAGCGGCGCCAGTTCCTGGCCGAGCCGATGCAGCCAGCGTTGCGCCGGCTGCATGAAACCAGGATCGGTACTGCGGACATGCGCGTTACGGTCTTTCAGCAGCCAGGCGGGCAATCCGCCGAAATCCCATTCCGAGCACACGTAAGGGCCGGGCCGCAAAATAACGTACAGGCCCTCTTGCTGTGCTTCGCGAATGAACTCGGCGATGTCGTTCTGGCCGCTGAAGTCATATTGCCCCGGCGTTAGCTCGTGCGCGTTCCAGAACACGTAGGTGGTGATGGTGTTCAGGCCCATCGCCTTGGCCATCTTCAAGCGCGCGCGCCAGTATTCACGTGGCACGCGCGTGTAGTGCATGTCGCCGGCGATGATGCGCAGCGGTTGTCCGTCTAGCCGAAGCTGGCCATTCTGTGTGGTCAGGCCGTGCTTTGCCATTTTGATGGGCTGCGCTGCAACCGTCTGGCCGGCAAGGAGCAGGCCAAGCCCGATACCCATCGACATACTTTTCAATGCATTCATTGAAGTCCCTTGCGTTTCGCTATGACGCCGCTACGCGGCACTTAGAAAGTGCCGCGCACGCCCACGGTATACACCGTGCCATCCGCTTCGGCGTAAAGGAAGCGATTGGGATAAGCAGAGTAGTCGTACAGATGCGACTGCGTCAGGTTGGTGCCGGATACGAACAACGAAACGTGGTTGTTGATCTTGTAGCTGGCGCTCAGATCCAGTTCGCCGTACGAGGTGCGCGTGGCGGGCTGCGCGCCTGATCCGTACGAAATGCTCTCCAGGTATTTTCCGCGCCAGTTATACGCCAGGCGCACTTGCCAGGGGCCCTTCTCGTAATACCCGCTGAGGTTGGCCGAATCGCCAATGCCGGGTACCGCGAACTTGCCGGAGGTGCTGATCGTGCCCGGGCTCAGGTTGGCGCTGCTCTGGACGTGGGTGTAATTGAAGGCCATGCCCAGGCCATCGAACGGCGCCGGCAGCACATGCTTGAACTGGTAATTGAAGGTCAGTTCTTCGCCGTAGATCTTCGCCGAGTTCAGGTTGATCGGTTCGCTCAGCGACCAGGTCTGGCCGAGGAACGACACTGGCGTGCTCACGATCGTACTGAAGTTGCTGACGTGCTTGTAAAAGGTTTCCAGCGCCAGGTAGCTGGCGTCGTCGATGTACCACTCCAGGCCGGTGTCGAAGTTGGTCGACGTATACGGCTGAAGATTGGGATTGCCCTGGTTGATCGTCAACGATTCCGGACGCGTGCCGAAGCTCTGGTTGTAGTACAGGTTGCTCAGCTGGGGCGGCGTCAGGGTCTTGGAGGTCGAGAAGCGATAGATCAGGTTGTCGAGCAGGTTGATCTTGAAGTTCAGCGACGGCAGCCATTTGTGATAGCCGCCCTTGGCGGACTGCGGTTGCAGCGGCCCGTACGCGACCTGGCTCGCGCTGCTGTCGTTGGGATCGACGCGATAGCTGATGGGTTGTTGGAAGATCGCCTGGGAATTCGAATCCATGTGCACGTAGCGCGCACCGACATCCAGCGCCCAGGGCTTTTCCCACATCGTGCCTTCGAACACCGCCTTGGCGAAGGCCGCCTTCTCGACTTCCCGCACCTCGTTGAAGCTACCGGGATTCACCTTGGGCCCGAAATTGCCATACTGGGCAAGCGCCGCGAGCAGAGCGGTGCGCTTCTCAGGCGTCAATTGATTGTAAGCCGCCGGCGTGGTCAGCCAGTTCATGAACTGGGGTACGTTGTATTGAATCCATTGCGTGGGCAGGCCCGGCTGCGACACGCCATCGATCGGTGCGGGCGGCGTGTAGATGTATGCGCCGACGGCGCTGGCGGGTACCGATACGGCATAACCGCAATACGCGTTGCACAGGATGCCGTTGGGCGTGGCCACGTTTACCGATTTGTTGTAATCGCGGTTTTCCTGAACGCCGAACTGAAGGCTGGAAAGCACGCCGCTTTCGAAGTTCTTGGCGAAGTTCAGCTGATACTGAGTGACGCCAGAAGTGATGTTGTTCGACTGGCCGCCTTCGTTACAACAGTGCGCGTACAGATCGTCCAGGTTGGTGGTGGAAATAATGTTGGTGTAGCTCGGCGGCTGGCTGCTGCCGTTATTGGTCCAAGTGGGATTGACGCCGATATTGCGTGCGCCGATCACCGCAAAGTAGCCGTAAGGACTTTGCTTGTTCCAGGCCTTGGAGTTGGAGACGTCCAGGCTGATGGTGCTTGATGGGTCGATGTTGAACGCCACGTTCAAGCCGTTCTGCACCATCTTTTCGTTGCTTGGGTTGTAGGCGACGACATAGTCGTTCGCCATATTGCCGGTACCCTTTCGCACATAGTTCAACACGGTGCCGTTGGCGTCCGTGTTGAGCGACTGGAAGTCGCCGGCATTGCCGTATTCGCCGAATTCGTGTTCGAAGGGCTTGATCTGGTAGCCCGCATACAAGGTATCGAACTTGACGGTCAATTGATCGGTCGGACGCCAATCGACGGCGCCGGTGAAACTCTTGCGCGTGCGCTCCTCGACGAGCACGTTGTTGGCCAGCGTCTCCGGGATGGCGACGTTTGTGTAATTGGGATTGCTTAAGTTGGAAAGCTTGGAAATATTCTGGTTGGCGTACCAGGAATTGGCCTGCGTGTTGATCTGCGTGTCGTCACGCTTGTAGTACTGCACGGAGGCCAGCACGCCGAAGGTGTGATCGGCATTGGTCCAGCCGGCCAGGCCCGATACCTTGGGCGTGGTCTTGCCGGCCCAGCTGCCGGTGAGGTTGCTGTTGACGCCGGCGGCGGAACCGGTCGCGTGGAAGCCGCTGAAATCCAGCGGCCGCGCGGTCTGGATGTCCACGACGCCGCCGATGTCCACTTCGGAAATATCCGCCGACGAAGTCTTGTTGACCTGTGCGAGGCTGATGATGTCCGCCGGTAGTACGTTGAAATCGAACGCGCGGGTGGAAGTGTTCGAACTCTGCGAAGCGGTGGCCATCTGGCGGCCATTGATCGTCACCGCCACGAAGTCGGGGCCGAAGCCGCGGATGGCGATCTGGCTGGATTCGCCGCCGCTTCGATTCACCGATACGCCAGGCACGCGCTGCAAGGCGTCGGCGACGTTCGGATCAGGAAATTTGCCGTTCTCTTCCGCCGAAATCGAGTCGACGACGTTGACGGCGTTCTGCTTGATCGACTCGGCGCGCTGGATGGCGGCGAGCTGGCCGGTGACCGTGATCGCGGTGAGATTGGTGGCTTTTTTCTTGTCGTTCTTGTTCGTGCTGCTGCCATCATCGCCCGCACCGTTGCCTTGGGCAGGTGCCGCAGTGGCTGCTGTGGATGGCGCCGGTGCACTCGTTTGTGCGTGTACCTGCATGCTGTAGCCGAACGCACTGGCCATACCTACTGCTGCCAGCGCCAGGCGCACCGAGTGTGCCATTGGGTTGCGTTGCATCGATTACCCCTCCGCGTGGAACTTCAGTTACCAATCACGAATGCGATGTTGCGTGACACAGTGACGCTTCCCGCCGCCATGGTTCACGTCGACGCCGCACCCATCCCCACTGGAAAACATCTTGGCCCTGAGGCCGCCCCTTCGATGTTTGCCAGTCAAGGCGCGAAAACAGGCTTTGTGGAACCCAGAATCAAAGCCAGTTCGAGCCAGGTCTTCAATTGTCGTATTTTAGGATAATAAGAGGGAATTGACCCGGACAAGCTGCGCTGCAGCATTTCCTGATGGCATGAAAGGGCCCGCATTCAAGCGAGCTTTCTTTGCCTTAAGTCCCCATGAAAGCGGATATGGCAGGTAATTGATGGACGCCATCGTCCGTTGTTTTGATGGAGAGCCCACCGTTGGATAAGGCGTCGCGTATCCGCCGTGAGCCTGTCGAAGATGAATCTGCGTGGCGGCGCATATGCATCGCGCAATGCAAGAATGGTTTACGCCCGCAGGCTGTTAATTGTCGTGAGATAAAAACGAGCGGCATGTCTTATGCAACATTCGGAGAAGGTTGCTTGTTTGCGAAATCGAGCAACCATTCGTCGATGTGCAAAGTGGGACATGGGCGAAAACCAAACGTGAAAGAAATCGCTTCATGCCTCAACAAAGACTATACGTGGCGCCGCCTATGGTCGCCGTGCGTCATTTCGTTTGCAGGTGCTCGCAGCGAAGCTTCCAACGCTTTCCCAGAGTGTCCGGTTCGGATCCGGTCCGCAAACTTCCAGGTCATAACAAGCTAAACGCAACCTCTGAAAAACGGCTGCTTTTTTTGTTATTTCACCTACGGCAAAGGAGATGCATGTCATGACGATTCAATTTTCCACGCCACGCAGGCCGTGGTCGTGGTTCACGCACGTGTGGATGATCGCCATGCTCGCCAGCGCGATCATCGCCCACGCCCCGCAAGCGCTCGCGCATGGCGCAGTGGGAGTTCCCATTTCCCGGCAATACCAATGCCGCCTCGAGGGAAATTATTGGGGCAATCCTTCCCAGGTTCCGAGCGCCGATTGCCGGCAGGCATACATCGAAGGTGGCGCTTCCAGCGGCGGCGCGTGGCCCTTTCAACAATGGAATGAGCTTTCGGCCAATCCAGAAGGCTGGGGCAATGATCCGGAAGAGTTGGAAAAGGCGGTGCCCGACGGGTTGCTGTGCGCCGCTGGTGATCCCAGGAAAGCCGGGCTTGACCGGGCTCCGGCCAACTTGTGGCGAAAGACCAGGATAACGCCGAAGGATGGGAAGATCGACGTGGTGTGGGAAAACACGCAAGCCCACAATCCGGCGCGCATGCGCATCTATATCAGTAAATCTTCCTACGATGCGTCCCGTCCGCTGCGGTGGTCGGATCTGCAAAAAATCTACGACGAACCGGCGCCCGCTCCCATCCCCTCCCATGGCGAGGGGCATCTGCCCGGCACAACGACCTTCTATGCACTGCGCGTGCCGGTTCCGGCCGGTCGCACTGGCGATGCAGTGCTGTACAGCTACTGGCAACGGGAAGATGCCGGTAACGAAGGCTTCTTCAACTGCAGCGACATCACCATCATGCCGGACGAAGTCGATCCCGGCTTTCCCTGGTACCAGGAGCGGCCTTACTTGCCGCATGGCTTTGCGCCGAAGGCCCGTGATCAGGTTCGCTTTCGGGTGATGGGCGGTAGCCCCACGGGCCTGGAGGTGGTCGACATCCATCATCCGATTACGCCGCAAAACGTCGACCCGGTTATCTGGACGAAAGAACTCGCCGACAAGTTGAATGCCGGCCATCAGCAGTATGTGCAGGTGGGCGTCCGTGACGGCAGCACGATTCGCTACGACGCCAGCCATCCCCAAGAGAATTGGGTATGGCTGAAAGCCAACTACAGCAGCGCGATGAGTATCGTTCCCGGTACGCCCGAGCCGGGCAGGCCAGAAGCTCATATCCAGGGACCCAATTCCGTACAGGAGGGCGCGTCGGCCACGTTCTCGGGAGAGCATTCCCAGGGCGATGGACTCGCCTATCAATGGGCGTTGCCCTTCTTCAAGCCGGATGGCGGCAGCACGCCGACGATAACCGCCATTGCGCAGCATCCGCCTAAATCGAACCGGGTGACGATTTCGCTGACCGTGACGGATCGCCACCACAACAAGGCCGTAGCGCATGAGACGGTCAGCATCATTCCCGGTGGCTCCGAGCCGGTTTATCCACCCTGGAATCGCAATGACGTGGGCAGCTATTTTGCGGGGACCAAGGTCACCGGCCTGGATGGACGGGTATGGGAGTGCAAGCCGTTTCCGCAGGAGGGCTGGTGCCGGATAACTCCCAACGTGCCGGATAATCAGTGGCCGTATGCCGCAGGCGGCCCGGCTACGCCTCAAGCCGAAGACCAGCGTGCCTGGAAATTGGCGCCCGGCAAGTAACGATGGTTGCGGATCATCGATGACGGCGGGCATGCTCATGCCCGCCGTTTTTCATCTGGAGCGGTTCAGGGCCTGCCGCCGTGGCGGAGCAATGCCAGCACTTCGTAGCAGGCGCCCATGGTGTGGTAATCCACCTTGCCTGCGGGGCTTTTCTCGTTGCTGTATTTCTGGTTGTCCTGAGTGAGGATGCGATACCACGCGCCGTATTGGTGATCGACGAAGTGCTCCCAGGAATACTTCCACACATTGATATACCAGTCGTCGTATTTGATATCGCTCGTGCGCGCATGCAGCAATGCGGCCGCCGCCAGCGATTCGGCCTGCACCCAGAAATACTTGTCGCCGTCGCAGATGCTGCCGTCCGGCGCGAAGCCGTAGCAGATGCCGCCGTTGTCCGGATCCCACGCGCGCGCCAGCGCCGTGTCGAACAGATGCTGCGCCGTGGGCAATATCCACGCTTCCTGCTGACCGCGTTCCTGCAGCAGCGGTTCCATGATCATCAACAGCTTCGCCCACTCGGTCTGGTGGCCGGGCTGGAAACCCCACGGGCGGAACAGGTGCTTGGGATCGTCGCGGTGATAGTCCCAGTCGATGCTCCAGTCGACGTGGTAGTGCTCCCACACCAGGCCGTTGGCGAGCTTGGCCTGACGCTGCGTCATGGTTCGTGCGAGCGTCAGCGCGCGATCGAGATAGCGCGGCTCGCGGCTGGCCTGATACGCGGCCAGCATCGCCTCGCACATGTGCATGTTCGCGTTCTGGCCACGATAGGTGCTGAAGCGCCATTGCGCATCGGCTTCGTCGCGATAGAGGTTGGCTTCAGCGTCCCAGAAATGTTTTTCCAGCAGGTTCCAGGTTTCGTCCATCCACGCGGCGGTTTCGGTGATGCCGGCCTTCAACGCGGTGGAATAGGCGAGCAGCACGAAGGCGACGCCGTAGCAGTGGTTGGTGCGGTCTTCCGGCTTGCCGTCGCGCAGCGTCCAGGCGTAGCCGCCAGTGCTGGCGTCGCGATGCACGTCGCGCAGATAACGCAGGCCATGGCGGGTGGCGTCGAGGTATTCGGGCTTGCCGAATTCGATCGCCGCCATCGCGTAGTTGAAGACGAAGCGCGTGCTGCTCACCAGGTGGCGATGGCTGGCGTCATACACCGTGCCGTCGTCGAGGAAATAATGGAAGAAGCCGCCAGCCGGATCGATCGCGCGCGGATGATAGAAAGCCATGGTTTGCGCGATGTGTTCGCGCAGGAAGGTTTCGGAACGGAAATCCGGCGTGGTCATGCGTACGTCTCCATGAATTGTTCGACCTCGGTCGCGTGCGGCATCGCGGCGAACGAGCCATGCCGCGTCACCGCCACGGCGCCGCATGCGCTGGCGAAGCGCAGCGCGGCGTGCAAGCGCGGCAGTGTGGCCACCCAGGCGTCGAGGTGGGCGGCGGTGAGGTTCTGCTCGGCGAACTGGTACAGCAGGCCGCCGACGAACGCATCGCCGGCACCGGTGCTGTCGACCATCGGCACGTCGTAGCATGGCAACTCGCCGTCCGCATCGGGATGGAACCAGCGCAGCGGCTTGGAGCCATCGGTGACGATCAGCAGGCGCGCATTACCGGTCCACAAGCGCTCGAGCACCGCTTCCTCGCCTTCACTATCGGCAAGCCAGTGGAATTCCTCGGCGCTGAGCTTCACCACGTCGGCCAGCAGCAAGGCCGGCCACACATGCGGACGCGCTTCCACGCCGCGCGGCCACAGCGCCGGGCGCAGGTTGAGATCGAAGCTGACCAGCGCGCCGGCCTGGCGCGCGCGGCGCATGCCGGTAAGCGTGACGTCGGCGAGGTCCGTATCGGTCATGCTGTTGGAACAGATGTGGAACACCGCGGTGTCGTTGAACGTCTGCGGGCGGAAGTGCTCGATGCGGAACAGCAGGTCGGCCGACGGCGGACGGTAGAACGCGAAGCTGCGTTCGCCGCGCGCATCCAGCGTGACGAAAGCCAGCGCGGTGTTGGCTTCTCCGGTGCGCACGACGTCGGCGGTATCCACGCCGGCCTGCTGCAGGCTGTGCAACAGAAAGTCGCCGAAGCGGTCGGTGCCCAGCATGCCGGCAAAGCGCGCATGGCTGCCGAGCTTGGCGATGGCGACCGCCACGTTGGCGGGTGCCCCGCCGGCGAACGGTACGAAATGGCGTGCAAAGCCGTGGCCATCGCTGCCTTCGCCATGCATATCGATCAAAGCCTCGCCGAAGCAGAGGATGGAACGTTTCATCAAAGACCCCGAATAGAAAACGTATGTGGTTTTTTGTTGTTCTCCCCGGTGGGGGAGATGTGTGTATCGGGGCGTGCCCAGGCGTTCGGCAAGATTCGCCCCTCACCCCAATCCTCTCCCCGCGAACAAATCCGTAAACGGGGAGAGGGTGTCGATGTGTTACTGCGGTGCGACCGGTGCGCTACGGATGGCCGAGCCGCGCAAGCCGTAGAACACGATGTACGCGTAGCAAAGTGCTGGCAGCACGAAAGCGTGCTGGATGCCGATGCTGTCGGCCAGTGCGCCCTGCAGCGTGGGCAGCAGGGCGCCGCCGACGATCGCCATGATCAGCAGGCTGGAGGCCTTGCCGGTGAGCGGGCCCATGCGCTCGATGCCGAGCGAGAAGATGGTCGGGAACATGATCGAGTTGAACAGGCCGATCGCCACCACGCTGTACACCGCAGCGGTGCCGCTGGTGGTCATGGTGGTGATCAGCAGCAGCATGTTGACGGCGGCGAACGCGCTCAGCAGCTTGCGTGGCGACATCTTCGCCAGCAGCACCGAGCCGATGAAGCGGCCGACCATCGCGCCGCCCCAATAGAACGACACGTAGTGCGCGGCATCCTGTTCGCTCATGTGGCCGATCTGCGGCTCGGACAGGTAGTTCACCAGGAAGCTGCCGATCGACACTTCCGCGCCCACATAGAAGAAGATGCCGAGCACGCCGAACAGCACGTGCGGATAGCGCAGCGCGTCCAGCAGGGTGTGGTGGCTGGTGTCGGCCTGCTCGGTGCTTTCTTCCAGCGCGGGCAAGCGGAACAGCCACACGAAGATCGCCAGCAGCACCAGTACCACGGCCAGGCCGATGTAGGGAGTCTGCACCGACTGCGCTTCCTGCGCGCGGTAGAGCATCTGCTCGCTGGCCGAAAGGCCGGCGATCTCCGCCGCGCTCTTCACCTGGGTGGAAAGAATCAGCAGGCTGCCGAAGATCGGCGCGATGGTGGTGCCGAACGAATTGAGCGCCTGCGCCAGGGTAAGCCGGCTGGAGCTGGTCTTTTCAGGCCCGAGCAGCGCCACGTAGGGATTGGCCGCAACCTGCAGCAGCGTGATGCCGGTGGCCAGCACGAACAGCGCGCCGAGGAACGCCGGATACCAGCGCAGGCCGGCCGCCGGCCAGAAACCCAGCGCACCGATGCCGGCGATGATCAAGCCCGTCACGATGCTTTTCTTGTAGCCCAGGTGCGCCACTACGCGACCTGCCGGCAAGGACATCAGGAAATACGCGCCGAAGAAGGTGAACTGCACCAGCATCACCTCGGTGTAGTTCAGCTCGAACACCGCTTTCAGATGCGGGATAAGAATATCGTTGAGGCAGGTGAGAAAGCCCCACATGAAGAACACCGTCGTGATGACGGTGAGCGCCATGGGGAAGTAGGTGTAGCGGGTATCGTTGGAGGCCGTCGACGATCCGGAAGACGGCGGAGTAACTGCAGTAAAAGCCATGAGGAAATCCGTTAGTCGTGTGGCGGACAGCTGCTCGCGCGTACCAGCAATTGCACGGGCGCGATGGTCTGATGGGGTGGTGGAGACGGGTCCCGCACGCGTTGCAGGATCAATTCCGCGGCCTGGCGGCCGCGGTCGCGTGGCGTCACCGCCAGCGTGGTCAACGGCGGCGCGCTGACCGCCGCTTCGGCGATGTCGTCGAAACCGGTGAGGGCGAAATCGGTGCCCGGCTGCAGGCCGCGCTGGTGCAGGCCCAGCATCAGGCCCAGCGCCACCGCGTCGTTGTAGCAGACGGCGGCGGTCGGCGCGCTCTTGCCCTTGAACAACTGGTCGCTCTGCGCGACGGCGTCCAGGCGATTGGGCACGCACTCCACGATCCAGCTCGGATCGATCGGTAAGCCCGCGGCCTTCATCGCTTCGGTGTAGCCGGCGCGGCGCTGGCGGCAGGAACTGGAGCTCAGGTGTCCGCCGTAGAACGCAATGCGCTGGTGGCCTTGTTCGAGCAGATGCTCCGTGGCCAGGCGTGCGCCACGCTGGTTGTCCAGGAACAACCGATCCCAGTGATCGCATGCGGCAACATCGCCGTTCACTTCACGGTTGAACAGCAACAGCGGCGTGAGCGAACCCACCGCAGAAAGAATCTGCTGCGCATCGCTGCCTTCGGCAGGCGACAGGATGATGCCGGCTGGGCCGTGCTCCATCAGCGAACCGAGTACCGCCAGTTCGCGTTCGGTCGATTCGCCCGTGCTGCCCAGCAGCGTCACGAAACCGGTGTCGCCGAGGATCTCGTCCACGCCGGCGGCGAATTCCGCAAAGAACGGGTTGGCCAGGTCGTTGAGCACCAGCGCGATGCTCGAAGAGGTGCGTCGGCGCAGGTTCGCCGCCGCGCGGTTGTAGACGTAACCCTGGCGGCGCAGTTCTTCCTCGACGCGCGCGCGGGTGTGTTTGTTGACCAGCGGGCTGCCCCGCAGGACAAGCGAAACCGTCGCGCGGGAGACGTCGCAGCCCGCGGCAATATCGCTCAGGGTGACCTTGCGGCCGACTGGCGGTGTGTTCCCCATTTATGCCAGAACCTCGCCTTTGTAACGATCCAAATGTACCCGAACCTGGAAATTCGTGATCCTGCAGTGCAGCATGCCAAGCCTCCTTCCCCAGTGTTAGCTTCCGGACGCCTTGGAACGATCCAAACCGTCCGATCCCACCGGCCTTTTCCCCAGCGGGAACACAAGCGCCGTGGAGGGATTTCTGCGGGCTCCCCAGCCCGTTTCCAACCAAAGACATTAACAGGCCCCTATCCAATGAACCATCGCCTGCTTCGTTCCTGTCTTGCCCTCTTCGTCGCCGCCGCGCTGGGTGCCGCCAACACGGCCCAGGCCGCCCAGCCGCACGCGCCGGAGGTCGATCCGCGCATCGGCACCGGCGGCGACGGCCATGTGTTTCCGGGCGCCACGGTACCGTTCGGCATGGTGCAACTGTCGCCCGACACCGCCATGCCGGATTTCAAGCACGCCTACAAATGGGCCGCCGGCTACCAGTACAACGACCCCACCATCATGGGCTTCTCGCACACGCATTTCTCCGGTTCCGGCCATTCGGACCTGGGCGATGTGCTGGTGATGCCGATCGCGGGCGAGGTGAAGCTCGATCCGGGCGATGAGAAAGTGCCGGGCAGCGGCTACCGCTCGCGCTTCGACCACGCCACCGAAGTGGAACAGGCCGGCTATTACGCCGTGACGCTCGCCGACTATGGCGTGCGCGCGGAACTCACTGCCAACCGCCGCGTGGGCTGGCATCGCTACAGTTTCCCTGCCGGCAAGCCGGCGCACCTGCTGATCGACCTGCGCCCGAGCATCTACGACTATCCCGGCAAGGTGCTGTGGTCCAACCTCGAGGTGCGTGCCGACGGCACCGTGACCGGTTGCCGCACTACCCGCGGCTGGGCGCCGGGCCGCGAGCTGTGCTTCGCCATGCGCTTCAACCAGCCCTTGCGCTCGCGCGAGCTCTACAGCCGCGAAACCGACGTGGTCTACAAGGGTTTCAAGGGGCCGGGCTACCAGCCGCAGGACCAGAACGCGCAGAAGGGCCGCGCCCTCGTAGGCGTGTTCGACTTCGGCGAACTGAGCCAGCCCTTGCTGGTGAAGGTGGCGATCTCTTCGGTAAGCGAAGCCAACGCGATTGCCAACCTCGACCAGGACGGCAAAGGCTGGAATTTCGATGCCCAGCGCCATGCCGCGCTGGAAGCCTGGAACCGGGCACTCGCGCCGATCGACGTGGATGGCCCCAAGGCGCTGCGCACGCAGTTCTACACCGCGCTGTACCACGCATTGATGTCGCCGAGCCTGAGCATGGACGTGAACGGCGAGTACCGCGGTCCCGACTATCAAGTGCACCGCGCCGACGGCTTCGATTTCTATTCGAGCTGGTCGGTCTGGGACGTGTACCGCGCACAGCAGCCGTTGCTGATGCTGATGCATCCGGCCCGCAGCAGCGAATTCGTGCGCTCGCTGCTCGCCGCGCAGCAGTCCAGCCCGTTCGGCATGCTGCCGGTGTGGTCGTATCAGGGGCTGGAAACCTGGTGCATGACCGGCTACCACTCGGTGGCGATCATTGCCGACGCCTACCTCAAGGGCATCCGCGGCTTCGACGCCGACCAGGCGCTCAAGGCGATGGTGTCCACGGCGACCTACGGCGATTACGGTGACCTGGCCGACTACATGAAGCTCGGCTACGTGCCGATCGACAAGGAAGTGGAAGGCGGCTCCAAGACCCAGGAATACGCCTACGACGACTGGGCCATCGCGCAGATGGCCAAGGCGTTGGGCAAGCACGATGTCTACGACACTTTCGAGAAGCGCGCCGGCTACTGGCGCAACGTGTGGGACCCGAAGACCGGTTTCATGCGCGCGCGCCTTTCCAACGGCCAGTTCCGCGAACCGTTCGACCCCACCAGCGCCGGCTACGGCGATGACTACACCGAAGCCAACGCCTGGCAGTATTCCTGGTACGTGCCGCAGGACGTGGCCGGCCTGATCACCGCGATGGGCGGCGACGCGGCCTTCGTCCACAAGCTGGACGAACTGTTCGACGCCAAGGTCGATCCATCCATCTTCAAGAACGTGGAAGACATCACCGGCCTGATCGGCTGGTACGCGCACGGCAACGAGCCCAGCCACCACATCGCCTACCTGTACGACTACGCCGGCGCGCCGTGGAAGACGCAGGAACGGCTCAAGCAGATCATGGACAACGAATACGGCCCCGGTCCTGCCGGCCTGATCGGCAACGATGACTTGGGCCAGATGTCCGCCTGGTACATCTTCACCGCGCTGGGCTTTTATCCGGTCACCCCGGCCAGCGATGAGTACGCCATCGGCCGGCCGTTCGTACCGCGTGCGGCCATTCACCTGGGCAACGGGCGCACCTTCACCGTGACCGCCACCCCGTTCGACAACGCGCACCCCTACGTGGGCGAAATCACCTTGAACGGCAAGCCGCTGGATCGTGTATACCTGAAACACGCCGACATCCTCGCCGGCGGCGAACTGCATTTCACGATGCAGGCGACGCCGAACAAGCACTGGGGACAGGCCATTTCCGCGCGGCCGACGGCGATGAGCCCGTACCGGTAGCAAGGCCGCCCCCTTTCCTGCACGTCGCGGAGGTAGCAGCAAGAGGTAGGGATCGAACCGGTGTCGCCGTCTGTTTCTCCGAGGTCGGTATGGTTTGCGGGCGCTGCCGAAGCTCCGGAAGCCAGGACAATCACTTCGAAGCGCATCTGCCTGTAAGGAAAGCGCTTTCGCACTGGTCAGTTGTCGCAAAACATGCGCAGAATGCATGCATCATGCCGGAGCGTGCACGGATCAAGGGCCGATGATTCCAGGGGGAATGCGACAAGTAGCGACGATGCCCTGGCGCACCGGCGGCCTGCTGTTTGCGGTGCTGGTGATCGTGGCGCTGCCTTACATGATCACGCGCGGCAGCTCGCGGGAATCGCTGCGCGCCGGCGAACTGGTGACCCGCTCCGCCGAGGTGCAGGCGCTGGTCTATCGCATCGCCGACCAGACGCATGCGGCCGAATCGGCGATCCAGCACCTGCTTGCGGACGATCCCTCCAGCCACGCCGAAACGGTGGCGCTGAAAGCGGAAGCCGCCATCCCCGGCCAGCTTGACGCATTGCGCCGCCTCACCGCCGACAACCCTGCACAGCAACATCTGGTGGAGCAGCTAGGCGCAGTGGAGAACGGTCGCCTGGCGTTGTTGCACCAGGCCGTCGAGCGCTACCGGCACAACGACCGCGGCGGCGCCGAGCAGGCCCTGCGCGACGCCGGCGCGCTGTTCCACATCGACGAGATCGCCGACAAGATCGTCGCCAATGCGGAACAGGCGCTGCAGCAGCGCCGCGACGCCGCCCGCCGGCAATCGGACAACAGCCGCCTGGTGTTGTCGCTCACCGCGTTGGCGCAACTGGTGATGCTGACGATCGTGGTGATCGTGTCCGAGCGCCAGATCGGTCGGCGCCTCCGGGCCGAAGTGCGCGAACGACAGGCCGTGCAGCGCTCGCAGATGATCCTGCAGGCGGTGCGCGAACCGATCGCGCTGCTCGATCACAACCTGCGCACCTTGCTGGTGAATGCGGCCTTCAGCGAACTCTATGGGGTGGCCGAAGAAAGTCGCGCCGAATACCTTGAAGACATGGGCCAGGGTGCATGGGCGGACGAAGTGCTGCTGCAGCGCCTGCGCGACGTGCTTTCGCGCGATCGCGAGCTGTGGGATTTCGAACTCACCCAGCGCACCATCGACGGCGTCGAACGCCACGTGGTGATCAACGCCCGCCGCCTGCAGCAGCAGGACAGCGAAAGCCCGGTGCTGCTGCTGACCGTCAGCGACGTCACCGCGCGGGCGCTGGTCGAGCAGCAGGTGAAGGAGCTCAACCATCAGCTGGAAGGCAAGGTGGCGCAGATTTCCGACGTGAACCGCGAACTGGAGGCCTTCAGCTATTCCGTCTCGCATGACCTGCGCGCGCCGCTGCGACACATCACCGCATTCGCGCAGAAGCTGGAAGACCACCTGGGCGAAGAAGTCGACGGCACCAGTCGCCATTACCTCAGCGTGATACGCGACGCTTCGTTCCGCATGGCGCAACTGATCGAAGACCTGCTGGTGTTCTCGCGCCTTGGCCGCGGCGCATTGCGCCTGCAGGCGGTGGACATGAAGGCGTTGGTGGAGGAAACCTGCGCGCTGGCCGAATCGGAAGCCCCCGGCCGGCGCATCATCTGGCGCATCGACGCGCTGCCGGTGGTGGTCGGCGACGAGAACATGCTGCGCACCGTATGGCAGAACTTGATCGGTAACGCGGTCAAGTACACCGGCCAGCGCGAGATCGCGCACGTGGACGTATCGGTGCGGCAAGCCGGCGGCGGCGACTACGAATTCACCGTGGCCGATGACGGCGCCGGCTTCGATATGCGCTACGTCGACAAGCTTTTTGGTGTATTCCAGCGACTGCACAAAGCCAGCGAATTTCCCGGCAACGGCATCGGGCTGGCCAACGTGCGACGCATCGTGATGCGCCACGGAGGCAGGGTCTGGGCCGAAGGCGAACCGGGACGCGGCGCCCGTTTCCACTTCACCTTGTCGGCCATCGAGCCGCCGTCGTCCACGCTATGAAACACGCCCCACTGCGCCCTATCCTGCTGATCGAAGACAGCCCCGTCGATGCGGAGATGACGGTGGATGCGCTGCGGCAGGCGCATCTGGCCAATCCGGTGGTTCACGTGGAAGACGGCGTGGACGGGCTGGACTGGTTGTACGCGCGCGGCAGCTTCGCCGGACGTCCCGAGGACGATCCGGTGGTGGTGCTGCTGGACATCAAGATGCCGCGCATGACCGGGCTGGACGTGCTCAAGCAACTGCGCGCGGATGAACGTTTCCGCCATCTGCCGGTGGTGATCCTGTCTTCGTCGCGCGAGGAAACCGATCTGGCGCGCAGCTGGGACCTGGGCGTCAACGGTTACGTGATCAAGCCGGTGGACGTGGGGCAGTTTTTCCAGGCGGTGCGCACGCTCGGGCAGTTCTGGGCAGTGCTCAATCAGGGGCCAGGGTAGGGGAATTGCCAGGGGAATCGGGGCCGGGAATCGTAAATCGCCAATCGGCAAAGTAGGAGCCAGGTCACGGCAAGCCTGCCGGATGGCCGCTCTTAACTATTTGCGATTGACGATTCCCGATTTACGCCGCATCAATTGAAATATGATGATCAGGCCACTTAAGAAAACTTCAAGGATGCCCGACAAGTCCAGCCAACAACGCGCCTTGCCCCGTATCCGGGTCTTGCAGGTGGAGGACAGCCCGCTCGACGCGGAGCTGGTGCTCACCGAACTGCAGGCCGACGGTATCGATTACGAGGTGCGCCTGGTCGACGACGAGCCGGCGTTCGTGGAAACGCTCAGGGCGTTCAAGCCGGACATCGTGTTGTCGGACCTGAGCATGCCCGGCTTTTCCGGACAGCGCGCGCTGGAACTGCTGCGCGGTCACAGTGCGGACATTCCCTTCATCTACGTATCGGCCACGCTGGGCGAGGAAGCGGCCATCGCCGCGCTGCGCGAAGGCGCGACCGACTACATCCTCAAGCAGAACCCCGCGCGCTGCACGAGGCCGACGAGCATCGCGCCCGCGCCCATGCGGAGGCGGAGCTGATCCGCATCCAGCGTTTCGAAAGCCTGGCCATGCTGGCTGGCGGCCTGAGCCACGATTTGCGCAACCTGCTGCAGCCGCTGCTACTGGCCGGGGACAGCCTGCAGGACTACCAGGACGATCCGCGCCTGGCGCGGTTGGGCGCGCTGGTGCGCGACTGCGGGCGCCGTGGACTGGAAATGGTGCAGTCCATGCTGTCGTTTGCGCGCGGCGCGCGCCGCGCCGAGCAGGTGAAGGTGCAGGCGCTGGTCGACGCCTTGTCCTTGCTGCTGCAGGGCAGCGTGCCGCGTGCGGTGACGCTGGACATCGAGGTATCCGATCCGCAACTTACCTTCGAAGGCAATCACACCGAGCTGCAGCAATGCCTGCTCAACCTGTGCCTCAATGCGATCCAGGCCATGCCGCAGGGCGGCGTGCTGCGCGTGGCCACCAGCAAGGCGAAGCTGGAGCAGGGCTTTTTCCTCGACCATGAAGACGTGCAGCCGGGCGATTACGTGCGCCTGACGGTGACCGACACCGGCGTCGGCATGACCGAAGACGTGCGCAAGCGCTTGTTCGAACCGTTCTTCACCACCAAGGAAGGTGGCACCGGCCTGGGCCTCTTGTCGTGCCGGCGCATCGTCTACAGCCATGGCGGCGTGATGCGCCTGGACAGCATCGTCAACGAGGGCAGTTGTTTCGATCTTTATATTCCGCTGGCCCGCCCGCTGGCCGAACCATCGAACGTGGCCGAAAGCGACGCCAACCTGCACGGCAACGCCGAGCATGTACTGTTGGTGGTGGAAGAGGCCGGCCAGCTCACTTTGCTGAGCGATACCTTGGATGCCTGGGGCTACGAAGTGCACGGCAGCCAGAGCGGCACCGCAGCGTTGCAATGGATCGAAGCCTGCGGTCTGCCCGACCTGGTGGTGATGGATGCGGACATGAGCCTGTTCACCAGCGAACGCACGCTGGCGGCGCTCAGCCAATACGGCTATCGCAGCGGCGTGGTGGTGCTGTGCCGTGCGGATGACCCGCCCGATTCGGCGAAATTGCGCATGCCCGATGGCAATCGCATGCGGCGCTTGAACAAGCCGGTGAGCACGCGATCGCTATTGCATGCCGTGCGCGATGCGTTGCGCGATGCGCTGCGCAATACCCGCTGATTCGTAGGTTGGGGTGCAAACCCCAACGCGGTCATCTTCCACACATTGCGATGTTGGGGTTTGCACCCCAACCTACGGCATCAATCGATGCCGAGCTTCTTCAGCTTGTAGCGCAGCGCACGGAACGTGATGCCCAGCTTCCGCGCCGCCGCCGTCTTGTTGTAGCGCGACTCTTCCAGCGCCTTCATGATCGCGGTGCGTTCGAGATTGCTGATGTAGTCGTCCAACGGTAACTCGCTGGATGGTGTATGCGCCGGCGCTGCAGCGGGTGGCTGGCTCTGCGCATAGGCCGCCACCGGTGCGTGATGGCTGGCGTGCGCCGCAGGGCTGATTTCGGCGGCATGGCGGGCCGGGCGTTGCGGCAGCATCAGGTCGCTGGCGTCGATGCGGTCGCCGTCGCACATCGCCACGGCGCGTTCGAGAATGTTTTCCAGCTCGCGCACGTTGCCGGGAAAGTCATAGTCCTCCAGTGCCTGGCGCGCTTCGGGAAGCAGGCGCACAGGCGCGCCGCCGCCGCTTTTGGCGGCGAGCTGGCGCAGCACGTAGTCGGCCAGCAGCGGTACGTCGCCGCGGCGTTCGCGCAAGGGTGGCACGCGTAGTTCGATCACGTTGATGCGGTAGAACAGGTCCTGGCGGAACTGGCCCTGGTCGACCAGCGCGGCGAGGTTCTTGTGCGTGGCCGACAGAATGCGCACGTCCACCGCGACTTCTTCACGCGCGCCGATCGGACGCACGGCTTTTTCCTGGATCGCGAGCAGCAGCTTCACCTGCATGTGCAGCTGCAGCTCGGCCACTTCGTCGAGGAACAGCTTGCCGCCGTGCGAGGCCTGGAACAGACCTTCCTTGTCGGCGACTGCGCCGGTGAAGCTGCCTTTGCGATGGCCGAAGAATTCGCTTTCCATCAGCTCGGAGGGAATCGCGCCGCAGTTCACCGGCACGAACGGACCGCTGGCGCGCGGCCCCTGCTCGTGGATAAGTCGCGCGACCAGCTCCTTGCCCACGCCCGATTCGCCGGCGATGTAGACCGGCGCCTGGTTGCGCGCGAGCTTGGTGATGGTGCTGCGCACCTGCTGCATGGCGGTGGAATCGCCGATCAGGCGATCGCTCGAGCCGGTCGCCGCGGGACCTGCGCCGGCGCCGGTGCGCTTTTCCTCGGCCAGCTTCAGTGCAGTGCGCACCAGCCGGCGCAGCATCTGGATGTCCACCGGCTTGGACACGAAATCGAACGCACCGGCCTTCAGCGCCGTGACGGCGGCGTCAACGTTGCCGTAGGCAGTGATCATCGCCACCGGCGTTTCGTCGTATTCAGCCGCGATCAGCTCGATGATTTCCTGGCCGCTGCCGTCGGGCAACCGCATATCGGTGAAGCACAAGTCGTAGCTGCGTTCGGAAAGCGCCTGGCGAGCTTCGGCGACCGTGCCGACGGCATCGACCTTCAGGTCCATGCGGCCGAGCGTGATCGTGAGCAGCTCGCGGATGTCGCGTTCGTCGTCGATGACCAGTACGGTCTGTTGGCTCATGATTCAGAGGCGATAGGTTGAGTTTCCGTTCAGGATACTCGCCGCACCCGCAAGTGCAAAGCGCGGCGTGTTTGTGTCCGTCAACGGCTGAGGTGGTGGAGGAAGAACCTCACGATCACGCGATAGGCATCCTGTGACTCGGGCAGCTCCGGATCGGAGAAGAAGGAATGCCACATGCCTTCCCATACGTGCAGCTCGGTCTGCACTCCGGCCTGGTCCAGCCGTTGCTGGCTGGCCAGCACTGAGCTCAGCACTGCATCGCGGGTGCCGCTGATCAGCAGCGTGGGCGGAAACTTTGCCAGCAGCGTCGGCGACAGGCCGGGCTGCACCAGCGGATCGCGCGGATTGGCGCCGTGAAAATAGGGCAGGTCGGCGAGCATCAGTCGGTGCTCGGGCACGCCCTGACCGTTCAACAGCGGGCCGATGTAGGACGCATCGCCGTCGATATCCAGCAGCGAACCGCAGAAGGTGCCGATGGCGCCGGGCACCGGCAGCTTGTCGGTGATCAGGCGTGCCACCGCTTCGGCGGTGAGAATGCCGCCGGCGGAGCAGCCGTAGATGCCGATTTGCTCAGGCCTGTATTGCTTGAGCAGGGCGCGATAGACCGCTTCCACGTCCTCGCTGGCCGCGGGGAAGGTGTGCTCCGGCCCTTGCCGGTAGTCGACGGTGATCACCTTGATGCGCCCGATGCTGGCGATCGGGATCGCTTCGACCAGCCCGCCGCTATGCGCGCCCCACAGGAACGCGCCGCCATGCAGATTGATCAGTACGCGATGGCTGTTCTGCGGTGACACGCCTTGCGCCGGCAATACCACGTCCGTGTTGACGCCGGCGATCGTTTCGCTGTGCATCTTTATCGGATAGAGCTTTTCCATGCGGGTGACGCGATCGCTGTTGAGGCGATCGTAGAAGGCACGGCTCTGTTCGATGGGTGCGGTGATCGGCGGTGCCTTGCTGCCGGCGGCGAGCATCTTGGGAAAGAATGCCTGCGCTTCGGGCGAGGCGTAGGCGGAATACGGAATGCTGATGGCGGGCGAGGTGACGGTACCGTCGGGTTTGGCGCTAGGCGCAGTGCCTTGCGCAGAAGCCGCCGCACCAAGCAAGGCGGCTGTTGCAAACCATAAGCTGCGCAATGTACCCATGATTCCTCCCCATTGGCATCAACGTAGGTTGGGGTGCAAACCCCAACATGACCGTGCGTGAATGTCGCGGTTTGACCCCGACATTCGTTCACTGCGCGACAGCAGCCTTCGCCTTCGCGCCGCTCAATAATTCCTCCATCATCAAATACACGCCATTGGTCCAGCCAAAGCCGATCACGTTGGCGGTGTAGCCCGCGCTTATCTTCACGTCGGCATTGCCGCTGGCCATATTGTATTTTTCGCGGATGGTGCCGTCCTCGGCGATGCCACGATCGATCGTTGCGTTGAACTTGGCGGCGATGCGATGCGCATCGTCATGAAAGCCGTATTTGTCGAGACCGGCGACGGCGAGCCAGTTGGTCGGCGCCCAACCGAACGGCGCATCCCATTGCGCACCGCTGGGCTTGTTGTCCATGGCGAGCCCGCCGGCCAGTTCGAAGATGGAAAGCTTGCCGCGCACCGAGGCGGCTTGCTGCACTGACGCCGCGCCAGCCCACAGCGGATAGAACGTGGTGAGGTAGGGTGAATCGGATGGCTTGCCGGCGACGAAATCGTAATCGCGGTACATGCCGAATTCCGGACGCCACAGGTATTTGTCCATCGCCTGCTTGCGCGCCGCCGCGGCCTGCGCCCAGCGTTCGGCATCGGCGGCCTTGCCCAGCTGCTGCGCGAAATCGTGCAGGTCCAGCTCATAGCGATACAGCAGGCTGTTCAAGCTCACGTCCGCATAGTGATGGGTGGAACCGCCGAACGGGCCGTAATGGAAATTGGTATCGAAGCCCGATTCGCGCATCGCGCGATCGCCATGGTAATAGTCGGCGGTCAGGCGAAAACCGCCCAGCCAGTTGCCGGCGCATACCTTGGAAGCCTGAGTATCGCAGCTCGCCGTTTTCAGGCGTTCGGTTTCGGCTGCGTCCGGGTGCTCCGGTGCCTTGAGCAGATAGCCGGGATTGTCATTCGGATGCGCAAGCAGCCACTTGATCACGCCGCGGTAATACTCGCTGGTCTGCGCTTCCAGTACTGGCCCGCTGCCGAAATCATAGTAGCGCGCCAGGCCCGTATTGCCGGCCAGATGTTCCGGACGCACCCAGATGTCGTGATTGCGTACGGCGAGCGGATACGCCGCTTCGAGCCAGGCGCGTTTTTCGTCGGCGCTGTGGAACGCGGTCGGATCATTCAGTACCGACACCATCATCTGCGTGAGGAACGGTGGCTGCGACCGGCTGAGATAATAGGTGCGGTTCGCGTTCAACACGCCACCGTAGTACTGCACTTCGAACAGCGCGTTGTCGACCATGTTGCGCGCCAGCTCGATGCGATGGTCGGCGACCAGGCCCAGCAGGATGAAATAGCTGTCCCAGCCGTACATTTCATTGAAGAAACCGCCCGGCACCACATAAGGATGTGGAAGATAGAGCAACCCCTGCACCGGCAGCGCGTGGGCGTCCACGTCACCAAGCTGCTCGATGCTGCGCGGCAAGGTGTGCACGTCGATATTGCAGCGCTTCTGTGCTTGCAGCAGATCCTTCGGTGCGGTGAATTGCGCGGGTATATACATCACCGGGCGCGTCTTAATCTTCGGATCGACCAGCGATTTGCATTCGTCCTGCGAACGCGTGAGCGTGCTCCAGGCCTTGTCGATGTAGGCGCGGGTCTTGGCCGGGTCGGGCTGGGCGGCGGAGGCGGTGGCAATGAAGGTGGCCAGCAGTAATGAAAGACACGTGGCTTTCATGTTGCTGAATCGTTCTTTTCCGTCATTCCGGCGTTCGCCGGAATGACGGTGAGGGGTGTCTGGACGTTGCGATGTGGTGTTTGCTTCGTTGTTCATGCGAATCCCCACTCAGGGCCATCAGCCGCAAGCCAATGGCGTAAATCAAAGAATATGGCGCGTGATGGTGGCGTCTCAGCGCGCGCCCGGCAGGCAGGGGATCATCATTGCAAAACCTTGCGAACCAGTGCGGCTTTTCCTTGCGTATCGCGCTCCACGGTGATGTCGTACTGCTTGCCCTGAAAATTCACCCGCTTCAGGGTCAGGGACTTCCAATTGGGCGGCAACGTCGGCGCATACGCCGCATCGAGCCCTTTGTCATCGATGCGCAAACCGGTCAGGCCATAAATCATGCTCTGCAGAAATCCGGCCGAGGTGGCGAGGATATAGCCCGCATTGTTCGCCACCGTCTCGGTGCGCACATTGAACGGCGGTTTCAGAAAGCCGACCAGATTGCGTTCGATCCAGTCGCCGGCGGATTTTGCGTCGCCGAGTTCCGACGCGCCCACGGCGAGCATCACCATCATCATCTCGTTCGGGTCGTCGCCGTGTATTTTCAGTTCGTGCAACTGGAAGTCGAAATCATTGCGGCGCACCGTTTCGGACATGGGCAGGTCGAGGTTCGGATACATCAGCCACGCGAGCGACGAACCCATCCAGGTGATCTTGTCGTGCGGCACGGATTCATCGAAATCCAGATGACGCTGTTCCTTGTCGAGGAACGGGACATACATCTTGCTGGCGATCGTCGACCACTGCTGATCGGCGGGTTCGCCCACTTTTTGTGCCGCTTCGATCGCGATCTCGAGCGCCTTGCGCGCGGCGGCGTTGGTGAACGAATCGTTTGGCACGTCGTCGTATGCCTCATCCGGCGAGGTGACGTGCATGATTTCGTAACGATCCGCGGCCTTGTTGTAGGTGACGCGGCTGGCCCAGAACTGCGCGATCTCGCGGATCACCGGCCAGCCATACTGCTTGAGCCATGCATCGTCGCCGCTGGCCAGGTAGTACTGCCATTGCGCGATCGCGATGTCGGCGTTGACGTGGATCTCGCGATATACGTCGTAGGCGAAGTGCGGCGTGTTGTCCACGCCGGTCTGCGGATCGGATTCCCACGGGTACATGGTGCCTTTCGCGCCGTATTGGATCGCGCGCTCGCGTGCCGGCTGCATGGTGCGATGGCGGAACATCACGATCGGCTTGGCGCGTTCCGGATGCAGCAGCAACAAGGCAGGGAACACCCACGAGTCGCTGTCCCAGAAGGCGTGGCCGGCATAGTTGGGCGTCAGTGCGCAGGCGCCCATCGGCCAGGCGGTGCCGACGGTGCTATTGGAGAGCAGGTAATACAGATCGGAGTGCACAGCTTTCTGCACGGCCGGATCGCCGTCCACCACGATGTCGGATTTCCACAGCTCATGCCACGCGGCCTGATGGCGCGAAAGCAGATCATCGAAACCGGTGGCGCGCGCCTGCTTGGCCAACGCCACGTCGGCCTGCGCATCGCCACCCCAATCCTGGCGAGATGCGGCGAGGTACTTGGTGAAGGTGTACGTATTGCCCTGCTTGACTTTCGCCGTGACGTGCAGCGACAGAAGGTTCGATGTCTTCTCCAGCTTTACGCTCTGGATATCCAGCGTCTTGGGCAGATCGATCGCAGCGGCTTCGGCCATGTTCAAGCCTTCTTTGGCGCGGCCGTTCAACCATAGCGTCAGCGTCTTGGTGTCGCCGTCGCTGGAGAGCACTTGCGTGTAGCCCGGGTACCACACGGCTGCACGGTCGGGTGTCGGTATCGGTTTGTTGCCGAGGTTCTGTCCGCTGGCGATCACGGCGGCGATCATCTCATCGCCGGTCATGCTGCCGATCGGCAGGCGTGGCTGGTATTGGGACCATAGGCGGATCGGAAAGGTGAGTTCAACGCCGCCGTCGAAATGCGGTGTGATGGAAAACTGCGTGGCGGCGAGATGGTTGTCGGCCTGGCTGACGAAGGTGGTGACCTTCACATCGGTAGACTTGTTCGCGTAGTCGAAGCGATAGCGTGTGGTCAGCGTGCCATCGTACATGTCGAGCGTCTGCGCGTAGCCGGCGAAGATCTTCTTGTCCAGGCGCGTGGCGTTGATCCAGCCGCCGCCCGGGTTGTAGTCGACTTCGCTCCAGCCGGGAATGGCGGCGGGGCGCGAGACATCGCTCTTGTCGTAGTCCATGAAGGCGACCATGTACGCACGCGTGGGCTCGGTGCCGCGCGGCGAGGTCATGGTCGAGAAATAACCGTTGGCGAGGTAACTGGGAAAATAACTACCGAAGTTGTCGGCGGTGGCGGTGAGCGTGAAACTCGGGTCGCTCGCGGCTTGCGCGGCGGAGGCGGCAGCCAGCGCCGCGAACAGCAAACCGGAAAGGCCAAGATGGCGAAAGCTCATGGAAACTCCAGCGGGGAAGCGGGGCGTGCCTGGGTCTATTTGCCGGCCAGCGTGATGGTGATCGTCGCTGTGCCGGCACGATCGGTTTCGCGCTTGAAGAAGAACAGCGTCACCAGGATCAGCAACATCGGCACCAGCGAAAAATAAAACGCATGGATGCCGTCGAAGCGTGAAAACACGATCGCGGTGATGCGCGAACCGAGCGTGCCGCCGAGCGCGGAGAAGATCACGATCAGGCCGGTCATTGCCGCGTGCGCCGGCTTGGGCAGCGAACTGAGCGCCACCGAATTGATCACCGGATAGATTGGCGCCATCAGCAAGCCGATCAACGGAATCAGGTACGCGGCGGCCGGCGCATTCATCCAGCCGACGTTTGCACGCGCCACCACGCCCTGCGCCAGCGGCAGTGTAAGCATCACCAGCAGGCCCATGCCTAGCACGCAGATATTCAGCAGCGCGTACCAGCGCATGCGGCGCAGCAGTTGCCCGGCGACGATGCGGCCCACCGCCGACGCGCCGGCGAGGATGGTGGCGAGCTGGATACTCATCGCGTTGGGCAGCTTGAGGATCTCGTTGTTGAAGGTCGGCAGCCAGGTGCTGAAGCTCTGCTCGATCAGCACGTAGAGAAACGCGGAAGCAAGAAACACATACACCAGCGGACGCAGGAACAGATGCAGCATTTCCAGCAGCGAACCGCGCATCGATTTGGTAGCGATCGTGCGCGCCGCCGATTCGTCCAGGCGCGAAATGGCCAACAGTACGATCACCAGCACGCAGATCGCGGCTAGCACCCAGTACACGTTGAGCCAGGATGGATTGGCGGGATGTTCGTGGTCGACGAAGGCGCTGAACAGCCAGCCGCCCAGCAGTACGCCGATCATGAACAGGCCTTCGATGGTATTGGTGAGCCGTCCATGCTCGCTGCGATCGCTGGTAAGCAGGCCGATCGAGGCATACACCGCCACCTTGGTCAGCGCGAACGACACGCCAACGCAGGTAAATAAGAGCTCCGTGGTACGGAAGCCTGGATACAGCGGCATCAGCACGCAGGCGCTGGCAACGATGCCCAGCGCGATCATCATCGCGCGCCGAAACCCGAGCAGGGGAAGAAATGAAGCAACCAGGAAGGAGGTGACCGCAATCGGCAGATCCTTGAAGAACTCCAGCAGGCTTGCCTGTGGCTTGTCGACGCCGAAGGTATAGATCGATTGCAGGATGACCGTGCCGACGCTGTTGAGCAGTATCGCGAAGACCATGTAGATCAGGGCGAGCGCGGCGATCATGCGGAATCGGTTCATGGCGACCTGCCTGGTGACGAATTGATGGCCAACAAAACCCTCTCACCCGCCGTAAGCGCCGTACCCGTGCGTGGCCGAAAGACCCGCCGCGGCGGCACAGACGAACGAACTCTACAACGTGTCGTGAGTGGAAAGTCCATGGCCGGATTCAGCGCCCGGCCATGGGTGCCCAAGGAGGGGAGGGGCGAATGCTTGATTCAAGAACTCCCTCTTCCCGAACGGGAGAGGGAGCCAAAGGACATCAGAAGTTGTACTTGATCTGTCCCTGCACCTCGCGGCCTTCGATCGAGCGCGCCAGGATCACGCCGCCGCCGCTGGCGAAGCCGAACAGGCGGGAGTTGCCTTCGGTGATGCCGATCTGGTTGGTCAAGTTGGTGCCTTGCACGCTGTATACCCAATGCTGGCCCACGTTGGCCTGCACGCCGAAGCTCAGATCGTAGTAATTGCCCAACGGCTGCTGCTGGATCAGATCGCCGTAGCGATTGCCGATGTGCTCGTAAGTGATCCACGCCTTTATGTCACCCCAACCCATCGGCATATCGTACGAAGGTGTCAGGCGGAACTGGAACTTCGGCTGGCGCTGCAACTGCATGCCGTTGATGCTGGTGCACTGTGCACTTCCGTCCTGTGCGGTGTAGGACACGCAGCCGATATAGCGGTTGTAGTGGCCGTCCATGTAATCACCGGAGAAGGTAATGGCGGCATGTTCGAACGGCTTGACGGTGGTCGTGAAATTGACACCCTTGGTCTGCGATCCGTACACGAAGCTCTGTTGCGTGCCGTTGCCCAGGGTAATGGTGTACGGCACGTTGTAGAACAGGCGACGGTAGGCGCTTACGTCCGCATAGATCCAGTCGGCCTGGTATTTGACGCCGATTTCATAGTTCTTGACCTTCTGCACCGGCGTGGAGGGCAGGCCGCGCAGATCGTCGAAACCAGGGAAGTGAATACCCAGGTTGGCGCGCACATAGGCACTGAAGTTCGAGTTGAACTCGTAGTTGGCGCCAAGCGTCCAGGACTTCGCGGTTTTCAGGTAACGCTGATACGTCAGCCCGGGTATGAGATAGCTCGAACTGTTGTTGTAAAGGGTGTAGGGGTTGTTATCCAGGTCGCCCTTCGTGTTCTGGGAGAGCCCGCCGCTTGCCTGTTGCCGTTCCACGCGGATGCCGCCGTCGATCAGCCAGTTGCCGATCTTCCAGCTATCGGTGGCGAAAAACGCGGTATTGAAGGCGTTCCACCGTTCCTTCAGCGCAAACGACGGTCCGCTGGTGAAGCCTTGCGGATCGGTAAGTTGCCAGGTGTTGACGCCGTTGCTCAGGTCGACCACGACCGGGTTGGGGTTGTTTTGCGCCTGCAGCAGCATGTTGTTGCCGAGGTACCAGGTGTCGTGGTCGCTGTAAACGGCGCTGTAATTGCCGAGGGTCAGGGTATTGCCCTCGAACAGCTCTTTGCTGACATGGAATTCGTTGCTGATCGCTTTGATGTCTTTATGCACGTACCACAAGCCCTGCGTGGTCACGTTCTGGTTCATGTCGGCCGCCTGGCCATTGGTATAAGTGGCCGTGGCGGTCGTTCCGGCAAGGCTTGCATTGCCGGCTTGCGCATTGGCGATGTAATCGGCAAGGGTGGTGGGATTGTCGCCAGTGCTGAAGAACGAAACCGTATTCATCTCGCCGCTGGTGAAACCCAGCTTGTTGGAAATCGCCCAGCCGTTGCCGAAATCCCAGTCGAAGTTGGCGCCGAACAGGCGGATGTCCGCACCGCGGCCCTTGGCCAGGTTCACATCCACGCCGCCCGGCCGGCAACCCGGCGTGGTGCAAGGTGTGGTCTCGATGAATTCGCGCTGGTCGGCCTTGCTGCCGAAGGTGCCGGTGAGCGCATCGAATCCCGGGTAGTTGGAGAAGCTGCCCGCGCCTGGGTTGAGAATGGGCGTGTCGGTGACGAACTGGTTGTGATCCTTCAACGCGCGCGCATAGAACATCAGCGAGCCGCTGTCCCAGTCACGTGTCAGCGTGGCGGTGAGCTGGCCGCCGTTGTCGGCGGGGAATTGCGGATTGCGCACGCCATCGGAGCGACGCCAGAAGCCGCCGATGCTGCCATACCAGTTGTTGGCGACCTTGAAGCCGATGAAGCCGTCCAGGCGATACATGCCTTCGGAGCCGTAGGTGAAGCCGATGTCGCCGGAGGGCACATCCGTGCCTTCGCGCAGGATGAAGTTGGCCGTGACGCCAGGCTGGCCATTGCCGTACAGCACCGACGGGCCGCCCTGGACGATTTCCGCGCGATCGATGGTGTCGTCAAGGCGGAACATCGAGGAGTTTTCCATGAACGACAACGTCGACATCGGATACAGCGGCGTGCCGTTCAACTGATACGTCGCATACGGTGCATCGCCGCCGCCTGGGAAGCCGGCCACTTCGATGTTCGCACCGGTCTGGCCGCCGGAGGATTCCGGATACACGCCAGGGGAGGCTTTCAGCAGGTCGGCCGCGCTCTTGGGATTGGCTTCCTTGATCTGTTGCGCGGTCATGGACGTGATCGAATAGCTGGCGTCGATCTTCTTGATACCGCCGAAGCTCGCGGTGCCGGTCACCACCACTTGTTGCAGGGTCTGGGCATTTTTGGCGTTGGCGTTCTGCTGTGCACCGGGGCTGGCTTTCACCGCGGCGGTGGTGGGCGCTGTCGTGGAATTCTGGGTCTGACCGTTGTCTTGCGCATAAACGGCGCCGGACATGAGCGTGGCCGCGATGGCCGCCGATAACGCTACGCGTGTGAGTGGCTTGGTCTTCATCGAACGTTCTCCCCAACTATTTTGATTGTGATGGCGCGACGTGTCGTCGTGCCTGTTGTTAGCCGACTTATGTAAACAGGCTGATGTCGAACGCGGCGACGTTCGGCAGCAGCAGATCCGCCTCGGCCAGTGCAGGCGCCTGGCCAATGCCTACAGCTTTCATTCCCGCAGCATGGATGCTGGCGATCCCTGCCGCGGCGTCTTCCACGCCGATACATTCGCTCGGCTCCAAGCCGAGGCCGCGCGCGGCGGCCAGGAAAATCTCCGGATCGGGCTTGGCGCGACCGATGTGGTTGGCGTCCACCACGTAGTCGAACAAGTCGGCGATGCCGAGTCTTTCCAGCAAAAGCGGTGCATTGCGGCTGGCCGAAGCCAGCGCGGTCTTCAGGCCGGCGCGACGTACCGATTCGACGGCGTTGCGTGCGCCCGGCAAAAGGTTGTGCGGACCGAAGCTTTCGATCTGCTGCCGGTAATAGTCGTTCTTGCGCGAGGCGAGGGCTTCTTTTTCGTCCTCGGAATAGGTGCGGTTGGCGCGCTCGAGCAAGATGTCGAGCGAACCGCGCCGGTCCACGCCCTTGATCCGTTCGCCGATCGATTCATCGAACGCGATGCCGATATCGCCCGCCAGGCGTTTCCACGCGGCGTGATGCACCACAGCGGTATCGGCGATGACACCATCGAGATCGAACACCACACCTTTTACCGATGGGTGCGCTGGCGCGTGCAAGGGCAGCTTCACCGTGTGGCCGGCATGCAACACCACAGTCTTGCCGCGATGGAATATCTCCAGCTGCGCGCCTTCGGTGAGCGCGTATTCCACGCGATCCTTTTTTACTACGACGCGAATATGGTGATCGCGCCAGCGCACGCCGAAACGATAGCTGCTCCATGTCGGAGGCAAGGTCGGCGCGAACGCAGGGCGGCCATCCACCACGCGCATGCCGCCGAACCCCCAGGCCAGCGACAACCAGCTGCCAGCCATGGCCGCCATATGCACGCCGTGCGAGGTGTTGCCGTGCAGGTTGTCGATATCCACGCGCAGCGTATCGAGAAAGTAGCCGTACGCTTTCTGTGCGTAACCCACGTCCGATGCGACGATGCTGAAGGTGGATGCCGATAGCGTGGAGTCGTGGACGGTGACGCCTTCGTAGTAATCGAAGTTGCGCCGCTTGCTTTCCATATCGAAGGTGTTGCCGGCCAACACGAAGGCCTGCAGCACGTCGGCCTGCTTGCATACCTGGTGGCGATAGATGGTCAGCGGATGCAATTGCAGCAGCAGCGGGCGATGGCCGTGTTCGCTTGGCCGCGCGATCGGCAGGCGCGGCTTGTCGAGGAAATCATCGTCCTGCGGAAAGATGCCGAGCTCCGGATCGACTGGCAGATACATCGCATCGGCCGCTGCCAGCCACGCAGCAATTTCCCTGTCGGACAGCTCGAGCATCGCCGCGATGCGCGCATACTCCTGCGGCCGCTCGCGTCCCAGTTGCGAAGCTACCGATGCGGCGTAGCGAAGATGCTGCTGCGCCATGTGGTTGGTGTAGTAATTGTTGTCGACCAGCGCGGTGTATTCGTCCGGCCCGGTCACCTGGCAAATGCAGAAGGCATGGCCGCGACGCGGGTTGTAGTTGCCCACGTTGTGCCACAGGCGCGCGGTTTCGAACAGCACTTCGGCGCCGCCGCGCACGAGAAAATCCACATCGCCGGACGATTCCACATACAGGCGGATCGCGAACGCAATCGCCGCATTGATGTGGTATTGCGCGGAGCCGGAGGGGAAATACGCCGAGCATTCCTCGCCGCTGATCGTGCGCCACGCATACAGCGCGCCGGTCGGATGATTCATTTCGCGAGCGTGATTGCGTGCGCGATCGAGCGTGTTCACGCGGTACTCGAGCATGCTGCGCGCACGCTCGGGAGAGGTGAAGGCGAGCACGGGCAGGATGAAGGCTTCCGCGTCCCAGAAATAATGGCCTTCGTAGCCTTCGCCGGTGAGGCCTTTGGCCGCCGCGCTGCCGCTGCCGTCGCGCGGCGTGGATTGCAGCAGGTGGAACAGGTTCAAACGCAGCGCCTGTTCGATCGCCGCATCGCCGTGGATTTCCAGATCCACCGCCTGCCAGAATTTCGCCAGCGAACGCGCCTGCTCGGCGCGATGGGTGTCGAAATCCACCGTCAGCGCGTGTTCCAGCGTGGTGGCGACGGCGTCCAGCAAGGATGCTTCGGTGTCGCCACCTTCGGGCCGGCTGCAGGCATAGGCGACGAATTTTTCCAGCACTACGCTGTCGCCCGGATGCAGGTTCGCCACGTAGTGCTGCTGCACGCCTTCGCTGTCTTCGATCACTGCGCGGGCGAACACCAGGTTCGATTGCGTAAGCCGATGCCGTTGGCCGCTGGCCAGGCGAATATGGCTGTTCTGCGTGCGCTGGCAGATCGAGGCCAGGGTGCGATCGGCATCGGAGGCCGTAATGCTCAAGCCGCCCTTGATGCGTGCGCCGATGCGGGGGTCGTCGCCCTGCTCGGCGGCGCCGATGCTGGCGACCAGCGCCGATTCCAGGGTAAGCGGCCCGCTGTAGTCCACCGAAGTGACGCGGTAGCGGATGCACAAGAGGTTGGGGGCATGCAGCGGGACGATGCGCTCGGCGTCGATCTGCAAAGTGGCGCCAGCCGGCGAGCGCCAGCGTAGCGTGCGTTCCAGGCAGCCGCTGCGCAGATCCAACGCCTGTTCGAAGGCCAGCCACTCGCCTTCGCGCAGATGCACCGGCGCATCGTCCAGGCGCAGGCCGATGCGTATGCCATCGGGTACCGGAATGCGGGTATCGGTGCTGCGGGCGAAGCCGGGAAAGCGCTCGTGATATTCGATCGGCGTACGTTCCCACACACCAGTCAGGAAGCTGCCCTGGCTGGGGCTGCGGTCTTCCTCCAACCCGCCGCGTACGCCGAGCGTGCCGTTGGCGAGCGCGTACAGGCTTTCCAGCTTGGCCAGCTCGAACCCCAGCGGGCGCCGCGAATGCACCAGGCGCCAGGGATCGGGGGATGCCTGGACGGCCGGCTCCATGGCTATGGCTTGCGCATCGTGGCTGTGCACGCATTCTCCCCTGGGCATTTTCTGGTTGGTCTTCTCATCGGCCGGCCGGCCTGTGGTGGGCGAGGATAAGATTGAGTGATATCGATATCAAGATATCGATATCATCGTTGCGGCGCACCATACTGCGCTCGTTCGCGTGGGGAAAATGTGGTCGGTCCGGCGGCTGCATTGGAGGAACAGGCAGTACTCGGGCACACTTGCGCGGCCGTAACGATCACCGCACCCACGCACCGGATAAGGGGTTCCGCTTGACGCAGGCCAAGAAGAAACAACCTCTTGCGCAACGTCCCAGCCTCACCATGGCGGACCTGGCCGAGCTGGCGGGGGTATCCAAGATCACCGTATCGCGCGCCTTGAGCGAAAGCCCTTTGGTCAATGCGCAAACCCGCGAGCGGGTGCAGGCGCTGGCGCGCAAGCATGGCTACAAGTTAAACGTCAGCGCCCGCAACTTGCGCCTGCGTCGCAGCCACACGGTGGCGGTGATCGTGGAAATGAAACCGTCGTCCGAGCGCACCATGTGGGACCCTTACCCGCTGTCGCTGCTCGGCGGTATTTCCCAGGAACTCACTTCGGCCGGCTACAGCGTGTTGCTGACCACCCGCCAGGGCGCATCCAATGCCGCCGTGCAGGCGGCCGACGGCCTGATTCTGCTGGGACAGGGCGCGCGCCAGGACGCAGTGCGCCTGTACGACAAGCTGGGTTTGCCGATGGTGGTGTGGGGTGCGCCGGAAGAAGAAGGCGGCGACAACCACATCGTGGTCGGCAGCGACAACCGCCAGGGCGGCATCATCGTGGCCGAGCGCTTTCTTTCCATCGGCCGGCGCCATCCGGTGTTCATCGGCAATCCCGATCACCCGGAAATGGCGCAGCGCCTGTTCGGCTTCGTCGACGAACTCGCCCATCACGGCATCAAGCCGCTGTTGCTGCGGCGCGCGGACTTCACGCTGGAATCGGGTGTCGATGCAGTGCGTTCGCTGGCGGCGCGCAAGGTGCGTTTCGACGCCATCTTCGCCTGCAGCGACTTGCTGGCGATGGGCGCGATCCGCGCACTGGTCGAACTCGGCCAGTCGGTGCCGAACGATGTCTCGGTGATCGGCTACGACGACACCCCGCTGGGCGCCACCTTCCTGCCGCCGTTGAGCTCGGTGCGGCAGAACTGGCAGGAGGGCGGCGTGTTGCTCGCGCGCAAGGTGCTGGCGATGATCCAGGGGCAATCGGTGCAGTCGCAGACGATGGCCACGACGTTGGTGGTGAGGGCTACTTGAGGAGAAGGAATGGTGATGGCAAGGAACGAGAGTCTGTCCAGCATTGACGATGACTCGATGTGCGACCGTCGGGTCCGCAAGGCATTTCTTCTGCGTGGCCTGCGATCGAAGGTACAAGCGGAGAAGACGGATACGTATTACATCGCTGACGAAGCGATGCATCACATGGGCGAGATTTTGACCAAGGCCCGGGCAAAATTACGCGTGACGTTCAAGTCGTCCGTTTAATTCGCGCCGGCAGTGTCCTTAATGCAACACGATGTTGGGGTTCGCACCCTGATATATCCCCACGTTTTTGCTCGATAATTTCAATAAAATCAGCGAGCTATACACCTTGCATGATCTTCCAGTTTACTGGGCCGTCATTCCCGCTTTCGCGGGAATGACGGCATTTCGGGCACATATGCACCAAACGAAAAAACGTGGGGATATATCAGGGTTCGCACCCCAACCTACGCCGTCGGCTCGATCCGCACCGGCGGCGTCAACACCAACCGGAAACAGCTGCCACCGCCGGCCACGCGCACGTATTCCAACGCCGCCTGGTTCGCCTCGGCCATCTGCCGCGCAAGATAAAGCCCAAGCCCGGTGCCGTATTCGTGCGTGGTGTAGAACGGCTCGAAGATCTGCGCCGCCACTTTGGGCGCGATACCCGGGCCGCGGTCGATCACCTCGAGAATGGGCACGCCGTGTTCGCCATGGCGCACCACCACCAGCACGCGCGCAGGCTCGCCCGGCATGCGGCCGTAGCGCAGCGCGTTCTGCACCAGGTTCCACACCACTTGGTGCAACTGCTGCGAGTCGGCCACGGCAATCACCGGCTGGGCGCTGTTGTCGATCACGCGCAGCGAATCGTTGCCTAGGTCGTTGCCCAGCTTGTATTCATCGACGAAGTCGTGCGCCCACTCGCCCAGGTTCAGCGTTTCCGGACGCGAGCGTTCGCGCCGCGACAGCTGCAGGATGTTTTCGATGATGTCGTTGAGACGGCTGCAGTGGTTGTTGATGATCTCCACCATGCGCAGGTCGGTGGCGCTCATTTCGTGCGATTCGGCCAGCAGCTGCGCGGAGTAGCGAATGGCCGCGAGCGGGTTTCTGATTTCGTGCGCGATGGAGGCGGACAACCGGCCGAGCGAACCGAGCGTGAGCTCCTCGGCGCGACGCGACACCAGCGATGTGTCGTCCAGGAAGATCAGCACCAGCGAATCGTCGTTCGGCGCCAGGCGGCTGAAGCGCGGCACCACTTCGGGCATGCCATCGGCCAACTGGGTAGCGGTTTCATCCAGCTTGCCCGAGGTGATCCAGTGGTATAGCCGGCGCGACAGCTCCGGCGCCACGCGCCCCAGGTCGCGCTGGTCGGAGGAAGGGTTGCCCAGCAGCATCCACGCCGCTTCGTTGATCTGGTGGATGCGGTTGGCGTCGTCCACCAGCATCACGCCGGTCTTCATGCGGCGGATGATCAGCTCGTTGACCTGCGCCAGGTTGACCAGGTCGATGCTGCGCTGTTCGGCCAGCGCCTCGCTGGCGCGCAATTGGCGGCCCAGCACGTTGCACAGCACGACGATCGCGAAATAGGCCATGCCGAACAGGCCCGATTCCAGGAAATCGCGGTCGTCGACCGAAGGCGTATGGGGCAGGGCGAACAGGGTACGACCCAGCACGCCCAAGGTGGCGAGGGCGGCCAGGAACAGCGCCAATCGTAAAGGCAGCAGCAGCGCGCCGGCGGCCAGGTTCACCGCCAGCATCATCGCGATGCCGATGCGCGCCTCGTTCATCGCCGCGATCGCCAGCACCGCCGCGACGATGTCCAGCAGCAGGGTACCCAGGATGCCCAGCCAGCCCAGCGACTTGGTCAGGTGGGTGATCGAGATCACCGCCAGTGCGAACAACAGATAGCCGGCGGCCACCAGCCGCGCCAGCTCGCTGTTGTCCAGGTGCGGCCAGCCCATGCCCGAGGGGGTGAAGGCCAGTCCGACGTAGACCAGCGCCTGGGCCAGCCTGAAATAGTTCAGAAACAGCAGCTCGTGGCGGGTGGTCGTGCTGTTGGGCGAGTCGACGATCGCGCGGCTGGACACGGGTTTGGACGCTCACGAAGAGAAGTGGCTGCCACGCCTCTCCCCACCGGGAGGGGCCGTTAAGGGCCATCGTGCGATCGAGCGCCATCGAAGCGAACTCCGATGCACGCCTTTGGCAACATGCCCCTTCGGCGCAATCCTAAAGCTTTCTCTAGGGATAACGTAAGGCAGATGGCCTCATCATTCCCTTCTTTTCCCGGAGGGTGAAGTGGGCGGACACGGACCGGCCATGCGCGTGGCCCCTTTCCATCCCATCTCGCTTCCGCGAAAATACCGGGCCGTATTGCGCGGTTTTCCCCATGTTGAGGCATGGCCACGGCGCACTGCACGCGCGCCGGCAGTGCGTAACACCGCCGTCCGTTCTCCCAAGCCTGTGCTGTGGCTACCGCGCAGGCTCGATCCTTCCCCATTCACTCGAGGTAGCGAATGAATTTCCACGAGTACCAGGCCAAAGAGCTGTTCGCGCAGTACGGCATTGCCGTGCCGCCGGGCAAAGTCGCCAATTCCCCCGACGCCGCCGTCGATGCCGCCAAGCACCTGGGCGGCACGCAATGGATGGTCAAGGCACAGATTCACGCAGGCGGTCGCGGCAAGGCCGGCGGCGTGAAGTTCTGCAAGAGCCTGGATGACGTGCACGCCGCCGCCAAGGGCATGCTGGGCAAGAACATGGAAACCTACCAGTCCGCCGGCCGTGCGCTGCCGGTGAACCTGGTGCTGGTGACCGACGCCACCAACATCGCCAAGGAGCTGTACCTGTCGATCCTGGTCGACCGCGACAGCAAGGCCGTCACCTTCATCGCTTCCAAGCACGGCGGCGTGGACATCGAACAGGTGGCGAAGGAAACGCCGGACGACATCCACACCATCGTGGTGGACTTCGTCGAAGGCCTGCAGCCCTACCAGTGCCGCCAGCTCGGCTTTGCGATGGACCTGAACCCCAAGCAGGTCACGCAGCTCACCAAGATCATGCTGGGCCTGTACAAGCTGTTCAACGAGAAAGACCTGTCGCTGGTCGAGTTGAACCCGCTCGCCATCCTCGAAGACGGCAACCTGGCCGCGCTCGACGGCAAGGTCAACTCCGACGACAACGCCGAGTTCCGCCATCCGGACCTGGCCAAGATGCGCGACCTCACGCAGGAAGACGCCGCCGAAGCGGCCGCCGTGCAGCACAACCTCAACTACGTGACCATGGACGGCAACATCGGCTGCATGGTCAACGGTGCAGGCCTGGCCATGGCCACCATGGACGTGATCAAGCTGGCGGGCGGCGAGCCGGCCAACTTCCTCGACGTCGGCGGCGGTGCCACCAAGGAGCGCGTCACCGAGGCGTTCAAGTTGATCCTCTCCTCCGACAAGGTGCGCGCCATCCTGGTGAACATCTTCGGCGGCATCGTGCGCTGCGACCTGATCGCCGAAGGCATCATCGCCGCGGTGAAGGAAGTGGGCCTGAAGATTCCGGTGGTGGTGCGCCTGCAGGGCACCAATGTGGAGAAGGGCCGCGAGCTGTTGGCCAACTCCGGCCTGGCGATCACGCCGGCCGACGATCTCAACGACGCGGCGAAGAAAGCCGTGGCCGCCGCGAAGTGAGGAGCACACAGTCATGAGCGTATTGGTCAACAAGAACACCAAGGTGATCGTGCAGGGCTTCACCGGCCAGCAGGGTACCTTCCACGCCGAACAGGCGATCGACTACGGCACCAAGGTGGTCGGTGGCGTGACCCCGGGCAAGGGTGGTAGCGAGCACATCGGCCTGCCGGTCTTCAACAGCGTGGCCGAAGCGGTCGACGAAACCGGCGCCGATGCGTCGGTGATCTTCGTGCCGCCGCCGTTCGCCGCGGACTCCATCCTCGAAGCGATCGACGCCGGCGTGCGCGTGATCGTGACGATTACCGAAGGCATCCCGGTGCTGGACATGCTGCGTGTGAAGAACGTGCTGGCGCAGCATCCGGAAACCGTGCTGATCGGGCCGAACTGCCCCGGCATCATCACCCCGGGCGAGTGCAAGATCGGCATCATGCCGGGCCACATCCACAAGCCGGGCAAGGTCGGCATCGTGTCGCGCTCCGGCACGCTCACTTATGAAGCCGTGTTCCAGACCACCAACGAAGGCCTGGGCCAGTCCACCTGCATCGGCATCGGCGGCGATCCGATCAACGGCCTGAACTTCATCGACTGCCTGAAGCTGTTCCAGGACGATCCGCAGACCGAAGGCATCATCATGGTCGGCGAAATCGGCGGCAGCGCCGAGGAAGAAGCGGCGGAATTCATCGGCGAATACGTCAAGAAGCCGGTGGTGTCGTTCATCGCGGGCGCGTCGGCTCCGGCCGGCAAGCGCATGGGCCACGCCGGCGCGATCATTTCCGGTGGCAAGGGCACGGCGGCGGCCAAGTTCGCTGCGCTGGAGAAGGCGGGTGTCACCACGGTGAAATCCCCGGCCGATCTGGGCAAGACGCTGGCTGGTTTGCTCAAGAAGTAATCGGCAGTTTCGGTTGTCATTCAAAGAGGCCGTGGCGACGCGGCCTCTTTTTTTTGTAGGTTGGGGTGCAAACGCCAACATCGTGATGTGTGGCGCAGCGTCGGGGTTTGCACCCCAACCTATGTTTCGCACTGTTTCGAGCCCTTGTCGGGCAGCTCATCCACTACCATGTAGCGCCAGTTCAACCTGGATAAGCAACACATGGCCGTTCTCCGCCTGGCCCTGGCCC
>NZ_JBQCHP010000106.1:0-12887 GCF_051954575.1 Dyella sp. | reverse complement strand
GCGCCGAGCGAACCGAAAGCGGATCGCTGGAACATAAGCATCAATCCGGTCATTGACGCACCCAACGCCAGCCAGTCGCTCGATATGCCGATGCCGGTTGTCTCTGTGTCGCAGCCTTCACCCGTGCCCGTATCGAACCAGGCACCTGCGCAGGCGGCCGAACCGCAAACCATCGCATCAGCCATGCCGGCGCCGAACGTGGACCCCAGCAAAGTATTCGCCGTGGCATCGATACCGCATCAAGGCGAAAGCGAAGGCGCGTTGAGTTTTACGCGCGTGGCCAACGTCGTGGTGCCGGCTGCGCAGGACCGCCAACGCTATCCAGACATGCCGCCGCCTCCGCCGATGGACGACAGCCGCTTCGCCGCGCTGCCGATACGAACGGCACCAGCGGACAACGGCACCACCATCATTCCGCCCGGGGTGATGAATGCCCTGGATTTGCCCACCGATCGCCATCCGATGACGCTGCAAGCGATGGCTTTGCTGCTGGCCGCGCAAGCGGGCGCTGGCAGCTCTGCACCGATACCATCGCAGCCATCGCCGTTTGTCGATCCGCAAGCGTTGGCAGCACTCGCGGCCAGCATGCGCGGCACCAAAGTGATTGTTCTTGGCGCAGGACGCAGCATGCAGTTTTCGCTGGTGGACGATCGCATGCGCCGCGTCGATCCGATCGGGCAGGATAATCGCCCAAGCGTGCGCCGCACTGGCGATGGGTTGGACGAAGTACGCATCAGCCGCCCCAGCAGCGAAGACGTGGAACAGACCGACGAGCAACGCGAGCAGGGTCGCCGCCGTCGTGCAGCGATCGCGGCGATGCGCCGCCGGCGCCGACCGCGCACGCGCCGCTGCCGTTATTGGCATGGCGCACGGCGTGACCTGCGTGCAACGGGCAATGCGCGTTATCCGAAGCGCGTGGATTTTGCCGAGTTCCGCGGGCGCCGGCCGCCGCGGTATATGTGGAATGTGGGTGGTAGTCAGTAAGTCGGCATCGCTGCCTGATCTTCCAGTCCACCCATTCGTCATTCCGGCGAAGGCCGGAATCCATTTATATCCATGCGGGATATATGTCGATTCAATGAAGGCGCTACGCAACCGTCAGCATGGATGATTCGCTTTGCTCACCCCTTCGGGGCCGTCCTTCGGACGTTCTCCGCGCTGCGCACTACGTCCGGCCTTCGCCGGAATGACGGTGAGGTACGGTAAGGCTTGCCTAAATAGACAGACATGTCCCTTGCCGGAATGACGAAAAAACGACACTGTTCGCATCACGCCTTAGGGTTAACCCTAATACCCAAGCCTCCACACTTCCTTTCCAATAACGGCCTTCCCCCGCTCTTGCAAAGGCAGCGCAGATGATCCCCCGCGACTTCGATGTCTCGAGCCCTTCCGCCGTACCGTCAAGCCCATCACCGACACCGTCCTCGCAACCGCAGCAGTACCGCGTGCAGCGCAGCGACACCTCGCTGGACAGCATCGCGCAACATTTCGGCGTTACCCGCGACGCCATCGTGCAAGCCAATCCGGGCAAGTTCGCCAATTCCTTGAACGTCGTGCCTGGCGACGTGCTGACGATTCCATCCAGCGACGAGAATGTGGCATCGTCGAGCACGACGACCCAGCCGGCAGCCTCACCGCAACAGCAAGTGGACAAGGCGCTGTCGGACTTGCACACAGCGCAGCAAGCCAGGCCGCACAATCGCATGGAAGCGCAGGACCTGGCCGACTCGCGCACACAACTGCAAAACGACTTGAACAAGGCCGTGGATGCCGAAGTGCAGGCACGCCTTGCCGAGAAGCCACCCGTCGATACCTCGCTGACGCCGCAACAGCGCAAGGCGCTGGGCGAGACGGCGCCGAGCCTGGCCGATCGCGCATCGGACATCCGCAAGGACATCCTTGCGCGCTACAAGGGCGATGCGGACATCCAGAAGGCGGTGGACACGCAGGAAGCGAAAACTTTGTTGGACAGCGTCGACAACGGCACGTACAACTCGCCCAAGGACAAGCTGCTTGCGCTGGACTCCGCATTGAAATCCGCTTCTTCCGACCAGGTGCGCACCGTCGCCAGCCAACAGGACGCTTATCGCTCCATCGTGCATGCGGCTTCCGCGTGGGCGGCGCAACCTTATGACGGCAACATCCAGTTCAAGGACGACGGCCAATTCGTGAAGGCTTTGCAAGGCGCGGACGATTCCTCCAGCCGTTACGTGAGCTTGCTGTCCGGTATTTCGTCACCGCAGATGCGGGCGGACCTGATCGCCGAGGCGACACCGCAGCTGGACAAGCTGGCGCACTTCGCCATCAATTACCACAGCGAGGACCGGGACCTGCATGTGACGAGCACGCTGTCGAATCTGTCCTCGATCGTGGGCACGCTGGGCCAGCAGGATCAGGCCGCCGCGCAATCGCTCGCCAGCGAGTTCGCGGGCCAGGTGAATGGACGCGTATGGGATGGTGGAACGTTCGGCGATATCTCCATGCTCACCGAGGCCGCCAGGCAATCGGGCGATCCCACGCTGGCCTTGAGCATCGCCCAGCAGGTGCGCAAGGACGGCAACGACCGCATCGCCAACGAATGGGCCGATAGCGCGCGCGACCAGATCTTCCAAACGGTTGCCGATGCGCACCACAAGGTCGATGCGGATTTGCAGAACTACGTGGGCCTTACCGGTGAATTGAGCAGCCTGATCGACAAGGAAGGCCAGTCGATGACGCCGGATCAATTGAACAGCGCCATCGACAAATATCGCGCGTACAAGGGCGCGGGTTGGGAACAGAACGTGGCGCAGGCGCAGCAGCAACTGGCTACCGATGGCAAGGCGCTGCTGTCACAGGAATCATCCCTGGGCGCCTGGTTCGCCGCGCATCCCGACGATGCCGCAGCGGCGGGCGACAAGCTCAAACCGCTGGTGAACAGCCAGAGTGCGCAAGCCGCGATCCGTTTGGCGGTGCAGGAAGATCCGTCGTTGATGCAAGGTCCCAAGGGCCAGTCGATGATCACCTTCCTTGCGCAGGCGGGCAAAGTGGCGGACCAGGGCGGGCGCAAGCTGATCCAGGAGCTGGGTACGAACTACGTGCAAGGGCGCATGAACGCCTTGCGCAGTGCGCTCAAGGCAAGCGATGACGTAGCCAGCCACACGCGCGTGATCGACCAGTTGACCGAGCTGGGCGACAACAAACAGCTGGCGACCTTGCTTGGCATGAGCGACGGCAAGGTCGTCGATCTGAAAGCGGCCACCGAAGTACTCAAGAATGACCTCAACAGCTTCAAGGCACTGGCCGATACGGAAAAGAACCCTGACGCCCTGGCGGCGGCGCTGAAGAGCAGCCTCGATAACACCAGCAATAAACTGGGCGCCATCAAGGGCTTCGCTAGCGGTACGCCGATCAGCAGCATTTTCCGCGCCTTTAGCGCCGGCGCCGCAGGGCTCAGCCTGGCCAGCGCTTACGACAAGATGACTACCTCCAATTCCAATCAGCTGGATCAGTTCCGCAACGAGCTGTCCACCTTGATCAGCGCCGCCGGCTTCTCGCAAAAGACCGCCGGGCTCGTGGTCAGCATGGGCTGGGCCGATCGCGGCAGTTGGGTGGACAAGGTCGGCGCGCGCGCGGTGGATCACTCCGTCAACTATCTGTCCGGCGGCATCGACATATGGAAGGCCGGGCAAAGTTTCCTCGATGGCGACGCTGCCGATGGCACGTTCTATTCCATGACCGGCGTGGGCTCCATGATGTGGGCGGCAGGCAACGCCGCCGCGGGCGGTGAAGGCCTGCTGGCCGGCACGTTTGCCGATTTCTCCGTAGCGGGCGCAGCGGGCAGTTGGGCCGGCCCGATCGGCATCGGCCTGGTTGCCTTGGGCACGATGGGCCTGATGGCCTACCAGAGCAAGAAAGCCAACGATCAGGCCGTACCGGGCCGCGAAGCGTTCCTGCAAGGGCTTGGCTACCACCAGAGCGCCGCCGATGCGCTGGCCGCATGGCACAGCAAGGACGACGTGCCGGCTACCAGCATGCTGCTGCGCTACGGCCAGCTGCATGGCCTGGATGCGCAGCAGACCATGGCGTGGTTCAACGGGCTTGGCGCGGATGCCCAGAAGACCTTTGCAGGCGCCATGCTTTCGGCGCTGGACGGCGTCGGTGGCGACGCTAGCAAGTTCAACGCAACGGACGCCAACGACCACAACTGGGACGACATGGCCAAGCACAACGAACTGATCACCGGCACGGTCAATCACGGTGTCTTCGGTAGCGGGCCAGGCGTGCTGCTGGACGAATCGAAACTCGCTGTCGCCAGCGGCGGTTTGGCGCTCAACGAGGAAGAGCAACCTGGTTCGGCGCATCAGCTGGATGTGACGCTGCAGGATCTGCTTGGTGCGACGCCGCCGGCGTAAGGATTGGCGTTTGTTCGGCGCGATCTGCTGCTCTACGTGCACTGGGGCTATCCCTAGCTCGGGATGGCCCTAGCTTGCAGATATGTGACAGCAAGCATTACATGCTCCATTGGAAATCATTCACAAGAGGTGTGTGTCATGCGCATCGACGGCGGAGACGTTGCCAGCAACTACCAACTCACCCAACCTGCGTCGCAAACTTATACCGCGCAGGCGCATGACACGGTGACCAGCATTGCCCAGGCGTACAAGGTCGAGCCGGAGGAGCTGGCAAGAGCCAACGGCATCAGCATCAATACCGGGCTTCAGCAAAACCAGGTACTCACCTTGCCTGCGAACGCGACACAGCCAAGCAAGGATGATGCGGCGCCGATGCCGCAAACCTCCGCGCAAAAAACCGACGCCGCGATCGCCGCCTACGAGGCGGCCGTGAAGCAGGGCGCGCCGGCGGCGGATATCGCGCAGGCAAAGGCCGCGATGGACAGGGCGATCGGTGATGAGATCGGCGGCCAGGTCGCCAACCGCAACGCAGGAGTGCCAGGAGAATTTCAAACGCCGGCCGATCAGCTGATCAAGGAGTTCGGCCAAAACATCCAGCAGCGCCACCAGGGTGATGCGACGGCGCAGTCCGATATTTCCGCATCGATCCATAGCTACCAGGTCACGACGAAGGCCAATGCGCTGATCCCTGACTTCTCCGGCGACTGGAGCGCGGCCGACAAGCTCAAGCGCATCGACCTGCAAGGCCAACCGCCGGAGGTCGTCGAGGCGGTGCTGGCCGATCCACGCGTGCAAGGCTGGATCAACGATGCCGCCACAGACATCGAAAAGCCGTACAACGGCGCCAAGGCTGAGAATTACGATTTCGATCCCAGCACGGCGACACAAGCGGCCGCGAATCTTGCATCCGCCACCGATGGCCTGGCGCCGGAGCTTGCAACAGCCGTGACGCAAGCAAGCCTGCCCACTATCCAGAAGATTGCGCAATTGCAGCCCAATACACAGGACGGCCTGGTTCCGTTCCAAACCGTGCACGGCGTATTGAGTTCGCTTGGCGACAGTCCGCAAGCGAAGGTGGTGATCGACCAGGTTGCCGGGTACTACGCGAGCAACCGTGGTGCAGTTAATGACCTGACCGCCGATGCCGAGGAGCACGCCGGCGTCAAGAGTGTGCTGGCCGATACCATCAGCGGCGAATTCGGCAATGGCAATGTGAGCTTCGCCATTGCATTGGCCGAGCATTTGCAAACCACCAATCCTGCCGCGGCCAAGGCGGCGCTCAATGCGGCCGAAGGCGGCCTGGAACAGTTCCTGGGAAAAACGCAGCAGGATATCAACAGCTACAAGGAGATCACCAAGGAACTGGGCTGGGTAGTGAATAATGCCGGGCCGGCGATGACGCCGGATGAGCTGCAAAAGGCGACCGAAAGCTACGTCAAAAGCAAAGGCCCGCAGTGGCAGCAACAACTGGACACTGCGCGGAACAATATCGTTGCCGATGCGCATGCGCTGGCCAGCGGCGTGGCGCAGCTCAAGCACCTGCAGGCCGGCCTGGACAACCAGGTGCCTGATCTCAACCAGCGCCTCGACAAGAATATCGTCGGCAGCGACACCGCACAGAAAGCCTTCCAATTTGCCTTGAAACAAGATCCAGGCATGTTCGCCGGCGGCGGTGCTGATCTCGCTGACGCGATGATCGGTGATGGGCAGACGAGCAAGGGGCTGATTGAAGATGTTACCAAGGCGTATGTGGCCGGCCATGTGCTGCCGCAGATCAGTAACCTCAACCCGAACGATCCGGCCAGCGTCAGCAGTGCCCGGCAGGCGATCAACGATCTGCGCAACAAGGCGCGGATATTTGGTATTTCACAGAGCGATATGGACCAGCAGGTCGACAAGCTCAATACGCTGCTCGATGACCTGAAGACGGAGTCGCTGGAAGACGCCATACAGGGCAAGGGCGTCAATGCGCTTGGAGCCGTTAAAAATGATCTGAGCGCCATCGCCAAGTCGCCTTTCGACACAGGCGTGGCGGGTTTCGCGTTCCGCGCGATCGCCTTTGACTTGTCGGGCACGGCCTTGACCAACTCGGCACAGCAGACCAGTCAGAGTGGGCAAGTCAAGGATGCTTTGTATACCTTGGCTTTGGCCGTCAATACGGGACAGGACGGCATCGCCTTCTTGAATACCGTCAACTTGCTCGATTCGTCTGGGAAAGTGGGGCAATGGGGCGACACGAACTCTATACCTGGCGACCTTACGGCCAAGTTCGCCAACGCGTTGTATGGCACGTATTACCTGATGGATCTTGCGGACAATTGGGGGAATGTGCCGAAAGCATCGTTTGATGGCGTGGGTATCGCCGGTGCCGGCGCCAGCGTGTTCGGCGAGGAGCTTGGGTTGGGCTCGCTGGCAGGTCCCGTGGGCACGAGCTTGCTGATCGTCGCCACCGTCGGCCTGGGCGTGGTCGATGCAGTGCAGACCAAAGACCAGCATACCGCGGCGGCAAAGCAATTTATGACCAGCGGCGGTGTCAATGCGGACCTCGCCAAGATTTTGAGCAGCGACGCGATGCAGGAATCAGCATCCCTGCAGAACGGCCTGCAGCTGTCCAGCACCGATTTGCGCGCGCTGGCGCAAGCGCATCCGGAACTGTTTCAATCACCGGGCGCGGCAAAAGCGTTCGTCGATGTGGCTCAAGCGTGCGGTATTCAGGGCAGCAGCACGCAAGGTTTTGCTGACGCCTTGAGCAAGGACGATCCCAATTACATCCAGACTTTCATGAGTCAGTCCAATGATGGGATGCATCCGCTTTCGCACAAAGCAGACCTGGTCAACAATGTGATCCAGGGTTGCCCGAATGCGAAAGCCTACTTGCAGGCCCATAATCCGGATCTGTTTAGCGCGGACGCTAATACACGGCGAAAGGCCGATCGTGATCTGGAATCGACGCTTGGATTCTCCAACCAGGATCAACTGATCGGCAATTTGCTCAAAGGCAATAGCAATACCGTTTACCAGGCCGAGATCATCCATGCGCTGCTGCAGCGCGGAAGTCTCGATCAATGGGTCGGGGCCATCAGCCAGGACATCAACGGCTGGCCGCAGGCTGCCAAGGTTGCGATTGAGAATGCACAGAGTGCGGGCGTGCTGTCGGCCAGCGATGCCAATAAATATTTGGCGCAACTGGGGTAGCATCGCCGACGCGCACAAAGCCATGCAGTTGTCGCGCCTGATCGTGCTCGCCATCGCGACTGATTCGGGGCGCGACAACAATGAACCCCGTTTCCATACGCCCGCATGGCCGATCTCGCGATTCGTGGCTGAGGTTCGACGCTAATCAGGCAAAACTATGACGCACGTGCAGGAAGCGATCACCATCGGTACCGCGGAGCGGCGTACGCCAAAGCCCTGGATGACGTTCTCTCAGATATTGAACATGAATGTCGGCTTCTTCGGCATCCAGTTCAGTTTCGGTCTGCAGCAAAGCAATATGAGCCCCATCTACAAATACCTCGGGGCGAACGATGCAAGCCTGCCGTATCTATGGTTGGCCGGCCCGATCACGGGCTTGCTCGTGCAGCCGCTGATAGGCGCATTGAGTGACCGCACCGTCAGCCGCTTCGGCCGCCGTACACCGTACTTCCTGATCGGTGCGCTGATCTGCAGCGTGTGCCTGCTCGCCATGCCAATGAGTCCGGCGCTGTGGGTCGCGGCCAGCCTGCTGTGGATACTGGATGCGGCCAACAACATCACCATGGAGCCGTATCGCGCCTTCGTGGGTGACCGCCTGGATAGGTCACAGCATGCCGCCGGTTACCTGATGCAAAGCGCATTCACCGGTTTATCGCAGACTCTAGCGTATCTGGCGCCCTCTATCCTGGTCGGTCTGGGTATGCCGGCCGGAGCGGCGAACAGCCATGGTATTCCGCACGTGGTGACGATCGCCTTCGTGATCGGCGCCATCTGTTCGATCACCAGCGTCGCCTGGTCGGCATGGAGCACGCCGGAACTGCCGCTCTGCGAACACGAGCTGCAGCGCATGCGCCGCGCGCCGCGTAGCCTCGGCGCCACGCTGGTCGAGATCGCCGGCGCCGTTCGCGACATGCCTGTCACCGTGCGGCAACTTGCGCTGATGATGCTGTTCCAGTGGTACGCGATGTTTTGCTACTGGGAATACATCACGCTATCGATCGCGCGCAGCCTTTACGGAACCACGGATTCGGCCAGCCCGGCTTTCGCGCAATCCGTGCTGATCAGCGGCCAGATAGGCGGCTTCTATAACTTCGTAGCTATGCTGGCCGCCTTCGCCATGATGCCGCTGGCGCGTCGCCTGGGCGCCAAGCCCATCCACGCGGTCTGCTTGCTGTGCGGCGGGCTGGGCATGCTGCAGTTGCCGGTCATGCACTCGCGCGCGATGTTGCTGCTACCGATGGTCGGTGTCGGCATGGCCTGGGGCAGCATGATGGGTAACCCTTATGCGATGCTCGCCAGCAGCATCCCCCCAGAGCGGACCGGTGTGTACATGGGGTTGTTCAACGTCTTCATCGTGCTGCCGATGCTGCTGCAGATCCTTACCGTACCGTTGGTGTACAAAAGCATCCTGGACGGCAATCCGGAAAACGTAATCCGGCTCGCAGGTGGCATGTTGATCGTTGCAGCAGCGCTGATGCTCAACGTAACGGTAGCAAAGGCCCGCCGGATGTAGCCCACGGATTGACGTGGGCCACAGGTTGGATACCTGATGCGTTCATTCCAGCGCGACACGCTCACCCCGCGCCCTTGGTGGAGTGATAACTACAAGGAGGTAGGTCATGAAGATTGCGATGGTTTCCGAGCATTCCGATCCCACTGCTTCTGTCGGCGATGTTGACGCTGGCGGACAAAATGTCCATGTGGCCGCCTTGTCGCAGGCTCTCGCAAAAAAAAAGCATCAGGTAACCGTTTATACCCGGCGCGATGACCCGCACAGTCCGGATAGGCAATGGTTGTCTCCAGGAGTGGTGGTTGAGCGGATACCGGCAGGCGAGCCCAGGCGAGTGCCAAAAAACGAGCTCCTGCCCTGCATGGCAATGTTCGGAGAACTTCTGAGACAACGATGGAAGGACTGGATGCCCGACATCGTGCATAGCCATTACTGGATGTCTGCATTGGCCGCGTTGACTGCGGCCGATGGCAGGTTTCCGGTCGTGCATACCTATCATTCGCTCGGAACAGTCAAACGCCGCCACCTGGGTGCTGCCGATACAAGCCCGATCGAGCGTATTCCAGTAGAAAAGGCGATCGGCCAATCGGTGACGCAGATCATCGCGACCTGCCGTAGTGAAGCCGAAGAACTGATGTCCATGGGGATAGGACGCAACAGAATCAGTATCGTTCCGTGTGGCGTAGACTTGCACCGATTCAATCCCGGAGGCGGCGAGGCGCAGCGGGAACATAAGCCCAGGCGCCGTGTGCTCACCGCGGGGCGATTGATGGAGTACAAAGGCTTTGACCTGTTGATCCAGGCACTGCCCCATCTGCCCGATATCGAATTGGTGATCGCCGGCGGGCCACCGGCGCCAAGTTTGATACGAGACCCGGAAGCTCGGCGTTTGCAGAAACTGGCTGAGCGCCTGGGTGTCGGCAATCGGGTGACTTTTCTCGGCCAAGTTTTACGCCAGGACATGCCGATACTTATGCGCAGTGCCGATGTCGTGGCCTGCACGCCCTGGTTTGAGCCTTTCGGCTTGGTTCCATTGGAAGCCATGGCCTGCGGTAAGCCAGTGTTGGTCACTGCCGTAGGAGGTCTCGCCGACACTGTCGAGGACGGTGTAAATGGCACGAAGGTGCCGCCTCGCGATGTGACGAGCCTGGTCCACGCGCTGCACGTACTGCTGAACGATGCCGATCTGCGGCAACAATTAGCGGCCACTGGACTTGCGCGCGTCCGCGCTCAATACGGTTGGACACGAATATCCGATGAAACCGAAAAGGTGTACCGGACCGTTACGGAGTCGGTAAATGCTGAATGATTCTCTTCACGGAGAGCCACTCATCCCAATTTCCGTATGACATCGATCACGGAGCATCCTCTTGGGGTGCTCTGATCTATACAGACGCAAATCATGCGGATGAAAAACCGAAATCCGAAGGGGGATTCAATGCATTTCTTGTCGAGGGATCCGCGCTTGCTATTGGCCACCGATCTGGACGGAACTTTTTTGGCAGGCGATATCGCATCGCGCGAACAGCTTTATCACCTTATCAGTGTGCATTCCAACTTGCAGGTGGCCTGGATCACGGGTCGCAGTCGCGAAGATACCAAGGATTTATTAGCAGACCCGACGCTTCCACCACCGACTTATTTGATCTGTGATGTTGGTGCTACGGTCTTCGGTGTTTCCGATATGCAACCTATCGAGCCGCTCCAATCGCAGATCGACGCCTCCTGGCCTGGGGAATCCGTTGTGGATCACGCACTGAAGCGTTTCAGCTCATTGACACGGCAGAAGGAATCCCAGGAACGCCGTTGTTCGTACTACTGTAGCCCGGAGCAATTCCGTGCGATCCGCGGCGATTTCGAGTGCGTCGTGAATATGCTTGGATGTGAGTTTTTGTACTCTGCGGATCGCTATTTGGATGTTCTTCCCAAGAATACCTGCAAGGGCAGCACCCTTTCGGCTTTGGTCAATATGCTAGGCATTGCTCCCAAACGCGTTCTGGTGGCGGGCAATACCTTGAACGACCTGTCGATGTACAACCGAGGTTATCCAGGGGTATGTGTCGGAGCCTCCGAACAGGCGCTGCTGGAAGAAACTGCTTCGATGCACCTTGTGCTGCACGCAAATGCGCCAGGCTGCGGCGGCATACTCGAGGCGATCGAGCACTTCAATTGGTTCAACTGGAACTTTGATTTTGCCCATGAATAACGGTGACGCAACTGGCGCATAGATTGGATAGTGGGGCTTCCTTCCTTTTCGTGTACCTACCAATTCCACGGCAACAGATTCTTGGCGTGACTGCCCACCCAGCCCGCCGCGCTTTTTACGCCGTTGACGCCGGTGGTAATCGCGCCGCCCGTAAACTCGATCACACCCCGCTGCACGTGCCCAAGCACTTCGATCGTCCCTTGCGTCAGTCCACTGGCCACACCGATCGCCTTGCTTGTCACGGTACCTGTGGTGCGCATCAGGTTGCCGGCCCAATGGCCCGGCGTGCCCAGGTGATCCAGTGCATCGCCGGTCTTGTCGAATACGGTTGATGTCACGTCGCTGGCCTTGTCGCCGATGGTGTCGACCACGTTGGCCGCGCCGTCGCTGAGCGAGCCGGAAAAATCGGCGATGCGTGCGGTGATGCTGTTGTCGCGCAGGTAGTTGCCGTTGTGGTTCCATGGCTGGTCGTTCTGCAGCGCCTGCAGTACGGCGGGCATCAAGTGATCCTTGTAGCCGGCGTAGGCGTCGGTGACCAGGTTGAGGCCGGGTGCTTCCAGGTACCAGCTTGGTTTGTTGGGATCGCGCAATTGAATTTCGTGGCCGAGCGCCGCAGGGATGAGCCCGCGCGCGAATCCGGTCTGCTGCTCGCCGGTCAGGGCATCGCCTTGCACGGCGTAGCGGCGGATCAAGCCGTCGTTGGCGGCCTGTTTCATTGCGGCGACGTCACCTTCGGGCGCCAGGCGCTGCAGCGTCGCGTCGTTGACGCCGGCGGCGTTGAAGGTGACGGCAGGTATGTCGGTGATCACCGAGGCGGTCGAAGCCAAGCCGCCGCCCAGGGAGTGTCCGGTCAGCACCACGTTGTTGCCGAACGCGGCCTTGGCCTTGGTGGCCAGCGCCACCGCTTCGTTGTATTGCGCGGTATCCAGGCCCAGCGCCTGGGTGGCGTCAGCTTTCCAGTCGTTCGCGCCGGAGGTGCCTTTGAAGGCGAGCACGTAATCGCCCTTGCCATCCTGGTAGACCGCCGCGCGAAAACCGGTGGACGTATCGTTCAACGTGGCCGGATCGATATCGGCCGCTTGCAGTTGCGCGTCGCTCAGGCGGGTCCAGCCGTCGATGTTCTTGTTATCGAGGTCGTAGGAATCCTGGGCAAGTTTCGCCAGCGTCAAGTCGATGGGTTTTGCGTCTTTTCCGCCCACCTGTTGCGCGAAACCGGGTGGCTGCTGCATGTGGAAGCTGGCCAGTTGCGCAAGCTTCGGGTTGTAGGCGAGCTGCGGCGTCGAGCTGTGCTGGTCGGGGCTGGCAACGGCTGCCGCAGGGATTGCGTCGTCGGCCGTGTTGATGGCCGTATCGGTGAACTGGCGGCGATTGACACTGGCGTCCAGGTACATGGCAAGGCCTCCCATACGATGCCTTGGAACCATAGCGGGAGGCGTTGGGGTGTACTGGTCAAGTGTTTTCGGACACGTCGATAGGGGAATTTAGGTGTGGCAGCGCTCGAAGTCGTTGGGTGAGCGGTAGCCGAGGGTGGAGTGAAGGCGGTTGGCGTTGTAGAAGTTGACGATGTAGTCAGTAATGTCTT
>NZ_JBQCHP010000105.1:0-16221 GCF_051954575.1 Dyella sp. | reverse complement strand
CCACACGTCCTGCTGTTTAGTCGCGCCTGGGCGTATAAAAAAGGTGCGATGGCGCACGCGACCTAGCCAATACCACCCCATGGTCTCCACGGCACGAAACTACGGATTACGGAAGCCTGCGTCCGTGATCAGAATCGGCGTTATTCCAGCGGGAACGGGCGCTTTCAGTCACTGCAAGAAGTGTTTTTCACCACGAAAACGGGCCGGAGGGAATTAACAAGCCTTAATTACCTCCGGCCCCTTATCGGGCGATCAGCGCCGGCGGCAACGCGCAACTGCTCGCCGGCCGCAACCTCGACCTGCTCGCCACCGGCACCACCACGCACACCGGCACGCTGCGCAACGGCGTGGACAGCCTCACGCACACGGTCAGCACCGTGCAGGCGGGCGGTGCCGTCACCCTGATCGCCGGGCAGAATCTCACCAGCCAGGCCGCACAGCTCAGCGGCAGCACGGTGACCCTGGGCGCGGGCCACGACGTCACCCTGCAAGCCGTCACCGACAGCACCACGCGCAGCACCGATCATTTCCAGAACCACACCGACGTCAGCACCGGCCAAACCGACCAGACCGTGCGCGGCACCACCATCGCCGGCAGCCACGGCGTGAGCATCGCGGCCAACCACGACCTTACCGTCACCGCCGGCAACCTCAGCAGCACGAACGGTAACGTGGCCCTGGCCGCGGGCAACAACCTCACGCTCACTGCGGCGGACGAGACCCACAGCAGCTACCGCGATACCAGCACGCACCATAGCGGCCTGTTCTCCAGCGACAGCACAAAAACCCACGACGCCACCAGCGACACCTACGCCATCGGCACCGCCATCAATGGTAACAACGTGACGCTGGCCGCGGGCAACAATCTCGCCACACAAGCCGCGCAACTCACCGCCAACAACGCGCTGAGCTTGAGCGCCGTCAACAACGTCACCTTGGGCGCCGGCCAGGACACGCACACCGAAGAACACGACTACCAGCACAGCAGCTTCAACTTCTTCAGCGACAGCAGCAAACGCTTCGGCTCGGTCGATCCGGAATGGCGCAGCAACCAAAGCAGCACCACGATCAACCAGACCACCAGCATCGGCAGCACGCTCTCTGGCGATACGGTGACCGTTGCGGCGGGCCACGACCTCACCGGCACCGCGGTGCAGATCGCCGGCACGCATGACGTCACGCTGGCGGCCGGTCACGACCTCACGCTCAATGCCGGCCAGGACATTTACACCGAAACCCAAAGCAGCGGTACCAGCCATACCGGCCTGATGAACGGCGGTGGCTTCAGCGTGTTGATTGGTAACAAGTCGCAGAAGACTACGACCACGGACAAGGAAGTGAGCTATACCGGCAGCTTGGTGGGCAGCACCAACGGTGCAGTCACCTTGACCGCGGGCAACAACGTGCACATCACTGGCAGCGACGTGTTGAGCCAAACGGCGACGACGATTGTTGGCAAGAACGTCACCATCGATGCGGCGGTGGGCAGTCAGGATGTGACGCAGACGCAAAAGCAGAGCAGCGCCGGGATCAATGTGGGCTTCGGCGGCAAGGTCGCTGACGCCGCCAACAGCACGTACTACAGCGTTCAACGCGCCAGCGAGGTCAAGGATGATCGCTTGAAGGCCTTGTATGCAGCGCAGGCCGCCTATTCCGCCAAAGACGCAGTGGGCATGGCGGGCACCTCACTCGGTCAGGCGGCCAGCGAGAACAATCCCGGCGGCATCAACTTGCAGGTAGGTATCGGTGGCAGCAGCGCCAGCAGCACCATTACCTCGCATGACGATAAGGCTTACGGTAGTCACATTCGAAGCGCAGGCGATGTCAACATCGTGGCCACCGGTGGTGACCTCAACATCGTAGGCAGCCAGATCGACGGCCAAAACGTGGCGCTGGCCGCTGCGAACAACCTCAACCTGCTCAGCCAAGCCGAGAATCACACTCTTCACAACAGCAACAAGAATGCAAGCGGCGGCGTAGGTATCCAGATCGGCAGCGATGGTGTCGGCTTCTACGCCCAAGCTTCTGTGGGTAAAGGCAGCGCTCATGGCAACGGTACTACCCATGCCATCAGCACCGTCAACGCCACTGACACGCTGACTTTGGTTAGCGGTAACGATGCGACCATCAAAGGCGCGCAGCTTACCGGCAATACCGTCATAGGCACGGTCGGCAACAATCTCCTCATCCAGAGCGAGCAGGACACCAACGACTACGCCAGCAAACAGCAACAGCTGAGCGGCAAAATGGTCATCGGCTACAGTAGCGGCGGCAGCCTTAGTTACAACCAGAGCAAGGTCAACAGTCATTATCAGAGCGTCAATGACGTCAGCGGCATCAGTGCGGGCAACGGAGGCTTCGATATCGCGGTAGGTGGTAACACACACCTGATCGGCGGTGTCATTGCCAGCACGGCTGATGCCAGGAAGAACATCCTTGACACCGGCAGCCTGACCTACGAAAGCATTCACAACGAAGCCCGTTACAGTGCCAGCAGCGTGGGCATCAGTGGCGGCTACGGCGCCGGCAGCAGCATGGCAGGCAACATTTTGAGCGGCGTAGGCACCGCTCTATCGCTGGCCACACCACAACATGGCAATAGCAGTAGCGAGACGCAATCAGGCATTGCCCAAGGCACAATAAATGTGCGAGATGGCAAGACTGACTTGAGTGGCCTTGATCGCAACCCGACGCTAGGCAAGGAGGCGCTCAAACCCATCTTCGATGCACAGAAGGTGCAGGAAAATATGGAGCTGGGTCAGGTGGCGGGCCAAGTCGGCATGCGGGCGGCGGGTGATATCGCCCAATACATGGCCAGCCAAGCTACGAACGACGCTGACAGAGCAGCGTGGAATGATGGGGGAATCAATAAGACCATGTTGCATGGCCTTGTGGGCGCAGCGACGGCGGCATTGGGTGGTGGCAACGCGCTCCAAGGCGCCTTGGGGGCCATGGCAAGTGAGAAAGCCAGCGCTGCCATGCAGCAATACCTGGACGATCACAACATCACCGACCCGGCTCAGCGCAACACGCTGATGCAGCTGGCTAGTGTTGCAATCGGTGGTGCAGTGGGCGGTGGGACAGGCGCGGCCACGGCATTGCAAGGTGATCTATACAACCGCACGCTGCATCCCGAATACGTGCATCGTCTCGATAAGGCCGCACAGGCGTTCGCGGATCAGCAATGCGCCGCCGGCAACTGCATCAGTGTGGACGAGGCGCGCAATAGGCTGATTTATCAGTCCTATCGCGATCAGGATGCCACTTACGATCAGGCACAGGCTGCGCAAGGCAAGCCGAACGACGCAGCAGCGGCAGCGTTCCTCACCGGCAAGTCGTCCGGTTATCTCGACCCCCAAACAGGACAAGCCCTCGATCTGTCGAGCGCAGATAATAACGAACGTCAGAGCCCGAGTCTGTTTGCGAATGCGCTCTACAACGATCCGCAAGCACGCGCGTGGGTCGAGCAGGCGACCGGCCTGCCAGACAGCTATTTGGCGACGATGGCACGACAGGACTACTACAGTAACCAGCTTCCTGCCTACGCCGACCGATACGCAAATTGGCAAGGTAATCAAACGCTGCGCGACATGATCGGCTATGGCACGCCGTTTGGTGGTGTGGCAACCGCGGGCGAGTTGGCGTATCGCGGTCGCTATGGCGATGCGGCCAAGGAAGCAGGTAAGGAAATCGCCATCAACGTCGCGACGGCAGGTGTTGGTAAAGCTGTAGGTAAGGCGGCGACGATAATTAGAACGGCGATCAAAGATGGCAAGGCGGCAGGGGAGGCGGCTAGTGCAGCTGGGGATGCGCTAAAGACAGGTGAGCAACAAGCGAAGCAGATAGCTGATCCAGCGTTGGACGGAGCACAAGGGGCTAACTTGTCGGATACACCAAGTCCGGCCTTAAAAGATAGCCCATATAATCCTTCGGCCGTACAGGATCGTATAAAACCGCCATATCAGAGCAATCCAGCACACGACACGACAAGCTCACTCTATAATCCGAGCAAAACTCCGGAACCAGCAGATGCTCTTAGCGCCTATGAAGACGGAGCTATTCGCGGCGGCATGGGTACATGGTATGCAAAAGGAGAGGGTGGCTACTACAGGTACTTCTCGGATAATGCGGGCACCGTACATTTCAGCGGGACAGTCCCTGCATCGAAAGTACCTAATGAAGTGCTGAAGCTCCTAGGAAAATAGTTATGGAATTTGGTCACAAAACAAGGTTTGGAATAGCCGTCGAGCTGGATGAGAATCATGGCGGATCATGGCTGTTTGGCCGATTCTGCTATTGGATAGCTGGCGAAATGGTGGGTGACTATAATTCAGGGACGTCGCTTAGAGATGTACTTTTTCAAATGAAGTACATCATCGGCGACCGGGGAAAGAGATTTTCCCCCGATCTTTTAAATCTCTCGAACGAAAAGATGTTTCACCTGATATTTAGCGCTCTTAACGAAGGTGATGATGAGATATTTCGATACGTTAAAGACGATTTAATGCCAGCTAGGTTTGATGTGTGTATTCCGGTCGACATATTCGACTCTTGGAGGATATTTTTGGTCGATGGCGCTAATGATACGAGATTATTATATTTTAACGAAAATACTTCGAAATTGAGCGCGATTAATCTCGAGTACGATGAGTTTGACAAGATATTTTCCGAGGCCCATGCATATATCGATGACGCATATAGTGCGCATGGTGATTGAAGAAAGTCCGCAAACCAGCACCACTCACGCACGTGCTACTTGTTCTCGGTTCCTACCCGCCGGAGTAACGGGATGGAGTAAGAGGGTCAGATTGGAATGGCACTTACTCAGTGCTATTTCCCAATTCGGGGCAACGTAGCAGCCAGGTGAGCGATCCGCGCCTGAAGGCGCTGTACGCTGCCCAGGCAGCGTATCAAGCCTACGACGCTTACCAGGGTGCTTCGTCGCTCGCCAACGGCGGCGGCCAAGGTAGCGGCGACAGCGTCAACGTACATGTGGGCATCGGTGCAAGCAGCAGTCACGGTACCACCACGACCCACGATGAGCAAACCTACGGCAGCACGATCCGCAGTGCGGGTGACGTGACCAATGCAGCTACTGCTGGCGATCTGAACGTCATCGGCAGCCAGATCAAGGGACAGAACGTCGATCTGTCGGCCGCACATGATCTGAACCTGCTTAGCCAGGGCGAAAATCACACGCTGCAAAGCAGCAGCAAGAATGCCAGCGGCGGTATCGGGGTGCAGTTCGGTACGGATGGCTTTGGCATCTATGGCTGCTTGCGACGCGGCGAAGACCCTTAGACAGCCTGCCGCCGAAGCGGGAGGCTCACCGTAGACGCCTGATCTCAATTAATCCTTGAAACCTCAGGGCCGGAGGAAATTAACCAGCCTTAATTACCTCCGGCCCCTTATCGCAGCCCCTTATCGCAAATAAACCTGCTAAATGGCGGGCCGAATAACACTCTGGAACTAAAATTCCCACAAACTGGCTCAACTGGACCCGGAGGCCAACCTTGAACACTGTGCCACGACAGATAGCCGTTCGATTGGTAGAAATCCTTCAAACTCTCGTTATGAGTGAAATGCCAGTCAATTTCTTTGGATTTGACGGAGTTGACGCGCATGACTACCCGATGCACTCACGCGCAGCGCAACAACTTGCTATAGATATGATTTACCGTTGTTTGAAATGCGATTTGATCACTTTCGTTCCAGGCGATTGGTTGCAAGAGCAAGGATTCTCTAGCATTGAGTCATTTGTGGAAGAATTGGCCCGGGTCGATCAATACAAGAAGTTCTCTAGCGATAGCCCCGGCCGAAAGAAGCACAATCTCGATATGGGCATTTGGTTGGAACCGCAAATCTGTTGCACAAAAAAAGGCGAGGCATTAATAGCTGAGCACTTTCCATCGAATATTGGGCTGCAAAAAGAAGATGCACTTGCGAATTTTAATAACGAGGTATCAACGATTTTTTTGGAGTGCGGCGTGCCCTGGGACGCCGGAGTGCTGATCCCCATCAAATACTAGATTTCATGCAAGAAACAGGGGTCAGAAACAGGCAGAAACATGGGTCAGAGTCTGAGGTTTTCCCCACGTTTCACAGCACCACCGTCGACCATGTTATGTTTTTTCAAAACGCCAAACGGGATGAGGTTTACTTCCAGGCAGGCCGATGCGCGGGACGGGTAAGCGGACGCGCATACCGCTTTTGACTTAACTCCAGCATTAGTAGCCAGCTCATGCAACTTCGCTTATCAAAAATTTGGATGGACTATGACGGAATGTTGGAGCTGGACTTATCTGCCTCGTCATCCGGCTATTCGTGTCGAATAAATTTTTATACCTACCCGTATCAGCTAACGGCATTCGGTGATGCCATGGCTGACTTCTCTGGCAGGTTTGGACAGGACTGCGTGTTTGAGGTTGGCTCACCTGACGAGGGCTCGTATTGCTGGGTTCGTCTTCGCGCTTATGCAATCGACAATCTTGGACACTCTGCGCTTGAAGTCATAACTCAAAGGAACGGTGCGCCACAAATTCGCGCCTCATGTTCCTTCAGCGGTGAGCTCGAGGTCGCGAGCATTAATGCTCTTGGACGTAAGCTCGCGGCTTGGGCAAATGACAAGGACCTCGGTACTCCATTTTCTTTCCCTGATTGCTAGGCCACAAAGGGCGGACTCCACGTCCTCCGCTTTGAAGGAGTGGGCGCTTGAATATGACTGGAGACATCGCTCTGGCGCACAAAACCTGCGGTAATCGATGCCCAAATTCTCGAGCGCCAATTACTACAAGTTTGTACGCACAATCGTGAATTTATTGCGCGATGTTACGTCGAGTTCAACGGCTTGGCCGTGTTGTATGGGCACTTCGTTTATCCAGGAATTACAGCGCTACGGCAATAGTAAGGGCTATTCAGCGTTTCGCATCCAGTTTTTCCTTGACGGCATCGACAAAATCGCCAATTGTCACAGCTTTCTTTGAGTCATCAAGCGTAATTGTGAATTCCTCTTCCAGCCTCATAGCTATCTCAGTCAAATCAATATCTTCTGCGCCGAGGGCAACTAGCTTTGTTTGACGTGTGATGTTCTTTCTTTGTTCAGGGGATGCTGCCATCTGGTCGCATACGATGGTTATGATTTTCTGTTCAATATCTGTAGACATGGCATTCTCCTTTGCAAAGAATTTGTTTTAGTGGAAGATTCGCTGAAGAAAGAACGAAGCACTGATTTACCCTTTTTGCCATCCTGGGAAGTGCATGGCACGCAAGAGACCATCGTGCTAAATGTTTAGGTTTACTCCCGCTGTGACAAAATCAAAAAGTCGCGCGTGCAATGCTTATTTGAATTATTGAAGCTGCTTATATGGATGATCTTGTCGAGGTCGGTGCCTGGCGCACGCAGCGTAAGACGTCCGTTGTTGACCATTGCATGAGCTTCTCCTTCGCCAGGAGCTTGCGCCGGCGCCGCATTCGCTTCGAATGCTTCATTTCAGAAGGTGCGCGCCTCTAGAAAGCGTGAAAATTCATCGAGCAGTCTTTATCGAGGTGGGCGGAGCTGTGCACCGCAAGGGACTCCGTGCATAAAAATCAGATTCCTTGCCGTGCCTTTCCATTTTATGCGCTTCATAGACAGCCTCATCCTCTGCATGACGTAATGGCTGAACAGCCACGCGAATAGGGATTAGACGGAGCACCGTGAAGACAGTTGTAGTAGGAAGAACCGCGTACCGCGCAAAGGGCGTCGCCCGCGTGTAATGCTCTATATGAGACGTTTTCTGATGAAGGACCATGACCTCCATCGATGCCTTCGGACAACTGCGTGTGCTGGCCTGTTTGGCTGTCCGTGTTATGACGTATTGAGTTTATTGGCCTGGCTTGCGCCGCACTAAACATGGTTGACGCGAAAAGATACATAAGCATGGCGCAAGCACACAGATTGCTTTTATACATAACTTTTTCCCTCTAACGAATGCAGAGGCACACGGATGTCATCTTGGAGTACAGAGCAATCGGACGGAAAACGTCGGCTCTGTGAGTTTTGATTTGTATATCCCGTGGAATAAAGAACAGATGAAAAATAAATTGTGTTTTTCACCATTAAACCTGTCCCTGTTTTTTTTGTGATCTTGATCAACATTCGGGACCAGAAAGGCCGATCTCATGGCCATTGTCGAGTCGATGGCGTTGAATGCAGGCAAATAAAGTCTTCAGGGGAGCTCCTGCGTGTGTGAGCCTTGGCTCGCAGCGAGGGGAAGGTGTGGAACAAGCAGTAGCTGCACGGTTTTACCACCCTCATCGAGCAGTTCATCTCCATCCACAAACCCTGGGGTTTTGCGACCTCAGACGGGCCGTTTTGCCCTTTAATAACTACGGGGAAATTCCGATGAAAAAGAGCTGCATTTCCACATACCACAAGCTCGTGCTGCCATTAGCGCTATCGCTGTGCATGACGGCGCAGGCGCAGGATGCCTGGGTTGCCACGCGCACGCATGCCGGGCTGCAAGGTGCCGGCAGCCACTCGTTTACGCTGGCCATGACGCATCATCCTCTCGTGCAGGCCTCCCAGATCGCGCCGCTGGAGCTGAGCAAGCCCCTGCATGTTTCCGTGAGCCTCAATCTCAGGAACGTGACCGAGCTCGAGACCTTGCTCAAAGACCTGTATGACCGGCATAGCCCGCACTACCAGCAGTTCCTCACGCCCGAGCAGTTCAAGGCCCGCTTTGCGCCCACAGACGATCAGGTGAAGGCCGTCGTCGTCCACCTGACCGCCAACGGTTTCCGCAACATCGAGGTGGCGCCGAACAACATGCTGGTATCGGCTGACGGCAGCGCCACCACCGTAAACGCCGCATTCCACGCACAGATGAAAACCTTCGTGCTCAAGAACGAGCGGCACTATGCCAACGCCGCCGACGTGGCCGTGCCGGCCGTGCTGGGCGATGTGGTGGACAGCGTGGTGGGCCTGCAGGATTACGCCAAGCCGCACACTTTGATGCACCGTGCATCCATCAAGTCCACGACCGCCGCGGCTCCCGCTGAAACGCCCCACAATCCCACCGATTTTGCGTCCATCTATGAGCGGGCACTACGCCGACGGCGTCCAAGACAGTGGTCGGTATCATCACTTATGGTGACGTAAGCCAGACGCTTGCCGATCTCAGTACCTTCACGAAGGCCAACAACCTGCCTGCCGTGAATACGCGCGTTGTGCCGGCCAGCACCGGCACGCTTGCGGACGATCACAACAGTTTTGTCGAGTGGAATCTCGACAGTCAAAGCATCGTCGGTATCTCCGGCGGTGTGAAACAGCTGGTGTTCTATTCCGCAGTCAACGGCGACAGCCAGGACAGTGGACTGACGACCGCAACGCTGACCGCCGCGTATCACAAAGCGGTGACCGAGAACGTCGCCAAGGTGATCAACGTCTCTCTGGGCGTCGATGAAACGGCGGCGCACAATGACGGCAGCCAGGCCGCGAACGACAAGGTCTTCCTATAGGCGCTGTTGCAAGGGCAGACGTTCTCCATCGCATCCGGCGACGAAGGTGTGTATGGCTGGTCCACCGATCCGATCGAAGGGTCGCAAGCCTACGTCGCCGACAGCAATGGCGTGGTGCAGATCGATCTTACGCATTACTCGGTTGGCGAGCCGGCCACGTCGCCCTACGTGATCGCGGTGGGCGGTACCATGCTCAAGACCATCGGCAGCAAGACCTGGGCCGGCGAAACGGTGTGGAACGAAGGCTTTAGTCCGGTGGATGAGGCCAACGGCGATTTCAACCAAAGGCTGTGGGCCAGCACCGGTGGTGCGAGCCTGTTCGAAGATGCGCCCTGGTAGCAGAGCCACGTGCTGGTGCGGACGTGACCAAGCGCCAAGTGCCGGACGTGTCGTTCGACGCGGCGTTGAGCACCGGCGCTCTCATCTTTGTGCAAGGCCAGGCCGAACCCATCGGCGGCACCAGCCTGGCTGCGCCCCTGTTCACGGGTGTGTGGGCGCGCATGGAATCGGCGCACAACAACAAGCTCGGCATGCCGGCGAAAGACATGTACGTCCGCTTCAACAAGCACAAGGCGCCCTTGCACGACGTAACCGTGGGCAACAACGGTTACCTGGGCCACGGCTACAACGCCAAGGTGGGCTACGACAACACCACCGGCTGGGGCAGCCTGGACATCAGTCCGTTCGACAGCTACATCACCAAATATTGGTAAGCCTTAGGTTTCACCTTTGACCGAAACATGATGCCCGGCCCGGGCGAAGCTGCCAGCGGGCATCATGTTTCATTGGCGGCGAGACCACACGACCATGCTCGCCCTCATGCTGCTGGCGGGCTGACCAAGGCCGGTGAAAGGCAAAACGGGCGTCCGGATTCCCGGTACGGCCGTACGAATCCGCCGGAGCGGACGATTCAGCGGCTTCGCACCCGCATCCTGCGGACCTTTCCCAGGAGCTCCAGCCATGAAACGCACGCATTACCTGTTGTTGAGCCTGCTTGCCCTGGCGCTCGCTGCTTGCGCCTTTGTATGGCTGAATCGGGAGGCGCTGCATATCGCCGCCGGTTCGGTCAGCCAGTCGCTGTGTGCGGCGGCCTTCGTGTCGCAGGTGGATCCCGACCGGATCTTCGAGGAGGAACAGCGACCGCTGATGAGCGGCATCGCCTGGGCGGTGCGTTATACGCTGGACCGCTCGCGCCGCGAGGTACGTAGCAGCGCATTGATCCTGTTCCGTGCCCGCTCGGTGTACCGCGAAGGGCTGGGGTGCACGCCCGCGTTGGGTGACGATCCGATCCCCGCCACGGCAAGCACTGACGAGCGGCCCGCGCCGGATGCCTACGGTCCGCAGCTCAATACCCCATCCGATCCCGCGCTGCGCAAGGCGCTCGACCTTGCCTTCGCCGAACCGGACCCGACTCACCCGCGGCTGACCAAGGCAGTGGTGGTGCTGCACGATGGCCACTTGATCGCCGAGCGCTACGCACCCGGTTACGGACCGGAGACGCCAATCTGGGTGCATTCGGTCACTAAGTCGGTGACGCAGGCATTGATCGGCATCCTCGTACAACAAGGCCTGCTGCGCCTGGATCAGCCCGCGCCGATCGCCGCCTGGGCGTCGTCCACGTATCCGCGTCACGCCGTCACCGTAGACCAACTGCTGCGCATGGACAGCGGCTTGCCGTTCGATGAAACCGAAGGCCCGGTCAGCCCCAGTACGCATATGTGGTTCCGCGAGGCCGACACGGCTGCCTATGCGGCGCGCATACCACTGGCGCATGCCCCCGGTACCGCGTGGGGCTACAGCAATCTCGGCTATGCGCTGCTGTCGAAGCTGGTCGGCCATGCCGCGGGGAATGGCGGTGCGGAGCAGTTTGCGCACAGGGAACTGTTCGAGCCGCTGGGCATGCATCATTCGCTGATCGAAACCGATGCCAGCGGCACCTTGCTCGGCTCCGGTTTCATGTATGCCTCCGCGCGCGACCTGGCGCGTTTCGGCCAGCTGTACCTGGATGACGGCGTGGTGGACGGCAAGCGCATCCTGCCGCAAGGCTGGGCCGCGTATTCGCGTTCGCAAACGTTGAACACTGGCTACGGCGCGGGCTTCTGGACCAACCTGGTGAACACCGGAAGCGTGCCGGTGTGGGATGCGCCCTGGGGCATGCCGCAGTTGCCGAAGGACATGTTCTACGCGCGCGGGGCGTTCGGGCAGTACGTGATCATCGTGCCGTCCGAGCATCTCGTTGTGGTGCGTCTGGGGTTGAGTGTGCAGGGTGGTGGTACGGGTATTGGCGATGCGACGGCCGCGATCATTGCAGCGTTGCGCGCAAAGCGTGAGCTTGCAGAAAACTGACTGAGTGAATCTCTCTCCCGTCGGCCTGATTGGCGCCGAATCTGAGCTTGCCGCAATGTGTCCCCTCCCCTACGTGCAGTAGGGGAGGGCTAGGGTGGGGTGAAGCAACCTCGCGATGCATTTCAACCATGCAGCAAGCTCGGCCGACCCCACCCCCGACCCTCCCCTGCGAGCAGGGGAGGGAGCCGTCATTCGCACAGTTGAGATTCGGCGCTAATCAGGCCGGAGAAAGAGGGCTGCTTCAACCAACAGGCGCAGCATCCGCACACTGCTTGCGATAGCTGCTCGGCGTATCACCCACCTGCCGCTTGAACGCCGCATTGAAGGTCGACTTGGAAGTAAACCCACACGCGTACGCGATATCCAGGATGGTGCGCGACTCGTCCGGATCCGCCAACCGCGCACGCGCCGCCTCCACGCGCAGGCGATTGATGTAATCGCAGAAGCTGCCGCCCAGGCGCCGATTGATCACCGCCGAAACGAGATATTCCGGATAACCGCTGCGCTTGGCCACCTGCGCAATCGTCAACGCCGGCTCCAGATACAGCGGCGCCTCGCCGCTCATCAGCTGCGCCAGGCGCACTTCCACGTCCGCGTAGCGCGCCGCATCGTTGGCCGCATTCGGCTCGCGCTCGCTTTGCGCGACAGGTTCCGGTGGCGCGGCCTGCACCGGCGGCTGTCCCAGGCTGAACCAGCCCACCACGAACACCCACGCGGCGACCAGGCCGAACAACAAGCCGTAATTGAACAGCGGCAGATACACCAGCGCCTGCACTATGGCCAGGCTCCAGATCGCAATCTGGCACGCAGCGAGCGCATCGATCCAGCGCAAGGAAAGACGATCCGCATCCGCGCGCTGCTCGCGCAGCCGGCGACGATAGCCATGCATCAGTCTCAACGCCGCCATTACATAGCTGAGGCTGTACAGAAACAACGGCCCGTCGAACCAGGCGCCGATGCCACGCTCACCGGCGATCCAGCGCGCGGACAGCGCCGCGATGCGTGCTTCGCTCGCCACCAGTACGTAACCGTTGAGCACCAGCATGACCAGGAAGCCGGCCAGGTGGATCACATCGCGCGGCCGGAAGCCGCGCATGTTCACCAGCGCTCTCACGTACAGATAAAACAGGCTGCCGTACAAAAACGGAAACAAGGCGACGAAGCGATACACGCGAAACCATTCCGGCGACAGCAGATGCCAATACAGCGCCTTCACCGCCAGGTCCACACCACTCAACGCCACCCATACGGCCAGCAGGCGATTGGCCGAACGGTTTGCGGATTGACGCCACAAGGTCGTGGCCAGCAACACCGCCTGCAGTGCGCCAGCGATATAGATGAAGGTCCAGAACGTCATGGCCGGTCAGTGCGCAGAAGCATCACTCGCTGCAGACGATCGTCATCCAGCGTGTGCCAACGCAAAATCGATCGCCGCGCACACGGCCGCCACCTGCGCGGCAATGCACTGCTCCGGCGTGGCGCGCGGGCTGTCCGGATACACCTCGGTGGTGGTCGTAAAGCGCGCGGAGGTGATGCCCGCACAAAGCCCCAGCTTGCGCATCGGATACTCGATCACGCCCGGCGCCACCACGGGCGAGCCGATGATCTGGCCGTTGCGGTCGGCCGGCGCGATATGCGTGACCTTGGCCACCGCGGCGATCACGGCCTGCTGGAACGCCGGCTGCGGATTCTCGCTGTCGTCCACCAAATAGAAACCGTCCGGCACTTCGCCCGGCTCGTACGCGATGCCATCGCGCGCCGCCAAGGCGGGGCGGAATTCGGATTCGTCGGTGTCGGTGGTTTCGTGCAGGTCGATGTGCATCAGCACACGCTCGCGGAAATCGGCCACCAGGCGCAGCAATGCGGCCGATTCCTGCGCCGGACTGTTTTCGCGAAAGGAACGGTTCGGATCCAAGGCCTGCGGGTTCCAGCGATGGATGCGCTCATACGCCCATGGGCTGACGCATGGTGCAATGACCAGGTTGGCGCGGCCTTCGTACGCGGAAGCATGCTGCCGGGCGAAACGCAACGCACCGTGCACGCCGCTGGTCTCGTAGCCATGTACGCCGCCGGTGACCAGCACGCAGGGCAGATCGTCCCGCCAGGGTCGGCTCTTGATGGCCAGCAGCGGGTAGCTTTCCGGCGGGTAATCCAGCTGGCCGTATTCCACCACTTCGTAGCGGGCGCGCAATGCGTCGACCACGCTCAGCACGTCTTCCCGGTAACTGCGATGGCGATTCTGCCTGGCCAGCCATGTCGCAACCTCCGCCGGCCCCCACGCTACACCGGGTGTGCCGATCGGGTAATGGGCGGGAATGGTCATGGCCTGGCCTGCTCCGGGGGTTGTGGAGCGCCGTAATGTAGCACTGTCGATTCCGCGGCTGGCCGTTCGTCGCTGCCATGAGGACGCTCCCGCAAAGCTGCGGTCGCGTCCGAGTACGACATTTCCCGAACGGTCCTGGAGCGAACGATGAAAAGGTTTTTGGCTGTCTATATTGGTACCGAGGAATCCATGCATGCGTCCGGATGGAGCGCGCTGAGCGACGCGGAACGTCAGGAACGTGAAAGAACAGGTATCCAAGCCTGGAAGAAATGGGTCGATGACCACAAGGATTCGATCGTCGAGGTAGGCGCGCCGCTGGGCAAGACCTTACGGACGTCCAAAAACGGTGTGGAGAAGACCCGCAATGATCTGGCCGGCTTTACCGTGGTGCACGCGCCTTCGCAGGAAGCGGCGGCGAAGTTGTTCGAGAACCATCCGCATTTCACGGTGTTTCCTGGGGATTCGATCGAAATCATGGAGTGCCTGCCGATACCGGGCTGATGATTGCGGCTTACCCGCCCTGATCTGCAGCGACGCCGGGCCCGGCGTTGACCAGGGCTCAGCGTCTTCACCAAATCGTCACAAGCAAACCCTACGCTCTGCACCCAGGTGGGCACGGTAGCCTGTTTCGGCGAATACGCTCGGAGGAGGCGCGGTGCGCGAGAAGCATGCGGCATGGTCGACGTTGTTCGCGGAAAAGCGCGCGACGTTGAGCAACTATTTTCTTCGTCGCGTTGCGCACCGTTGGGATGCGCAGGATCTGGTGCAGGAGGTCTACCTGCGCCTCCTGCGCATCGAGCCGGCCGATGCGGCCAATATCCGCAGTCCGGAAGCGTACCTGTTCACCGTGGCCGCCAACCTGGTCAAGGAGCATGCGGTGCTGCGCCAGCATCAGCCGTTGGGAAGCGACGAGCTGGAACAGGTGGTGGAGCATCTTGTCGCGCCAGCCAACGTGGAAGCGGACATGGACAGCGAATCGCGGCAGAAACGATTGGGTGCGCTGATCGATCGGCTTTCGCCCAAGTGCAAGGCGGTGCTGATCATGCATTACCGCGATGACTTGACCTACCGCGAGATCGCCGAACGCATGTCGATCTCCACCCACATGGTGAAGAAATACATCGTGAAAGGACTGGCGGCTTGCCGGCAGAGGATGGCCGAGTATGAGTGAACCGATCCACTTCGACGCGGCGCGCCAGGCGCGGCGCATCACCGAGCAGGCGGTGGCCTGGTATATCGAGCAGCAGGAACCGCTCAGCGAGCGTCAGCGCGTGGCGTTCCTGCATTGGCTGCGCGCATCGCCCAAGCACGTCGCCGAATACTTCGCGGTGGCGCAGATGCATGGCGATCTCAAGGCCGCCGCGGCGCTGGAAAAACTTTCCGCAGCGGAACTGGCAGAGCAGGCCCGGCGCGACAATCCCATCGTGATGTTTCCGCGCGCCGCACCTGCGGTGCCGCACGAACGCGATGCGCAAGCTCTGCGCGATAAGCGCGCCGGACGGTGGCTTGCAGCGGTGGCTGGTGTGGCTGCGATGCTGGTGACGGGCTGGCTGGGCATGGCGCATTGGCGCACGTCCGGGATGCCGTCCACACAGTACGTCACACAGAACGAGGATGCCGATGCCGGCAAGGTCCGTTCGCTGAAGCTCGCCGACGGCACGCTGGTGCAGCTGGACCGGCATAGCGCGATCGACGTGCATTTCGACAGCCACTATCGGCGTATCGATGTGATCCGCGGCCATGCCTTGTTCGACGTCGGCAAGGACCCGACGCGGCCGATGCTGGTCAACGTCGGCGGCCACGTGCTGCAGGATATCGGCACGGTGTTCGACGTGAAGCGCGATGCGAGCGGCGATACCTTGACCGTGATCAGCGGCCGGGTGCGGGTATTGAACGGCTCGGCCGCATCGCCGTCGGGCACCAATGCGCTGGCCGATCTTACCGCCGGTCAACAGATTCAGTTCGGCCCCGCTGGTGTAGGCCTTGTGCATCCGGTGCAACTGCCGCAAGCCACCGCCTGGCTGCCCACCGAGATCCGCTTCCAGCGCGAAACC
>NZ_JBQCHP010000104.1:0-11756 GCF_051954575.1 Dyella sp. | reverse complement strand
CGCCCCGCTTTTGGGCCGTGCCCCCCCCACCCCGGGGAGTTTGGTGGGGGGCCCACCCCCACCTGGGGCCCCCCGGGCACCAACGTTGGGGGGGGGCCCCACCCAACCTACGCGCTCGCTCCCCGGCGTAGCAGGGGAGGGAGCAGCACCGCTGGCGAACCTACCCGTCAACCATGTATTTTTCCCGCTTTGCGTCCGGGACCTGCCCGGGCGCGGCTGTAAGCACCGGAGTCCGCGTGAGCATCAAATCCGATAAATGGATCCGCCGCATGGCGGAGCAGCACGGCATGATCGAGCCGTACGAGCCCGGCCAGGTCAAGCTGCGCGACGGCAACAAGCTGGTGTCCTACGGCACGTCCAGCTACGGCTACGACGTGCGCTGCGCGCGCGAGTTCAAGATCTTCACCAATATCAATTCCACCATCGTCGACCCCAAAGCGTTCGACCCCACCAGTTTCGTGGACGTCTCGGCGGACGTATGCATCATCCCGCCCAACTCCTTCGCCTTGGCGCGTACGGTGGAATATTTCCGCATTCCCCGCCAGGTGCTCACCGTATGCCTGGGCAAGAGCACTTATGCGCGCTGCGGCATCATCGTGAACGTGACGCCGCTGGAGCCGGAATGGGAAGGCCACGTGACGCTGGAGTTCTCCAACACCACGCCGCTGCCGGCCAAGATCTATGCCAACGAAGGCGTGGCGCAGATGCTGTTTTTCGAGTCCGACGAAGAATGTGAAACCAGCTACAAGGACCGCGGCGGCAAGTACCAGGGGCAGCAGGGCGTGACCTTGCCGCGGACCTGAACGCAGCGCGTTTTCCCCTCATCCAACCGTTCCCGGCGGCGCTACACTTTGCTGGCTTCGCTGATATTTGCAGGAGATCAAAAGCATGATCCGTCTTTCCACACTGTCGACCCGCGGCGCCGCCGTCCTTATGCTCGGCAGCCTGCTGGTGCTTGGCGGCTGCCATCGTGGCGCGTCCAGGGACACGGTGGAAACCACTCAGACACAGAACCAGTTCGACATGACCATGAAGGCGTACAAGAATGGTCAGTTCCTGATTGATGGTGCCGTGGTTTCCGCGCTCGATGCAGGCAGCCACTTCTCTTACCTGAAGGATGCGGGCAAGTTGCCCAAGACCGTACTGCTGCTGCCCAGCGACGATTCGAAGATCCGCAAGCAGCACCTGCAGTACATGGCGCGGCTGCAGCTCGATTACGGTTTCGTCGCCTATTACGACGATGGCGGCAAGCTCGCGCGCATCAACCCGGTGGACACCAAGGCGCGCGCGCTGGAGGATTACCACGCGCCGGCTGCCGCGCCGAGCAGCGACACCGGTAAGGATGCCAGCGGCAAATCGTACGGTGGCGGCAGCGATGCCGGTCACTGAGCGGCTGGTCGCTCGTACATAGCGAACAAAAAAGCGCCCGTCGATGACGGGCGCTTTTTTGCATCGGCTAGCGACGTGCCGGGACTGGACGCTAATCAGGTGGCAAGCGCTTTTCGCAAGCGCTGCATGATCGACTCCAACTCGGCATCACTGTAGGGCCTGGCCGCACCCTGTCCCCACACCGGACCCGGCCATGCCGCATCGTCTTCCTTGCGTGCAATCACATGCACATGCAGCTGCCGCACGATATTGCCCAGCGCGCCAATATTGAGCTTGTCGCAAGGAACCGTTCCGCGCAGCATGGCCGCGACGTGATTGATCTCCTGCCACAACTGCGCTCGTCCGGCTTCGGGCAGATCGAGTATCTCGGTGCAGCCCGCCAGTCGCGGCACCAGGATCAGCCACGCATAGCGCGCATCGTTCATCAGCAGCACGTCGCATAAGGACAGGGCGGCAACGCGTTGCGTATCGGCCTTCAGGCGCGGGTCCAGCACAAAAGTCGTGTCGCTCATGCGGCTAGGTACTTGTCGAAGAACGCCATAGTGCGCTTCAACGCCAGCTCCGCGCTGACCTGGTGATAGTGGCCAGGATCGATGTCGCGATTGAAGGCATGGCCGGCGCCCGGATACGTATAGACGTCCATCTGCGGCAGCATGTCGCGATGCTTGGCGACCATCGCCGGAGGAATGGAAGGATCTTCCTCGCCGAAGTGGAACATCACCGGTGCCTGCAGCTTCTCGCCCAGGAAGGGCACGTTGCGCGCGCCGTAATAACTCACGGAAGGTAGCCCCAGGCGGATGGCCGAGAGAAACGCCACCGTGCCGCCCCAGCAATAGCCGACCGTACCGATCTTGCCGGCCGAAGCGATCGCCTCGGCGGCGCTGGCGACATCTTCCACGGCGCGATCGAGCCCAAGTTCCGTCACCAGTTGCCGGCCCTTGGCCATGCTGGCGTCCGAGTAATCCATCTCGACCCCGGTTTCCAGGTGATCGAAGAACGCGGGCGCGACGGCGGTGTAGCCCATCGCTGCAAAGCGATCGGCCACGCTGCGAATGTGCGCGTTCACGCCGAAGATTTCCTGGATCACCACCAGGCCGCCCTTCGGCTTGCCTTCGGCCTCGGCCAGATAGGCGCCGATGCATTGCGTGCCGGAGGTCGGGAGGTTGATGTGCGTGCCCATCAGCTTGCTTCCTCGCGTAAGAAGGACGCCAGTTTACGCGAGGAAACGTATCGGCTTCGCGCATGGACACGCACAGGCGGATGGGCCGGCTTCGCTTTCGATGGTAAGAATGGTTCGATTCTCAGTATGCTCGGCAACGCCGCACTTGCCGCGGCTCATCCCATGTCGATCACGAGGATCCCATGCTCCCCATTTCCGCGCTGCAGTCGATGAACGTGCTATGGGCGACACCCAGCTACGTGTCGGCGGTATCGATGCATTACGTCACCAGCATGTTCGAGCTCACGCACGAGTCGATCCGGCTAGGCCTGAAGTCGTCGCTGCATATGTACGCCGACAGCCTGGTCACGCGCGGCCGAAACGAGATCGTGAAATTCTTCCTGATGCATGAGGAATACACGCACCTGTTCTGGATCGACGCGGATATCTCCTTCAAGCCTCAGGCCGCGATCCGCCTGCTGCTGGCCGATCACGACGTGTCCGCCGGCATCTATCCGCTCAAGCGCTTCAACTGGCCCGCCGACGGCGTGCCGGCCGGCACCACGCGGGACAAGTTCGAGACGCTGTACACCGATTACCCGTTGAACGCCGTGGCCCACGGCGCGGAGCCGCTGTCGAAGTTCATGACCGACGAAGGCTTCGTCGAGGTCGCCGAAGCGCCGACCGGTTTCATGGTGATCAAGCGTGATGTATTCACAAAGATGATGAAAGCCTACCCGACGTTGAACTATGTGCCCGACGGCGCGCCCAACAACCCGCAGCAGCCGTACTACTGGCTGTTCTTCGACTGCATGGTGGACCCGGATTCGCGCCGCTATCTCTCGGAGGACTACGCCTTCTGCCGCCGCTGGCGCGATATCGGCGGCAAGGTTTACGCCGACATGCAATCGGACCTGGGCCATCTGGGCCAGCACGTGTTCCGCGGCAACCTGGCCGAAAGCATTCGCTTGCGTAATACCTGAAAACGGCCGTGCCGGGCAGGCAGCGGAAAGACGGACAGGCTAAAATGGCGGTTTTCCCGCCCCAGCCTCCCTCGCAGCGCCGCTCCCGGCGATACGGATCGACGAGTGAAAAGTTCTTTGAAGTCAACTCACAAGCAGCTTCCCGGTGAAACGCCGAGAGTAGGATTCGTATCCCTCGGCTGCCCCAAGGCACTCGTCGACTCCGAGCGCATCCTCACCCAGCTCAAGGTGGAGGGCTACGAGATCGTGCCCAGCTACGATGCGGCCGATGCGGTGGTGGTGAATACTTGCGGCTTTATCGATGCGGCCGTGCAGGAGTCGCTGGATGCGATCGGCGAGGCGCTGCACGAGAACGGCAAGGTGATCGTGACCGGTTGCCTGGGCAAGCGTTCGGAGCTGATCCGCGAGGCGTATCCGGAGGTGCTCGCCATTACCGGTCCGCAGGATTACGCCAGTGTGATGAATGCGGTGCACACGGCGCTGCCGCCGAAGCGCAATCCGTTGCTGGACATCATCCCGGATACGGGCATCAAGCTTACGCCGAAGCATTACGCGTATTTGAAAATTTCCGAAGGCTGCAATCATCGCTGCAGCTTCTGCATCATTCCCTCGATGCGCGGCGACCTGGTGTCGCGGCCGGTGGATGAAGTGCTGCTGGAAGCCGAGCGCCTGGTGAAAGGCGGCGTGAAGGAACTGCTGGTGATCTCGCAGGACACCAGCGCCTACGGCGTGGACGTGAAATACGCCGAGCGCCTGTGGCGCGACAAACGCTATCGCACGCGCATGACCGACCTGTGCGAAGGCCTGTCCGAACTCGGCGCATGGGCGCGCCTGCATTACGTGTATCCGTATCCGCACGTGGACGAGGTGATGCCCTTGATGGCGGAAGGCAAGATCCTGCCGTACCTCGACATCCCGTTCCAGCACGCCAGTCCGCGCATCCTCAAATTGATGAAGCGCCCGGGCAATATCGACAAGACGCTGGAGCGTATCCAGAACTGGCGCAAGCAGGTGCCGGACCTGACCTTGCGCAGCACCTTCATCGTCGGCTTTCCGGGCGAGACCGATGCCGAATTCGAAGAATTGCTGGATTTCCTGCGCGAGGCCGAGCTCGATCGCGTGGGCGCCTTCACCTATTCGCCGGTGGAAGGGGCCAAGGCCAACGAACTGCCCGACCCAGTGCCGGAAGAATTGAAGGAAGACCGCCTGGAGCAGTTCATGGCGGTGCAGGCGGAGATTTCCGCGGCGAAACTGCAGCGCAAGATCGGGCGCACCATCAAGGTATTGGTCGATTCGGCCAGCGCGGAAGGCGCCGTGGCGCGCTCGGCCGCCGATGCCCCGGAAATCGATGGCGTCGTGCACATCGTCAATGGGCAGAAGCTCAAGCCTGGGCAGTTCGTGGACGTGGTGGTCGAATCCGCCGACGAGCACGACCTGCACGCCGCGCTCCTCAGCTGATCCGCATGTGCTCATGCGTTACGTCGCGCCAGCGCGGGAGGCGGTCGATCCGGTCGTTTTCACGCATGCACCGCTGAGCGACTGGAGCGAATACGGCTCATGGCTGCAGTGGCCGTGCTGGCCCTCGATCGACGAACTCAACGCGCGCTGGCCATCGGGCAGCCATGAGCGCTTCGTGGCGCAGACGCGCGGGCTGCTCGAAGACGGCCTGCACTATGAAGAACGCATCGCCACGCGTGGCCTGATCGCCACGCGCGAAGCCAACTGGCACGATCTGTTCAACGCTATAGTCTGGCTGCGCTATCCGCAACTAAAGCGCGCGCTCAACCGCCAGCAGATGATGGAGATCGCACAAGTCGGCCGACGTGAGCGCTCGCGCCCGCAGTGCGCGCAGACGCATTTCGACGAAGCGGGTGTGATCGTGGTCGTGAAAGAGCCGCGCCTGCTCGCGTTGTGGGATGTGCACGACTGGCATGGGCTGTTCTGGCGCCATCGCGATGCCTGGCTGGATGGTTCGATCAGCGTGGAAGTGTTCGGCCATGCCTTGCTCGAACATGCGCTGACGCCGGGCAAATTGCTGGTGGGCAAGGCGCTGGCGGTGATGGCGGAAGATGCCCAAAGCACACAGGCGGTTGCGTGCATTACGGACGCCATTGCGGAAGGGCAATGGTTGCGCGATCCGTTGGAGCTGAGGCCGTTGCCACTGTCGGGCATTTCGGGATGGCATGCCGGCAATGAAGAAGAATCATTCCATCGCCATGCCGCGTGTTATCAGCCGTTGCGTGAAGGGCGTCGATATCCGCCGCCCTTGGCGCTGTAGGTTGGGGTGCAAACCCCCACAACGTCAACTCCATGCATCCGGATGTTGGGGTTTGCACCCCAACCTACGGGTATTCGACGGTGATCAACGCAAAGCGCGTGCGGCCGCCGGGCAGCTCCGCTTCGAATTCGTCATCCAGCTTTTTCTTCAGCACCGCCCGCGCCAGGGGCGAATCGATGCTGATCCAGCCCAGCTTCGCGTCCGTCTCGTCCGGCCCGACGATGCGGTAGCGCACCGTTTCGCCGCTCCCGACGTTCTCCAGTTCGATCACCGCGCCGAAGAACACCGTGCCACGATCGGCAGGTGCGCCTTCGGCCACCTTCAGCGAGGGAATGCGCTTGCTCAGGTAGCGCACGCGGCGGTCGATTTCGCCGAGCTGCTTCTTGCGGTAGGTGTACTCGGCGTTTTCCGAGCGATCGCCTTCGGCCGCGGCGGCGGCCAGCGCTTTCACCACTTCCGGTCGCAAGGTGTGCCACAAGTGGTCCAGCTCGTTCTTGAGCTTTTCGAAGCCGTCGCGCGTGATGATGGCAGTGGAACGTGGGGCAGGGGGACGCCAGCGGGTCATGGCAAGACCGCATTGGAGCTTGGCTTGACCAGGGCGTTCTGCGATCTGCCATGTGTGGCAGTGCGCAGGCGTGGACCTCGCCTGGACGCACTCAAGCGACAGGTGTTGTAAGCGGTACTCGTTTCGCGCAAACAGTTGTTGCGTTTCATGCAAATGTCTGGCATGAAGGCCTCCAAAGACTGGGGCTCGATTTTAGCGATGTAGGCGTGCGGTATCGACGAAAACGCACGACGTCGAAAAGAACGTGTTTTGAGTCTGCCCGCGCAGCCGGGAAGGCTGTGCCCATCAGTATTGGTATACCTGACATGTCTTATCGAGGCGCGCTACGTTCTTTCCGTCTGATGCTTGGGGTGGCGGCCCTGGTGCTGCTGGCAGCCTGCGCATCCACCAATGGCGCCGTAACGCCCAAGCCGCCGGCGGCCTCGGTGACGGCGCTGTACGGCCAGCTCGATCAGGCCAGCCGTAGCTACGAAACCGCGTTGCAGCAGACCCGCGCCGGCGATACGCAGGGCGCGCAGAAAACGCTGGACACCTCGCTCGATCAATTGCGCGACGCCGCCGCACGTTGCGGTGCAACGCCGGGCTGCGATTCGCAGCGCTTCTTTTCCGTGTTCGACCACCTGCTGCGCCTGAAGGACGGCAGCTTCATCGGCGACCAGACGCCGGACGAAGATACCAGCGGCCCGTCTTTGCCCAGCACCGGCCAGGCCGGCGCTGGCAGCCTGGCCGAAGCGCAGCGCAGCGTGACGCTGTTGCGTGGCCATCAGTTGTCCGAACTGATCGCGATGAACGGGCCGGTGAAGGCGGCGCTGGAGATGTGGCTGACGCAGTGGCGCGGCAACCTGATGGATGCCTACGTCAATTACCAGTTCCTGCGCCAGCAGATGTGGCCGCAATACGAAGGCGAAGGGCTGCCTGAGGCGCTGCTGTTCGGCATCATGGCGAAGGAATCCGGCGGCAAGGTGCATGCGGTGTCGCGCTCGGGCGCGGCCGGGCCGCTGCAGTTCATGTACGCCACCGGCCTGCGTTTCGGCCTGACCGACCAGGACGGCTTCGACACCCGTTTCGATCCGGCCGAATCCGCGCGCGCCAATGCCGAGTACATCAACGAGCAGTTGAAGGCCTTCAACGACAATCTCGAGCTGACCCTGGCCGCCTACAACGGCGGCGAAGGACGCATGCGCCGGCTGGTGGGCGACAACACCGCGGTGAGCTTCTACGACCCGCGCATCTACGGACAGCTCTCGCAGGAAACCCGCGACTACGTGCCGGAGGTGCTGGCGGCTGCCTGGCTGTTCCTGCATCCGGACAGCTACAACCTGCGTTTCCCGCGCGTGGATGGCCAGCAGGGCAACATCACGCTCAAGCGCAGCGCTTCGCTTTCGGAACTCACGGTGTGCCTGGGTTCGGCCAATGACATGCCGCAAGGGTGGTTTCGCACTTTGCGCAACCTCAATCCGCGTCTCGATCCGCAACAGCAGCAGCCGGCTGGCGCCACGCTGAGGATTCCCAAGTCGCTGGAGAAGGTCTACGCGGCGCGTTGCGTGGATGGGCCGTGGCCGATTCTCGCCAGCGACCTGCATAACGCGGTGGTGCCGGTGTTTCCCAGTCCATCGCCGGCGTCGGCGCCCGATCCGGTGGTGCGCTACACCGTGCGTCGCGGCGATACGCTGACAGGCATCGTGCGCAAGCACGGCGGCTGCAGCAGCGAAGGCGAAGTCGCGCGCATGAACAACCTGAAGTTCAATCATGTGAAGGCAGGGCAGGTGTTGAAGCTGCCGAGTTGCCGCTGACCGAACGCGTTGGGGTGCAAACCCTGAGGTATCCCCACGTTTTTTCGTTTGGTGCATATGTGCCCGAAATGCCGTCATTCCCGCGAAAGCGGGAATGACGGTCCAGTAATCTGGAAGATCATGTGCAAGGTGTATAGCTCGCTGGTTTTATTGAAATCATCGAGCAAAAACGTGGGGATATATCAGGGTGCAAACCCCAACATGGGCATGCCGATCCATATCGTGATAGTGGGGCTTGCACCTCAGCCTACAGCGACGCAAAGGCCGAGTGACGAGTAGCGAGGTTGGTAGACACGGATGCCGCCTGGAGCAATCCGTATCTCGCCTCGTCAGTCACCGTTCCGATTTCCGCGGTGGGAGAGCGAAGGCTGTGACGCCCTCGCTACTCGTCGCTCGCCCCTCGCTGCACAGCGTGCGCAGTTCTCCGTGCCGGCATCGCGCCTGGCGCGGCCAATGGCTACGGGTAGCCTCTAACGAAACTCAGGCTGCGGCGCCGGAGCGCATCCACTGAGCCGTGGTATCGGGCTGCTCACCGGTGGCGTCGCGCAGTTCGCGCAGCACGCGCAACAGTTGGCGATGATGCGGCTGCAGGCTGGTGTGCGGCGAATCCTTGGTTTCGTGATACGCCACCGCCAGCCATAGTGCGATGCCGCGCAGGGCTACTTCCGGGTTGTCCGACTGCGCGCGGCCGAAACCAGTCTCGGTACCTTGGCCCCACGGCATGTAACGTTGTTCCGGCGCGGTGCCGTACAGGTGCGGAAATTCGCAGCGCGACGCCTGGCCGATTTCGCGAAGCGTCATGACGCCCAGGCGAGCACGCGTGCGTGCAGGCATGGCCAGGATGTTGCGCTCGATCTGTCGGAACTGGCGTTGCAACTGCCGGGCGCGGCTCATCGCGATTAGGCGGGTGACAATTTGCATGTGGCCCCTCGTTGGACGATCCGCAAGGACGAACGGATTGAGCGCGAGGATACCGGCCTCGTATCAAGCGAGGCGCCGAAAACGTCACAAAATGACGACAAATGTCAAAACGCGGCGCACCTCGCTTGTCATGACGGCTTGTCCTCAAGATCAAGCGTGATGCAGTTCACCTAATCGCTGGCCAACCTTGATCAACTGCTGCGACGTGAGCGTGTCCAGTTCGGCGGCGCCATCGGGCAGCAGCACGATGACGGTGGAGCCCATGTTGAAGCGCGCCATCTCGGCGAAGCGATCCAGCGTGATGCTCTGCCCGGCGAAGGACTTGCGGCGAATCGACGGCGCATAGGGCGGAATCACCAGGCCATCCCACACGGTGGCGACGGACGACACCAGGATCGCGCCCACCATCACTACGGCGAACGGACCGTGCGCACCATCGAAATGGCACACCAGCCGTTCGTTGCGTGCGAACAATCGCGGTATCGCATTCACGGCGAATGGCGCCACGGAAAAAATGCGGCCCGGGATATGCACCGTTTCTTTCAGCACGCCGCGCAAGGGCATGTGCACGCGGTGATAGTCGCGCGGCGAGAGATAGATGGTGACGAAGCGGCCATTGCGATAAGGCGTTGCGGCAGCTTCATCGCCCAGCAATTCGGCGGCGGTGTAGTCCTGGCCCTTGGCCTGGAATATGCGCCCGTCGACGATAGGGCCCGCCTGGCTGATGCGGCCGTCGGCCGGCGAAATCAGGGCGCCGGGAGCCGTATCTGCCCGGCGGGCATCGGGGCGCAGCTTGCGCGTAAAGAATGCATTGAAATGGGGATAGGCGAAGGGGTCCGGCTGCGCGGCTTCGGTCATGTCGACCTGGTAGCTCCGCACGATCTTGCCGATCAGGAAATTCTTCCAGGGGGCGAAGGTCCAGCGCGTAGCCCAGTAGACCACGCGCGAGAGAGCCCGGTGGGGAAGGATGTATTGCAGGAATACCTTGAAAGTCATCCGGCAAGTATAAGGAATCGGGAGCATTCCCAACCGGGCCGAATGCCATGGACAGGAGCATGCACCGGCATGAGTCCAGCGGCGCGCAGTCGCTATACTTCACACCCCTTGAGCAGGACCGTGCGCACGTGACCGCCGAACTCGCCACCATCATCGATTTCATCCGCTATGGCGCCAGCCGTTTTTCCGCGGCGGGCCTCACCTTCGGCCACAGCCACGATAACCCGATCGACGAAGCCACCCACCTGGTGCTGGCCAGCCTGCACCTGCCGCCGGATATCCCGCCTGCCTATGGCGCCGGCAAGCTCACCGCCGAAGAACGCGCGCGTGTGCTGGGCCTGATCGAGCGCCGTATCAACGAGCGCCTGCCGGTGGCCTACCTGGTGGGCGAAACCTGGTTCGCCGGCCTGAAGTTCAAGAGCGACCGCCGCGCGCTGGTGCCGCGTTCGCCGATCGCCGAGCTGATCGAATCCGGCTTTGCGCCCTGGCTGGACGGCCGGCAAGTGGAGAGTGCGCTGGACCTGTGCACCGGCTCGGGCTGCATCGGCATTGCCATGGCCGAATACAACCCGTCCTGGCAGGTGGACGTGGTGGACGTCAGCGAGGATGCGCTGTCGCTCGCGCGCGAGAACGTGGCGTTCCAGCACGTGGACGAGCGTGTGGAGGTGATCCGTTCCGATCTCTTCGCCGGGCTCAAGGGCCGTAAATACGACCTGATCGTCTCCAATCCTCCCTACGTCACCGAAGAGGAATACGCCGCACTGCCCGGCGAATACAGCCACGAGCCCAAGCTCGGCCTCACATCCGGCGAAGACGGCCTGGATATCTGCCTGCGCATCCTCGACGAAGCGGCCGATTACCTTACCGAAGATGGCTTGCTGATCGTCGAAGTGGGCGAAAGCGAGCACGCACTGGCCGCCTTGCTGCCGGACGTTCCCTTCGTGTGGATCGAATTCAAAGTGGGGCCGATGGGCGTGTTCGCGCTGGAGCGGCGTGAGCTGATCGAGCATGCCGACGTGATCCATGCGGTGGCGGCCGAGCGGTTCGGCAGCTGATCAAATATGTAGGCTCGGATGCAAATCCCAGCGTCGCGATATATGCGTGCCCGACCATGCTGGGATTGCATCCCAGCCTACGTTCCTCGCTGTCATTCCGGCCCCGCAATCGAAAGAGCAACGATTCATATCGCACGGCGGGCATGGAGCCCGTAGCCATGGCAAGATGTAAGGTCCGGCCAGCAGGCCGGCCCGACTCCATGTCTATCGGTCCTTCTCCGTGTCCAGCAATTCCACCGGCAAGCTGTTTACCGTCACTACCTTCGGCGAAAGCCACGGGCCGGCCATCGGCTGCGTGATCGACGGCTGCCCGCCGGGACTGCCGATTGCGCCGGAGGAATTTCGCACCGACCTGGAGCGGCGCGCCACCGGCCGCAGCCGGCATACTTCGCAGCGCCGCGAAACCGACGAAGTGGAGATTCTTTCCGGTGTTTACGAGGGACGCACCACCGGTACGCCGATCGCGCTCTTGATCCGCAATACCGACCAGCGCAGCAAGGATTACGGCGATATCGCGCAGACTTTCCGCCCTGGCCATGCCGATTACACCTATTGGCAGAAATACGGCATTCGCGATCCGCGCGGCGGTGGTCGTTCGTCCGCGCGCGAAACCACCA
>NZ_JBQCHP010000103.1:0-6760 GCF_051954575.1 Dyella sp. | reverse complement strand
GGTTGGGGTGGGGTTGCGCGAGCTTGTCGCATTGCTGGAATTCGTCGCGAGGTTGACTGACCCCACCCTAGCCCTCCCCTACTTCGCAGGGGAGGGAACAGTTGGTGGCGAGTCAGGAATATCGCTCGCAAGTCAGCGCCGCGAGTTTTCCGCCAGCGCCGCATCCTGCGGCACGCCCATCGCCTGGAACAGCGCCGCCGTATCCGCCAGCCGCGCCGCCCGAGCCTGGATCTCGGTCAGCCGCGCGTTCTGCCAATGCTGCTCGCTCAGCACCTTCGACGGATAGGAAACACCGCCCAGCTGAAAACGCGCCTCGGCGTTGTTGAACGATTGCTGTGCCGAGGCAGCCGCGGTCTGCGCCGCCTGCAGCGTCAAGGCGTCCTGGTCGAGCGCAGTCAAGGTATCGGCGACGTTCTGGAACGCGTTGAGCACGGTCTGCTGGTAATCCGCGATCGCAGCGTTGTAGCTGGCGATGGCGGCCTTGCGTTTGGCGATCAATTCGCCGCCGTGGAAGATCGGCTGCGTCAGCGAAAGCCCGGCGCTCCATACCGAGCCTGCCGCGGTGAACAGGTTCGCAGGTTTGAAGGCCTCCGTGCCCAGCGTGGCCGACAAGGAGATGTGCGGAAACAGGTTCGCCGTCGCCACACCTACCTGCGCGGATGCCGCATGCACCGCGGCTTGCGCGGCCAGGATGTCCGGCCGCTGCTGCAACAGGTCCGATGGCACGCTCACCGGCACGCTCCGCGGCAGTTGCAGGTCGGCCAGCGCCAGGTTCGCCGGCGCCTGGTCGGGTGTGCGTCCCAGCAATACGGCCAGCGCATGCCGCGCCTTTTGCGCTTGCGCGCGCAACGGTGGCAAGGCTGTATCGGTGCTCGCCGCCTGCTCGCGCAGGCTCAATACATCGTCCTGCGAGGCGGCGCCCAAGCCGCGTTCGCGCTCGGCCAGATCGGCTTGTTGGTGCGCAAGCCTGGAAATCTGTTCGGTGGCACGGACCTGCTCCTCCAGCGACGCCGCATTGATCGTCGCAATCACGATGTTCGCGGCCAGGCTGCGCTTGGCCGCATCGAACTCGTAGGACTGCTGGTCCACCTGCGCTGCCGTCTGCTCGATGCCATGGCGGTTGGCGCCGAAGATGTCGAAGTCGTAGCTGAGCGCCAGTTGCCCGGCGTAAACGTCGTACAGATTCGTCGGCGGCCCGAAGTTGGGGAAGCCCAGGGCGCGCTGCCGGCTGCTTTGCGCCTGCGCATCCAGCGAAGGCAGCATCTTGGCGCCAACCTGCGCGCGCAGCAGTTGCTGTGCCGATTCCAGCGTATGTTTGGTGGCGGCCAACGAAGGGTTGTTGCGCAGCCCTTCTTCCACCCAGGCGTTGAGCGTGGCGTTGCCGTACTCGCGCCACCATTCCGGCACGGCGCGCTCGCCCAGGGAAAAGTGCTGGGTCACGCCGTCCACGTTGGCGCTAGCGGCGGGCGTGGGCGCAGCCGTGTAATGCGCGGGTGAAGGCGAGGCCGGCGGCTTGGCAGGCGGCGCGAAGGCGCATCCTGCCAGCGTCAAGGCTGCAGCCAGCGCGGAGATCATCATGCTTGCGGACTTCATACGGCAGCCTCCGGTTCGCCGGCAGGTTCATTGGCGCGCACGCGGAACCACGCAGCGTACAAAGCCGGCAAATAAAACAAGGTGAGTACGGTGGCGACCGTGATGCCGCCCATCAGGGCCGTCGCCATCGGTCCGAAAAAGTTGCTGTGCAACAGCGGAATCAGCGCGAGCACTGCCGCCGCCGCGGTCAGCGTGATCGGACGGAAGCGGCGCACGGTCGCGCCGACGATCGCCTCCCAGCGCGGATGACCGGCGCGAATATCCTGCTCGATCTGGTCCACCAGGATCACCGAATTGCGCATGATGATGCCGAACATGGCGATCGTGCCGAGCATCGCCACGAAGCCGTACGGCTGATGGAACAGCAGCAGCGCAAGGATCACACCGATCAAGCCCAGCGGCGCAGTCAACACCACCATGAAGGTGCGGCCCATGCTTTGCAGCTGGACCATCAACAGCACCAGCACCGCCACGAACAGCACCGGCATCTGCGCGTTGATCGAGCCCTGGCCTTTCGCGTTCTGCTCCACCGATCCGCCTACTTCGATGCGATAGCCCACCGGCAGATGGCTGCGGATATCGGCCAGCTTCTTGTCGACGGCGTTGGTCACGTCCAGGCCTTGCGCACCGTTGCGCGTATCGGCTTGCACAATGATCGACGGCTGGCGGTCGCGTTCCCAGATCACACCGTATTCCAGTCCATAGCTGACATGCCCCAGTTGCGCGAGCGGAATCGCGGCACCGCTGGCGGTGGGAATCGCCAGGTGTTCGACCTGGTCCGGATGCACGCGATCGCCATGCTCGGCGCGCAGGTCCACCGCGATCAATTTGTCGCGCTCGCGGAACTGCGTCACCGTGGTGCCCGACAGATTCATGGCCAGGAAGTTGGCGATGTCCTGCGAGGTCAGGCCAAGCTGCCGCGCCTTGAATTGATCCACTTCGAAGCGCACCGAGCGCTCGGCCGGCTCGTCCCAATCGAACTGCACGCCGACGGTGTCCGGGTTGGCGCGCATCACGCCCGCCACTTGCTCGGCGATGCCGCGCACGGTGGCGATATCGTCGCCTTCCACGCGGAACTGCACCGGAAAGCCCACCGGCGGGCCGTTTTCCAGGCGGCTGACGCGCGTGCGCACTGCGGTGAAGTCGCGCTTGAGTTCGCCTTCGAGAAAAGCCGCCAGTTGCTCGCGTTGCTTCACATCCTTCGCGGTGATCACGAATTGCGCGAAATTCGGTTGCGCCAGCTGCTGGTCCAGCGGCAGATAGAAACGCGGCGCGCCACTGCCGACAAAGCTGACGTAGTTGGCGATGTCCTTGCGATCCTTCAGTGCATTTTCCAGCCGCTTCGCTTCGCGCAACGTCGCCGCATACGACGCACCTTCCGGCAAGCGCAGGTCGACCAGCAGCTCAGGACGATCGGAACTGGGGAAAAACTGCTTGGGCACCAGCGCAAAGCCCGCCATCGCGATCACGAACAGCGCCACGGTCGAGGCCAGCACCAGCCAGCGATAGCGCAGGCAGGCATCCAGCCAGCCACGCAGGCGGCGATAGAAGCTGGTGTCGTAGATCTCGATGTCTTCGCCGTCATGCTTGGGCTGCACGGCCCTGGCGGCGCGCGCCTGGTTCCAGCGCGTGGGCAGAAACCGCGCCCACCACTCCTGCCCCGGCTTGGCGCGCTGATGATGTTCCGGCAGCAGGTGATAACCGAGCAGCGGAATCACGATCACCGCCGCGAACCACGACACCAGCAGCGCGATGGCCGACACTTCGAAAATCGAGCGCGTGTATTCGCCCGTGCTCGACTTGGCCAACGCGATCGGCAGGAAGCCCGATACCGTCACCAGCGTGCCGGTGAGCATCGGAAACGCAGTGCTGGTGTAGGCGAACGCAGCCGCACGCACGCGGCCCCAGCCTTGCTCCAGCTTCACCGACATCATTTCCACCGCGATGATCGCATCGTCCACCAGCAGGCCCAGCGCGAGCACCAAGGTACCCAGCGATACCTTGTGCAGGCCGATGCCGAACATGTCCATGCACAGGGCCGTGGCCGCCAGCACGAACGGAATGGAGATCACCACCACCATGCCGGTGCGGAAGCCCAGGCTCAGCAGGCTCACCAGCAGCACGATCGCCACCGCCTCGGCCACCGATTCCAGGAAGTCGTCCACCGAATGCGACACCGCATGCGGCATGCTGGTGACTTCCGACAGCGTCAAGCCTGCCGGCAAACGCTTCTGCAGCTCGCCGATCTGCGCATCCAGCGCCTTGCCGAGATGGATCACGTCGCCGCCTGCTTGCATGGTGACGCCGATGCCAAGCACCTGCTTGCCCATGAAGCGCATCGTCTCGCTGGGCGGATCGTCGTAGCCGCGCCGGATCGTGGCGATGTCGCCAAGGCGAAAACTTTTGCCGTTGATGTGCAGCAGCGTGTTGGCCAGGGCATTCAGATCGTCGAACTGGCCGCTCGGACGCACGTACACGCGATCATCGGCAGTGGTGAGCACACCTGTCGACGCCACTGTGTTCTGGGAGTCGATCGCCTGGCCGATCTGCTGCGGGCTGATGCCGAGTTTGGCCAGCTTCGCGTTCGCGACGTCGATGTAGATGTGCTGGTTCTGGTCGCCGAAGTAATCGACCTTGCCCACGCCCGGCACGCGCAGCAGTTCCCCGCGCAGCTGATCGGCGTAGTCATGCAATTGCGCCGGCGTGTAGCCCTCGCCTTCCAGCGCGTAGATGTTGGTGTAGACGTCGCCGAACTCGTCGTTGAAGAACGGCCCGCGCACGCCTTGCGGTAATTGCGCGGCGATGTCGCCGACCTTCTTGCGCACTTGGTACCAGGTTTCCGGCACTGCGGAGGCCGGCGCAGAATCCTTGATATTGAAGAAGATCAGCGATTCGCCTGGACGCGAATAACTACGCAGGAAGTCGATGTTCGGCGTTTCCTGCAGCTTGCGTCCGATGCGGTCGGTAATTTCTTCCTGCACCTGCTTCGCCGTGGCGCCGGGCCAGTAGGTCTGGATCACCATCACCTTGAAGGTGAACGGCGGATCTTCCGATTGCGACAGGTTCTTGTACGACAGCAGGCCGAACAGCGCGATCAGACCCATCAGGAAAAACACCAGCGACTGATGGCGCAGAGTCCACGCGGAAAGATTGAAACGTTCTTCGTGGCTCATTGCGGCGCGTCCTCAGGATGCGGCGGCGCAATCGGCGTCACCTTTTCGCCCGCGGCCACGGCGTGCACGCCCTGCATCACTACGCGTTCGCCCGCCTTGAGGCCGGCGGCAATCAGTACGTCGCGCTCGCCGTAGCGGGCGACCGTGACGGGGCGCAGATCCAGCTTGGAATCGCCGGGATTCACCACCCATACGGCCGGATGCTCGCCCTGGTGGAACAAGGCCGTGGCCGGAATCGTGATCGCGCCATCGGCCAGCCTGCTGCCTTGCAGGGCGACGTCCGCCGTCATGCCGAGCTGCAGCGCGGCATCGGGGTGATCGATCGCCAGCTTCACCAGATAGGTGCGCGACTGCGCATCTGCCGCAGGGGCGATCTCGCGTACGCGCGCCGTGTAGAGATGACCCGGCAATGCCGGCAGGTTCACCGTTGCCGCCTGGCCGACGGTGATGTCGCCGACGCGGCTTTCCGCCACGTCCACGTACACCTCGCGCTCGCCGGCCTGGGCGAAGCCGAACACCGCCTGCCCCGCGGCCAGTACCTGGCCCACTTCGGCCTGGCGGCTGGTGATGATGCCGTCGTGGTCGGCCACCAGCGTGGTGCTTTGTGCCAGCTTGTATTGCTGGCGCGCCTGGTCGCGGCCAGCCAGCGCGGACGCATAGTTGTCTTCGGTCTGCTGCAGCTGCAATTGGCTGATCAGGTTCTGCTTGAATTGCGCCTCGTCCCGGTCGCGCTGCTGGGTGGCGAACAGCAGGCGGTGCTCGGCCGCGGCCAGCGCGGCCTTGGCATAGGCCAGTTGCTGGGCGGGGTCGGCGGGATCGAGCTCGGCCAGCGGCTGGCCCTGCTTTACCAGCTCGCCCGGATCGACGTAGCGCGCCGACAGCCTTCCTGGCATGCGGAACGACAGCGGCATCTCGTAGCGCGCATGCACTTCGCCCGGGAAGCGGCCGGTCACGGTACCGTCGCTGGCCTTTACCGGCAGGGCGATCACCGGCACGGCGGCCTCGGCTTCGGGCGCCTTGCGGCCGCAGCCGGCAAGCAGGATCAAGGAAATCGCCATGGCGCAGGGCAGCCAGGCCTGCCGCGACGGCCGTGCGCGCAGCGTTGGGAACGGTGGGGTAAGCACGGGGTGCTCCTGGGATGTGGGAGTGTCGATACGGGAGCGAACTCTAATACATATATGTATCTGAATTCAAATATGACTTCCGATACAGCTTTATGGCAGCGTGGTAAGATGCCGCATGCCACGCAAACGCCTGACCCGAGAAGAAAGCCGCGAACAGACCCGCCTGCGCCTGCTGGAGGCGGCGGCGGCCGTGATCGCCAAGAAGGGGCTGGCCGCGACCAGCGTGGAAGACGTCGCCGAACATGCCGGCTACACACGCGGCGCGTTTTATTCGAACTTCAAGAGCAAGACCGACTTGTTCCTGGAACTGCTCAGCCGCGATCACGACGACGCGCACCAGGACCTGCAGGAACTGCTGGACACCGACCTGCCCCGCGAAGAACTGCAGAAACGGCTCGCGCAGTTCTATGGCCAGCTCTACCGGGATCACGCCAACTACGTGCTATGGGCCGAAGCGCGCCTGCTCGCGGTGCGGGACGCCAAGTTTCGTCATCGGCTGAATGCGCTGTGCCTGGAAAAGCGCGACCAGATCGCCTACTTCATTACGAAGTTCTGCGAGCGCATGGAACTGGAAGTGCCCGCACCCGCGCCCGACTTGGCGCTGGCCATGATGGGCCTGATCGATGGCGTGCTGTATTTCAACATGAGCATGCCGGGCGAATTGCCCGATGAGGCGATCGAATCGGTGCTCAGCCTGATTTTCCGCGCGACGTTCTTCGGCACGCGCAACTGATTTTGCGATCGTAGGTTGGGCTGAGCCCCGGACTTGATCCGGGGCGAACCCCAACGTTGCCATGTACATCCCATGTTGGGGTTGGGCTGCGCCTCAGCCCAACCTACGTGATCGCGCGCGACGCAGGCGGTATTCGT
>NZ_JBQCHP010000102.1:0-11634 GCF_051954575.1 Dyella sp. | reverse complement strand
ACATCCGGATCGGCCCGCGCGGGCACTTCCACGGTGGCGACCCTGAGCGGCAGTTTCGGCAGCACGTGACGTGCGGCTTTCACCAGCGCCTGGCCGACCGATTCGTGGGTCATCAGAAGCACGCCGACGGTCATGGCTGTTTGTCCGGGCGTGAATCGTCAATCGTCAATCGGGAATCGCAGTTCTTGAGGACCATCTTCCGGTAAGCCGGTTGCATGCCGCGATTTACGATTCTCGATTTACGATTCCCGCACCCGGCGGATATAGATAACTTCATCATCACTCAAGTTCCCGATGAAATGTCAGCACGCCTTCGCGATTCAAGCGATAGTGCGCGGCGAGTTTCTCGACCAGGTACACCGAGCGATGGCGCCCGCCGGTGCAGCCGATGGAAATGGTCACGTAGCTGCGATCGTCGGCTTCGAAGCGAGGCAGCCACGCATCCAGCCAGCGCGAGGTGTCGGCGAAGTATTCGCCCACGATCGGCTGGCGCTCCAGGAATTCGCGCACCGGGCCATCCTTGCCCGATAGCGGGCGCAACGTGGGCTCCCAGTGCGGATTAGGCAAGCAGCGCGCGTCGAACACGAAATCCGAATCCAGCGGCAGCCCGCGGCGGAACGCGAACGACTGGAACATCAAAGTGAGCCCCGCGGTGGTTTGCGCGTAACCGGTGGCGATCAGGCGACGCAGCTGGTGCACGTTCAAATCGCTGGAATCGATCACGCGTTCGGCGATCGCCATCAGCGGGCGCAGCAGGCGGCGTTCCTCCGCGATCGCGTCGGCCAGCGATCGGCCGCGCACGGCCAGCGGATGTCGGCGGCGCGTTTCGGAGAAGCGCTTGGTCAGCACCGCATCGCTGCAATCGAGGAAGATCAGGTGCACTTGCACGGTGGCGGCCAGTTCGGAGAGCACCTGCGGCATGTGCTGGAAATCTTCGTCGCGGCTGCGCACGTCCACGCCTACGGCGATGCGCCGGCGCCGGCTGTCGCCACGTGTGGCCGCTTCGACCAGTTCCGGCAGCAGCACGCTGGGCAGGTTGTCGACGCAGTAGAACTCCAGGTCTTCCAGCGCACGCAAGGCGACCGTCTTGCCACCGCCGGACATGCCGGTGAGCACCACCAGGTGGATGGCGTTGGGATCGTCGTTGGGAATCAATCGTTCGTATTGACTCATGCGTTCACCACGGAGGCAGTCGGCGCATCTGATGGGCTTGCCGGTCCATGAAACTTTGCGCCGGATCGATGCCCTTGCTCTTCAACATATGGCTGCGCACCGCCGCTTCCACCAGTACCGCCAGGTTGCGGCCGGGTGCGACGGGCAGGGTGATCATCGGCACCTGCACGTCGAAGATTTCGCGATGGCCGACGTCGCCGGTGAGGCGCGTGAGCGCATCGACGTTGTCGCCGTCGCGCAAGGGTTTGAGATTGATGACCAGGCGCAGGTACTTCGATTGTTTCACCGAGGTATGGCCGAACATCTCGCGCACGTTGAGCACGCCCAGGCCGCGCACTTCCAGGAGATCCTGCAGCAGTTCCGGACAGGCGCCGTCGATCACGTCCGGCGCGATCAGCGTGAATTCGGGCGCATCGTCGGCGACCAGGCGATGGCCACGGCTGATCAGTTCCAGCGCCAGCTCGCTTTTGCCGGAGCCGGCCTCGCCGGTGATCAGGACGCCAATGGAGAACACTTCCAGCAGCACGCCGTGCAAGGTGAGGCGCGGCGCCATGCTGCGCGCCAAGTGGTATTGCATCCAGGTGAGCAGCTCGTGGCCGCGCTTGGCGCTGATCCACAGCGGCGTATCGGTTTCTTCGGCCACTTCGCGCAGGTCGGCGGGAATGGCCTGGTCCTTGGTCACGATGAAGGCGACCGGATGCGTCGCCGCGGCCTTGTGGATCACTTCCCAGCGCTGGCGCGAATCGAGGCTGTCGAGGTAGCTCAGCTCCTCGGTGCCGACGATCTGGATCTTGTTCGGATAGATGACATTGAGATAGCCCACCAGCGAGGGACGGCGGGCCGGGGTGGAGCCGTATTCGAGCACGCGCGTCTCGCCGCGCATGCCGGCCACCCAGCGCAAGGCCATGCGCTCGTGGATGTCGTCGAAGAGTTGTCGTGCGGTAAGGCGGTCCAAGGGATGACCTAGCTCGTTTTGCGCAGGCGTCACCGACCCTGTCTGTTCGCAGGCCACAGGGCCATCGGCGAAGGCAGACTGGCCGTCTGCCACGTCGATGGACCGAAGGTATGCGGACAAACAGGGTCGGCCCCCTCGCATTGAATGTGAATGACGGGGTGATGTCCAGAAGGCTCGCAGCCCGTGCCGCGCGGCTTGGCAAGACGGCCAGTCTTCCCTGCGCCGCGCAACACGCCCTGCAAGCCTTCTGGACATCATGCCGCTTGCGCAAAACGAGTTAGGTCATCCCCGTTCCCTTTGCGCCGCTTGGGCTGCCTGGACGGGGCGGCGGCAGGGGACATTGTGCCAGTTTTTGCGATGTCCTCTCTCGGCGAAACGCGATCACGCTTTTCCCTCTTCCCTCCGGAGAGAGGGCAGGGTGAGGGACAATCTTGCGGGGGACTTTATCGAGGCGGGGTTTCAATGCCGTCTGGGGCAAGCCTTGGCCCCTCACCCCAACCCTCTCCCCGGAGGGGAGAGGGAGATGAAGCGGTAGGAATCAACCGTACTGACGGATTTCTCTTACTTCACGCTGATGCTTGTCGCACAGCTTTTCGCGATAGCGGCGAAGCTGGTCGACGAGTTTGTCGAACAGGACGTCGATCGAGGCGTACATGTCGTTCTCGGTGGCTTCGGCGTGCAGGGTATTGCCCGCGACCTTGAGCGTGCCTTCGGCGCATTGCTGCAGCTTGTCCACCGAAAGCACCACGTTCAGGCTGACTATGCGGTCATCGAGGCGGGTCAATCGGTCAAGCTTGGCTTCGGCGCGGGTGCGCAAAGCTTGGGTCACTTCGATCCGTTGGCCACTGAGTTGGAATTGCATGGTACGCCTCCTTCTAGAGCTTGCCGCCAATGGCGGCGTTGATCGATGCGCGGACCGGTATCGAGCGATCGTTGCATCGTGAAGCTAGACCTTGATTGCAATATGGGATGGTTCTACCGCCGTGCAAGTTCCCGGTGTGTGACCGGGTCGCGTGATTCAGCTGCTGCGCTGTCGCTCGCTCGAGCTTGGAATGCGCAGGATCTCCCGGTATTTCGCCACCGTGCGGCGTGCTACCTGAATGCCCTTGTTGTGCAGCTCCTCGGCAAGTGCCTGGTCGGACAGCGGTTTGCGTGGATCTTCGTGGTCGACCAGCTTGCGCAACATGGCCTGGATGGCGGTGGCGGACGCGGTGCCGCCGTCTTCGGTGGATACGCCGCTGGAGAAGAAATACTTCAGCTCGTACGTGCCGCGCGGCGTGTGGATGTACTTGCGGGTGGTTACACGTGAAATCGTCGATTCGTGCATGCCCACTTCCTCGGCCACTTCGCGCAGCACCAGCGGCTGCATCGCTTCCGGACCGTAGTCCAGGAAGGCGCTCTGCCGGCGCACGATCGCTTCGGCCACTTTCAAAAGTGTCTCGGCGCGCGATTCCAGGCTCTTGATCAGCCAGCGCGCTTCCTGCAACTGGCCGCGCATCCAGCTGGCGTCTTCGCCACGCGCCTGTGCGATCAGGCTGCAGTAGTGCTGGTTGAGGCTGAGCTTGGGCTGGCTGTCCGGATTGATCAGCACGCGCCAGCGCGTGCCATCCTTGCGCGCGTAGACATCCGGCGCCACGTATTCCACTGGCGTGGTGTCCATTGCCGCACCCGGGCGAGGATCCAGGCTGCGGATAAGGAAGGCCGCGGCGGTGACTTCTTCCTCGGTGGCGTGCAGACGGCGGGCCAGCTTGGCCATGTCGTTGCGCGCCAGGAGTTCCAGTTCCTGCTGCACGATCTGCAAGGCAAGCTCGCGGTGCGGCGTACCCGGATCGAATTGTTCAAGCTGTGCGCGCAGGCAGTCGGGAAGATCGATGCTGGCCACGCCGGCCGGATCGAAACGCTGCAGTTGCCGGCGCACCGCTTCCACTTCTTCGGCCGTGGCCTTCAGATGCGGCGGCAATGCGGCGAGTAGCGCGTCGATGCCTTCGCCGAGGTAGCCGTCGGTATTGAGCGCGTCGATCAGCACCGTGGCGATCGCCTTGGCGCGCGGCTCCATCGGCGTGAGGTTGAGCTGCCACAGCAGGTGTTCCTGCAACGATTCGGGCGCCGCGTTCTGCGGTTCCATGCCGTCTTCGTCGCGGTTGCTGGAACTGCCGTTGCCGCTGCCGTTGCTGGCGGAGAAATCGATCGGCTCGTCGGAGCTGATTTCCGGCTCGGTCCACTCCGGCGCCTCATCGTTGGCGTCGTTGGCGGAGGTGGAACTGCTGCTTAAGGAGTTCAACGATTCGAATTCGCTGTCGTACTCGCCGTCGGTTTCGGCTTCCTCCTGCTCCAGCGAGGCGTCTTCGGCAAATTCGAGCAGCGGGTTGCTCTCGGCGAGCTGGCGCAACTCGGCAGCCAGCTCCAGTTGCGACAACTGCAAAAGGCGTATGGCCTGCTGCAACTGCGGCGTAAGAGCCAGCTGTTGATTGAGACGGAACTGAAGCCCTGGTTTCATGCCTGCCAAACGGGTTTAGCTTAAGTCCATCCTAACCCTTCGCGCGAAGCCCGGCCAATAGTTGCCGGGGCCGGAATCGCGGCGCCGTCGTTCGAATGTGAAACGGCGCAGGTTCGGCTTGTGCGGGTGAAAAAGTTGGAGTATTACAACGTGCTTAATCAGAGACGGAATTCGCGGCCCAGGTACACCTCGCGCACCCGCTCGTCGGCCAGAATATGCGCCGGCGTACCGCGCGAGAGCACCTCGCCCTCGTTCATGATGTAGGCGCGATCGCAGATACCCAGCGTCTCGCGCACGTTATGGTCGGTGATCAGCACGCCGATGCCGCGCTCCTTCAGATGCCGCACGATACGCTGGATCTCGCCGACCGAAATCGGGTCCACGCCAGCGAACGGTTCGTCCAGCAGCATGTAGCGGGGTTGTGCCGCGAGGGCGCGCGCGATTTCCACGCGACGGCGCTCGCCGCCGGACAGGCTGATGCCCTTCTGGCCGGCGATGTGCGCGATCTTCAGTTCGTCCAGCAGGCTTTCCAGCTCGGCGTCGCGCTTGCGCTGGTCCAGCCCGGTGCGCAATTCCAGCACGGCCATGATGTTGTCGGCGACGCTCAGGCGGCGGAACACGGACGCTTCCTGCGGCAGGTAGCCGATGCCGAGCTTGGCGCGCGCGTGCATGGGCAGGCCGGTGATGTCCTGCTTGTCGAGCTTGATCGCCCCGGCATCGGCCTCGATCAGGCCCACGATCATATAGAAGCAGGTGGTTTTGCCGGCGCCGTTGGGGCCGAGCAGGCCCACCACTTCACCCTGGCGGATCGAGAACGCGAAGTCGCGCACGACCTGGCGCGCGCGAAAACTTTTTTGCAGACCTTCTGCGGAAAGCATGTAACGGTTATTCCTTCGGTGCGCTGCTGGCGGAGGCCGGCGCGTTGGATGACGACGCAGGCTTGGCGGCCGGTGCGCCATGCTTGGGTGTCGGCAGCGGCTTCTGCTTGGGCAGGAAGGTCATGGTGACCGGGCCCGCACCGCCGCTTTCGCCGACCATGTAGCCGGTGGCGGTGTTGTAGGTGAGCTTGGCGCCGCGCGCATCGCCCTTGTTCTGCTGATGCACGTAGGCGTTGCCGGTGAGGATCGCCACGCCATTGACGTTGTCGTAGTAGAGCTGGTCCGCGTCACCGGTCATCTGGTTGCCGTTGTCGTCGATCTGCTCGATGTGCGGACGCTTTTGCGGCGTGCCGGTCACGACGATGTGATCGACCGAGGTGTCTTCCTTGGCGGTGTAGATCTTGGCGACATCGCCGGTGAGTTTCATCGTGCCCTGGGTGATCAGCACGTTGCCCTTGAAGGTGCTGATCGTGTTGGGCTGGTTGTAGCCGTCGAAGCTGTCGGCATGCACCACGTGGATGGGCTGGTTGCGGTCATCCTGCTTTGCGAGCGCCGGTTGCAGTAGCAGCAGCCCCGCGGCTAGCAGGCTGAGTCGTAGCGTTTTTCTGGCGCGGATACAGGATGCCGTGCACGTCATGGAGCAGCTCCAAATGGTTGTCGTTGAGGCTGGCACGCATGCCAACGCCGTTCATTACGCTTTGTCCCTGCGTCAGGGTGGCCGGCGCCGCGGTCTCCATGCGGTTTTCCTTGGGCCAACCCGTGACATTCGAGGTGTGCAATGTTGCCATGGGACCTTGCGCGTAGGCAGGCCGGTACATGTAGACGTCGCCGTCCAGGCGCATCTCGGTGCCGCTTTTGTTGACCCAGCCGAACGGCGCATTGCCCTGCCAGTTCGGCACGCCCGGTTTTTTCGCGGTGATCTCGAACACCGGTTTGTTGATGTAGAGCGAATCGTCGCCGCCGCGGCGGTCCATGCGCGGTGCGGTCATGGTGAAGCTGGGCTGGCCGTCGACGTCGTAGCTCCACACCTGCGAGTTGTAGAGCACGTAGTCGGCCACCGGCGGGCCGATGAATTCGTTGCTCGGCGGCGAGCCGACCACCCAACTGCGCAGCATCCAGCTGGCCGGTGCGGCGATGGCGAGCAACACGATGGCGACGTTGATGCGGTTGTCGCGCAGGTATTGGCGAACGCTCACCGCCAATGCTCCTGTTCCGCCGCGCTCTTGCCTTGTGCATGCAGGATCAGGTCGCAGGCTTCGCGCACCGCGCCCCTGCCGCCGCCTAGGCGGGTCCGCCAGTGCGCGCGCGCGGCCACCCAGGGGTGTGCGTTGTTCACCGCGATAGCCAGTCCGGCCAGGCCCATGGCGGGCAGATCCGGCAGGTCGTCGCCGACGAAGGCGGCCTGTTCGGGTTGCAGGTTCAAGGCTTCCAGCATCTGGCGCAGGCATTCGCGCTTGTCGTTCTGGCCTTGGTAGACGTGTGCGATGTTCAGTTCTTCCGCGCGCAGGGCGACCGGATGGCTGATGCGCGCGCTGACGATGGCTACCTGGATGCCGTGCGCCTGCAGGCGCTTCAGGCCCAGGCCGTCGTGCACGTGGAACACCTTGGTTTCGTGGCCGCTTTCGCTGTACCACAGGCGGCTGTCGGTGAGCGTGCCGTCCACATCGAACGCGGCCAGGCGAATCTTGGCGGCGCGTGCGAGCACGTCGGCAGGCAGGTTGGAAAGATAATCCATGCAGCGGTTCCGATGCTTCAGACCACGCGTGCGCGCAGCAGGTCGTGGATGTTCAAGGCGCCGACCACGCGTTGCGTGTGATCGACCACCAGCAGGGCGTGAATCTGGTACTTCTCCATCAGCTGCGCCGCTTCGATCGCCAGCTTGTCGGCGCCGATCACCTTCGGGCCGCGCGTCATTAGATCGCTGACGCGCGCATTGCGCAGGTCCACGCCGTCGTCGTCCAGCGCGCGGCGCAAGTCGCCGTCGGTGAACACGCCCAGCAGGCGCTGCTCGGGATCGACTACGGCGGTCATGCCTAGGTGCTTGCGGGTCATTTCCATCAGGGCTTCGGTCAGCGATGCATCGGGGTGGATCATCGGCACGCCCGGACCGGTGTGCATCACGTCGCTGATATGCAGCAACAGACGCCGCCCCAGGCTGCCCGCCGGATGGGAACGCGCGAAGTCCTCGGAGGTAAACCCGCGGGCTTCCAGCAGCGCGATGGCCAGCGCATCGCCCATCACCAGCGCGGCGGTGGTGCTGGCGGTGGGCGCCAGGCCAAGCGGGCAGGCTTCGGCCGAAATGCCCACGTCCAAGTGCACGTCGGCCTGGCCGGCGAGGGAGGAATTGGGATTGCCGGTCAGCGCGATCAGCGGAATGCCCTGGCGCTTGATCACCGGCAGGATGAACAGGATCTCGTCCGTCTCGCCGGAGTTGGACAGCGCCAGCACCACATCCTGCGGCAGGATCATGCCCAGATCGCCGTGGCTGGCTTCACCCGGATGCACGAAGAACGCCGGCGTGCCGGTGGAGGCCAGGGTGGCGGCGATCTTGCGCCCTACATGGCCGGACTTGCCCATGCCGGTGACCACCACGCGCCCGCTGCACGCCATGATCAGCCGGCAGGCATCGACGAAACTCTGGTCGATGCGCGGCTCCAGAGCCCGGATCGCGGCCGCTTCGGTGGCGATGACGGTGCGCGCGCTGCGCACGATGGCAGCGGCATCCACCCGGGTGGATTTGGCTTTGGTGATGGATGCGTTCATGCGTTGTCAGGCGTCCTGTAGGGCGTGCTGGGCAGGGGGCGAAACGCTCGTGTCGTTTCTGCGACAGCGGATTTCCATTAACATGGCATATTCGCATTCTATCTTGATGCCTGTCGCCCATGGCTCGATCTGTACGGGTCCGCAGGCGGCGTTCAGTATTAGAACCCGATTACGGTCTTGGCGCGGGCTACGCCAAGACCATAATCAAGCTCTTTAGCACTTGGAAAACCAATGGACGCAGCCAGCATCCAGGCAATGATCGAAACGGGCCTGCCCGGCGCAAAGGCGAGCGTGCAGGGTGATGACGGGGTGCACTTCGAGGCGGAAGTGGTGGCCGCGCAATTCGCCGGCAAGCTGCCGTTGGCGCGCCATCGCCTGGTCTACGCCACCCTGGGCGACCTCATGGGGGGCGCGATCCATGCGCTCGCACTCAAGACTCTCACGCCGGAAGAAGCCGCCGCGCGCCGTTGACGCTGCCGCCGCTGCTTTCGTTTTTCTCTAGGAATTCCCGATGGCCAAAATCCTGATCAGCGGCGGCGAGCCGCTACGTGGTGAAGTGGGTATTTCCGGCGCCAAGAACGCCGTGCTGCCGATCCTCGCTTCCTGCCTGCTGGCCGACGAGCCAGTCACCATCAGCAACGTGCCGCACCTGCACGACGTCACCACCACCATGGAGCTGCTCGGCCAGATGGGCGTGCAGCTGGTGCTGGACGACCGCATGAAGATCCAGGTGGACCCGCGCTCGGCCGACCGCTATTTCGCGCCGTACGAGCTGGTGAAAACCATGCGCGCCTCGATCCTGGTGCTGGGGCCGCTGGTGGCGCGCTTCGGCCAGGCGGAAGTCTCGCTGCCGGGCGGTTGCCAGATCGGCTCGCGTCCGGTGGACCAGCACATTCGCGGCCTGCAGGCGCTGGGCGCGGATATCGATGTCGAGAACGGCTACATCAAGGCCCGCGCCAAGCGTCTGCGTGGCGCGCGCATCATGATGGACATGGTTACCGTCACCGGCACCGAGAACGTGATGATGGCGGCCGTGCTGGCCGACGGCACCAGCGTCATCGAAAACGCGGCGCAGGAGCCGGAGGTGGTGGACCTGGCCCATTGCCTCAACGCGCTGGGTGCGCAGATCGAAGGCGCCGGCACGTCCACCCTGGTCATCCATGGCGTGGAGCGCCTGCATGGCGGCCACTACGAAGTGCTGCCCGACCGCATCGAAACCGGCACCTTCCTGGTCGGCGCGGCGATGACGGGCGGCAAGGTGCGCGCGCGCAACGCACGCGCCAACACCCTGGATGCCGTGCTGGTGAAGCTCGAGGAAGCCGGCGCGCACGTCAGCACCGGTCCGGACTGGATCGAACTGGACATGCAGGGCCGCCGTCCGAAAGCGGTGAACATCACCACGGCGCCGTACCCGGCGTTTCCCACCGACATGCAGGCGCAATTCACCGCGCTCAACTGCGTGGCCGAGGGCGTGGGCGTGATCACCGAAACCGTGTTCGAAAACCGTTTCATGCACGCGCACGAACTGCAGCGCCTGGGCGCGGACATTCGCCTGGAAGGCAACACTGCGATCATCCGCGGCGTGGACAAGATGAGCGGCGCGCCGATCATGGCCACCGACCTGCGCGCTTCGGCGTGTCTGGTGCTGGCCGGGCTGGTCGCGCAAGGCGACACCACGGTCGATCGCGTGTATCACATCGACCGCGGCTACGAGAACATCGAAGAGAAGCTCAGCACGCTGGGTGCGCGCATCCGTCGCTTGCCGACCTGACGTAGGTTGGGGTGCAAACCCCAACGCCGCCATCTTTTGGGTTTACGGGGAGCTGTAACGCACCAGCTGCAGCGTCAAATCCCCGCCATCGCTCTGTGCCAGCTTCACCGGCAAGGGATACTGCTTCGGCACGTACCACGCATCGAAATGCTTGTCCGAGTCGGTACGCGTCACGCGCTGCGCTTGGAAACTGCCGGCCGGTACTTTCACCGCTTCGGTGCCTTGCACCTTGAACTGCTGCTGCTCCACGCGCTGCTTCACGCCTACCGGCAGGGTGATGGTCTGATGGCCGCTGCGCAACGCCAGCCCCAGTGCATACGACATGGTGTTGCGATCGACCAGGCCGGGCACGGCGGCGTAATTCGTCGCGCCCTTGCCCTCATTCACGCTCACCTGCTTGGTATCCCAGTTCACCTGCATCGTGCGCTGCTTGGTCTTCAGCGCCACGAGCTTGGACGTATAGGTTTCGGTTTCCGGCGCGTCGTTGTTCCAGCGGAAACGCGTGACGTCGTTGGAGTTGGCGCCCAGCATCGCGGCGAGGCCGGAAGTGCCGTGGATCTGGTTGCTGTATTCGTATTGGCCGTTGCCGAGCGACTTCAGCGTGATGGTCGCTTCGCCCATCGCTTCGCCCTGGCGCGAGACCTGGTAAGTGGCGGTGAACGGCGTCGGCTGTGCGGCGAATGCGGCGCTGGTGGAGACGGCCAGCACGAGGCCGGCGAGAAGAGAGCGGGTTGGTTTGAATGTGCGCATGGAGCCGGAGTTTACGCGTCCAGCCTGAACGCGTAATCAGCGGACCAATTCGCCGTCCCGCCAGCGCAAGGGTTTGCGAAGCGGTTCGTCGTCGAGCATGACGCCTTGTGCGCCGAGCGTGAGCCTGCCGGCGGCGATCAAGGCGACCACTGCAGGCAGCAACTGATGTTCCAGCGGGAGCAGGCGCGCGGCCAAGGTGGTTTCGTCATCGCCCGCTTCTATCGACAGCGTGGCTTGCGCAATCACTGGGCCGCCGTCGAGCTCGGCGGTGACGTAATGCACGCTGGCGCCGTGCTCGACGTCGCCGGCCTTCAGTGCACGGCGGTGCGTGTGCAGGCCGCGGTACTTGGGCAGCAGTGAAGGGTGGATGTTGATCATCCGTCCGGCCCACGGTTTCAGCGCCTCGCCGTCGATGATGCGCATGAAGCCGGCGAGCACGAGCAGATCCGGCTTGCTGGCGCCGATGCGATCGAACAGGGCGAAGTCATACGCGCGACGCTCGGCATATTCGCGCGGATCGAGCACCATCGTGGGTATACCCGCGCTCTGCGCAAGCTGCAGCACGGGTGCTTCGGCCTTGTCGCTGGCGACCAGCACGAAATCCACCGGCAGCCCCTTGCGCTCGTGCGCAGTCAGCAGCGCGGCGAAGTTGCTGCCGCGGCCGGAGGCTAATACTGCGATGCGGAGAGTTGCTGGCATGGGCTTTCGCTTTTTACTCCCTCTCCCCTCCGGGGGGAGGGCGGGGGTGGGGGGGAAATGTTGGGGGGGGGGTTTTATGTTAGTGAGACGAAGAGCGCCTGTTGGCGGTAGCGTGGTAATTTTCCGCGAGGTTGTTCCCGCACCCCAA
>NZ_JBQCHP010000101.1:0-12173 GCF_051954575.1 Dyella sp. | reverse complement strand
GGTTGAAACCCCAAAGGTTGCAATCCATGTTATTATCACGATGTGGGGTTTTCCACCCCAACATAAAAAACTACAAAAAACGCCGGCATAAGCCGGCGTTTTTTTGTGAAGCATCAGATCGCCAGATCCTTTTCCTTCTTGCCCGCCTTCAGTGCATCGTTGAACCAGCGCGGGCGCTTGCCGCGGCCGGACCAGGTTTGTTCCGGATCGGCGGGGTTGCGATATTTCGGCGCCACCGAGCCGGTTCCACCGCCGCGACGCTTGCCGCCGCGCACGTTGGCGCCGGCGCCGAACACGTCTTCGAAGCTGAGACCTTCGGCATTCAACAGGGCGTGCACCTTTTCGCGCACCTTGGTGACTTTTTCCTTGCGCAGTTCGTCCTGGCGCGCCTGCGCCTTCTGGATCAGGTCATTGAGCTGGCTATGGCTGAGGCTCTTGATATCAACGGCCATTAGGTGGACTCCGGTAAATGAAAATGAGTGGAACAAGCCGAGCTATTGATTTATGGATAATGCCCGGGCATGTTTTTCATTTTCCCGCATGAAACAGCAAATTGCAAAGCAAAAGAAGGCTTTTAATGCCAATGGATGGTGTAAGAAAAAGGCCGCATAAAGCGGCTTTTTTTTCACGCCAATAGCATCAGGCGAGTATTTCCATTAGCTCGTCGCGCGTAATGGCGCTGCTTTCGGCTGCGGCACGGGCGCGATATTCCAGCGTGCCCGCCGCCAGGCCGCGTTCGCTCACCACCACGCGATGCGGAATGCCGATCAATTCGATATCGGCAAACATCGCGCCGGGGCGCAGGCCACGGTCGTCCCATACCGTTTCGATGCCGCGTGCGGTCAGCTCGTTATAGAGCGATTCGGCGGCCGCATCGACCTCCGGCGAATTCTTGGGGTTGATCACGCACACCGCCACGCGCCACGGCGCCATCGGCTCGGGCCAGATGATGCCGGCTTCGTCGTGGCGCTGTTCGACCGCGGCGGCGACGATGCGGCTGACACCAATGCCGTAGCAGCCCATCAGCATGACCTGCTTCTTGCCCTGGTCGTCGAGCACCGTGGCGTTCAGCGCTTCGGCGTATTTGCTGCCGAGCTGGAACACGTGGCCCACTTCGATGCCGCGCGCGATTTGCAGCGTGCCATGGCCATCCGGCGAAGGATCGCCCGCTACCACCTGGCGCAGGTCCTCCACGCGCGTGATGCGCGCATCGCGTTCCCAGTTGGCGCCGGTGTAGTGCGTGTCGTTGAGGTTGCCGCCGCAGATGAAATCAGCCAGCACGGCGGCGCTGCGATCGACGATCACCGGAATGGAGTCGGGCAGCCCGACAGGGCCGATGAAGCCGGGCATGACGCCGACAGCGGCGAGGATTTCGGCTTCGGACGCCAGCACCGATTCGCCCGCCAGTTCGGTCAGCTTGCCGGCCTTCACTTCGTTGATGTCGTGATCGCCGCGCAAACATAGCGCGACCAGTCCGTGCTTGCCGCGCACCATCAGCGTCTTGACGACGCGGTCGGCAGCGACGCCGAAGTGCCTGGTGACGTCTTCCACCGTGCGTACGCGCGGCGTGTCCACGCGCTGCAACGGCGCCGAGGGAGCAGGGCGGCTGGACGCAGGTGCGAGGGCTTCGGCCTTCTCGATATTGGCCGCGTAATCGGAACTGTCGGAGAACGCCAGCAGGTCTTCGCCGGAGTTGGCCAGCACCTGGAATTCATGGCTGGCGTTGCCGCCGATGGCGCCGGTATCGGCTTGCACGGCGCGGAACGTCAGCCCCAGGCGGGTGAAGATGCGCGTGTATGCCTGGTACATCGCCTCGTAGGTTTCGCCCAGCGATTCCTGCGTGAGGTGGAAAGAGTACGCATCCTTCATCAGGAATTCGCGCGCGCGCATCACGCCGAAGCGCGGACGGATCTCGTCGCGGAACTTGGTCTGGATCTGATAGAAGTTGACGGGCAGCTGCTTGTAGCTCTTCAGCTCGTTGCGCGCGAAATCGGTGACGACTTCTTCATGCGTGGGGCCGTAGCAGAATTCCTGCTCCTTGCGATCCTTGATCTTCAGGAGTTGACCGCCGAATTTCCCCCAGCGGCCGGTTTCTTCCCACAACTCGCGCGGCTGCACCGAAGGCATCAGCATTTCGATCGCGCCGGCGCGGTTCATTTCCTCGCGCACGACCTGCTCCACCTTGCGCAACACGCGCAGGCCCAGCGGCGACCAGGTGTAAAGGCCGGAGGCGAGCTTGCGGATCATGCCCGCGCGGATCATCAGCTGGTGGCTGGCGATCTCGGCGTCGGCAGGAACTTCCTTGACGGTGGCCAGGTGGAATTGGCTAAGGCGCATGGTTGGCTGGTTGGCTATGGGATAAAGCCGCGATTATAGCCGGCAGCCCGGGTGCGGCAGACCAAATCCGTAGGTTGGAGTGCAAACTCCAACAACACCACGCGCGGTGGCCGGCCATGCCGGATCGCGCGAGCGTGAGGATGACGATGTTGGGGTTTGCACCCCAACCTACGTTATTGATTGCAATACTGGCTGTACTGCGACTGGCTGGCATCCAGCTGCTGCTTGCGCTGGTCCGCGTTGAGCAACTGCTGCTGCCCGCCGTTGTTCATCACCACTGGGCCGCTGCCCTGCAAGGTGCCGATGTTGGCCTTGAGCGAAGAGCACAGCTTGGCGCGGTTTTCCGGCGTGTCTTCCACCGGGCCTTGCGGCGCGGTGTTGCTGTTTTGCGAGGAAGACGCGCTGCTGTTGCTGGCCGACGTGGCCGCCGGGGTGGTATCCGAACCGGCCGGGGCCGAAGCGCCGGTGTTCACGCTGACCTGGCTGTACTTGGTGCCGGTCGGCGGGGGCGATTCGGAGTAATGGATGGTGCCGTGGGCGTCGGTCCATTTATAGACCTGGGCGCAGGCCAGGGGCGCGACCAGCAGCAGCGCCAGGGCAATGGACAGTCGACGCATGGATGACTCCGCAACGGAAAGGGTGAGAACACGCCTAGTTAACAACCGCGGCGGTTGGGACTCAAGCGGAGAATGCGGGCGAACTCGCGGGAACGTGCGGGGTTGCACGTTTGGGAGGGGAATGTAAATCGGAAGTCGTGAATCGTGAACGGCAAAGCGGCTGCCGTAGCTTGCCGGCCTTCGCCTTTACGATTCCCGATTTCCGCGCCCGGGCGTACCCGACCGCCTGCTAAACTGCCCCCGTCCCAGCACGGATGGTTTCATGAGCGAGACGACACCAGCACGGGTGCCGCGGCATCCCGGTATTTACCTCCTGCCGAACCTGTTTACCACCGGCGCCATGTTCGCCGGTTTCTACGCGATCGTCGTCAGCATCGGCGGGCATTTCACGGATGCCGCCATCGCCGTGTTCGTGGCCGCCCTGCTGGACGGCATCGATGGCCGCGTAGCGCGCCTGACGCATACCCAGAGCGAGTTCGGCGTGCAGTACGACTCGCTGTCGGATCTGGTGAGCTTCGGCCTGGCGCCGGCGCTGGTGATGTACAACTGGTCGCTTTCCAGCCTGCGCGAGTTCGGGCCGCTGCCGGGCAAGATCGGCTGGGCCGCGGCCTTCATCTACGCCGTGTGCGCTGCGCTGCGCCTGGCCCGTTTCAACACCCAGGTGGGCGTGGCGGACAAGCGCTACTTCCAGGGCTTGCCCAGCCCCGCGTCGGCGGCGGTGTGCATGTCGTTCGTGTGGAGCATGGATAACTGGGGCTTTTCCGGCGCCGAGCTGGACATGGTCATGCCGTTCGTGGCGGTGATCGTGGGCTTGCTGATGGTGAGCCGTTTCCGCTACTACAGCTTCAAATCCCTGCCGATGGCGGACAAGGTGCCGTTCCTGTGGATTCTGATCGCGGTGCTGATCCTGGTGCCGTTCTTCGTCGACCCGCCGCGCGTGCTGCTGGCGGTGTTTTCGCTGTATCTCCTGTCCGGGCCGGTGGTGACGCTGTGGGGCATCGCCACCCGTCGCAAGCGCCCGCGTCGCGGAGCGGTATGAACGCCATGCTCGCCAGCCATGCTCATCGGGTGCGCGTGTTGCGCGCGCTCGGCGTGGTGGCCTGGCGTCGGCGGGAATCGGCGGTAGCGGCGCCGGTCGCGCAGGCTTTGCCGCCGGAGCCGTCCGCCAGTGCCGGCGTGGTGGTCGTGCTGCCGCCTGGCTGCTCGGTGCGCGAGCTGGATCTGCTCGGCCGCGCCTTGTCGGCCTTCGGCCCGTTGCTGGCGCGTGCGCCGCGCATCGAGGCGCGCGACGAGGAAATGCAGGTACCGCATGCGCCAGCCTATCTGGCGTTCGGCCAGGCCCAGGCGCATGCGCTTGGACGTGCGCTGCCGGCGCAGGTGATGCGCGATGCGCACATTGTGCTGGCGGATGCGCCGGCGGACATCCTGGCCCAGTCCGGTGCCAAGCGGCGGTTATGGCAGGCGCTTCGCAGCTTGCGTAGGGCATTGGCCGCCGATACCCAGGACAGGCTCTGATGGTTGCGGTCGCGCGCCCCTCCCTGGAGATGCGCGCAATGCGGCGCGATGACCTGTTGCGCGTGAGCGAGCTGGAGCGCGCCTCCTACGATTTCCCCTGGAGCATGGGCATCTTCGCCGATTGCCTGAAGGCCGGACATCCATCGTGGGTGCTGTGCCTGGAAGGCCATGTCATCGGCTACGGCATTCTTTCCGTGGGAGCGGGCGAGGCGCACGTGTTGAACGTGTGCATTGCACCGGACCAGCGCGGGCAAGGCTTCGGGCGACATCTGATGAAGCGCCTGCTGGATATTGCGCGATGGAACGGCGCCGAGCGCGTGTTCCTGGAAGTGCGGCCGTCCAATCCGAATGCGCAAGCGCTGTATGCGTCGCTGGGGTTCCACGAGATCGGGCGGCGTCCGCGCTACTACCCGGCGCATAACGGGCGCGAGGATGCGATCGTGATGGCGCTGGAGTTCCCGCTATCGCCGTAGGTTGGGTGCAAACCCCAACATCGCCATGGTCATGCAGCGCTATTTTGGGGTTTGCACCCCAACCTACGGGTTCTGCGAGGGTGGTTCAGCCGAGCTTGCGCATCTGCTCGCGCAGGGCGACCAGCTGCGTATTCCAGTCGGTGATGCGCTGGCGCTCCTGCGCTACCACTTCGGCCGGCGCGTTGGCGACGAAGTTGGCGTTGCCCAGCTTGTTCTCGCACTTCTTGATTTCGCCTTCGATCTTGGCGATTTCCTTGCCCAGGCGTGTTTTCTCCGCGCCCAGATCGATCAGGCCGGCCAGCGGAATCAGCACGCGCAACGAACCGACCACGGCTGCCGCGGCAGCCGGTTCGTCTGCGCCGGGCTCGATCCACTGCGGTGCATCCACGCGTGCGAGGAAGCTGATCTGCGCGGCGAACTTGACTGCGCGCGCGCGATCGCTCGCGTCACCGTCGGCCAGCAGCAGCGGAATGACCTTGCCGGGCGCGATGTTCATTTCCGCACGAATGCGGCGGATGCCGCTGAGCACGTTCTTGAACCATTCGATCTCGGCGGTGGCCGCTTCGTCGGCGGCCGTCTCGCCGGCGTTCGGCCACGAGCGCGCCAGGATGCTTTCGGCGTGGATACCAAGCTTCGGCGCCACCGATTGCCAGATTTCCTCGGTGATGAACGGGATGATCGGGTGCAGCGCGCGCAGTACCGTTTCCAGCACCACCAGCAACGTGTGGCGCGTGGACGCGGCGGCGTTGGCATCGTCACCGTTCAAGGCCGGCTTGGACAGCTCCAGGAACCAGTCGCAGTACTCGTTCCACACGAACTCGTACAGCGCCTGCGCAAGCAGGTCGAAACGATAGGTGACGAAGTGCTGCTCGACTTCCGCAAGCGTCTGCTTCAGACGCGTGAGAATCCAGCGCTCCGCTTCCGTCACCGGCGCGCCGGCCGGCGCGGGCAATTCGCCTTCCGGCAGGTTCATCAACACGAAGCGCGCCGCATTCCACAACTTGTTGCAGAACGCCTTGTAGCCTTCGGCGCGCTTGATGTCGAAGTTGATGGTGCGGCTGTAGCTGGCCAGCGCGGCGAAGGTGAAGCGCAGGGCGTCGGTGCCGATGGCGGGAATGCCGTGCGGATAATCCTTGCGGATGCGCTTTTCCACTTTCTCGCGCACCTGCGGAATCAGCAACGAGCGGGTGGATTTTTCCACCAGCGGTTCCAGCTCGATGCCGTCGATCAGGTCCAGTGGGTCGAGCGTGTTGCCCTTGGACTTGGACATCTTCTGGCCTTCCGCATCGCGCACGATCGCGTTGATGTACACCTCGCGGAACGGCACTTTGCCGGTGAAGTACACGGTGGCCATCACCATGCGCGCCACCCAGAAGAAAATGATGTCAAAGCCGGTGACCAGTACCGCGCTGGGCAGGAAGATCTTGTCCTGTTCCCAGTTCGCGACCACCTCGCCACGTTCGTTCTTCACCTCGCCGTTGAACGGCCAGCCGAGCGTGGAGAACGGCCACAGCGCGGAGCTGAACCAGGTGTCGAGCACGTCCTCGTCCTGCTTCAACGCGCCGGCCGGTTCGACGGCGGCATGCTTGCGCGCATCGGCTTCGTCTTCGCCCACGAAGATGTTGCCGGCTTCGTCATACCACGCCGGTATGCGATGGCCCCACCACAGCTGGCGGCTGATGCACCAGTCCTGGATATTTTCCAGCCACTGCGTGTAGGTGGTGGTCCAGTTTTCCGGCACGAACTTGATCTCGCTCGAGCGCACGGCGTTGAGCGCCGGTTCGGTGATCGCTTTGCGGCCCTTGTCGCTGGTGAGATCGACGAACCATTGGTCGGTGAGCATTGGCTCGATCACTGCATCCGAGCGCTGGCTGACCGGCACCTGCAGCTTGTGTGGTTTCGTTTCGACCAGCAGACCCACAGCTTCGAGATCGGCGAGCACAGCCTTGCGTGCGTCGTAGCGATCCATGCCCTGGTACTTCGCGGGCGCGTTGGCGTTGATCTTTGCATCCAGCGTGAAGATCTCGATCGGCGCCAGCTTGTGGCGCTGGCCGATGGCATAGTCGTTGAAATCGTGCGCCGGCGTGATCTTCACGCAACCGGTGCCGAATTCGCGGTCGACGTAATCGTCCGCGATCACCGGAATCTCCCGGCCCGCGAGCGGCAGCGTCAGCGTCTTGCCGATCAGGTGCTGATAACGCTCGTCATCCGGATGCACGGCCACGGCGACATCGCCCAGCATGGTTTCCGGGCGGGTGGTGGCGACGACCAGGCTTTCATCGCTGCCAGTGACGGGGTAGCGGATCGACCACATATGGCCGTCGCGCTCGACGTTGTTCACCTCCAGGTCGGACACCGCCGTGCCCAGCACCGGATCCCAGTTCACCAGGCGATTGCCGCGGTAGATCAAACCGGCGCGGTACCACTCCACGAACACCTTGCGCACGGCGGCGGACAGGCCCTCGTCCATGGTGAAGCGCTCGCGCGACCAGTCGGCGGCCACGCCCAGGCGGCGCATCTGGTTGGTGATGGTGGAGCCCGATTCCTCCTTCCACTGCCACACGCGTTCCACGAAGGGTTCGCGGCCCAGGTCGTGGCGGGTCTTGCTCTCCACCGCCAGCTGGTTTTCCACGATCTTCTGCGTGGCGATGCCGGCGTGGTCGGTGCCGACCTGCCATAGCGTGCGCAGGCCGCGCATGCGCTGGTAGCGGATCAGCATGTCCATCACGGTCTGCTGGAACGCATGGCCCATATGCAGGGTGCCGGTGACGTTCGGCGGCGGCAGCAGGATGCAGTACGGCTCGCCGTGGCCGGGCGGATGGAACACACCGCTTTGCTCCCAGCGGGCATACCACTTCGACTCGATCGGGCGGGGCTCGAAACTCTTTTCCATCGGGGACTCGCATTGGCGCGCCGGACGGCGGCGCGTGGGTACAGGCACAGAAACAGCCATTGTAAAGGGCGGGTGCGGGGTGTGCCAAAGCACTGGCTTTCGCTCCTTGCGATCATGTTCGCAACGCGTGCCGGAACGCTCCGGTAGGTTGGGGTGGGCGAATGCAAACTCCGACATCGCTGCGCCAGGCGCGCCTCGACCCAATCCAGACAAATGCGCGGCGGTATGCAGAATGCGAGAATGGGCCGATGAACCTGCTCGCCCTGGAAACCGCCACCGAAGCCTGCTCCGTCGCCCTGGTGCATGGCGAGACCATCATCGCCCGCACCGAGCTCGCCCCGCGACGCCACGCCGAACGCGTGCTGCCGCTGGCCGACGAGCTGCTGGCCGAAGCGGGTATCGGCAAGCACGCGCTGGATGCCATCGCCGTGGGTCGCGGCCCCGGCGCGTTCACCGGCGTGCGACTGGCGATATCGCTGGCGCAAGGCATGGCGATGGCGCTGGATCGGCCGGTGGTCACCGTTTCATCGCTGGCCGCCTTGGCATTGGAAGCGCCGGAGGATGATGCGGCGATTCTCGCGGTGATCGATGCGCGCATGGGCGAAATCTACGCGGCCAGCTATCGGCGCGACGATGAAGGCGGCTTGATCGCGCTGGACGAAGAGCGTGTGTGCACGGCCGAATCGCTACAACTGCCGCAGGCCGAGGCGTGGCACGTGGTCGGCTCCGGCTGGGCGACCTATCGCGATACCTTGCGCACCCGCCTGGGTGCAGATCCGCGTTCGAGCGATGGCATGTGCTATCCGCAGGCGCGGCACGTGGCGACCTTGGCCGTACGCGAATTCAAGGCAGGGCGGGCCGTGGCGCCGGAGCATGCATTGCCGGTGTATCTGCGCGACAAGGTCGCTTTGACGCTGGCGGAGCAGGGAAAGAGTCGGGAATCGTAAGAGCGAGAACGGGCAGCTTGCGGGCGATCCGCTCTCAACTATTCACGATTGCCGATTCTCGATTACGGCGTTACTCACAGCTGCCCGATCACCACCTGCACCAGCAGGCTGCTCACCGACACCGCCGCCCACACACCCAGGCCCAGCAGGATCGGCCGCACGCCAGTGGAAGCCATCTTGCGCAGATTCGCCGACAGGCCGATCGCGGTGAGCGCAACGATGATCATGAATTCCGCCGCCAGGTGAATCGCCGGCTGGATCGCGCTGGGCACCAGGCCCGCCGTACGCACCGCCGAAGCCACCAGGAACCACAGGATGAACCACGGAAAGATCTGGCGCAGGCTGAAATCGCTGGCGATGCCCGTGTGCTTGGCCGCGCGCTTTTCACGCACCGCCACCGCGATGGCCAGCACCAGGCAGATCGGGATGATCAGCGTGGCGCGCGTCAGCTTCACGATGGTTGCGTAGTCGCCGGCCGTCGTGCTGTAGCTGTAGCCGGCGGCGACCACCGAAGAGGTGTCGTTGATCGCCGTGCCCGCCCACAGGCCGAACCCTAAGTCGGACAGGTGCAGCGCATGCCCCAGCAGCGGAAACAGCAACACCGCGACGATGTTGAACAGGAAGATGGTGGAGATGGCGAACGCGGTGTCGTGATCGTCCGGCTTGATGATCGGCGTCACCGCGGCGATCGCCGAGCCGCCGCAAATGGCCGTGCCCACGCCGATCAGCACCTTGAGCTTGTCGTGCACTTTCAGCACGCGGCCCAGCAGCAGCGCCGTGCCGAAGGCTACCGTGATGGTCACCAGCGTGACCGCCAGGGACTGCAATCCTGTTTGCGCCACCTGGGTGAGGCTCAAGCCAAAGCCCAGCGCAACGATCGACCACTGCAGGATCTGCTTGCTGGCGAACTGGATGCCGGGGTTGAACGTTTCACTGGGGGCGAGCAGGTTGCGCACGGCAATGCCGATGACGATGCCGAACACCGGCCCGCCGATCAGCGGCACCAGACGGCCCAGCCACCAGGCCGCCAGCGCGATAGCCAGCGACAGCAACAGCCCGGAGGCGCGCAGCTGCATGGAAGGGGATGTAGGAAGACTTATGGTGTTCATGGCACTCGTCCTTGGGGATGCGCCTATTTTCCATTTCGTCATGTATTAGGAAAATTTGAAATATCTAATCGATGCTATAAGATTCGCTTATGCTCAACGTCACTCTCCGTCAGCTGGATGTATTCGTGCAGATTGCGTTGCTTGGCAGCGTGCGCGCAGCGGCGGAGCGGCTGCATCTCACCCAGCCGGCGGCCAGCATGGCGCTGGCTGAGATGGAGCGGCAGCTGGATGCGCCGGTGTTCGATCGCGAGCGCGGCCGACTGCGGCTAAACGCGCGCGGGCGCGAACTGCTGCCGCTGGCGCAGGAACTGCTGGAACGCCACGCCGAATTCGGGCGCCGCGCCAGCGGCGAGATGGTGGCGCTGGCCGGCGAGCTGCGCATCGGCGCCAGTAACACAGTCGGCAACTATCGCGTGGGCGAGCTGTTGGGCCAGTTCGTGCGCGCGCATCCACAGGTGGCGGTCCGCTTGCGCGTGGCCAATACCGACGACATCGCCGCTGCGGTGCTCGATCACAGCCTCGATGTCGGCTGCGTCGAAGGCCCCGTCACGCATCCGCTGCTGGAAGTGCGCCCCTGGCGCGACGACCTGCTGCTGGTGTGCGCATCGCCGGATCATCCGCTGGCCAGCAAGCGCCACCTCAAACCTGAACATTTCGCCGGCGCGCGCTGGATTGTGCGCGAGCCAGGCTCCGCCACGCGCATCACCACCGAGCGTGCGCTGGCGCAGCTGCCGCCAGGCGAAACGGTGATGGAGCTGGATCAGATCGAAGCGATCAAGCAGGCCGTCGCCGCCGGCTTGGGCATTGCGTGCCTGCCGCAAGTGGCGCTAACCGATGCGCTGGCGACAGGCAGGCTGGTGGCGCTGAAAACGCCGTTCCTGGATCTCAAACGCAAGCTTTCGATGCTCCTGCATCGCGAAAAATATCGCGGCGCCGCGCTGGAGGCGTTTCTGCAGTCCCTGTAGGCTGGGGTGCAAACCCCGACGTGCCTTGATGATGTGAGCGGATTGCGAGACCTCATGCGCAAAACAGTTGCCTGTCTTTGCCCGATATTGCTTTTCTTTTCCTGCCAGCTTTCCGCGCAGGTTCTGAGTCACCCAGGTGAGCAACAGTCAGCTCGATGATGTTTACCGCCACATCGATCAGGAACCGTGGAAATCGGCGCTGGCGCAAACGATGGCGAGCAAGTACGCCGCCCTGGACTATCGTCCTAGACCGCGGAAAACCGTCGAGTGTGGCCCGTATTCGAAACCCGACCTGGGCTGTTCCGACGAAATCGACGATGCAACGGCTGCCTACACCCAGGCCTTGCTGTGGTGATACACCCGCAACAAACACTACGCGTTGCCTTCACCGTTTATGCACGCGCTCTACTCGTTAAATGTCGGACGCGGACCCCTAAGTTAAGGAGAACACCTATGTATAGCCCGATCCGGTATGCAGGAGTGGTCGCAGCACTCTTTTTGTTCTTTGTAGCGCCGGTCAGCGCAACGCAGTGGTGTGTTGCGAAAAACGACAGTGGCGACCCCGCCCTTCAAAAGGCTCTCGATTGGGCCTGTGGACCCCAGGGCGGGGTGGACTGTAAGCCGATCCAGCCGGGTAGTTCATGCTACGCCCCCGATACGGTGAAAGCCCATGCTAGCTACGCCATGAATAGCTATTTTCAGAAAAACAAGCAGGCACCGGGCACTTGTGACTTTGGCGGGGCTGCAACGGTGGTGACTGATGATCCGTCGACGCCCGGCTGCACTTACCCGGGGCCGTAATACGTAGGAGTTGGGCAGTCAGACCCGACCCTCGAGATTGGCGCTGGGCGCGGTAGGTTGGGATGCAAACCCCAACATCCAAATGCGTGAGTGAGCAGGGAGCCGCGACGGGCATCCCGCGCACCATCAGCTGCAAAGACTGCCGGTGGCCGCCTGCAACAAGGCCTCGGCTTCCTCGTGCGTACAGGCACGGATCAAGCGCGGCGCAAAGCTGCGCAGTTTTGCGTAGTCCAGCGCAGCGAGGCGATCGCGCACATGCAGAATGCGGCTGGGATGCATGCTGAATTCGTTGAGGCCAAGTGCGAGCAGCAACGCGGTGAAGTTTTCGTCGCCGCCGATTTCGCCGCACAGGCTTACCGGCTTGCCGGCGCGGCGTCCGGCGGAAATCACGTGCGAGATCAGCCGCAGCAGCGCCGGTTGCAGCGGGTTGTAGATGTTCTCCAACGCATCGTTGCCGCGATCGGCGGCCAGTACGTATTGCGCCAGATCGTTGGTGCCGATGGCGAGGAAGTCCGA
>NZ_JBQCHP010000100.1:0-20896 GCF_051954575.1 Dyella sp. | reverse complement strand
AAAAAACGCCCGCATGGGCGTGTTTTTATGGGTGGCGGCGAGAGAGGCCTTGATGAGAACCCTTCCGGTTCGACACAAATTTGTCAGGAACAAATTTGGACAACCGAAGGTTGGCCCCGGAGCGCGCAGCGCGGAGGGGCGAGGCCCAAGGATGGGCCGAGCACAATGTCAGGAACAAATTTGGACAACCGAAGGTTGGCCCCGGAGCGCGCAGCGCGGAGGGTTGAGGCCCAAGGATGGGCCGAACAATCCCTCTCTCCGTTTGCGCGATCTACAAAAACGCCCGCATGGGCGTTTTTTTATGGGTGGCGGAGAGAGAGGTCTGATGAGGACCCTTCCGGTGCGCGATCACGCGATGGTTTTCCACGTAAAGAGCGTTCACCCGCTGCCGGAATTCCGTATCACGCATGGCGAGCAGGCGTGCTTCGGTCCAGATGATGTAATGGTAGTCGTCGCGATTGCACTGCGCGTACGACAAGGCGGGCTGTTTTTTGCGGATCGTCGCTAGGTGGTGCATCCAGCAGCTTCTGCAAGTTTTCTAGCGTGATCGGCGCGAAGCAGTTCGATAAACAGCTCATTCTTGCTACTGAAGTTCGAGTAGAACGCACCGCGGGTATAGCCCCGCCTGCGCAGCGATATCCTCCACACTGGTCGCGGCAAATCTTTTTCTGGCAATGCTCACGGCGGATGCTTCCCGCAAGCGCAGCCGAGTACGTTCGCGACTTTCTCCCCGAGTCAGCCGTTGGCTTGGCACGCAGCAGTCCTGCTACTTGCTGGCCACGGCCTGGTTTTCGCCAGCCTGCCAGCCACCACCAAGCGCCTTGAACGCCGCAACCGCTGCACGCGCCGATTCGGTTTGCGCTTGCGCCCGCTCATCGGAAGCGCGCAGCAGGTTTTCATCCGCCTGCAGCACTTCGATCAAGCTGACCACGCCCTTTTGGTAAGCCGCAAATGAAGCCGCGCGCGCACGGCCGAGCGAGTCCACGCCCTGGTTGAGTACGGCGGTTTGCTCTTCGCGCTTGACCAACGTGGAGAAGGCGTTTTCCACATCCTCGGTGGCGTGCAGTGCGGCGAGTCGATACGCGGCCAGCATTTCCGCCTGCTGGCCCTTGGTCTGCTGGATCTGCGTGTTGATGCGGCCAAAGTCGAACAGACGCCAGCGCAGACCCAGCACGCCGGCCGCTTGATTCGCGCTGCCGGTGAACAGGTTGCCGCTGGCCACGGACGTGGCGCTGCCGATCAATCCGCTCAGCGAAAGCTTGGGGTAGTACTCGGCAATGGCCATGCCGATACGCGCGTTCGATGCGGCCAGGCGGCGCTCAGCCACGATCAGGTCAGGGCGGCGGCGCAGCAATTCACCTGGCGTTTCGGTGGTGGCGATTCGCGGGGCGACCGGAATATCGTGCTCTTGCATCAGTTCCGCCCGGTGCGTACCGGGTTGCGCGCCCAGCATCACATCCAGCGCGTTCATTGCCGTGTCCAGGCCGGCTTCGAGCACCGGCACGGAAGCCTGCACTTGCGCCAGAGCACCTTCGGCCTGCCGTACTTGCAGTTCGGCCGCCAGGCCCTTGCCGTACAAGAGCTTGATGGTGGCAAGCAGATCCTGCTGCGTTTGCACCTGTTTGCGCGCCACCTTCAGGCGCGCCTGCAAGCCGCGAATAGCGATGTAGATGTCGGCGGTTTGCGCCGCCACAGTCAGGCGCGTGGCCACGGCGCCGGCCTCGGAAGCCTGGTAGTCGGCCAGCGCCGCTTCGCGTCCGCGGCGCAGGCCGCCGAACATGTCCAGCTCCCAGCTCGCGCTGAAGTCGGCTTCGTAGTTATTGCCGTAACGGTCAAAGCCGGGCGTTGTATTCAACACTTGTCCCAAAGGCGTTTCGACGGATTGATAGACCCTGGCCGCCTGGCCGCTGATATTCCCGGAGGGGAGTAATGCAGCTGTCGCGGCACCAAGTCCGGCGCGTGCTTGAGCGACGCGCGCGGATGCTTGGGCAAGGTCGAGGTTCTGCTCCAGCGCAAGCGTTATGTACTTGGTCAGTTGCGGGTCGCCGAACCCTGTCCACCACGTGGCGAGGTCCGCACTGGCTGCCACATGCCGCTGATCGACCTCGACCTGGCCTTGGAAATGGTCGGGCATGGGCACGTTAGGACGGACATAATCAGGGCCGACTGCGCAGCCCGCGAGGAGGCTGGCGGCTATGAGCACGACAAGCATGGATTTGGGCGACATGGGTTCGCTCCCTGGAATAGTAATTGTGACCATATTACCAAATGGTCACTAGTTGTCCATTCCCGGAGTGAGGGGTAAGCTCTCTCTCATGAAAAAAGCAGTCATCACTCCCCAGCCCGCCCGCGGTCCGGTCGACCACGAGGTGCGGGACCAGATTGTCGCCGCCGCCACCGAGCACTTCAGCCGCTACGGCTACGAGAAAACGGCCGTTTCGGATCTGGCCAAGGCGATCGGCTTTTCCAAGGCGTACATCTACAAGTTCTTCGAGTCCAAGCAGGCCATCGGCGAGGCGATCTGTGCCAACTGCCTGCGTGAGATCGAGACCGAGGTGAGGGCGGCCGTGGCGGAAGCCGAGCTGCCCTCGGAAAAGCTGCGGCGCATGTTCAAGGGCTTTACCGAGGCGACGTTGCGCCTGCTGTTCCGCGACCGCAAGCTGTACGAGATCGCTGCCTCGGCCGCCACGGAGCGCTGGTCGTCGGTGGTGGCGTATGAGGAGCGCGTGCAGGCGCTGCTCAAGGAGATCCTGCAGGAAGGGCGCCAGAGCGGAGATTTCGAGCGCAAGACGCCGCTGGACGAAACCGCCGCCGCGATCTACCTGGTGATGCGCCCATATTTCAATCCGCTGCTGCTGCAGCACAGCTTCGACTACACCGATGAGGCGCCGGGCCAGCTGTCCGGCCTGGTGCTGCGCAGTCTGTCGCCTTGAGCTGTGAGATTTTTAGTGACTATTGACTAATTTGGTCACTAGATAGCAGAATGAAGCCCAGGTCAATTGCCCATGGGGCTTTCCATGTTCCGGCTTCGTCTTGCTACCGCTGCCATCGTTTTGGCCCTGCCGTTCGCGCTGGTCGCTTGCGGCGGCAAAGCATCCACCGATCCGCGCACCGAGGCGCCGCTGGTGCGCGCCGCCATCGTCCAAGGCGCCGTTCCGGCGACGCGTTCGTTTACCGGCACTGTCGCCGCCCGGGTGCAGAGCGACCTGGGCTTTCGTGTTTCCGGCAAGGTGCTGCAGCGGCTGGCGGATGCCGGGCAGAGCGTCAAGCGCGGCCAGCCGCTGATGCGCATCGACCCGGTGGATCTGAAGCTGGCCGCGCAGGCACGGCAGGAAGCAGTGGCAGCCGCCCGCGCACGCGCCAGACAGACGGCCGAAGATGAAGCGCGCTATCGCGACCTGCGCGGCAGCGGCGCGATTTCCGCGTCCGCCTACGATCAGATCAAAGCCGCGGCCGATGCCGCCAAGGCGCAATTGAGCGCCGCCGAAGCGGATGCCGACATGGCCAACAATGCCAGCGGCTACGCCGAACTGGTGGCGGACGGCGATGGCGTGGTGATGGAGACGCTGGCCGAACCGGGCCAGGTCGTCAGCGCTGGCCAGACCGTGGTGCGCCTGGCGCACGCGGGGCCGCGCGAGGCGGTGGTGCAATTGCCGGAAACCCTGCGCCCTGCGATCGGTTCCATTGCGCAAGCCGCATTGTTCGGCAAGGAAGGCGTGGGCATGCCGGCCAGCTTGCGCCAGTTGTCCGACTCCGCCGATCCGCTCACGCGCACGTTCGAGGCGCGCTATGTCCTGCAAGGCGAGCTGGCCAGTGCGCCGTTGGGCACCACCGTGACCATCCGCATTCCCGCCGGCAATGCCGCTACGCAAGCTGATTTGCAGGTGCCGATGGGCGCCCTGTTCGATGCGGGCAAGGGGCCGGGCGTGTGGGTGATCGATAGCCAATCATCCAAGGTGTCCTGGCGGCCGGTGGTGGTGCAGCACCTGGATGACGACAGCGCGCGCATCGCCGGTCAGCTCAAGCAAGGCGATCGCGTGGTCGCGCTCGGTGCGCATCTGTTGCGCGAAGGCGAGCCTGTGCGCGTGGCCAGCCTGGATGTCGCCGTAGCAAGCGAAGGGGGCCAGCCGTGAGCGAGGGCCGTTTCAATCTCTCGGCGCTGGCGGTGCGCGAGCGCTCCATCACCTTGTTCCTGATCCTGCTGATCTCGCTGGCCGGGCTGGTGTCGTTCTTCAAGCTGGGTCGCGCGGAAGATCCCGCCTTTACGGTGAAAGTGATGACCATCATCACCGCCTGGCCCGGCGCCACCGCGCAGGAAATGCAGGACCAGGTCGCCGAAAAAATCGAAAAGCGCATGCAGGAACTACGCTGGTATGACCGCACCGAAACCTACACGCGTCCCGGTCTGGCCTTCACTACGCTGACCTTGCTCGACAGCACGCCGCCGTCGGAAGTGCAGGAAGAGTTCTACCAGGCGCGCAAGAAGATCGGCGATGAGGTCAACAATCTTCCGCCCGGCGTGATCGGGCCGATGGTCAACGACGAATACGCCGACGTCACCTTTGCGCTGTTCGCGCTCAAGGCCAAGGGCGAGCCGCAGCGCCTGCTGGTGCGCGATGCGGAAAGCCTGCGCCAACGCCTGCTGCATGTGCCGGGCGTGAAGAAGGTCAACATCATCGGCGAGCAGGCGGAAAAGATTTATGTAGAGTTCTCGCACGATCGCCTGGCTACGCTCGGCGTAAGCCCACAGGACGTATTCGCCGCGCTCAACAGCCAGAACGCGTTGACGCCGGCGGGCTCCGTCGAAACGAAAGGGCCCGAAGTATTCATTCGTCTGGATGGCGCCTTCGATTCGCTTGAGAAGATTCGCGACACGCCGGTGGTGGCGCACGGCCGCACGTTGAAGCTATCGGATATCGCCACGGTGAAGCGCGGCTATGAAGATCCTGCCACCTTCATGATCCGCAACAACGGCGAACCTGCCTTGCTGCTGGGCATCGTCATGCGCGATGGCTGGAACGGACTGGACTTAGGAAAAGCGCTGGACCACGAAGTGGCCGCGATCAACGCCGGTTTGCCATTGGGCATGAGCCTCAGCAAGGTCACCGACCAGGCGGTCAACATTGCCTCGGCGGTCGGCGAGTTCATGCTGAAGTTTTTCGTCGCGCTGCTGGTGGTGATGGTGGTGTGCTTCATCAGCATGGGTTGGCGCGTGGGCCTGGTGGTGGCCGCGGCCGTGCCGTTGACCCTTGCAGTGGTGTTCGTGGTGATGGCCGCCACCGGCAAGAACTTCGACCGCATCACCTTGGGTTCGCTGATTCTGGCGCTGGGCCTGTTGGTGGACGACGCCATCATCGCCATCGAAATGATGGTGGTGAAGATGGAAGAGGGCTACAGCCGCGTGGCCGCTTCCGCGTATGCGTGGAGCCACACGGCCGCGCCGATGCTGGCCGGCACCTTGGTGACGGCGGTGGGTTTCATGCCCAATGGTTTCGCGCGCTCCACCGCTGGCGAATACACCAGCAACATGTTCTGGATCGTCGGCATTGCGCTGCTCGCATCCTGGGTGGTGGCGGTGGTGTTCACCCCGTACCTGGGCGTGAAGATGCTGCCCGATTTCAAAAAGGTCGCGGGCGGCCACGCGGCGATCTACGACACGCCGCGCTACAACCGTTTCCGCGAACTGCTCGGACGCGTCATCGCGCGCAAGTGGCTGGTGGCCGGTTCCGTGGTGGCGCTGTTCGTGCTGGCCATTCTTGGCATGGCCATCGTCAAGAAACAGTTCTTTCCCATCTCCGATCGTCCGGAAGTGCTGGTCGAAGTACAGATGCCTTATGGCACGTCGATCGACCAGACCAGCGCTGCCTCGGCGAAGGTGGAAGCGTGGCTGGCCAGGCAGAAGGAAGCGAAGATCGTTACCGCCTACATCGGTCAGGGCGCGCCGCGGTTCTACCTGGCGATGGGACCGGAGCTGCCCGATCCGTCGTTCGCCAAGATCGTGATTCGCACCGACAACGAAGAAGAACGCGATGCGTTGAAGCAACGGCTGCGCGAAGCGGTGGCCAACGGTTTGGCTTCCGAGGCGCGCGTACGCATCACGCAACTGGTGTTCGGCCCGTATTCGCCGTTCCCGGTGGCGTACCGTGTTTCCGGCCCGGATCCGGCCACACTGCGCGGGATTGCGGCGCAAGTGGAGCAGGTGATGAATGCCAGCCCGATGATGCGCACGGTCAACACCGACTGGGGTCCGCGCACGCCCACCTTGCACTTCACCTTGCAACAGGATCGCTTGCAGGCCGTGGGGCTTACCTCCAGCGCGGTGGCGCAGCAGTTGCAGTTTCTGCTGAGCGGCATCCCGGTGACGTCGGTGCGCGAAGACATTCGCAGCGTGCAGGTGATCGCGCGTTCGGCCGGCGACATTCGGCTTGATCCGGCCAGGATCGGCGACTTCACCTTGGCCGGCGCCAGCGGGCAGCGCATTCCGCTGGCGCAGGTAGGCAAGGTCGACGTGCGCATGGAAGAGCCGATCATGCGCCGGCGTGATCGCGTGCCGACCATCACAGTGCGAGGTGACATCGCCGACAACCTGCAGCCGCCGGACGTCTCCACCGCGATCACCAAACAGCTGCAGCCGATCATCGCCAAGCTGCCCGGCGGCTACCGCATCGAACAGGCGGGCTCCATCGAGGAATCGGCCAAGGCGACCACCGCGATGCTGCCGCTGTTTCCGATCATGCTGGCCGCCACCTTGTTGATCATCATCTTCCAGGTGCGTTCGATCTCGGCGATGGTGATGGTGTTCCTCACCAGTCCGCTGGGTTTGATCGGCGTAGTGCCCACCTTGATCCTGTTCCGCCAGCCGTTCGGCATCAATGCGCTGGTCGGTTTGATTGCGCTGTCGGGCATCCTGATGCGCAACACGCTGATCCTGATCGGGCAGATCAAGCACAACGAAGAAGCCGGACTAGACCCGTTTCATGCGGTGGTCGAAGCCACCGTGCAGCGTGCGCGGCCTGTGATCCTTACTGCGCTGGCGGCGATCCTGGCCTTCATTCCGCTGACCCATTCGGTGTTCTGGGGGACGCTCGCCTACACGCTGATCGGCGGCACTTTCGCGGGGACGGTTCTTACCTTGGTGTTCCTGCCGGCGATGTATGCCATCTGGTTCAAGATCCGGCCAGGCAATGCGGCGGATGGACACCATGGTCGGCATGAGCCGGTGAGGCCGACCGAACGCAGGCTGGAAGAAGTCGTCGCAGGATAGAGGTGCCAGCTTCAATCCGCCTCACTCTCGTCGCCCTGGCGAACGCCGGGGCGATGGAAGTAGGGGAGATGCATGTAAGTCGCCACTGCTTTTTGTCCTATCAACTTTACAAAGGAACCACCGTGTCCGATTCCAAAGTTGTCGTAGTCACCGGCGTGTCGTCAGGCATCGGGCGCGCCACCGCCGCAAAATTCGCCAAGCGCGGCTGCCGCGTCTTCGGCACCGTGCGCAACGTGACCAAGGCAGCGCCCTTGGCCGGCGTCGAGCTGATCGAAATGGACGTGAGCGATGAAGCGTCCGTCAAATCCGCGCTGCAATACGTCATCGAACGCGCCAAGCGTATCGACGTGCTGGTCAACAATGCGGGCACCAGCCTAGTGGGCGCGGTGGAGGAAACCAGCGTTGCGGAAGCGACCGCGCTGTTCGAGGCCAACGTCTTCGGCATCCTGCGCACGGCGCAAGCGGTGCTGCCGCAGATGCGCGCGCAACGTAGTGGAAGAATCGTCAACATCAGTTCGGTGCTCGGCTTCCTCCCGGCGCCGTACATGGGTCTGTATGCGGCGTCCAAGCATGCGGTGGAGGGGCTTTCCGAAACGCTGGACCATGAAGTGCGCCAGTTCGGCGTGCGCGTGAGCCTGGTCGAGCCGGCTTTCACGCGCACCAACCTGGACGTCAACGCGCCGCAGACCCGCGCGAACATCGCCGCCTATGACCGCGAGCGTGAGCTTGCATCGCGCGCCATCGTCCAGAGCGTCAAGGGCGCGCCAGAACCCGATGGCGTGGCCGACGCAGTGGTCGAGGCGGCGCTCGGCACCTGGCGCATGCGTCGCACGCCGAGTGGGCAGGCTTCGTTGCTGAGCAAACTGCGTCGCTTCATGCCGGCGGCACCCGTGGATGCAAGCTTGAGAAAGAGCTTCGGCCTTGGTTGAAAGGCAGCGGTCAAAAACATCAAGTATCACCAATCATGGAGCGCTCGCCGAACTGTCGACGACGCTCACTACGGACGCATCCGGGCCGCTCCAGGCTGGCGCACCCTCATGCTTCAGCTGGCGAGCAGCGTCATCCCATGTCAGCTTGGTGATGGCGTAGTTGCCCCGCTCGTAGCCGTACGTCTTCCCGTCATCCTGGAAAAGATCAAAGCTGGCATCCGCGCCCGGGTACACCTTTACGGAAACGATCTTCTGCGTTTGCTGGGCCTTTCCATCATCCGATCCCAGCGGCACGATGCTGCCGGCCTTTACGAACAACGGCAGGATGTCGATGGGCGCATCCACCTCGATCGTCTGTCCGCCATGCAGCCGTTGATTGGTCCAGTAGTTGTACCAGTCGCAGCCGGCCGGTAGATAAACCGTGCGATGGGTGGCGCCTTGCTCGGTGACCGGCGCCACCAGGAACGCCGGCCCGTACATGTATTCGTCGGGGATATTGGCGACTTTCGGATCGTCCGGGAAATCCATGAACAGCGCACGCATGTACGGTGCGCCGGTCTGGTAGCTGCGATAGGCCAGCGAGTACGTGTAGGGCAGCAGCTGATAGCGAAGCTTCAGGTATTTCGCCAAGACCGGTTCGGCCTGCTTGCCATAGGACCATATTTCGTTGTGGTTTCTTTCCCCGTGCGCGCGCATCACCGGCTGGAAAACACCCCACTCGAACCAGCGCACGAAAAGTTCGGGATAATCCTCATAGCGGCCGATCGTGCCGCGCACATCCGATCTATCGATCAGCGGCTTGTGTGCCGCGTGGTAGTCGGCGGGAATCACCGGCGAGAAGAATCCGGCGATATCGGTATCCCAATACGGCAGACCCGTCGCCGTGAAATTGAGACCGGCGGGAATCGAGCGCTTGAGCATGTCCCAGGTCGACACGATGTCGCTCGACCAGAACACGGTGCCGTTGCGCTGGGCACCCAGATACGCGGCGCGCGCCAGGATCATTACCCGGCGGCTGTCGCCGAAGTCCCGCCGGAATCCTTCATAGACCGACGCAGTATGAAACAGCGGGTACGCGTTGTAATAACGCTTTCCCGAGCCGATCCAGAACACATCGTTGGCCGGGTCGACATCCGGTTCGGTTTCATCCAGCCACAGGTAATCGAAGCCGTACGGCTTGATGTAGCGATCGCGAATCTGCTCCCAGAACCATTTCGCCGCGGCCGGATTGGTGGTGTCGATGTTCGGCCCGATGACGGCCTTGTACCATCCCGAATCGGGCTTGCCGTCTGGCGTGTGCACCAGCCAGCCTTTGCTCGCGAGCATGTCGTAGAACAGCGTTCCCTTCGAGAAATGCGGCCATACGCTCAGCAGCGTATCCACGCCTTGCGCATGCAACTGCCGATTCATCGCGGCGGGATCAGGCCAGCGTGCCGGGTCCAGATCCAGGTTGCCCTGCTCGGTCATGTTGAGGAAATCCACCACCATCACACCCAGCGGCAGATTTTTCTTGCGGTACTCGTCGGCCACCGCCAGCACCTGCGCCTGCGTCGGATAGATCGCCTTGCTTTGGATATAACCGTAGACCGTCTTGGGCAGCATCTGCGTCACGCCCGTGAGCAAACGGTAGCCGGAATAAATCTCGTCCGTGTTGTCGCCTGCAATGACGAAATACGAGACGCGGTCGCCGACCTCCGACGACCATACATTCTGACCGTTGAAACCGAGGTCGATCGTGGTTTTCGATGGATTGTCCCAGATCAGGCCATAGCCGAGGCTCGACACCATGAAGGGAACGCAGACGTTCTCGCCGCCCACCGCGCCGTAGTCGTGCCAGCAGCGGATCTCGTGATCGCGCAGATCCATCCAACCTTTTTGTTGCTGCCCGAGACCGTAGTAATGCTCGTTTGCCGGCGAGTCGAACATGGCGGCAATGCGGTAGTCCGTGTGCGAAGCATCCGAACGTTCCGGCATCATCGCCCACGTGCGCATATGCAGCAGCGTCTTGCCGTCGGTCGTGGTGACCAGCAATGCATCATCATGAGGGCCGCCCTGATGATGGGGGCCGCCGAAGTATTTTTCGCGCAGTTGGTTATTGAGTGCATCCAGCGGCATGCGCTCCGGGCGTTGGTCCTTCGCAACCTCTGCCGGCGCCACCTGGACCACCATTTTTGCCGAACGGAAAACCTCGCCACCTGCTGCATCGTGCGTATGCGACCAGCCTTGCTCCGATGGTTTGGCCACGAATCCATAACCGGGTGCAGCCGTGGCGGCCGCCCGGTCGGTGCTGATGGTGACTCGCAGGATGTTCGGGGCATACGGCTCGAGCGAAATGGTTCTGCCATCGCGCTGCAGCACGAGCGGAGCATTTTGGGCCATGCCGCTCAGCGATATCGCCAGCAGCAGCGCGCCCAGTCCGCACGACACCAGCCTTCGCATGCTGTTGCACTGCGCAGCAATCGCCCTGCCAGGGCTGTTCCGGATATCCACCATGCGCGCGATCTGCATTTTTTCTCCCCGCTATGACGAAGGCTCACTCATGGTGGGCCGCGTGATCGCGTCGAAGATTGCATAAAAGCCGGCCGGGCAAGAAGTGAAAAACGGCCGCACTTTGCGCTTTAGCAAAGGCATGTGGTGGAAAACATAATGCATACCAGTCGACGCGCTTGGGCCATCCGGCGCGTTCAGCCTTCGCGCTGCGGCATGCGTCCAACATAACTGGCGCGCGGCCTGATCAAGCTGCCGCTTTCCTGCTGCTCCAACGCATGCGCGAGCCAGCCCGCCATGCGGCCGGCGGCGAATATCGCCAGGGCGACATCGGCGCTCAGCTCGTAGGCCGACGCGATGGCCGCAAGCGCAAGATCGAGATTGGGCTGCCGGCCGCATTGAGCGTGCACGGTTTCGATCAACCGTTCGATCGCCGATAGCTTTGCCGGACGTGGCCGCGTGGCGCGCAATGCAGCGAGCAATGCGGCGCCGCGCGGATCGCCGTCGGGATAGAGCGGATGCCCGAAGCCGGGTGGCGCTTCGCCGCGGCGAATACGTTCGCGTATACGGTCGACAGGTTTGCGTTCGCGCAGCGTATCCTGGATGAAGGCATGCGCGCGTGCGGCGGCGCCGCCATGATGCGGGCCCGATAATGTGGCCAGGCCTGCGCACACGGCAGCATGCAAGCTGGCGCCGGTCGATGCGGCAACGCGCGTGGCGAACGACGAAGCGTTGAGTTCGTGATCCGCGCACAGCACCAGGGCGCAGCGCACCAGTTCGGGCAGACCGGTTTCCTGTTTGCGCCAGCTTGCCACCATGACGCGGTGAATGGATGCTTCACTTGGCTGCGCGCCGCACAGCAAGGCCGCCGTTTCGCGCAACAGCAACGCAGCGTCGATGCGACGATGACGCGGATCGATGCTGTGTGCATGCGTCGCATCGAGCGCAAGCAGCGGCAACGCGGCGGCGGTTCTCTCCAAAGGTTGTATATCGGCTTGTTGCAAAAGAAGTGCGACCGCTTCCGGCCAGCGATCGGGCAATCCATCAATAAACGGATCGTGCTCGCCGCAATCCCACAACAGCCTTGCCGTTTCTTCCAGCGTGGCGCCGCCTTTCGCCAACGTGATCGCCGATTCGCCGCGGTAATAATGCCCATGCGAGCGGATCAGCGAGATGCGCGTTTCCATCACCGGCAACCCCCACGCCAGGCTATGCGCTGCGCCTTGCGCCGCGCCGCGTCCGGCCTGGCGGCGTTCGATCAGTTGCTCGATATCGCTGGCGCTGTATTCGCGGCTGCGCCCGTCCGGTCCGGGGCGCGAATCGATGCGGCCGCGACTGACGTACGCGTAAAGCGTGGCGAGGCTTACACCGAGCCGGGCGGCGGCATCCTGGGCGGAGAGGTAGTCGGTACGCATGCCGATATATTGATCCTTTCAATCAAGATTGATCAATGTATTTCCTCGTGACAGAGTGGCGCCCGCTGGATTCGCCAGCGCGATGTGCGACACCCGCCTACTGCGCCGCGACATGGCCGCGCTGGCACATCGCTTACAATTTCGCGTTTCGGAGAATCCGTGATGACCTCGTTCGATTCCGCCGGCAGCCGATTCCGCGCCGCGCTCGCCGCCGAACAGCCTTTGCAGGTGATTGGCGCCATCAACGCCAACCATGCGTTGCTCGCCAAGCGCGCCGGTTATCGCGCCATCTATCTTTCCGGCGGCGGCGTGGCGGCCGGCTCGCTGGGCATGCCGGACTTAGGGATCAACACACTCGACGACGTGCTTACCGACGTGCGCCGCATCACCGACGTATGCGATCTGCCGCTGATGGTGGATATCGATACCGGCTTCGGTCCCAGCGCCTTCAACATCGCGCGCACGGTGAAAAGCCTGATCAAGTTCGGCGCAGCGGCCTGCCATATCGAGGACCAGGTCGGCGCCAAGCGTTGCGGTCATCGCCCCGGCAAAGAGATCGTATCGGCCGGCGAAATGGCCGATCGCGTGAAAGCGGCGGCGGATGCCAAAACCGATGCCAATTTCTTCTTGATTGCGCGCACCGACGCCATTGCCGTAGAAGGCGTGGATGCGGCGATCGAGCGCGCACTGGCCTGCGTGGAAGCAGGCGCCGATGGCATTTTCGCCGAAGCCGCTTACGACATTCCCACCTATCGCCGTTTCGTCGATGCCGTGAAAGTGCCGGTGCTCGCCAACATCACCGAGTTCGGCAAGACGCCGCTGTTCAGTGTGGACGAGCTGCGTAGCGCGGGCGTGGGCATCGTGCTGTATCCGCTCTCGGCGTTCCGCGCGATGAACAAGGCGGCCGAGACGGTTTACGAGGCGATTCGCCGCGACGGTCACCAGCGCAACGTGATCGACATGATGCAGACGCGCGAGGAACTGTACGAGCGCATCGGCTACCACGATTTCGAACAGAAGCTCGACCAGCTTTTTGCAGGCAAGAAGTAATCCACGTTTCCGGTGGTCGCTTTCCCCACGCGGCCACGTCCGATAGATCGCACCATGGAGCACAAGCAATGAGCGAGCAAACCGCAACTGCCCCCAAGCCGAAGAAATCCGTCGCCCTTTCGGGCGTGGCGGCGGGCAATACCGCACTGTGCACGGTCGGCCGCAGCGGCAACGATCTGCACTATCGCGGTTACGACATCCACGACCTGGCCGCCAAGGGCTGCTTCGAAGAAGTGGCCTACTTGCTGGTGCACGGCGTGTTGCCGAACTGGGCCGAATTGAACGCGTACAAGGCCAAGCTCAAGCGCCTGCGCGGCCTGCCTGCGCCGGTGAAGAGCGCGCTGGAACTGCTGCCGGCCGCCACGCATCCGATGGACGTGATGCGCACCGGCTGCTCGGTGTTGGGTACGGTGCTGCCGGAAAAGGAAGATCACAACATCACCGGCGCGCGCGACATTGCCGATCGCCTGATGGCGAGCTTCGGTTCCATGCTGCTGTACTGGTACCACTTCAGCCACAACGGCAAGCGCATTGAGACGGAAACCGAAGACGAAACGGTCGCCGGGCACTTCCTGCATCTCTTGCACGGCAAGAAGCCGAGCGAGCTGCATGCGCAATCGCTGGACCGCTCGCTGGTGCTGTACGCCGAGCACGAATTCAACGCCTCCACGTTTACCGCGCGTGTGATCGCCGGCACCGGCTCGGACATGTATTCGGCCATCACCGGCGCGATCGGCGCGCTGCGCGGTCCCAAGCATGGCGGCGCCAATGAAGTGGCCATGGACATCATTGCCAGGTACCGCAATGCCGCCGACGCCGAAGCCGACATCCGCGCGCGCGTGGAGCGCAAGGAAATCATCATCGGCTTCGGCCATCCGGTTTACACCGTGTCCGATCCGCGCAACGAAATCATCAAGGAAATTTCGCGCAAGCTTTGCACGGAAGGCGGCAACCCCACCTTGTTCGACGTGTCCGAGCGCATCGAGAAGCTGATGTGGGAACAGAAGAAGATGTTCCCAAATCTCGATTGGTACTCGGCCAGCGCTTATCACATGATGGGCGTGCCCACGGTGATGTTCACGCCGCTGTTCGTGATCTCGCGCACCTCCGGCTGGAGCGCGCATGTGATCGAGCAGCGCCAGGATGGCAAGATCATTCGCCCGAGCGCCAATTACACGGGGCCGGAAGATCGCAGCTATACGCCGATCGAAAAGCGTTGATCTCTCCGAACAGTCTTGTCGATTGATAGCTCGTCGTCCCGGCGAAGGCCGGGACCCTTCGACTTGTAAGCGCCAAAGACACTGGGCCCCGGCGTTTGCCGGGGCGACGAATTTGTGGTGCCAGGAATGGCGGCGAGAATTTGTCTTGCGGGAAGACACGATCTGTATCATGCGCGATACACTTCCCGCCCAACCGTGCTGACGCAGTAACGCCCTGTTTTTCCGCCAGATATCGAAGCACGGCGCACCAACACGCGCATCGCGGTATGCGCACTGTTGCATCCCTGTCGCACATGCCTAACGGAATGGCCCTCGCGCCGTCGTGACATGGCGTTCGCAACACCTTGATTTCCATGAGAGAGAAGCATGTCGCTCGCGCGTGCCCGGCTTGGCATGTGGTTTGCCATACCTAAGCGCTGCGAAGCAGCGAAAGCAGGGGGCAACCGCATCCGTTCCGGGAGGAACTCTTATGCGCAAGACTCTTCTTTTTACGGCATTGACGCTCGGCTTGGGACTTGCACTCCCGGCCATGGCTCAAGACAACGACAACTCCTACAACAACAATTCCAATCAGCACAACAACTACAGCACCCACAGCAAGACCGTTACCGCCAACGGTAACGATCGCAACAACAGTGGCGATGTCTATAGCGACGGCCTGGGTACGGCAGCGGCCAACAACGGCGGTACGGCCGTTTCTTCGGTCAGCGACGCGTTCAATACCAGCACGGCCGTCGCCAACACTACGTTGGACGGTTCCGTATCCAATGTTTCCGTATCGGGTATCGGCAACGTTGCCATCAATGGCGGTAGCGCCAATGGCGGACGCGGTGGCAGAGGTGGTGACGGCGGTTATGGTGGCGATGCCTATGCGCACAGCGGTCACGCCGGCGGATCGGGCGCGAGCAGTGGCAATGCCGGTTCGCTCAGCGGCGCAGCGGGAGCGGGCGCGAAGTCTTCCGGTGGCGGCGCGTTGGCCAATACCGGCGACGACGATGGCGTAGCCGTTGCTGCCGGTGGGAATGGCGGGGCGGCTACCGGTGGCGGCAACACGGCCGGTGCAGCCACGTCGACGTCAGGTTCCGCCAGTTCGATGGGCGGTACCAGCGGCAACGTCGCCAATGCCGGAGGCAATGGCGCGGCTGGCGGTAACGGTGGATCAGCCGGCAACGGCGGCAATGCCTGGGCGGACGCAGGCAGTTTCGACATGTCCAACACCATGTCGAGTACCGCGGCGGCTGCCGCCGGGATCACCACCATCGCACAGAACAGCGGTGCGGCAGCGCTGATTCAGCAAGGCGTGACGGTGCAGGCCAACTTGAACGTCGGTCATTGATAGCCGATTGACCGGCATGGCGGAGCCCACGACTCCGCTATGCCGGTCAGCGCGCCGTCGCATGCGACGCGCCACCACGATGGGAGTAGTTGCCATGGCTTGTTCGAAACTCGTAACAGGGTTGGCGCTGTTGTGCGTGCTGGAAGGAGCGCTTGCGGCAGATCCACCGCGCAACGCTGTAGGCGCGCCGAACGGAAGCGGTCAAGCGACGATGGTCGATGGCTTCGGGCAGCCGGTCAGCGCCGTAGCATTGCAGCATTACAGCGGCAGCGGTCTGGTGCAGAACAATCAGACCATTACCGGCACGGTAACCGGCAACTCGGCATCGAACGTCAGTACGGGCACCAATTTGATCAGCGGCAATGCCTTTCAGGGCGCTACGGGTCTGCCGTCGGTGGTGCAGAACACCGGCAACAACGTGCTGATCCAGACCGGCGTGATCGTCAATGTGCAGTTGAAGCCATGAAATTCATGCTGGCAGCGTTGGCCGCGTTATCCACGCTCGCAGGTGCGCCACCGTTGCGCGCCGCCACCATGGCGCTCAACGACAATGCCGGACAGACCTACGCGGTACATATTTCGACGCTCAAGGAAGTGAAGTATCGCAACACGATTCATCAGAGGTACGACTTCAGCTGCGGCTCCGCCGCCGTGGCGACGTTGTTGACCTACCAATACGACTATCCGATCAACGAGCAGGCCGTATTCGAGCAGATGTACGCGCATGGCGATCGCTCGAAGATCAACAAGGAAGGTTTCTCGCTGCTGGACATCAAGCTCTACCTGCAAAGTATCGGCTTCGATGCCGACGGTTTTCACGCGAATCTCGCTCAACTGCAGCAGGCGAACCTGCCGGCGATCGTATTGATCGAGGATCGTGGCTATCACCATTTTGTGGTGGTCAAGGGCGTGCGTTACGGACGCGTGCTGCTGGGCGATCCCGCGCGCGGCACGCGCGCCATTCCCATGGGTCGCTTCGATCAGCTGTGGCGGAACGGCCTGGTGTTCGTGATCCACAACCGGCGCGAGCTGGCGCATTTCAATACCGACAGCGATTGGCGCAACGCACCGATCGCGCCACTGGGCGTGGGCATCGACCGGCGCGGGCTGGATACGATCACCATGCACAAATACGGACCTGGCGACATATGAGGTGGCCCATGAAGCGTTCCAGTCTTCCTTGGTGCGGCATCGGCTTGCTCGGTTTGGCTTGCTGTGTGACGACGGTACACGCGCAGGATCGCTTACCCCTTGCGCAACAAGTGGCCGGTTTCGGGCGGCCGGTTTCCGTCGCGCGACTCGACGCGGTGCGCGGTGGTTTCGATCTTGGCGATGGCCTGCAGGCGTCGTTCGGCATCCAGCGCGCCGTGTACGTCGATGGCAACCTGGTTACCTATCTCAACGTGACGATTCCGGATCTGGCGCATATCACCACGCAGCAGGCGGTATCGCTGGCTGCAGCGCTCGGCACCGTGAACGTGCAAGTAGGGGCGGGCAATACGGTTGATACCTCTTCGTCGACAGCCGGAGCGGCGGGTCGGGCCAGCACTGTGGTCCCACCCGTCACACAGGCGAACACACCGAGCAGCCCGATCGTGACCAGCACCGTCATTCCCGCGTCCATCGCACAAGCCAACGCGGCAACGACGATCCAGAACACGGTGGATAACCAGGTAATCCGCAGCCTGACCACGCTGAATGTTTCGGTGAACGCGCTCAACGCACTGCGCAACCAGAACCTTCAGCAGAGCCTGCAAACCGTGCAGCAGTTGCAGGCGTTGTCGCATTGAAAACGGACATGCGCGCTATCGCAGAGGGGGAAGGTCATGCATAAGAAGGATCGGAGCACGAAAGGCGCATCGAGGCCGTGGCTTTACACGATAGGCTGCGCCAGCCTTATGGGCGTCTGCGGTGCGGCAACCGCGCAGAGCGTAACGAGCGCGGACGACAGTTCGTCGCCGGCGATTCGGCAGCGGCTGACCGAGCAGAGCGAGCGGATCGAAGTGATGCGTGGCCAGATCGAAGCCCTGCAGCGCCAGCTTGCGCAGCAGGAAGCCGACTACAGGGCCTTGCGCCATGCGGTGGGCATGGATGTGCTGGCACGGCAACGTGGCGGCAATATCGCCGCCGGTGGAGCGGGCGCCGCGGCACTGTCCATGCCTTCGGCCGATAGCTACACCGACGTGCAAGCCGCCCAGCAAGGGCCTTCACCGGTGGGCCAGGCGCCGGCGGAAAGTTCGCGTCCACCCGAGGTTGCGCCGATCTTCCAGCAGCCCGGTGTGCTGACGCCCAAGGGCAAGATCGTGATCGAGCCGACCTATCAGTTTGGTTATTCCACGGCCGATCGTGTCTCGCTGATCGGCTACACCATCATTCCCGCCATCCTGATCGGCCTGATCGACGTGCGCCAGGTGCGTAGCACCACGCAGACGGCCATTCTCACCGCGCGCTACGGCCTTACCAATCGCATGGAACTGGAAGTGCGCGTGCCTTATGTGGATACGCATACCGATACCGTCAGCCGCGAGGTGCTTACCGGCTCGGCCGAAAACAACGTGTTCGGCTCCAGTGGCAAAGGCCTGGGCGATATCGAGGCCACGCTGCGCTACCAGATCAACAATGGCGGCGCGGATAGCGCTTATTACATCGGCTGGCTGCGCTTCAAGTCGCGCACCGGCAAGGATCCGTTCGAGGTGGTCACCGACTGCCAGACACGCTGCGTACAAAATCTTACCGGCACCGGGCTGCCAATACGCCAGCCGACAGGCACCGGCTTCTATACCGTGCAGCCGGGGCTGACCTGGTTGTTTCCGTCCGATCCGGTGGTGTTCTTCGGCAATTTCAGTTACCTCTACAACGTCGAACGCCATAACGTTTCGGAAAACATCTTGCTGGGCGGCAAGCAGTTTCTCGGCAACGTGAAAATGGGCAACGAGGCCGACGTGAGCATCGGCATGGGCATGGCCTTGAACGACAAGGCCTCACTCAGCATCGGCTACGACCAGACCTTTGTCGGCGAGACGCGCGAATCGGGCCGCAAGCTGCCGGGCTCGACCAAGGTGTGGCTGGGTTCGCTGCTGGTAGGCGGTTCCTATCGGTTCAACGAAAAGCGTACGCTGAACTTCACCCTGGGTGTTGGCATTACGCGCGACACGCCAGATGCGACGCTGATTGTGCGCGTGCCGATGATGTTCTGACGCATTTAAGGATGCTCTGATCTATTCCACGCACCCGTCACCGCACGGTATGCGCCCCTCGGTTTGCCGCGTCGGTGCAGGCAGACTGGCCGTCTGTCAAGACGACGGGGCGAAGCGAGGGGCGCATACCGTGCGGCCCCAACGTCTTGAATTTAAATGACGGGGTGACGTCCAGAAGGCCCGCAGGTCGCGCCGCGCGGCTTGAACAGACGGCCAGTCTGCCCTGCGCCGCGCAACACACCCTGCAGGCCTTCTGGACGTCATGCCGGGTACGTGGAATAGATCAGAGCATCCTTAAGCTTGCCGGGTGTGCGCAAAAAAATGCCGCGTTTTGCACGGCATGTGCACGTTGCGGGTATCTAGTATCGGTCACTCCTGAATTTCTTCGCGAACGCAACGGTTTCGCGGGCACTGCGTGCCAGAAGACACAAGGAGTTCCGTCATGCGTCGTACCGTCCCCGCTTATGTATTGCGCTGCTGCCTGCTCGCTGTGTGTGCCTCGAGCAGCGGCGTGGCCTTGGCCGACAACACCGATCCGGAGGTTTCTCCAGCGCTCGACCGCGTCAGCCTGTGGCTGGGTGCCTATGATGCCCATACCAGTACCACCGTGAGCGCCGGGCTCAACAACGTCGACGTGAAGGGGCACATCAACCTGCAGAACGACCTGGGTTTCCCGTCACGCAAAGTCGAGCCGCGGGTGCGTTTCGATTTCCTGCTAGGTGAAAGCCAGGGTTTTTCGTTCGACTATTACCGTGTCGACCAATCCCGCACGCGCACCTTGTCTACCGCTATCGGCTTCAACGGCAACACGTTCGACGCTTCGGCATCCGTAACGGGACGCGTCAATTTCGATTTCGGCAGCGCCGCCTACAAGTGGTGGTTCGGGCACGGCAGCGATGTGTTCGGCCTTGGCGTGGGTGCGGCCTATTACCGGGTGCATGCGGGCATTAGCGGCGAGGCGACGCTAAGCGGCCCGTTTATCGGGCAGGCGTCTGCTTATGCCTCGACCTCCACCACGCACAGCGCCTGGGCTCCGGACCTGCAGCTTGGATGGCGGCATGCGTTCACCAACAACCTGCGCATGTATCTCAATGCGTCGGGCGTGAAGAAGAACGGCAACCACCTCGGTGGGCATATCTACGATGCCGCGCTGGGTGTGGAATGGTTCCCATGGCGGAACATTGGTTTCGGCGCGGAGTATGACTACACCCGCATCCATATTCACCAGGGGCATCACACGTACAACGATGAGCTGGCGATGCGGATGGACGGACCGTCGGTGTTTCTGCGGTTGCGGTTTTGAACGGTGTTCCCTCCCAGCATGCTGGCGGGGAGGGAACGGAACCTCAGAACCCTTCGGCGACCATCGCCGCCTTCACGCCCGCATCGTCATGCAAGCGCGCGCTGAATGCTTCGAGATGATCGAGCCCGCTCAGGTCCACCTGCTTGCCCTTGGCCCAACGCAGCACCACGAAAAGATAGGCATCCGCCGGCGAGCGGTGCCCGGTCAACCATTGGCGATCGGCCAGCTGAGCATTCAAGCGTTCGAAGTGGCCACGTAGCTGCTGTTTCGCCGCAGCTTGCAAGGCCGCGTGTTGCGATTCGTCGGCAATGAAACGCTGCGGACCGAACAAGGGCTTGAATGCCGCATGCACGTCGGCATTGAGGAAGCACAGCCAGCGGTTTACTTCGGCGCGCTCGCGCGGCGTGCCGTCGCCGTCGAGTTTCGCTTCCGGAAAGCGATCCATCAGGTAATTGAGAATGGCGACGTTCTGGGTCAACGCCCAATCGTTTTCCACGACCAGCGCGGGCACTTGTCCGGAAGGGTTCAAGGACAAATACTCCGGCGAGCGCAGCGCATCGCGCGCAACCTGCTGTGCCTCGTAAGGATGGCCGATCCATTCGAGCACGATGTGATCGGCCATCGAGCAGGCGCCGGGGAGGTAATACAGTTTCATGATAATTCCGTGCTGGCGAAAACGCCGCGCAGTGTGGCGT
>NZ_JBQCHP010000099.1:0-6857 GCF_051954575.1 Dyella sp. | reverse complement strand
TAATTTTTTGGTTGGGTTTGCCCAGCTTAACAAAACTAAACTTCCTCATCGCGAACAATGGTTGGTTTACGCTGCGCTAACCCAACCTACGAGTCGCGCACTCTTCCCTTCCCCTCGTTATCCCAATACCCAAACACTCTGCGCGCGATCAACTTGTAAAGCCGCTTGCCGGTCGCGCGCCACAGGCGCGAATGCGGCGCGGGCGTATTCAACATCGCCTGCTGCCGTGCGCTCAATGCATGCGCGCAATACGTGCGCTTGTGCTTGAGCAGATGGCGCAGATCCTCGCGCGCGAGCAACCGGAACAGGCGGCCACGTTTTCCGCGCGTCCAGGCGATCTGGAAATCCACCAGCGCCGGGCCGCCATCCACGCGCACCAGCCAGTTCGGCTCCTTGGCCAGATCGTTGTGCACGATGCCGCGCCGGTGCAGTTGCGCCAGCAAGCGCAGCGCATTGCGGTAGTAGGCGGTGTCACGCGGCTGCGCCTGTTGCATCGGCCGGCCGTCGATGTAGCTACGCAGCAGTTCGCGGCCATTCCATGCCAGCAGGGCGGGCACACCGTCGATGCCTTCCAGCTTGGCCAGCGCACGCGCTTCACGCGCCGCGGCACGATGGGCGAAGGCGCGTGCCCACCAGCGCGCGGCGCGGATATCGCGGCGTATGCAGCGCACGCCGTTGCGCTCGACGATCTCGATGCGCCCCAGTTCGTCGGCCTTCAGCAGCGTGGTGGTATCTGGCACGGGTTCACCCAGTAAGTAACGCGTCCGCCGCGAAACGGCGACAGACTATTGTGGCCGATCTACTTTGCCAGGGAACCTCCGCATGTTTTTCATGGATATCGCGCTGTACGCACTGGCCATCGCCCTGATCCTGGGTGGCCTGATCGGCACCGTACTGCCAACCCTGCCGGGTATTCCGATGATCTTCGGCGGCATCTGGCTGGCGGCGGCGCTAGACGATTACCAGCATCTGGGCGTGAGCTGGCTGATCGTGCTAGGCGTGCTGGCCGCGTTCGGCGTGGCGATGGATTTCATCGCCGCCTCGCTGGGTGCCAAGCGCGTGGGGGCCAGCTCCATGGCGATCTGGGGCGCATCGATCGGCACGTTCATCGGCATGTTCCTAGGGATACCCGGCCTGATCCTCGGCCCGTTCGTGGGCGCGCTGGCCGGGGAGCTCATTTCCAGCAAAAGCGTGCTGCGTTCCGCCCACGTGGGTATCGGCACCTGGCTGGGCCTCTTGTTCGGCACGCTGGTGAAGCTGGTGCTGTCGGTGGTGATGGTGGCGCTGGCCGCCGGGGTATGGCTGCTTAATCTGTAACCAAGCTTCTGGGGCATGGCAGCAGCCCGGCCTTAGCGAATAAGCTCGCGCGACCAACCGAGCTCATAGGGATATCCATCATGAAGAAACGTCTCGCCCTGGCCGCGGCGATCGCCCTGGCTGCCACCGGATCGGCTTACGCACAAGCTACTCAGTCGCCCTCGTGGGTCGAACGCAGCAACGAGGACGCCAAGGTTCTGCTCGACGTCATCGGCGCGTTCAATCCCGAGAACGCCACGCAGATCGGCCTGACCGGCTACGACGACAAGGTCAGCGATTTCAAGCCCGATGCCGACGCACGGCAGCGCAAGGCGCTGGTCGAGGCCAAGCGCAACCTCGAAGCCAAGCTGGCTGCGGAGAAGGATCCGAACGTTCGCCAGGATCTTCAGATCATGATCAAGTCGGCAGGGTTGTCGATCGAAGGCATCGACCTCAACGACAAATACATGCTGCCCTACCAGGATATGGGCCAGCTTATTTTCAACGGCGAATTCGCACTGCTGCGCGACGAGGTGGATGCCAAGCGCCGGCCGAACGCGCTCAAGCGCCTGGAATGCTACGTGGGCACGGCGCCCGGCTGCACGCCGCTGGTCAAGCTGGCCGAAGCGCAGACCGCGGCGCGCCTGGCCGACACGCATCTGCTTGGGCCATACAAAGGCAACGTCGATCAACAGCTGTCCAACAGCCAGCGCTATGCACAAGGCGTGCGGCAGCTGTTCGGGAAATACAAACTCGACGATGCCCAGGCCAAGGCCGCACTCGATGCGCTGGATGCGCAGCTCAAGGAATACGACGCATGGGTGCGCAAGACCATCGTGCCGCGTCAACGCACCGACTTCCGCCTGCCCGAACCGCTATACGCCTATAACCTCAAGAGCACGGGCATCGATATTGCGCCCGAAGAGCTGATCAAGCAGGCGCAACTGGAATTCTCCGAGGTGCGGCAGGCGATGCAGATGATGGCGCCGATCGTCGCCAAGGAGGAAGGCATTTCCTCCACCGATTACCGCGACGTGCTCAAGGCGCTCAAAAAGCAGCAATTGGGCAAGGACCAGGTGATGCCGTGGTATCACGAGGTGATCGGCAAGATCGAAGACACCATCCGCCGCGAGCACATCGTGACCCTGCCGCAGCGCGACATGCAGATCCATGTGGCTTCCGAAGCCGAGGCGGCCTCCACGCCCGCACCGCACATGGATCCACCACCACTGGTCAACAACCATGGCGAACGCGGCACCTTCGTGCTGACCATGGGCAATCCTTCCGCCAACGGCGGCTCGGATGCGTATGACGACTTCACCTACAAAGCCGCTGCCTGGTCGCTCACCGCGCACGAAGGCCGTCCGGGACATGAGTTGCAATACGCGGCAATGGTCGAACGCGGCGTTTCCCTGGCGCGCAGCCTGTTCGCGTTCAACAGCGTGAACGTGGAAGGCTGGGCGTTGTATTCGGAAGGCGAGATGCTGCCGTACGAGCCACCGGCCGGGCAGTTCGTCACGCTGCAGCTTCGTTTGATGCGCGCGGCACGCGCCTTCCTCGATCCGATGTTGAACCTCGGCCTGATCAGCAAGGAGCGCGCGCATGACGTACTGCGCTACGACGTGGGCCTGTCCGAAGCGATGACGCGCCAGGAACTGGATCGCTACACCTTCAACAGCCCCGGCCAGGCGACGGCGTATTTCTACGGCTACATGCACCTGCAGCAGCTGCGCCTGCAGACCGAACTGGCCTTGGGCAACAAGTTCAACCACCAGGCGTTCAACGACTTCATCATCGGCCAGGGCGTGCTGCCGCCGGAGCAGATGGCCGAAGCGGTGCGGACGCAGTTCATTCCGGCGCAGAAGCAGTAACGCGTCGTTCCTGCAAAACGGGGCTCGGCGGCTTTGCTGGCAATGGAAGTCGCCGGGCTCCGGCGTTCGCCGGGGCAACGTCTAGCGTTCGATGATGAACGCTCCGAACGCCACGCCCAGGTTCCAGCCCCGCCCTTTGCCGGTCAAGGCCAGCGATACGTTGCCCTTGGTCACCACCTGGCTGTTCGCGCTGGCTTGCGCACCGGCATGCGCCTCGGCACCGCCGTAATGGCCCAACACTTGCTGGATGTCGTAGACGCCGGTGAAGCTGCCGTGTCCGTCGTCGATCTCGGTCTTGCCGAAGGTCAGGCCGCCGCCTTCAGCGCGCAAATGCACCTGCATGCTTTGCCCGTTGTCGCAGGTGACCGTGCCGCTGCCCTCGGCCCGCTTGTAGAACGCCGACCAGCCCGACAGGCGAAATTGCAGCTTGCAGTGGATGTCCTGGGCCGCCCGGGTTGGCGCCGCCAGTCCCAAACAGACCAGACACAGCGCCAAGGCTCCTGCCCCTTTGACGAAACGGTGGATGTTCATCGGTAAGCTCCCGCGTGGATCCGCAGAAATTGTGGCAAACATCACACTGTGCAGTGCGTGAAGAACGCCGTCACGCGAACTCCACGGTTCACCAAGCTCCCTATCTGGAAAATAACTGTCACGGATATCGCCTCCCCGATATCCGTTAATCCTGCAGCCCCGCACCCCCGCGGGGTTTTTTTTTGGGGTCTCCGCAAAGAAAACTCCCCCGCCTGCCTGAGGCGGGGGAGCCCGACGGCGCCTGGGGTCAATACCTCAGCGTCACGCTGCTGGATGTGGTGGATACGTTGTAGCTGCACTGCGGCGAGGTCGAGCCGACCGGGTAATCCGCGCCCCATGGCGTGCTCGAGATCTTGGTGAAAGCCGTGTTGTAGACGGCGATGCTCGAATAGGTCAGCGGCGAACTGGCCGGCAGCTGGCTGCAACTGCTGACGCCATACACCTCCATCACGCCACCGAACACCCAACGCAGGTTGCCGTAGGGGCTGGTGGTCAAGGTGGTGCTGGTGTCCTTGGTGACGTCCTTGGAGATGACTTTCCAGGTACTGCAGCTATTGGCCGCCTGGCATTGCGTGGTGCCCAGGATGGTGTCGCCCACGCTCACGTTGATCGGGCCGCTGTAGTAGGTGGTGCCGCTGACGCAGCAGTTCCAGCTCGAGAGCGTCCACACCGTGCCACTGAAGGCGCCATAGCCGAGCACCGGCTGCAGGATGCTCTGCACGGTCGGCAACTGCTCCAGTCCGGGAAAGAAATAGTCGGTCTGTCCAGACTGGTTGGTCGGCGTGCTGGGCACCTTCCAGGTCGCGACGAGCTTGCCGATGTTCACTGAGCTTGAGTAATTGGCGTCTTCCACCCAGCCGTTGATGGTGGGCTGGCGCGCCTGGATCGGCGGCATGGAGAAACTGCCGTTGGGCTCCACGCGCGAGCCGTCGAAGCGATAGTGCGGCTGCGTGCAAAGCGCCGCCTTGCGCACCAGGCCGTTGGCGGCTTGGATGCTGCCGTCCGCTTGCAGGGTTTCGCCTTCTTCCACGCGTTGCACGCAGGACGGCGAGAAAAAGCCGTTCGGCGTCACCACGTAATCGGTGGGCACGCCTTGCGGACGCACGCTCGCTTCGAATTCGCCGACCGCTTTGGGCGTGAACGTCTGCGCGGCATTGTCCGCCGCAAGTGTCGCGCCACAGGCACCGAACACGGCCATGACGACCAGTGCGCAGGCACCTTTCCAGCTTATCCGCTGTGTAGATGATTTCATGATACGCGTACTCCCTCTTTGAACATGAGTGAACGCGCTCCTTCGCATACGGAGGGTTTTTTCACCACTCGAGGTGAAGCACGACACAGATGAATTCCCCGATGGGGCAAGTCCCCGGCACGATCCTTGTCGTTCGCCCCGGCAGGCGGGGCCGGGGCACTGTCGGCGCCGGGCCGTGCACCGCCGGTGAAAAGGATGCTGTTTTTTCACGCAATTTGGACGGCTATTGCACAAACCGGAAAAGCAGGCATACGCTGGAGCCGCACCGGCCACGATCCCCCCCGTGTCCCCACACGGCGTGGCTTGGGATGCTCTGTTCCATTCTGCGTGGCGTCACCGGCCCTGTCTGTTCGCAGATCACAGGGTCACCGGCGAAGGCAGCCTGGCCGTCTGTCGAGACGATGGACCGAAGAGATGCGGACAGACAGGGCTGGTGACGCACTGCGCAGAATGGAACAGAGCATCCCGGGTGCCTACAACTCACATCGTTCTGTCAGGAGGTCGTCCTATGTCGTCCGCAGGCCTGGCTGTCGTTCGTCGTGCGCATCATCCGGATCTGGATATGAAGCGCGTTGCCGCATTGAGTGCGGCTATCACCCTCAACCTTGCTGCACTGGTCTTCGCGCTGCGTCCGTTGGCGCCGCAGTTTGCCGAAGTCGTCCAAGCCACCAAAACCACCACCATGCAGATCTTCCGGGATCCGCCACCTCCACCGCCGCCACCGCCGATCGATGTGGTGCCGCTGCAGAAATCGGTGCCGATCACCGTGCCGGTGCATGTACTGCCGAAGATGTCGCCACCGGTCATCACCGCGCCGCCTTCGACCGAGGTTTCTGACAACCCGCAACCGAGTCCGCCGCCGCAAACCGAGATACCGCCGCCGAGCATGGCGCAGGGAGTGGTGTCGCTGGCGTATCGTTCCTCGCCGCTGCACTTTCCGATCCAGGCATTGCGCATGCACATGCAAGGCACCGTGTTGCTGCGCGTACTGGTGGATGAAAGCGGCAAGCCGATCGACGTGGTGGTCGAGCACAGCAGCGGTTATTCCGTGCTGGATAGAAGCGCGCGCGAACAGGTGTTGTCGAGCTGGCGGTTCCAGCCCGCGGTCATGGACGGCCGCGCGGTGAAAGCGTGGGCGCGCGTGCCGGTTGATTTCGTGGTGCAGGATTTGTAAAGGGGGGCGAGAATCGAAAATCGGGAATCGTAATAAATGGCCGCGGCAGGCTTGCCGGAGGTTGTTTCTGCGATTCCCGATTGACGATTACGATTGCCGCGCGAGCGCCGGCTTGCGCGCAAGATGGACAATTGTCCAGACCAGACCGAACAATAGCAGCGCCGGCAACAGCACCGGCAACAGCGATAGCGCGATCAGCGGCAACACCAGCAACATCACCAGGCCGCCGATAAACAAACCGAGCGCGCCCGCAAGCAGGCCGAAGACGCCGCCGATCAGGCCAAAAGTCACCTTCAAGATCAGGCCGATCAAGGAACCGACCAGCCACAGTGCGCCCACCACCAAAGCGATTGCCATCAGTTCGATCATGTCCGTTCCTCCGACGTCGGTGCACAGTTGGATGCGCCCGTGCACGTCATGGTTTAAAGCGCTGCATGCAGTCCGGCAAAGGATTAAAAATTTGTCTGCAAAGGCTGCAATGGCACTGCCTGACCATGGTCGGTATTAAGGCAGCACTGAATAAGTATCGCCGTCGTCATGATGCCTGGAAGGCTCGCAGGGTGTGTTGCGCGGCGCCGGGAAGACTGGCCGTCTTGCCAAGCCGCGCGGCGCAGCCTGCGGGCCTTCCAGGCATCACCCATCCCTTTAAATTCACTAGTTGGGCCAGCCCTGTCTGTCCGCATGCCTTCGATCCGCCGTCTCGACAGACGGCCGGTCTGCCTTCGCCGACGGC
>NZ_JBQCHP010000098.1:0-19926 GCF_051954575.1 Dyella sp. | reverse complement strand
TTTTCGTAACGCACACTGCCATCCAGATTGCGTACGCGGATCGTCGCCTGCAGGCCATGCACATCGTCCAGAGCATGGTTCACGAGCACGATGCCGTTGTCGTCATACGAATATTGGATATGCACCAGCTCATTGGCTTTCTTCGCGCCGAAATAGGCGCCGGCTGGATTCATGTAGTAGTCGTACAGATGCCAGTGCAGGGACGGCCATGCGTTGTTGAGCATCCAGTAGATCACGCCGGTGGCGGGCTTGGCCGCATCCATATGCGCATTGAACGCCTCGAATTGCGCGCGGACGTTGTCGTAATTGTCGAGCTGGGCCTTGGCGACGTAATCGGCAAGGCTCGTCGGCGCGCCGTAGCGATGGGCCAGCGCCGTGTCGAACGGCGTAAGCACCGCGAAAGTCGACCAATCCGCGGAGGCGTGGTAATGCCTTGAGTCCGGATATTTCCACAGTGCTTCCTGTTCCTGCGGTGAAAGCATGCGCTGCACATCTTCCAGCCGCGGGATATCGGCGCCCGCGCTGACTTCGGAGTCGAAGCCGAATGCGCCGCCGAGCCTGTCGGCATACCAATATGCCGGCGGTATCCAGTCGTACGGGCCGGCCATCTTCATGCCGGAAGGGCCGGCTTCGGCGGTGCCCTGGTCGACCGCCGCCGAGACGATGGGCAACGACCAGTCCGCTGCGCGCAGTGTATCGACGTACATCTTTGCGATGGCGGGCGGCGGGGCATTGTCGCTGCCGATCAGAAAACCAATCACCGAAGGATGGTTGCGCAGCAGGCGCGCTTCGCTGGCCATGGATTCCTCCGCCACCTTGAGGTCGGCGGCAGTCCACGGTGAGCCGCCGGTCTTGGCGGCCGATTCCCATTTGTCGCAGCACTCCCAGCCCGCCAGCACCATGATGCCGTTGCGGTCGGCCAGATCGTAGAAGCGCTGGTTTTCCAGCTTGCCTTCGCTGCGGATGGTGTTGAGGCCGAGATTGACGACGTAGTTGAACTCGGCCTCCATGCGCGTGGAATCGTCGCGCAGGAACATGTCCGGCGCCCAGCCGCCACCGCGGATCAGCAGCGGCTTGCCGTTGATGAAGAACTGGCGATAACCCTGTTTCGTGAGATTCGAACTGACGCTGCGGATGCCGAACGTCGTGCTGGCCCGGTCGGATACTGCGCCATCGACCGCTGCACTCAGCTCCAACTGGTACAGCGGATGCTCGCCCATGCCGATCGGCCACCAGATCTTCGGGTGATCGAGCGCCAGGCCCGGCGTTGTTTGCGGTGAGAAAGAAACGACCTGCGTTTGTCCTGCTGCGAGGTGGACGGTCTGCTGCAGGGAAACGCCGGCCGCGGTGCCGGTGATGGTCGCATCATGCGCTACCGTGTCGAGATTCTTCGCGCTTACCTTGACAGCCAGCGTGGCGTGCGAGAGATCCGGCAGCGTCGAAAGCACGTGCGGAAAGCTCAATTGGACTGGCCCGGTCTGCACGATATCCACACCGCGCCACGGGCCCATGTTGTTATCCGGCGGCGTGGGGTTCCAATCCACCCAGCCGATCGACAAGCTCTTCCTGGGATCGGCCGGATGCACCTGCATGGCAAGCACATTGCTGCCCGCGTGCACCCATGACGTAACGTCGATGTCATGTACGGGATAGGCGCCGGCGACGTTGGCGACCTGATGACCGTTCACCCACAGGTCGGCGCTGGCGATGATGCCGTTGGTGCGCAGCAGGATGTGTTTTCCCTTAATGTCTTTCGGCAACGTGAACTCGGCGCGGTACCACCACGGCGTCACGAACAGGTTGCCGCTGGCTTCAGGCACCTGCACCGCGCGCAGGTTGTCGCTGTAGAACACGTTTTTATACGTACCGTTTTCCAGCAGTCCGGCCATGACGGTGGCGCGGCCGCTTACCGGATACCAGCCTGTGGCGGCGAAGCGGGCCGAAGAGATTTCCGCGCCACCTTGCTGGGCTTTTGCACTGTCCTGCATCTGCCAGTTGTCGATCGCGGTGACGGAGCCAGCATCGAGTGTGATGTGCGTGGGCGCGTAAGCCGACTGCGCGTGCACGGTCGATGCCATCATCGCAACGACGATCCAAAGCGCGGCTGGAGTTTGCATGGCGTCAGGATTTCCCAAGGTAGGCTTCGTGGATGTCGACCGGCGCGAACGGCCAGGACCGGTTGAGCCTGGCCCAGATCGCAAACACCACCAGGCCGGCGGCGATCCACACGCCGGACAGGATCAGCGACATGGTCGAGGCGGATACGTAGACATAGATCCAGCCCAGCAGCGCGATCGCGCACGGCACCGGATAAAGCCATTGCCGGTACGGACGCGGCAGTTGCGGCTGGCGCTTGCGCAGCACGACCAGCGCGGCGATCTGCGCGATCGACTGCACGATGATGGTCGCGGTCAGCAGCATGTTGATGACGTCGGTGAGATCGAAGAAAGTGCCGATCGCTGTCACCACACCCATCGTAAGCAGCGCTACGTGCGGAAAGTCGTGCCTGGCATGCAGGCGCGCGAATACGGAAAGAAACACCTTGTCCTGCGCTGCTTGAAAAGGTACGCGTGAACCGCCCAACAGGCCGGTGAACACGGAAGCGAACGCGGTAATGATGATAAGCACGGTCATCAACGCCGCAGCCAGATGCCCCCAGCTGCGCTCCACCACCAACGAGGCAACGGACTTGGACTGCGCGATCTCCTGCCACGGCGCCACGCCCAAGACGCTGATGTTGAGCAGCAGGTAGACGACCATCATCGCGATGATCGAGACAATGATCGAACCGGGCATGGTCCGCCCCGGATTGCGCAGCTCGTCGCCGATGTAGGCGGTGGTGTTGTAGCCCAGATAATCGTAGATGCCGATAATCAATCCGGCGCCAAGCCCCACGAAGAAATGGCCGCCGAACAAGCCGGTGGGATACGCAAAGGCAAAACCCCCATTGAAGTGCGAGAAACCCGCCGCCGATACACCCACCACCGACACCAGCATGATGATCCACAACGCAACGGTGATCGCGCGCACCGATTCGATACGCCGGTACAAAAGCCAGGTGACGATGACGGTCGACACCAGGCTGACCCCATGCACCGCCCACCAGCCCAGGTTGGGAAAGAAGAATCCCAGATACTCCACCATGCCGATGATGCCGGTGGACATCAGCAAGGGAATCGCCAGCAGCATGGTCCAGATAAACAGAAACGGCATCAGCTTGCCGGTACGGTATTGGAACGCCTCGCGCAGATACACGTAGGTTCCGCCCGAGCCCGGCATTGCCGCGCCGAGTTCGGCCCAGACCAGGCCATCGGCCACTGCGAGGATGGCGCCGGCGATCCAGCCGATCACCGCCTGCGGACCGCCCATCGCCGCCACCATGATCGGAATGGTGATGAACGGCCCGATGCCACACATCTGCGTCATGTTGATCGCGGTGCCGGAGAATAGGCCGATGGAGCGGTGGAGGGTGTGGTCGCGAGCGGGTTGGGGTACGGAGTGTTGCATGCTTGCCTTGGTTTGATGAGTTGCTAACGGTTACCGCGATCTGCTCCCTCCCCTACGTGTAGTAGGGGAGGGTTGGGGTGGGGTGAAGCAACCTCGCGATGTGTTTCAACCATGCGGCAAGCCCAGACAACCCACCCCAACCCTCCCCAGCACGCAGGGGAGGGAGCGCAGCATGGCAAGTACAGAGAAGGCTCCGCTTACCACTGCCCACGCACCCCAACCATAAACATCCGCTCCGAAAACGTCGAATGCGCAGGCTGGTCCGGCCACACCAGGTAGTAATGCTGGTACTCGTTGGTGAAGTTGGTTCCATCCAGGAACACCTCGGCGTACTTGTTGAACTTGTAGGAAACCGACGCATCCAGATACTTCTGCGGCGCCTCGTACATCTCCATGCCGGTAATGCCTCCCACGCTGTCCATCACCGCGCGCCGCGACCGATAGTTGTACGCCAGGCGTGCCTGGAAGTGATCGCTCTGGTACCAAAGAATGAAATTGCCCGATTCGGTCGAGTTGTCCTGGAAAGGAATGCGGTGACCGGCCAGGTCCGTTTCACCCGAATTGCTCGGCGCGTACGTCGCGTTCACCTCGATACCCGTCTTGGACAAAAATCCCGGCAGGAAGGTAAAGCCCTGGCGGTAATCGAACTCCGCACCATGAATGCTGTTGCCGGTGCCCTGCACGGGCTCGGTGATCACGATGCAATGGTTGCGCACCACGCCATCCTCGTCGGGCAGGGTGCAGTTGGTGACGCTGCCGTTCTTGATGAAGCTGTCCACGCTGATGCGGAACAAGGCCAGGCTGACCATGCTGGTGGGATTGATGTAGTACTCCAGCGATGCGCCGTAGTTTCTCGAACGCCACGGGTTGAGATTCGGGTTGCCGGTGGAGGTGCCGTTGGAGACGCGGAAGATCGGCCCTTGCGGTGTTTCCGCCAGCGAGTAGTTCAATTGCAAACCACCGCCCCAGGTGCTGAGGTCGAGCGGCATCATGTTCTTGGAATAGGCCAGGCGCAGCTTCAGGGCCTCGGTCAAATCCAGCGAGAAGTTCGCCGATGGCAGCAGGTCGTGATAGCTGCGCTTGGTAATGGATGCGCCGGCGTCGACGGGTTCATCGCCGTATGAGCCCGGCGCGCCGCTCAAGTGCTGGGTGGTTTCCAGATCGGTGTGGATCATGCGCACGCCGATGTTGCCGCTGTACGGCATGTCGCCAAGCGTGCCGTTGAAATCGCCCTGCAGATAGCCCGACAACTCCTTCAATCGCACTGCCCAGGTCGTGCCCGGCTCGCCCACCTCGACGGTGTCGGGATAGAGCGATTTCCAGTACGAAACAGGGTTGATCATCGCCGACGGATTGATCGCCCAGAAGTTGATGCCCGAGCCCAGCAGGTTGGTGTATTTCTGCCAGTTGCCCGACAGCGGCGCGGCGGTATTGGGCATCTGCAACGAGGACAGGGGGCCTGCGCGGTAGTAGCCGAGCGCATTGCCGGCGGTACAGGTGCCGCTGTTTAACACAACGTCTGCACCGACATAGCGCACCAGGCATCCATTTGGATCGCTGGCGCCCATGCCTGCATACACCGGCGTTTCCAGTGTCCAGCCATCGTTGCTGGCGTTGCGGATGCTGTTGCGCACGCCGAATTCCAGCTTGAAGCCGTCCTGGAAATCGTATTGCCCGTCGAAGCGCAGCGCATTGAGCGCCACCTTACGGTTGTAGTCGCCGGAGGACTCCAGCGTCTTCATCGTCCAGCCGTTGGGGTTGGCGAAATCCGCGGCCAGCGACGCCGGCATGCTCACCTTGATGTAGCGGCCGCCGAAATCCGCAATGATCGGCACCGTGTTCTGCGGTACGCCGTTGGCGTTGAACACGCGATTGCCGCCGAGCTGCGCCGGATAGACGAAGGTGCCGGGTGGCACCGCGCCGTCGGGCACGCCGGGCATCAACACGTTCGGCCACAGCGCGCCGTCGGAATCGGAAATATTGACGTCGGTTTCCTGGTTCGTTTGCGAGGCGATGTCGTGGATGCCGCGCACGCTGGCGGTGAACGGGCCGCCGTTGTCGTAATCCAATTGCAGGTTGAAGTTCTTCGCCACCGAGCTTTTCTGGATGATCTGCGAGTACGACTCCACGTCGCCCGGCCATTTCTCGTACACCTGGGTGGTATAGATCTGTGAACCTTCCCAGCCGGGCTCGGGCGTGCCGTAGGAACCGAGGGCAGGGCTGCCGGTATTGCGCGATTGCAGCGGCACGTAGGTGGCGCCCTGCCAGTTGGTGGAGTTGAACTGGATGCCGACGTTGCGATCGTATTCGCGCTGCTGCGAATAGAAATAATCGCTGGTCACACTGAAGCCATTGCCCAGGTCCATCTGGAACGACGCATTGCCCGACTTGCGCTTGCGCTGCGTGGTGATGTCATTCAGGCCGATGTCCTGGCTGCCCATGAATACGCCGTTGGATTTGCCGTCGCCATTCACGTCCACGCTGCCGTCGGCATTCTGCACGATCTGCGGCGGAATCGGCGCGCCATTCCAGGGCGTGAGAAAGCCGTTGTAGCCGCCCGCGCTGGCCGCGTTCTCGCCATTGAGCACCACACCGTATTGGTCCAGGCCTTCGGTGGCGTTCATGCGTGTGGTGTTGGAGAAATCGGCGGCGATCAGCAGGCCCCAACGGCCGTGGTCGTTGAACGAAATAAGACCGTTGGCCTCGGGCCCCCAATGACGCGTAGTGCTGCCGCGTTCGCCGTTTGCCGAATAGCTATAGGTGAATCCGCTGGGCAGATCCCATGGACGATAGGTATGCAGGTCGATGGCGCCGCTGATGCCGCCATCGGTTTCGTTGGCGGTGGACGATTTGACCACATCCACGCCATGGAACAGCGTGGACGGCAACATGGTGAAGTCGGGCTGCTGCGAGTCGATCTGATCGGCCGTGATGAACACTTCGCCATTCAACATGGTGCCGACCTGGGGCAGGCCGCGCACGTCCACCGAAGTACCCACGCCGGCATCGCGATTGATCTGCACGCCGGTGACGCGCTGCAGGGAATCGGTGATCGTGGTGTCGGGCAGGGCGCCGATGTTTTCTGCCGTGATGCTGTCCTGGATGTTGGCCGCTTGGCGTTTCAGGTCGATGGCGCGCATCTGCGACGCACGCACGCCGGAAACCGCCACGGTCGCCAGCGTAATCGCGTTCTTCTCCGCGTCGCTGTTGGCTTTGGCGTCGGGTTTCTTGGCGCTGGGCGAGGACGGCGAGGGTGCCGGCGTGGTTTGCGCCGTACCGGCCTGGCCGCCAGTTTGCTGATCGGCGAACGGCGATGCCGCCGCCGACGTCGACACGATGGCGAACAGCGACAGGGTGATGCCAAACGACAATGGATGCTTGCGTAATACGGTGGACATGGGCCTTGACCTCGTTGCTGTTGCCTGTCGAACCTCAACTGCTCCGTGTGTTCCAAAAACGTGTAGCCCGGCGGGGCCCGCCAGTTCGCCCGCCGTGGTGATGCCATCCGTCCTTTTTCCCCAACCCGCGGAGCGCGTGCCCCGCGTACCGCTTATTTCGAAAACGTGATTCGCGCCAACGCCCACTGGCCATTGCGCGGATCGCCGGTGGCAAAAACACAGAGATTGCGCACGCCGGCCCCCGCCGGCATCGCAAGCGTTGCCTCAAGCTTTGTTTGCGCTTTCATCGCTGCTGCGCCTTGCAGCGGAAGGCTGGCAAGCAGCGGTCCGGTGCAGGTATCGGCATGTATTTCGATTTCACCGGCCGCGCTGGATTTGGAACGCACCACGGCGTCCTTGGCTTCGTCGCCGAAGCGCCAGGTGATGCGCTCCACGTTGATCGCGACGTGCTTGGCATCATTGAGCGGTGCCTGCGGCCACAGCCAGCACGCGTTGCCGATATCCACCGCGTAGATCGGCCGCATCCCTTGCGCAGGCTTGGCGCCTTCCAGGCGCGAGGGCGGTTGATGGGAGCACGTCGCAAGCGCGCTGCTGTCGCGGCTCAACAAAGTGTTTTCATCCAGAACCTGTGTGCGGGACGCGGCGAGTTCGAAACCGTCCGGCGTAAACGTCGCGGCGCGCAGGGTGGCCTTGCCCGATAGCGTGAGCGGTCCGGCATAGGGTGTGGATCGGTTGGTCGGTTCCGATCCGTCCGTCGTATAACGCATCGTTCCGGCTGCCACCTGGTTGGATAGCTCGATCCGGAATCCGCCATTCGTGCTTGCCGTGACATGGAAAGCCGGAGCAAACGCGCTGTCGGCGTAATCGATGCCGAGCGCGCGATAACGCGCCAGTTCGGCCGGCATGCGTTGCAGAAAATCGTTCCAGTCGTGTGCGCTGGCTGGTGACCAGCCCAGCTCCGAAAGCGCCGCGATGCGCGGGAACACCGCGTGCTGATCGTGCGCGAAGGTGGGCATCTGCTCGGTCCAGAGGCCGCCCTGCACGCCGATGATGCGCTTGGCTTCGGCCGCGTTTGCGCCATTGGGGATAACGGCCGTGTCATAGGTTTGCCGCAACGTCGCAGCGGGAGGCGGTCCCTGCCACTCGTCGGGCAGGTTGGATTGATAGTGATCGAAATACAGCGATTCCTGAGGCGTCATCACCACGTCATGGCCTTGCTGGATAGCCGCGATCGCCACGCGTTCGTTGTCGTTGCCGTGCCAGGACATCACCACTTCGGGTGTGGGAAGCGTCGCGCCGGCGACCAGTTCGTCGTCCCAGCCCACCGGCCTGCGTCCGTGCTGAATCAGATGCGCGGCGACCTGGTTGGTGAACCAGCTCTGCAGCTGATCCATGTTCGCCACGCCCAGCTTGTGCATCTGTGCGCGTACCTCCGGCGACGCGTTCCACTGTTGCTTGTCGGCCTCGTCGCCACCAATGGAGATATAGCGTGAGGGGAACAGCCGCATCACCTCATCGAGCACGTCGTCGACAAACTGCAAGGTCTTTTCGTTGGGCTTGAGCAGCCACGGGCTGACGCCCCAATCGGTCCATACCGCAGGGCGCTTGCCGGTAACGCCCAGCCATGGATAAGCGGCAATGGCGGCCTGCGAATGACCCGGCAGATCGATTTCCGGTACCACGTCCACATAGCGCTCGGCGGCGTAGCGCACGATGTCGCGCACCTCGGCTTGCGTGTAAAAGCCGCAATAGGGCAGGTCGGGCGAACCGGTCAGCTCACTGTCCAGGCCCACCGCCTTGCGGCATGCGCCGATTTTGGTGAGTTCGGGATATTTGGTGATTTCGAGGCGCCAGCCTTGGTCTTCGGTGAGATGCCACAGCAACACGTTCAACTTGTTGAGCGACATCCAGTCGATCAATTGCTTGATCTGCGCCACGCGCTGGAAGTGCCGTCCGGAGTCGAGCAGCAAGGCGCGCCATGCGAAACGCGGGTGATCGTCGATAACGCCATAAGTCACCTTGACCGGCGCGCCACGCGTCCATCCGGGCGGCGTCAGCAACTGCCATAGCGTGACGCTGCCGTAGAACGCGCCACGCGACGTGCGTGCCGTGATCACGATGCCGGCGTCGTTGACCGTGATGCGATAGCCGGCATCGTCAGCGATATCGGTGTGCGGGTTTACATCGAAGGTGATGGCGGGATGTGCAGCATCCTTAGTCGCCACGTGCAGGTGCAACCCGTTCGTGTCGGACACGCGCTGCACGAACCGTTCCGCGATGGACAACACCTGCTGGCGATCCTCGCCGCGCACGGACACGACGGCACCATCGCCGATTTCGTTGGCACCCGATGCGGCAGGGCTGACCTTTGCCGGCAGCGGCAGCAACGACCATGCGGGAGCCGGTGTTGCCATGGCCACGCTCGCAGTCGCCAGCCATGCGATAGCGATGCAACGGAAGCATGCCGATAGCGCGATGCGGTTCATGCGCTCACCCCATCCGTTGCCGTCAGCGTTTGTGCCGCCGACATGCCGCGCCTGAGATACCACTGAGCGGCACCTTGCACGCCATGGCGGCCGTGCTCGGTCACCCATACCGGCACTTGCGAGAGCAATGCGCTCGCGCTGCGTCCATGCAGGAAGCGTTCTTCGAACGCGCTGCGCTTGAGCAACTCGTAGATGGAAGACAGAAAACCGCCGGCCAGGTACACGCCGCCGGTGGCCATGAAAACCATCGCCAGATTGCCGCTGAAACTTCCCAGTGCAGCACAGAAAATATCCACCGCTTCCACGGCCTGCACGTCGCTGCACGCAAGCGCCGCTGCAGTGACGGCTTCAGGCGTGGTTAGCTTCGGCGGCTCTCCCCACAAAGTGCACACAATGGCGTAGATGGTGTGCAGGCCAGGGCCGGAAACGATGTGCTCAAACGGCACGTAGCCGCCGTTGGGCGCCAGGTGCATGAGAATCTCGCGCTCGCGCACGGAGTTCGGTGCGAAATCCATCTGCCCCGCTTCCGTCGTCAACACGAAACCGCCATCCACGCCGGGAACGTGCACCGCCGCGCCAAGGCCGGTGCCCGGACCGATCACCAGGGTAGGGCCGCCGGGCGCTTTGTCCGGTCCACACAAGTGGCGGCCATCGTCGGTGAGATGACCGTCGAGCGCATAGGCCAGTGCTTCGAAATCATTGAGCACGGCGACGTCCTCCAGGCCTAGCGCGCCGCGCAGTTGGCTCAGGCGGATCGGCCAGGCAAGGTTGTCGTTGACGACTTCGTCACCCACGATCTGGCCCGCGCAGGCGAGCACGCAATGCTTCACCGTGGCGCGCACGTCCGTGTCGATAAAGGCTCGCAACAGTTCCGGCAGCGCTGGGAATTGCGCGCACGCGAACACGCGATAAGCCAGCGTTTCCACCCCGTGGGCAGCGTCTTGCGCGGCGCGCATCCACGCCACACGCGCATGCGTGCCGCCGATATCGGCCGCCAGAAACGGCGTCGCCGGTATCACCGCCGATTGATCGGAATGGTCGATTGCCACGCCCAGCATGCCCCCCGGCATTGGAACTTCATATCAGCCTGGACCGGAATTGACACCGGTGTCAAGCGGTGGCGCACAAAGCGGTTCTGAAGGAGAGTGCTGAGGAATTTCTAACTGTGCGAATGACGGCTCCCTCCCCTGCACGCAGGGGAGGGCTGGGGTGGGGTTGCTCGAGCTTGCCGCATTGTTGAAATGTGTCGCGAGGTTGCTTCACCCCACCCCACCCTAACCCTCCCCTGCTACATGCAGGGGAGGGGACACATTCGGACAAGCTGAGACTCGACGCTAATCAGGCCGTGGAGACAGGCACTCATTGCGTCACATCAAAACCACGCCTACGGCAGCACCGGCAGTATCGGCATGGACCAACTTTGGCCGATGTATCCGGTGCAATCCTGCACGGTCAGCTGTGTACCGGAAGCTCCTTCCGTCAGGCAATACTGACCGTTGCCGAGATTGGTGAATAGCAGATCACGGCCGCCTCCAACCCACCACTGCTGACTGGCGCTACCCGTGCATGGATCGACGATCACGCCCGAACCTGCGGGCGAATCGGCGTTGGCGACGTCCAGGCAAAGATTGCTTTGCAGCCGCATGGTGCCATCGCTCCCGAGCACAAAAGCTTGGGACTCCTTCGTCTTGTCGCAGGTCTGGGTGGTAGCCGCCACGTTGATGGTGCCGTTCCCTGCATCTGCGCAAAGGCCATCGTCGCCCGTGTACAAACCGCGCAGCAAATTGCCTGCGCCGTTGTAATACTCGTTATAAGCGACCGAGCTGGAGTTGACGCAGTTTGTGTCGGCGCCAGAGCTGGAGACACTAGCTGTGTACTGGCCGCCGTTGCCACTGGGCTCGCCTATGATCACATCGCTGTAGGGCTGGTTGTAGCAGTTCGAATTGGGCGAATTCGCTTCCAGATAAGTGGTGCGGCCGACCATGCCCTGTGGCGAAATACCGGTGGTGCTGGTGAGGATGCTGCCCAGCTTGAAGGTTACGGTAGGGTGGTAGGTATCGGTGATCGTAACGCCTAGCCACTGTCCGCCTTCATAAGCAACGTGGAATTGATAGTTCTCGCCGGCCAGCCAGTTGTAAGGCAGGCGGCATGTGACGCGGGAAGGGGTGCCGCTGTGGACAACGCAATAGCTACCGGCCGCGCCGGTCTGGTATTGGGTTGCACCCTGCACCGTAAACACGAAATTGGGGCCGACGTCGGCATTGTCCTCCATCCCGACGCGGCCGCCGTCGCCGGTACCGGACAGAACGAACCGGGTGCTCCATAAGACATTGGCGCGGTAACCCGGATTGACTAATACCTTGATGTTGAAATCGACCGACGTCAGCGAGGTAATCGAGGGATCCCATTTGTATTTGGCATAGCTACCGGGTACGTCGCCGGCGTGGGCGATAAATGGAAACAATAAAAGCCAGGGCAGCGTATACAAGCTCTTTGTCGCCTTCATGATTGCCTCCGTTAGTTGACCCCCTTGTTGATGACGTGAGCTACTTGCGTAAGCGAACGCTTGCCCGAACACAGGCTAAGGGTTCGAATGGAACAAAACACTCCCTGCCACGCCGCGCGCGGCGGCATGTTTTTTTATGTACGCGGTTATTCCCGGCGATGAGCTTATGCGCAGCGAAGTCGATGCCGCGTGAGAACGTTTACAGGCCTGTTTTCAATGGATGAGTTCGCTTGTCGACATCGAAGGCGGCGCATCGTGAATGTCCGCGCCCCAGGCCTTGTTGGGCTCGGGCCCCATTGTGAACACCCATGTTCCACCGTTGGCGATGTCGGCATGGCTGAACCACGGTTTGTTCCACGGTTTGCCATTGAGCGTGGCGGATTGGATGTACATGTTCTGCGCCGAGTTGTTGCGCGCGACGACCTCGAAGATCTTGCCGTTGCCCATGTGCAGCCGCACGCGATCGAAAATCGGACTTCCGAGAATGTAATCAGGGCTGGAAGGATCGGCCGGATAAAAGCCCATTGCACTGAGCACATACCAGGACGAAGTCGAGCCTTGGTCGTCCATGCCAGGAAAGCCGTAACCGCTGGCGTCGCTGCCATACAGCTCATCGAGAATGCGGCGTACCAAGGCTTGCGTTTTCCACGGCTGGCCGCTCCATGCGTACAAGTAGGCGGCTTGCTGATCCGGCTGATTGCCCTGCACGTATTGCCCGATCATGCCGGTGCAGTCGCGGCAGATGCCCTTGGGATGATAGGGCGTGGAGAAGAACGCATCGAGCTTGGCGTTGAATGCATCGTCCCCGCCGAGCAGATTGATCAAGCCTCGCACGTCGTGCGGCACCAGCCACAGCGTGGACCAGCCCGAGGCTTCCTTCATCATGAAGTTGTAGTACGGCTCGCCCGGATCGAATGGTGAAATCCACTTACCGTCCCCGGTGCGGCCGCGCATGAAGCCTACCGATGGATCGAATACGTTGCGATAGTTTGCGGCGCGGCGCAGAAACATGTGTGCGTCATCTGTCTTGCCGAGCCGGCGGGCGACATCGGCTAGCGCATGATCGTCCCAGGCGTATTCGAGCGTGGTGGCGACGCCTGCCTTGCCGCCCGCATAGGGCGGGCTGGGATTGCCGGGCGGAACGATGTCGGCAATCCAGCCGTTCTTCATGTATTCGTCCAGATAACCGCGCGGACCGTTCGGATCGGTCGCGTTCTTGCGCAAGTATGTATAGACGTCAGCATAGTCGAACGGAATGCCGCGTTGCCAGGCGCCGTCGTAAAGGAACACCGCGTGATCGCCGTGGAACGAGGTATCCATGTAGCCACGTTCGCGCGCGCGATCCAGCTCCGAATGCATGATGTCCTGCAGCACCTTGGGTTCAAGCAGCATCAGCAGCACGATCTGGTTGCGGCCGGTATCCCAGAACGGCACTGGTCCGTAGCGATTGTAGCTGGCGATCTGGTCGTGGCCATTCGTGTCGACGAAATGCTCGCCCTTGCGTGCGACCAGGCGCGGGCTGGCGAAGGCTTGATATAGCGTTGAATAGAACAGCATGCGCTGCTTGGGTGTGCCGCCGCTCACTCCGATACGGTCGAGCAACTTCGCCCAGGCATCGCGCGCCTGAGCATGCACGCGCGCGAAATCCCAACCAGGATCTTCGGCGCGCAGCCGTTGTTCGGCCTCCTGCGCGCTATGGCCGTGTGCGATCTTGACCAGCACCTGCTCGCCGGCTTGCGTGTCGAAAGTGACGTAGGCGCCCGCATAACTACCCGATACGCTACGGCGGTCGGCTTGCACATCCTGATCGCCGATGCCGAAGCCTTCGTGTTCATGGTTGGCGCGGAAGGTGCCGAACGCGGTGAACGGACGCGAGAACTCGGCCACGAACCACGGGCCATCCGATCCGTCTTGCGCGCGCCTGTTGCTACTGACCCCGCGGATGGTGCGATCGTCCACCACTTCCACATCGCCACCAGGCCGGCGCAGGTTGATGACGACGTTCGCGCGATGGCTCGCCGGAAAGGTGAAGCGCATCAGGCTGGTCCACTGCGTTGTGGTCAGTTCGACGCGTGTGTGGAAGCTGGCGAGATCGACTGCGTAGTAACCGGGCGAGGCCTTTTCGCTGGCCTTGTCGTAATACGACGGCGTGTAGTCGGGCGGCATCGTCCAGTCGCCTACCACTGGCATGATCATCGGCTCCGCGCGTCCACCGTAGGTGGAACCGCCGCCGCCGGTGAAACCGATCATGGCCGGGCGGTTGTAGGCGTAGGAGGTGGCGACGCCTGTCGGGTAACTGAGATCGACATTGATGTTGACTGGCGCCGCTTCGGTCGTGCTTTGCGGAAGGTGCGCGCCTGGAGAGGTCATGCCGGTATACAGCGGCTCGCCTGGGGGTGGGGCGTTGCCGATCAGGGATTGTTTGTCCAGTGATGCGGTGCCAACGAGTGGATTGGCTTCGTCGATGGGCGAAACCACAGACTGCGGGTCATTACGTTCGGCCTGGCTCGTATCTACGTTTCCAAAAACGCAGATGGTCAGCGCAATGGAAAACGCAGCACGGCGATTGAATATCGACGAAGCGCCGCGATGAAGGCGCGCAAGAAATGGATTCATGGGTTCCTCTTATGCGATGAACTGCTCCCTCCCCTACGTGTAGTAGGGGAGGGTTTGGGGTGGGGTGAAGCAAGCTCGCGATGTATGTCAATCATGTGGCGAGCTCGGACAACCCCACCCAAGCCCTCCCCTGCGAGCAGGGGAGGGAGCTGGGCTCAGCGTTCTCAACCACCATCACCAAACTTGTACGTCAGCCCCAGGTAATACTGCCGCCCCGCATACTCCAGCTGATACAACCTCGCCGTGGTATCGCCACCGAGATACTCACGCGCCGTGGCGTGATTCACATTGATGATCGACGCGGTCACCATGAAATGCTTGGTGAACTCGTAATCACCATTCAGATCGAGCTGGCGATAGGGACTCGTATAGATCGGCAAGCCCGACGACAAGCCCTGCATGGTCCGTCCCGTCCAATTGTTGGTGACGCGTAACAGGAGTCCGTTCTTTTCATAGAACAACGACACGTTCGCCGCGAACTTGGCACTGCCGATCAGCTCCGACTTGCCCACCTGGGTATCGCCAAGCGAAACCGGTGTTTCGTTGGTCTTGTTGAGCGTGTAGTTGGCGATATAGCCAAAGCCCGATTTGAACGTGTGCTGCGTGTAGATTTCCACGCCCTTGGACGTGCCCGAGCGGCCGTTGGCGTTGGTGCTGTACTGCATGAAGTTCTCTTGCGTGCCGCCTACGTTCACCACGATGTTGTTGACGGTGACCGGCACGACGAAGTTCTTCACCTTCTTCTCGAACAAGTCCACGCCCACCACCGATTCCGGCGCGTAATACCATTCGCCCGCCACGTCGAACTGGGTCGCGGTGAAGGGTTTCAGGTCCGGATTGGCACCGCTGCCGTACCAGCCCGGCAAGGGGGCGCCGAACTGCTTGCGGTCGTTGTAGTACGCCTGGGTGTTGTTGGTGAGGCTGCCCAGTTCGGCCAGGTCGGTGTAGTTGGCGCGGGCCATCGCCTGCGAGCCGGCTGCACGGATCACGAAGTTGTTCGGCAGCGTCCAGGCGATGTTGAAGCTGGGCAGCAGCTTGTTGTAGTGCTTGCGTGTAGTGGCGTTGGAGAACGTCTCGATCACCGATTGCTCGCGCGGCAGGTATTGGAAATCGCCCGGTGCGCACGGGCCGCCAGCAATGTTCTTGCCGGTGGTCGGGCAGATCAGGATGTTGCCGTTCGCATCGTGGTAGTACACCGCATTGTTGGTGGTGATGTCGTCGGCCACAGTGATGTCCTGCCCGGTGCTGACAAAACGCAAGCCCACGTTGCCGCGCAACGTGCCCGTGTCGAAGTTCGCCTGCACGTAGGCGGCCGAGATCTTCTCGCGAATGGTCGAGGTATCTTGGGGCTTGTTGTAGACCACCCGATCGTAGGTGGCGTTGAGGTAGTTGTAGTAGGCCGGGAAATTGATCGCCGGGAAGACACTGTCGTTGTAGGCGCCAGTGTGCCCGTTGAGCATGTATGGCATCAGGAAGCCCGCCGGCAGCTGGCCGGCGTTCGGATCGCAGGTCTGGAACTGCAGCGTGGTGCCCTTGCAGTACCAGCGCAATTCGTTGCTCTGCTGCTCGGCGCGGTTGTCGCGGTACTTGATGCCGAATTGCAGCGATTGCATCCAGCTGTCGTCGAAGGCCCAGGTGAAATCCGCCTGTGCGAAGTTCTGCGAGGTGCTGGTGTTCACCATGTTCGAACCGGTCGAACCCAGGTCCACTTGGCCGGCACCGGCAAGCATGTTTTGCAGCACATTCGGCGTGGCCGAAATGGTTGGCTTGCCGTTCAAGGTCCACGCGGCGCCGTTGCTGCCGTCCACCCACTGGCCGTTGACGAAATTGCGCGGCTTGGCGGCCATGCCCAGCTCGATCGACGGGCCGCCCGTGGCCCAGGTACGGCCGACGTTGAAGGTTCCGCTGAGGTTGCCGCCGCCGTCCCATTCGCCTTCGAGATTGACGGTTTGCGACGTGGCTTTTTCGACCGAGTAATTACCGTTGAGCCACGGTATCTCGGTGGAGCAGACATCCACCGTCTGCCGTTGCGCACCGGTGACGGGATTGGTCGTCGAGTTGCAGCCCGTGCCCGCGGGCGGAAGTACGTAGTTCACACCGGTGACGACGGTGTGCGATGGATCGAACGTCAGGCCATTGGGCGCGAGCAGCCGGCCTTGCTGGTCCGCGTAACTGCCGGTGGGCAGGCCCCACTCGGGAACCTCCAGCGTGTTGGTGATCTGCGTCTGGTCGCGCTGGAACCGGAAGTAGTTGCCCGTCAGCAGGAAATGATCGGTGGGCTTGAACTGCATGGTCGCTTGCACGCCGGTGGACTTCAGGTCCAACTGATTGCGGCTGGTGGAGAACTGCTGCGGCATCCAGTAACCCGAATAGACGTTGCCGGCCTGGTCGGTCACGCCACCACCGGGCCACAGCGCGAGATTGGGCGCTACGTCTGCGCCGTATTGCTGGTGATGCACGTTGACCGGCGGCTCGGTGCAGGTGGTGAAGTCGGTGCAGTTGTTGGCCCACCAGTGCCAGCTCGAACCATTGGCCATGTAATCGACGTCGCGGCGCTTCAAGTATGAGCCCGCGACGAGCACGCCGAAGGTCTGGTCCTTGTTCTTCCAGGACCACAACGCCGAGGCCTGCGGGTCCTTCCTGGCGCTGTTGTCCGAGCCTGCGCCGTTGATGGAGATAAAGCCATCATTGGCTTTCATCTCCAGCGGACGGCGCGTGCGCAGATCGACGTTGCCGCCGATGCCGCCTTCATCCAGGCGCGCTTCCAGGCTCTTATAGAGTTTGATGTCCGAGAACATGTTGGCCGGCATCAAGGTGTAATTGAACGAGCGCGTCAGGCTGGCCGAGGTATCGGCCGAGGCTACGTAATTGCCGTTCAACTCGGTCAAGGTGAGTTCCGGCGCCAAGCCGCGAATGCTCACGGTCTTGCCTTCGCCGGACTCGCGCGTAATCACCACGCCGGGCACGTGCGCCAGTGCGTCGGCGATGTTCTTGGCGGGAAACTGCGCGATGTTCTGCGCGTTGATCACTTCCACGATGGAGTTGGAATCGCGCTTGTCTTGCAGGTTCTGGTTGATCGACTGGCGAAAGCTCGTAACGACAACGGTCTGCAGAGTCGTGGGATTGGTGGTGCCTTCAGCCTTGGCGGTCGCGGTTTTCTTCGCTTTTGCGTTGTCGGACGTTTGTGCGGGCGGTGTTGGGTTCGTTGTGCTTGCATCAGACGAAGACGTCTGCGCGGCAAAGGCGATGGCGGGCATTCCCAGGCCGCCGCCCAGCGACAAAGTCGCCAAGGCGAGTGCGGTGTACAACGGCTTGCGTGTGGATACGTATGGCAGGTAACTCATTGCGAAACTCCCCTTTCTGGTGTGCGCGCTCCTGCAGTGGGCGCGGTCATTCCCCTGTTTGAATCACGTGCTGCAACTGCGTGATTTTTTTGCTGCTGCGGACCTCCCTCCTCAAATTGAATCGATTGAAAAACAGGCGTCCAACAGGCTCCTGGCCCGCTGTGACGGAATGCTTCAAGGTCTCGAACGTGGCGCGGCTGGCGCTTGGGTTTGGCTTGGCCTAAGCGGCACGTTGCCGCAGGTCATGGCGTAGCCGGTGCGGAACAAATGGCCGCGGGAATGCATGTCGTTGTTGTTATGGCTGTCGTGCAGCGAGTCGATGCGGGCGCGTTTGCAAACTGCGGCTACCGCAAGTCGCGGCAATGGTCCGAACGACATGAGTGGCGGGCATTGCAAGCATCGCGCGATGGATCGAATGCATCGGCGAAACAGGTGATTTCCAGCCTCTTTGCAGAGGCCAGAGGCATTGCGGCAACGATATCTGCAACGCGTAGCAGACCCCACGAACGCAGCGACACGGCTTGCGTGCGGGCCTTTCATCACGGAAATACGGACGGCTTCTGATCTCATGCAGCAGCTTCCAAACTCCCCACGATCCGGCAGGCAGAAAGCAGCGACACTCGCGCGTCGCCCCGAGGCGCGCGTTGATAGCTCTTCTCACCCTTGCCAATTCATTCAGGTCTTCACAACGGCGATGACCTGAATAACCTTTATTATTTGGATCGATCTAATTTATAGTGCGGCAAATTAATACGCCGACGACGCGATAAGTCACGCTGCATCGCAAAAAATGTGGCGAAAATGTGAAGGGATTTGATCATGCGTTTTGAAGCATGACGATCGGATCAGGATATTTGTCGGACCGTTGGCCATGCTATGGCGCTGCGTGCACGACGGCTTTCAACAAGAAACGAATAAGGGAAGGGCGGATGACGAATAACATCGCAATGCGGCGCGCGAGCGCGTGGATAAGCATGGTCGTTGCTGTGGCCGTTGCTTCGACAGCGACAGCGGCGCCTGATGATGCAATGGTCTGGAACGGCAAAACCGCGCCATTGGCTACGCCGTGGACGGCGAAGGTATCTCCTACCAATGCATTGCCCGACTATCCACGCCCGCAACTGGCACGCCCGTCATTGGAGCATCCGCAATGGATTAACTTGAACGGCTTATGGCAGTACGCGCCCAGTGACGGGCATGGCGCGCCACCGTTCGGCCACACATTGAAGGATCAGGTGCTGGTGCCGTATCCGATCGAATCGGTGCTCTCCGGCGTGCAAAAACATGCGGACTACATGTTCTATCGCCGCCTGGTGAATATTCCTGCTGCCTTCACCGCGCATGGCCAGCACGTGCAATTGAATTTCGGCGCGGTGAACTACGACGCCACGGTATACGTCAACGGCACGCAAGTGACGCAGCATACCGGCGGCTATACCTCCTTCAGCGCCGACGTCACCTCAGCGCTTCGGCCGCACGGTCCGCAGGAAATCATCGTCGCGGTGCATGCGCCGGTTGACGCTGCCAACATCATGGTCGGCAAGCAGCGGCTGAAACCCGAAGGCATCTTCTACACCGCGGCCTCCGGCATCTGGCAATCGGTATGGCTGGAGCCGGTGCCCGCCACCAGCCTTGCGCAACTGACCTTCACACCGGCGCGCAGCCTGGACGCGTTCGACGTCATGGCGAAAGTGCAGGGCAACGATGCGAACGCCACGCTGCATGTCACCGCCTACGCGAATGGCCAAGTCGTGGGCGAAGCAAGCGGACCAGCAGGCCAACCGCTGCATCTGAACATCACGCATCCACATCTGTGGAGCCCGCAAGATCCCTTTCTCTACACCTTCAAGGCCACGCTCGCACAAGGCGATCAACACGACGAAGTAACCAGCTATGCCGGCCTGCGCACCATTGCCGTCGAGAAGGTGGACGGACGCAATCGCATCGTGCTCAACGGCAAGCCAACCTTCCTGCTCGCCACATTGGACCAGGGCTACTGGCCGGACGGAATCTACACCGCGCCCACCGACGCCGCGCTCAAGTTCGACATCCAGAAAACCAAGGACCTC